>SVDH01000006.1:16491-90350 GCA_015057865.1 Lachnospiraceae bacterium
ATGACTTTCCCATCTCTGATATAGTTTCTCGGGATCCGTTTTCCAAGATCACAGGCAAGCTCATAATTAAACCGTCCCGAAAGATCACCCAGCTCATCCATCAGAATGACTTCGTCCTGATCCTGTCCGATCAGGGTTACCTCATCTCCCACCTTTACATCCGGGATATCAGTAACATCTACCATAAACTGATCCATGCAGACACGTCCGCAGATCGGTGCTTTCTTTCCATGAATCAGAACATGTCCCTGGTTTGAAAGGCTGCGCGGATAACCGTCGCCATATCCGACCGGTACTGTCGCGATCCTCGCGTCTTTTTCCAGCACACAGGTGCCGCCGTAGCTGATCGGGCTTCCCGCCGGCAGATCCTTTACATATGTGATATGGCTTTTTAACGACAGGATCGGCCGTATGCCCGTATCACGGACGCTGACCTCTTCTGACGGAGACAGTCCGTAGAGGATGATCCCCGCTCTTGCCAGATCCGCGTGTGACTCCGGCAGCTCCATGATCCCCGCGCTGTTTGCCATGTGATGCAGCGGGACTGTAAGACCTCTCTCTTTCAGCATGCGGACCATATCCTGGTATTTTTCGATCTGGATCCGGGCAGCTGTTTTGTCAACCTCATCCGCCCGTGCAAAATGGGTAAAGATACCTTCGATCTCAACCCCCGGCAGCTGCGAGATCTTAATGATCTCATCTGCCGCTTCTTCCGTGATCTGGAATCCGATCCGTCCCATCCCGGTATCGAGCTTAATGTGAATCTTTGCAACCTGTCCCATGCTGCAGGCAATGTCGCTGATCTTTTTGGCGCTCTGCCAGTCAAATATCGTCGGTCTGATCTCATGCGCGATCAGTGACGGATACTGATCCTGAAACGTATATCCGAGGATCAGGATCGGCCTTGTTACATAAGGCCAGAGGTTCACTGCTTCATCGAGTGAAGCCGTCGCATATCCTGCAACACGGTCCCGTTTCTCCAGGACCTCCTGACAAAGCTCTGTCGCGCCATGTCCGTATCCGTCAGCTTTGACCACCGCGATCAGTCGGCTGTCAGGCGATAATTTCTCTTCGATCGCATCCAGATTCTTTTCAAACTGATCCAGATCGATCTCTGCATATACTCTGTGATATTTTTTAACCATATTCTCTTTTGCCGGTATTCTTACCGGTTATTTCCTCTCATTTCCGCGAGCCGCATGACTTCCTTTACAGACGGCACCAGATCAGATGCGGACATCCCCGCCATTCCGTTTTGCTCCGCTGCCAGATCACCGGCTCTGCCATGAATGTATACGCCCATGCATGCAGCAAAAAATGCATCCGCCCCGGCCGCAAGCAGACATCCGATCACGCCGGACAGCACGTCTCCGCTGCCGCCGACTGCCATGCCCGGATTCCCGGTCAGGTTAATACAGATCTCTGCACCCGGTCCTGCGATCACAGTATGGGCATCTTTTAACACAACAACAGTATTATACCCTTTTGCAAAATCAAGAGCAACTTTTATCAGTTCTTTTTGCTGATCTTTTACGGGCGTATCGCTCAAACGCTGCATTTCACCAAGGTGCGGCGTGACCACACACTGTTTTGGCAGCTTTATATCGCCTTTTTTCGCGACCAGGTTCAGCGCATCCGCATCAAGCAAAACCCTTTTGTCTTCCACGCCAAGGACCGCTTCCAATATCCGTTCCGATGTATCAGACTGTCCAAGCCCCGGGCCTGCCACGATCGCATCCGCCCAGGCAAAACATTCCGCCAGAAAGCTTACATCTTTTTCTGTTTCATCATAAGTCGTCAGCACTGCCTCCGGTACAAGCTTTTGTATGATCTCGCGATTGCACTCCGGCGTCACAACTCTGACCAGGCCAACGCCTGCTGCATACGCGCCCTTTGCCGCCAGGGCGGCAGCGCCTGCCATGTTTCTCGTACCTGCGATCAAAAGCAGCTTCCCATAGCTGCCTTTGTTGCTTCTTCTCGGTCTTGCTGCGATCTGATCAAGGTCCTCTTCCTCTAAATGAAATGCCATATCCTGCATATCCAAAAGGCTGTAACGGTCAATTCCCATATCCTTTAAAATGACCTCGCCGCAATAATCCGCACCCGGGAAGAGCACGTGTCCGAGCTTTCGAAAACCGAATGTCACCGTCAGATCGGCGCGGAATGCGATCCCCATGACCTGCCCGCTGTCCGTATGGATTCCGGAAGGGATATCTGCCGCAACCTTAATCCCCGGCATCTCATTCATTTGCGCTATAACATCTTTATAAATCCCGCCGACTTCTCTGGATAAGCCGATCCCAAAGAGGCAGTCAACGATACAGCCATATGTTTTTCCCGGCGCTTCTTTATAAACCGGGATCTTGTATTTCCTGACAATTTCCAGCTGCCGTTTCCCCTCTGTACTGGCCTTTTCTTCATTCCCCGGATACCAGATATCGACAGGGATGTCTTTTTGCATCAGCATCCTTGCCGCTGCCAGACCGTCACCGCCATTGTTTCCGGTCCCGGCAACGATCAGAACCGGCTCGTCTTTTCCTTCGATCACACGCAGGATCTCTTCTGTCATGCACAGCGCCGCGCGCTCCATCAGGACCGGCGAGATCACGCCGAAGTATTCCATCGTATTGATATCGCATTGCTGCATCTGCTTATGGTTTAACAGGTATTTCATCTGCGTTCCTCCATATGTAAAAAAGCCGCTGTATGATCAGATCATCCCAAAACATACAGCGGCATAGCATCACTATTATTTATTTGATTCTGTACTTTTGATCAGATAGGACAATCTCATCAGACTGTCCGACAAATGGACATTTTCAACGCTGACATCATCCGGCACATCCAGATCCAGATGGGCAAAATTCCAGATTCCTTTGATCCCAAGTGCCACCAGACGGTCCGCCATTTCCTTCGCATATTGCTTCGGAAGTGTCAATGCTGCAATGTCTATGTTGTTTTCTCTCACAAAATATTCCATTTCATCGATGTGAAAGATTGGAATCTCACGGATACTGTGCCCGATCTTATGCGGGTCCGTATCAAACAATGCTGTGATCACAAATCCACGTCCGACAAAACGCTCATAATTCGTCAACGCCTGACCAAGATGCCCTGCACCGATGACAATGATGCGATGCCTCTGATCGAGTCCGAGAATCCTTTTGATCTCATTGTGAAGATACGCCACATTATAACCATATCCCTGTTGGCCAAATTCTCCAAAATTATTCAGATCCTGGCGGATTTGTGAGGCAGTCACATGCATGCGTGAGCTTAATTCCGCCGAAGAAATCCTCTCTACGCCCGATTCCAGCAATTCGCTCAAATATCTGTAGTAACGCGGCATCCTTTTAATGACCGCAGGCGATATCTCTTTTTGCATAATTGACCTCTTTTTATTATATCCGAACACTAATAATTAATATCATTATATCGATTGTTCAGTTTTTGTCAATCTTCCAGAGACTCCCATTCAGCATATAATTCTTCGAGTCGGTCATTGTGTTCTTTTTGCTGTGTCGACAGGTCATTCAGCTTCGCCGAATTGGTCGCGACCTCCGGCAGCAGATACTGCGCTTCGATCTTTTCTAATGCCTCTTCCTCCTGCATGATCGCTTCTTCGATCGCACGGAGACGGTTTTCCTTTTTGCGGATCTCGGCCTGCTTTGCCTTCTGTTCCTTCCAGTCCGCCTTTCCTGCATCCGGTTTCTCCTGTGCAGAAATGGCCGCCGCTTCTCGCGTCATATTCCGATCGTCTGCAACAGCTGATGCGCCCCTTGCTTCTTCTTCCCGGCATTTCTCCAGATAATAATCATAGTTTCCGTGGAAATCCCGGATCTGCCTGTGATCAAGGTGAAGGATCCGGTCCGCTGTCTTATTGATAAAATATCTGTCATGTGAGACAAAAAGGACCGTTCCTTCATACGATTTTAACGCATCTTCCAGGATTTCCCTTGACTCCATATCCAGATGGTTGGTCGGCTCATCAAGGATCAGGAAATTCGCATCTGAAAGCATCAGTTTTGCCAGGGAAAGCCGTCCGCGTTCCCCTCCGCTTAATGCTTCCACCTGACGATAGACAACATCTCCGGTAAATAAAAAGGCTGCCAGTGTATTGCGGATCGTGGTTTCATTCAGATTCGGATACGCATCCCAGATCTCATCCAGGATCGTTTTCTCCATACTCAGCTCCTGCTGCTCCTGATCATAATAACCGATCTCCACATTGGTCCCAAGCCGGATCGTCCCGGCATCTGCCGTCTCTTTCCCGTTTAAGATCTTTAAAATCGTTGTCTTTCCGGTCCCGTTTGCGCCGATCAGGGCAACGTGCTCCCCTCTGTGGATCGAAATGTTGATATCGGAAAACAGATGGTTCTCACCGAATGATTTTGCAAGTCCTTCAATGTCCAAAACATCTTTCCCGCTCGTAACAGCCGGCGTGATCGCAAGCCGCATCGCGGCATTCTCATCTTTAGGCTTATCCAGGATCTCCATGCGGTCAAGCAGCTTTTCCCTGCTCTCCGCCCGACGGACAGATTTCTCCCGATTGAATGATTTCAGTTTATCAATGACCTGCTTTTCGTGCCGGATCTTCTGCTGCTGGTTTTCCCAGGCCCGCTGATCCGCCAGCCGCTGTGCTGCGGCTTTCTGTGCATATGCCGTATAATTGCCGTTATATACCATCGCTTTGTGGTGCGAGATGCCGATCACCTTGCCCACCACTCTGTCAAGAAAATATCTGTCATGCGCAACGATAATGACCGTGCCCTTATAGCTCATCAAAAAGGTTTCCAACCATCGGATGGAATCCATATCCAAATGGTTCGTCGGCTCGTCGAGCAATAAGATCTCCGGATAGGACAACAGCATTTTTGCCAGCGCAACCCGCGTTTTCTGACCTCCGGAAAGCGTGGTGCAGATCTTGGAAAAATCCTCTTCCGGAAAACCCAGTCCCTTTAATACGCCGCGCACCTCGCTGCGAAGGGCATAGCCGTTCTGATCGGTAAACTTTGTCAGCAGAGCATGATATTCCTCCGAAGCCCGGGCGAGCGCCTCGCCTGACAGGCCTCCCATCTCATGCTCCATCCGTTTCAGCTTTTCCTCCATCAGAAGAAGATCCCGTTTCCCTTCCAGGACCTCGTCATAGATGGTTTTCCCGCTTGTCAGATCCGGATGCTGTGACAGATAGCCAATGCGGACGTCTTTCTGCATTGCGACCTGGCCCTCATCCGGTTCCAGCTCTCCTGCCAGAATTTTTAAAAGCGTCGATTTGCCGGCACCGTTAACGCCGACGATCGCCGCCTTTTCATTCTCATTGATATGAAAGGAGACCTGGTTTAAAACCCTGGTCTCCCCAAATGATTTTCCAATAGATGAACAAGAAATGACCATAACTTTAGAGCATTTCCTCCAGATTAGTACGAACCTCGCGGATGAATGAGAAGCTGTCAAGAATCTCCGGATTCTCAAAGGTCGTGATCTGCGCCAGGTCCTTTGTCATTTTTCCGGATTCGATCGTAGCGATCGCTGCCTTCTCAAGCTTGTCTGCAAATACCTCCAGCTCTTTGATGCCGTCAAGCTCACCTCTCTTGCGCAGTGCGCCGGTCCATGCAAAGATCGTCGCCACGGAGTTCGTAGATGTCTCTTCTCCGGCAAGATGCTTATAATAGTGACGCTGTACCGTACCGTGTGCTGCCTCGTATTCAAAAACACCGGATGGAGAAACCAGAACGGATGTCATCATCGCAAGCGAACCGAATGCAGAAGATACCATATCGCTCATGACATCGCCGTCATAATTCTTGCAGGCCCAGATATAACCGCCGTCTGACTTCATCACGCGTGCCACCGCGTCATCGATCAGTGTATAGAAGTATGTGATCCCTGCTGCTGCGAACTGGCTCTCATATTCTCTGACAAACACATCCTGGAAAATATCCTTGAAGGTATGATCATATTTCTTTGAGATCGTATCCTTTGTCGCAAACCAGAGATCCTGCTTTGTCGCAAGCGCATACTGGAAGCAGCTGTGCGCAAAGCTCTCGATGGATTTGTTTAAGTTATGCTGACCCTGAACAACACCGGCACCCGTAAACTCATGAACGAGCTCTCTCTTCTCTGTGCCGTCTGCCGCAGTATAAACCAGCTCCACTTTACCGGCTGCCGGGATCTTCATCTCGACATTTTTATAAAGGTCTCCATAGGCATGTCTGGCGATCGTGATGGGTTTTGTCCAGTTGCGCACAACAGGCTCAATGCCTTTTACAACGATCGGCGTACGGAAAACCGTACCGTCTAAGATCGCACGGATCGTCCCGTTCGGGCTCTTCCACATCTGTTTAAGATCATACTCTTCCACACGTGCCTGGTTGGGCGTGATCGTCGCGCATTTGACACCGACACCATATTTGGCCGTCGCATTCGCCGCATCAAAAGTCACTCTGTCATCCGTTTCATTTCTGTTTTTCAATCCCAAATCATAGTATTCTGTTTTCAGATCAATAAACGGAATCAGCAGTTCCTCTTTGATGCTCTGCCAGAGGATCCTTGTCATCTCATCCCCGTCCATTTCAACGAGTGGTGTCTGCATCACGATTTTTTCCATAACATGTCTCCTAACTTGTCATTTTTATAAGCAAGAAGAGAAACCATAAATGGTTTCTCTTCTATACCTCGATATTATAGCGTTTTGACAGTTCCTTGTCAAACCGCGTACCCCCGCTATCTTACTTGATTTCGTGTACCACTCTTTCCACATAAGATGTGTGCAGAAGCTCGTGTGCCAGATGGCTTCCCGGCTCTTTTAAGAACTCATCATAAAGGGTAATGATATCCGGGTTTTCATGTGACTTACGGATCGTGTTCGCCTCGTCAATGCTGTAGAGCGCTTTTGCTCTTTCTGCCGCAAGATCAACCGTATTACGGATATAGCCAGGCTGTCTCGGCTGTCCGCCGCCGTTGACACAGCCGCCCGGGCATCCCATGATCTCAATGAAGGTGTAATCCGCTTCTCCGCGTCTTACTTTCTCCATCAGAACCTTTGCGTTCTTTGTGCCGGATGCGACTGCAACCTTAACATCCAGATCGCCGACTTTGTAGGCTGCTTCCTTGATGCCTTCCATACCGCGCACATCTACAAAATCGAGCTGCTGCAATGTTTCACCGGTGATCTTTTCTACTGCGGTACGAAGCGCTGCTTCCATAACGCCACCGGTTGCACCGAAGATGACCGCTGCGCCGGTACCGGAGCCAAGCGGATGATCAAAGCCTTCATCCGGAAGGTCTTCATAACGGATGCCTGCCATGCGGATCATCTTAGCCAGCTCACGTGTGGTGATGACATAATCCACATCCGGTACACCCGCGCCGTCTTCGTCATCACGCGTGATCTCGAATTTCTTCGCTGTACACGGCATAACACTGACAACGACCATATCCTTCTTATCTACGCCAATCTTATCCGCATAATAGGTCTTTGCGATCGCGCCAAACATCTGGTGCGGCGACTTACAGGTTGACAGATGCGGCAGAAGATCCGGGAAATAATGCTCACAGAACTTGATCCATCCAGGTGAACAGGATGTGATCATCGGCAGTACGCCGCCTGTTGTTACACGCTGGAGCAGTTCGTTCGCTTCCTCCATGATCGTTAAGTCAGCTGCGAAGTTGGTATCAAATACAGCGTCAAAGCCAAGTCTGCGCAGAGATGCTGCAAGCTTTCCTTCCGCATTGGTGCCAATCGGATAACCGAACTCTTCACCAAGTGCTGCACGAACTGCCGGTGACGGCTGTACAACGACATGCTTGGTCGGATCAGCGATAGCTGCAAATACGCCTGCTGTCGCGTCTTTTTCATAAAGTGCGCCGGTCGGGCATACTGCGATACACTGTCCGCAGGAGATACAGGATGTCTCGCCCAGTCCCTTTTCAAACTGTGATCCGATAAATGTCGCAAATCCACGGTTGTTTGCGCCGATGACGCCGATCCCCTGTACGTTTGCGCAGGTTGCGGAGCAGCGTCGGCAAAGAATACATTTGTTGTTGTCACGGATCATATGTGGTGCACTGTCATCGAGTGCATAGATATTTCTCTCGCCCTGGAAATAATCATCGTCATCGATCATGTATTCCCGGCAGAGTGCCTGCAGCTCACAGTTGCCGCTGCGTACGCAGGAGAGGCATTTCTTCTCATGGATCGAGAGGATCAACTGCAGATTCTTTCTTCTGGACTCACGTACCTGCGGCGTATTGGTGAATACTTCCATTCCTTCGTTAACAGGATATACGCAAGCGGTTACAAGCGTCTTTGCGCCTTTTACTTCAACTACACACATTCTGCAGGCAGCGATCTCGTTGATATCCTTCAGATAACACAATGTCGGGATCTCAACATTTGCTTTCCGGGCTGCTTCCAGAACAGTGGTCCCTTCCGGAACAGTTACTTCTATTCCATTCACTTTTAATGTTACATCACTCATCAGGCAGCCCTCCTATTTCGTATCAATCGCATCAAACTTACAGTTTGTTTTGCAGACACCGCACTTGATACATTTCGTCTGATCAATGACATGCGGCTCCTTGACAGTTCCTGTGATTGCGCCTGCCGGGCAGTTCTTCGCGCAAAGGGTACATCCCTTACACTTGTCCGGATCGATTCTGTACTGCAGAAGGTCTTTGCAGACACCAGCCGGGCAGCATTTATCGACAACGTGTGCTTCATACTCATCACGGAAGTGCTTGATCGTAGACAGGATCGGATTCGGTGCTGTCTGTCCAAGTCCGCATGCAGAGTTTTCTTTTACATAAGCGGCGAGCTCTTCGAGCTTATCGATATCCGCTAATGTACCCTGTCCCTTTGTGATGCGCTCTAAGATCTCAAGCATACGCTTTGTGCCGACACGGCAAGGTGTACATTTACCGCAGGACTCATCCGCGGTAAACTGCAGATAGAATTTCGCGATGTCTACCATACAGTTGTCTTCGTCCATAACGATCAGACCGCCGGATCCGATAATGGAACCGATCGCGCCAAGGCTTTCATAATCCATCGGCACATCCAGAAGGGATGCCGGGATGCATCCGCCCGAAGGACCACCGGTCTGTGCTGCCTTAAATTTCTTTCCATTCGGAACACCGCCGCCGATGTCTTCGATAACGGTACGAAGCGGGATACCCATCGGAACTTCCACAAGTCCGGTATTGTTGATCTTGCCGCCAAGTGCGAACACCTTGGTTCCCTTGGATTTCTCTGTACCTACAGAAGAATACCAGTCAGCACCCTTTAAGATGATCTGCGGGATGTTCGCATAGGTCTCTACGTTATTCAGGATGGTCGGTTTTGCAAACAGACCCTTCACAGCCGGGAATGGCGGACGCGGACGCGGCTCGCCACGGTTTCCTTCGATCGATGTCATCAGCGCTGTTTCCTCACCGCATACAAATGCGCCTGCGCCGAGACGAAGAGAAATATCAAAATCAAATCCCGTACCGAAGATGTCTTTGCCGAGAACGCCATATTCTCTTGCCTGATTCAGTGCGATCTCCAGACGCTTTACAGCGATCGGATACTCAGCACGAACATAAATGTAACCCTGATTTGAACCGATCGCATAACCTGCGATGGCCATTGCTTCCAATACAACATGCGGGTCGCCCTCGAGAACGGAACGATCCATGAACGCACCCGGGTCACCCTCATCCGCATTACAGCAGACAAACTTCTGAACCTGTCCGCGGTTGCCTGACGCGAAACGCCATTTTAAACCGGTCGGGAATCCCGCACCGCCACGGCCGCGAAGACCGGAATCCAGAACGGTCTGGATCACTTCGTCGGGTTCCATCTCTGTCAGGACCTTATTCAAAGCCTGATAACCATCGGTCGAAATGTAATCATCGATGGATTCCGGATCAATATAGCCGCAGTTGCGCAGCGCGATCCGGCGCTGGTTCTTCTGGAATACCGTATCGTTTAAGGAGTGCTTGTTGTCTGCATCCGGATCCACTTTGATCTTATCGATGGATTCAAGCGTAAAATCTTCTACTACGCTGCCACCCTTCAGATGCTCCTGTACAATGCGGTCAACCTTATCCGGGCTCATCTGGATATAGGTCACTTTCGGTTTGCCCGGTTCATAAACCTCTAAGATCGGCTCATACTGACACATGCCGACACAACCTGTCTGTGTCACCATGACGGTATCAAGCCCTTCCTCTTCTACTTTTTTCTGCATCTCTTCAAGCACCGGACGCGCGCCGCTGGCGATGCCGCAGGTTGCCATGCCGACAACGATGCTTGTCATGTCAGACCCTGCACATCTGGCTCCCATCTGCGCCTGTGCTTTTTCTTTCAAGGCCAGTAATTCATTTATTGATTTCATCAGATTCCTCCACTATTTCATGCATTATTAATACTGATCCAGAATCCGGTCTACATCATCAACTGTCAGTCTTCCATATACTGCCTCGTTGATCATCATGACCGGTGCCAGTCCGCATGCACCTACGCAGCGGCATGCATCCAGGGAAAACTTACCATCCGGCGTGCATTCACCAGTGTTGATTCCAAGCTTCTCCTGAACACGACGCAGGATGTTTCCTGAGCCCTTAACATAACAAGCGGTACCCAGGCATACCTGAATCTGATTCTCTCCCTTCGGAGCCAGATTAAACTGCGAATAAAATGTTGCGATCCCGTAGATCTTTTCCATCGGAATATCCAGCTCATCCGCAATGATCTTCTGAACTTCCTCCGGCAGATATCCGTAGATATCCTGTGCCTTCTGCATGATCGGCATCAGGCAGCCCTCCATGTCTTTCATCTCATGAATGGCAGCGATGAGCTCCTGCTCCTGTGCTGCAGTCCCATGGAACGGAACTGTTTTCTTCGTTGTGCTCACAATTTACCTCCTTTGATGCTGTAAAACGTTGTGATCCTACCCCGTTGACAAGTTACTTAACAAAAAATGACTTTCGTATTGGAAAACTATTTAATACGTATAGACTTTGCACGCTCTGCTTCGTGCTACTATTGTATTCCGATTATGTTCTTAAAGAAAAACAATTATATACTATTTATATCATACAATATGTGCACATTCAATAATTTCGACGTCTCTATCTACGGTTAGTCTTGTATAACTTTACTAATATCTCATCTTTTATGATGATATATGATATTCCTGCTTTCGTAAAATTCAATTTATTTATCACGTTATAACATATGGTTATCAATATCATTACAAAAAGGTGTGTTCTTCTCGTCATACAATTTGCATCACGAAAGATTTCATACTTCGTTTTCTTCTGCAAATGCATCAATTGGAAAATCCTTATATTCTTCATACAATCCCGGAAGGATTCTGGACAGATTTGTAAACTCATTAATGTTATGCATCAAAGAGCTTCTCATTCTTACTGCATCAAATTTTACATGCGGCGGAAGCTGCATCTTTTCAATCTTGCCATCCACCAGATGATATCCATACCAGAATCTGCTGCGAAGTTCTACCCCTTGTTTAAGTGGTCTTACGAAGTGAACCATGGTAACAGGTGTCTTCGCATCTCCGGAACATACAATCGTACCTTTAAAATCTGCAAGACACTGCACATCAAATCCAAGATCTGCCGGATTACGGAACGGGATCACTACATGACCTGCCGGCTCACCCGGCAGATGTGTTTCCTTGATTTCGCAATCGGTATCCCAGTATCTCTCATGGATCGGAATGGATGCATCTTTCAGTTTTTCCGGCTGCATCGTCATGCAGTACAGATGATTATTCGGATCCCAGATTTTGTAGCGCAATGGCTCGATCATGTGCCAGCAAAACCACCAGTCAAACATTTCCACTGTAACATTCGGCATGCTCTTCTTGTTTGCAAGCATCGCTGATCCATCCGGATAACAACAATAACCAAATTCTCCCGGAAGATATCCGTCTTTAAAAAGATCATTGATCTGATCCGGTGTCATAGCCTCCTCCGGCGTCAGCTCACAGTTCTCCGTCAATTTTTTCAGCTCTTCAAGCGGAAATTCTGCATCTCCATCAAAGTATTTATAAAGGGGTGATCTCTTCTCCTCTTCTGTAATTGCTACTGCCATATTATTACCTCATTATCTTTCTGTTTATACCCATCCCGGATAGATCGTGTACATCAGTGCGATCACTGCTGTACATATCAACGGGACAATAACTGATACCACAAACACCGGTTTATATCCATCCTTTAAGGACACGCCTGACAGATCATGACACATGATGACAAACATGCTGATCGGAAGTGAATCGAAAGTCGAAGCCGCAAACAAAGCAATTCTGTGAATACCGGCTGCACTGAGACCGCTTGCAATAAACGGCTGTCCCAGAATCGGCAAACCGATCTGAATGCCGCCAATGGAGTTTGCAATAAGGCCAACCAGCACACAGATTGCTATGGCGAATACAAAATATCCACCGGAGGTCACACTTGTGAGTTTCTTTGCGAAGCTCATAAATGTATCTGTCGCAGCCACTGCAGAACCAAAACCAACAACAGAAATGACTGCAATGGTAATTTTGGACGAATTGACCACACCCTTGTTCAGAGCAGCTTTTAAAAACTGCAGGACATCTCCCTCCGGAGCATTTGCTTTGATCTGTGGGATAAATATAACCAGAGCAACTACAGTTCCTGCCAGAACCGCAATCGCATTATTCATTTTTACAAAGTTAAATAGCACAAAAATCACAACCAGCGGGATCAATGCCACAAAGAAATTCGGTTTACTCACTTCTTTTTGTCCACTGAAGTGAATACCACCTTCGAATTCCGTAAAGCCTTCTCCCCTGTTTTTGCATTTGATCAGGAAGCGTGCTGTGTATGGAATAGAAAGGACCAACACCAGTACCATCGCAACAATACCCGGAATCAAACCTGCTGTAGACTCCGTTCCCAGCAGATTCATCGCCAATACCTGTTTGCTTTGTACTGCCCCCGGTCCATTGGCAATTCCGTAACATGCCATAAGAAGAACAGGTATTCCTCTGCGCGGCAGGTCTGCTTTTCTCATCAGGCCGACAATGATCGGATACATGGCAAATAAGCCAATCATTGCATCCACGCCTGTATAATTAAGAATCGAGAATACGATACTGCATACAAGGGTTACGACCCAGGGGCCTTTTTTCCCGCTCAGATCATCTTTTACCAATACTTTCGTAATTGCAGAGGCTATCGAATCGCCGGCTCCGGAACATCCGAATACTGCTCCGAAGATTGCGCCGGTAATAAAGATAGGATAGAGATTCATCAGAATCCCGGATGCACCTTGCATAAAAGTATTGACAAATGTTTCTGTGATGTTCTGGGCATTAAACACCGCAATCACAATAACTGCGATGATTGCCACATAAGCAACATCCCATCCTTTATAGCCCAGATATATCAGCAAAAACAGTGCAATGATGATACCTATTATTCCCAAAACACTCATAGTTAAACCTCATTAAGATGCTATTAATCTGACTTCCTAAATAGTATCAAAGTCTTTCTGTTTTGAAAGACTTTGATACCAGAGTATAATACTAAAAATCTAATCCAGGTATTATTTGATTTTCTTTGCGAAGAACCAGCAAACTGCTGCTGCAACACCTAAGACAATACATAAGTACCATAATGCGGTGTATCCTGCAAACTGAATAACATAGCCAAAGATGGCTGTTAATGCTGCACCGATCAGGTTTCCTACAAACATAACTGTCGAATGAGCGATCGGAATCTGATCATTATCTTCAAACAGATCCGGATAACAGGAATATGTTAATGTCGTGAATGCGCGCGGTAATGTACCGTAAAGGATAATGAAGATAATCAGCAATCCTGCCGGCAGATACATCAGGCATAAGTAAACTGCAATAACAGATAAGCAGGAGAAGATCATCAGTTTACGTCTGGTGTTCAGTCTGTCTGCCAGAATACCGTAAACGATAAACGCTACAATACCAAACGCTGTTGCAAGGCTGTTCAGGTTACCTGCTACAACCTGGTCAATACCTAACTCAGTCGTCATGTATGTCGGAATATACTGACCAACACGCGCTACCGCTCCACCGATCAGGGTAAATCCAACTGCAATAAGCCAGATCTGAGGTGTTTTAAATACGGCCATTTTCTTTGCAAGTTTTTCGCTCTTGGAAAGAACAGGTTTATTTTGCTCCCGTTCAGCAACTGTTTGCTTTATGACTGTCACGATGTTTTTATTAATTGCAAAGAACCAGATAATTGCAAGAATGATGATGGTAATAATGATATAGTAATATACGCCATTTAGTCCAGCTTTGTTTGCTACTGTAGGCGCAAGGCTGAAATGAATAATCTGCCCAAACATCATACCTGTGTTTAAGATACCGGTTGCTGTCCCAAGCATCTTACTGCCTCTGAATACGGAGCTGACTACTGATTGTGTCAGGATCTGAATCAGGCAGAACCCAAGCGCCTCTATAACACGTCCCAGAACGAGAAGGCCTACATTTCCTGCAAAAAGACCGACAATATTTCCAAGCGTTATAAACGCAATTGCCAATACACCCGAATATCGTGGTGACATCCTACTGATCACAAAACCAGCCGGAAGCATCGCAATGATACATACCCACTGGAATACGGACATAACGACACCCATCGCGCCCATTTCCAAGTGGTACGCCTCCATAAAGTTCAACAGGATCGGTATAAACTTAAAGTTACTGAACCCGGCTGCAATCATGATCAATGTACTAACAACCAAAATCATAATCGCATGTTTCCGTGTAATTGTCTGAAAACCATTATTCTGGTTGTTTACACTAGCTGTCTGTTCCATAATAATCCTCCCTTTCTATATCACATTACTGTTTCAGACGACTTGGTCGTCTTCTTCTCTGAAGTCCCGTTGTCTGTACTGCTGATCCTACCGGCACCGGTTCTAACGGAAGCTGCGGTTTTACCGCTCCCGCCTTTTTGAAGGCTGATTTCGGACATATCATCTGATAATCTGTCTGTTTCAGTGCGACTTCATCTTTTATAATATGGATCATTCCCGCTCCACCGATAATGGAATCTGCCGGCGCAGCTTTTATGCATTCACCACATCCGTCACAAACAGCCGGATCAATATATAAGGTGTAGCATCCACTGCAGACCATTTTGTCACACAGCTTCCGGTTGCAGTGTTTTTCCCATATATCCGAATAGGTATCCAGGGAATACTGCACTGCCTGGACAGCTGCGATCGACAAAGGACACTCTCCATCAATGACGATTGTGTTACACAGATCCCTCAGCAGGATCATGTCATCCCCTCTGCCCTTGCCTCTGGCAATGTCAGAAATGATGGTATAAATCTGATACAGGCCATCTCTGCATATGGTTGTCCGTCCACATGCGCCTTCGACTGCCATGGACATACATGTCAAAGCCCAGTCTACAGGACAGCAATTCTCATCCGTCAATGCCTGTTTATCAGGAAAATTGTCAAGTACTAATTCACACTTCATGATTCGCTTTTCCCTCACTTTGTTGCATAGTCCATCCACGGACAAACATGTCCGATATCATTTCTCAGGTCACACTGCAGACATCTGTTCGCTTCGTTTTGTGCCTGCTCCAGGGTATATGTCAGATATACATCCTCTTCATCCTGTGCTCTTTCTGTACCCCGCAGAATCTGTTCCTCTCTCGGAAGCTCTGCAAAGCCTTCCATAGTTCCGATCACCGGATCTGCAATTCTATCACATAACTTCTCGTCGATCTCTCCTGATCCGCCCAGATATCTGTCAATCTCTGCTGTAGCATCTCTGCCCTGCGCGATTGCATTGATCACGAAGCTGATACCGGTAATGGCATCGCCTGCCGCAAAGATTCCTTCTCCGGATGTCTTGAAACCATCAACGACCGGATATCCAAATCGATTGATTTCAATCCCAAAGTTCTCAAACGCATTCAGTCCGGTATGTTGACCGGTAGCAAAGATCACACTGTCACAAGGAATCACCATCTGACTATCCTCCAATGCAACTTCTGTAACCGTTCCGGTCGCTCTGTCATAGGTGGAAGATAATACGGTGTGTACACGTAATCCGGTAACTCCTTCGGTCCCGCCTTCAATCTCTTCGAAAGAACGTCCTGCAAAAAGAACCACGCCTTCGTCTAAAGCTTCTTCCTGATCTTCTTTGTCTGCCAGGATCTTATCCGGCTGCTCGATACATGCGATATTGATCTGCAGTCCTTTTCGTACCAGAGAACGAGCCACGTCATATCCTACGGAACCGGCACCGATCACTGTTACTTTCTGTCCCAGATAAGAAATATCGCTGCCCTGGCGAAGATCTGCCAGTACATCAATGGCTGTATATACCTGCTCGAAATCAGAACCCGGAATCCGCAGTTTCTTACCATGGCTTACACCAACAGATACCAGCACTGCATCATACCGCTCCCTTAACGAACGAACATCAGAAATTTCTGTATTGCATTCCGCTCTTACACCGCTGTCCAGAATCGTCTGGATCTCTTTCTTTACTCCCTCGATCGGAAGCCTGTAGGACGGAATTCCGCTAGTCATCGGTCCGCCAAGCTGTGGACGTTTCTCAAATACATCTACATCATGGCCCTGTTTGTTCAGATAGTAGGCTGCCGTGAGGCCACACGGACCACCGCCGACAACGGCTACCTTTTTTCCGGTGCGGGCCTTAAAAGTAACCTTTTCCATCCATTTTCCATTCGTTGCATTCACTGCTGCAAAACGTTTCAGATTACGGATCGCGATCGGTTCATTCAGACCATTTCTCTTACAGCCCAACTCACATTTATGATTACAGATATGCCCTAATACAAACGGGAACGGAACCTTCTCATGGAGGATCGCCATGGCACGATCTGTATTGCCCTCTTTGATCGCTCTGATATAGGCCGGAATATCAACATGTGCCGGACATTCAGCACTACATGGGATCAATGCCTTCTCTCTTGCGATATCATTTCGGAACACGCCCTCAAAATCCTGTAATGCGCCGGTCGGACACACCTCTACACACGCACCGCAGAAACGACAACCGGCTTCCGCCAATGACACATCTCCTTTAGTACCGATATAGGTTTCTTTACCCTCTCTGTTGTACTGGAGAATTCCTACGCCTCTCAAATCCTTGCAAGCTCTCACACAGCGGCCACACATAATACAGCGTTCCATCTCTCTTAAAATCAATGGGTTGTCCGTATTTCTGTCAGTGGTTGTCTTTGTGATGGTACGGAGCCTGGAATGCGTAACATCTGTATACTGAATGATCGCCTGCAGTTCACATTTCAAATATGCCTTACAGGAAGAACAGTCATGCGGATGACCTGCCAGCAGGAATTCCAGTGCTACATTTCTCTGATGAATCACCTTTTCTGTCTTAAGATTGACAGACATGCCTTCTTGTGCAAGTGTCTCACAGGTTTTCACCACACGTCCGTTTACCTCAGCCACACATAAGCCACATTCACCAATCACCGGCAGGCTCGGATGTGTACACAGATGAGGGATATAAATATTGGCATCTAATGCCGCTTCCAGAATCGTCTGCCCTTCTTTTGCTTCAACAGGGCGACTGTCTATATATATCTTCATCAGGGACCTCACTCTTTTTATTCATACTCAGCATCCAGCTTATTTAAATACTCGATTGCATTTTCACTGGCCATTCTTCCGGAGTTCAGGCAGAACGCCATGGTGTTTCCCGGAAGGATGAACGGATATGTGTCGCCACAAATATTCATCGCATCTGTTCCTACGGAATAGAGCCCCGGGATTACTTTGTAATCCTCTGTCAGGCAACGCATCTTGTAGTCTGTTCTGACACCGCCCAGCGTTCCGTAAGCACCCGGGAACTGCTGTAAAACATAGAATTTTGGAGTCTTAACCGGGCGCAGGAAGGACGGATCCTTACCCATGATGTCATCCTTATGATTCTCACAGCAGGCATTGTATTCTTCCAGAGTCTCCAGAAAGCCTTCTTTGTCGATACCTGTCTTCTCACAGAGATCATCTACAGAATCACATTCAAAGTAGAATTCATAACCTTCTGCTTTTGCCTGTTTTGCCGCTTCATCAAACTGATCAAATACGTCTTCACCCTGAACGCCCGGGAAATCTACGCCTCTTGCTTTGTAGTATGCCAATGTGTCCGCATCCATGATCGCGAAACAGGTTCCCCATGGCTGGTATGCGATCGCATTACCTGTGATACCGGTGTTTCCGATTACGTCTTCCGGGATGAAACGACGTCCTAATTTGTTTACCCAGAGAATCGGCTGTCTGAATGCACCCTCAAGCGCGAAATGATTTAAGTTATCCGGAATCTGGTACATCAGCTCCATAATACTTGGCTCTTTTCCTGCACCTGCTTCCCACGCCATTCTCAGGCCATCACCAACATTTCCGGGAATACGGAAGGAATAAAGGTCTTTCCCCCATTCAAATCCGGTTCTCTCTGTGATCAGCTTAGGATTATCTCCGAAACCACCGCATGCCAGGATGACAACATCTGCATAAGCTGTGATATCCTCTCCATCCGGTGCTTTTGCTTTCACGCCGATCACACGTCCGTCTTCCATGATGACATTTGTTGCCGGAGACTCCAGTCTGAGATCTCCACCCAGCTCCTGAAAGCGCTCTGTCATTTTTTTACACATGGTAGAAGCTACACGAGGCGCTACCTTCTGTCCGGGTGCCGGCGCAACAGGATGTCTTACCTGTTCTGCAGAAGCAAAATGCTTCATTCTGACCGGTGTATATTTTGTATTGCCTTCAAATACGAAATTAACACCCATGTTTTCAAGCCATTCTATGGTAGATGCTGTCTTTTTGTAATATTCCATTACAAGTCTTGCATCTGCTTTCCAATGCACATAGTGCATATGTTTCTCAAAGATCTCTTCCGGTGTGTAGTTATAACCAGCCATTCTCTGCTGGCGGGATCCTACTGCCAACGGGCTGATACCCATGTTTGCGGCACCACCTGTTGTATTGTTTTTCTCGAATGTAATTACTTCTGCCCCAAGCTCTGCAGCTGCTACAGATGCTGCAAGTCCTGATAATCCGGCTGCACATACGATTACATCAGCTTCAAGTGTGATCATGATATTCTTTCCTTTCTCTTAATTGTGTACGTCACGATTCGGTTTCAGTGGTTCCAGATAAGCGCCCCATGTTTCACGCGCTTCTTTGATCTTTTGTTTGTCCTCTTCTGTAAACTGATATCCCATCTTGGCTTTCTTGACAGAATCACCCATTGCTTTGTCATGTGTGATCCCACCAAACATTGAGAATCGGGAAACTTCAATGCCGCCATCCCATTTCACTTTCTCGATGGTCCCGTCTTCACCGATCACCGGATCACCGGCCACGTCGCAGATCGCACATTTGAGTCTTCCATCGCGAAGTACCAGAAGATCAGAATGACAGATCGGGCATGCTTCCGGCTTGTCGCCCAGATACTCAACCGGACCGCTGTCGCCAAGCTGAGAAGCAACTCTTTTACCAAGCAGGGCTGCTCTGTCAATGTGTTCCTGTTTTAATGCCACGATTCCAAGTGCAGGTGTTCCTGTCACTGCCAGCTGATCTACCAGGTTCATCTGGCTGCAGATCAACTCAGTACCGTAGAAATTCAGAACCGGTGACTGTAATGAATTCCAGTCAGATCCTGCAACTGCAATGGTTGCAACCGGTCTGCGGAGCTTTGGATCGCCCTGTCTTTTATTTGCCTGTGATGCGCTATAGCCGAATCCATGCAGTCTGTTTACCAGAACGCCAAGGATTCCCGGCGGGAGCAGATGATATGCCGGAGCAGCAAGGATCAGCCCGTCTGCGTCATCCACCTCTTTCATCAGTGAATAGAAATCATCTTCATCCCAGTTGTATTTACAACGCATTGGCTTTCCGCTTCTGCCAAGCCATGTGCAAACTTCACATCCTGTACAAGCTTTGATGTCATAATCATGCAGTCTCGCAAAAGCTACTTCATGTCCTTCTCCTTCTACTGCCTTTAATGCAGCTTTTAAAAGGATCTCACTGTTACTGACTTCGCGTCCTGCTGAAATTCCTAAAACCTTCATACCACTTATCCTCCTGTATCATTTGTTTACCTGCTGCTGTACTTCTATCATTCTAACTTTGACTTTACCCTGCTTCAACGGACCTTTGTACAAACTTAACAACATTAAAAAAACCGATTTTGGACTTTTGTCCAAATATCGATTTACAATGTTTTTGGCATATGTTATAAAGAAAATGAATTTATAGAATTCGAGATAAGGAGGAGCGTTATGAAACTGCCAATCGCAATCATTACAGAATATTTAGCGGAATGGAACCCTGTCTCGCATTTCATTACGTCGGATGATCAGCTGATGTTTGACACTGTGAGTATTGTTTATTCTGAACAAACATTATTTTTGAATCATTCACTTTATGTCATTCGATCAGAAGAAGAGCTCGCAAATATGACATCCGGTACTGCCGTTTTCCCCGGGAAGCTGTCCTCTTATCCAAAAACAGTCAATATCATTGAGATTGACTATCCGGATTCACCGGAGAAGCTGTGTTCTGAGATCAATCAATGTATACACAGCTATTCCAATTGGGCAGAACAGTTGAATCTTTCCATCATTTCAGGATGTACACTCCAGACTCTGGTTGATCAGAGTGAACCATTCCTGAAAAACCCCTTTGTGATATTCAACGGCACTTTTGACTGTGTCGCTGCTTCAAATAACATCACAGAGGATGATCCCCTGTATTATGATGTCAAAAAGCATGGCAAACCTTCACCGGAAACAATGCTTCAATTATCTGAACACAACAAAAACAGGAAAGTGGAAAATGGCATGTTCTACTCCGGGAAAAAATACAGACTGTCGAAAGGGATTGCTGATCATTATGAGATCTTTGTTGATTTTGCAGCTGACGGTTCACTTTCCTATGGTTTAAATCTGCGTTTCAAATACCATCCGATATCACCGGGATTACTGGCTGTCATCGGAATATTTACAGAAAAACTGGCTCAGTATATCGATTTAAACCACACCAAAGACGAAAACACCGGTATTATCTCTTTTAATGAATATCTTTTTCCGCGTGTATTGGATAAAGATCCTGACGCCATTAAACTGGCTGTCAATTTTCCGCCATTTTCAAGGGATTACATAATCATCACCTCTAATAGCAGTTCTTTCCGCGGCATCTCAAATAACATCCTCAGCGTGACACCGGGCTCCAGCCTCTTCTGCCACGAGAAGCGTTATTATATCTTTATTCCAACGGAACTGTCTGACGAAAAATCCTTCTACTTTATCCACCAGCAGGAAAAACGTATTGCCGAAGTATCTTCTGCATATCAGATCTACATAGGCATTAGCGGTCCGGTCATCGGATATGCCGGTCTGGAATCAGCCTGTGTCCAGGCTGTCCATGCTCTTGAACTGTCGGACAAAGCCTACTCTCACACCAGCGATAATGAGTACCTGCTTTTATACCGTGACATTGCCTTATTTGACATGGCTGTCCATTACAGCGAGCATCATCAGGCAAAGAGCTTTGCGCCTCTGGGATATCTTCGAATGAAAGAACATGACAAAAAAAAAGGCACAGACTACTGTGCGTTTATAAAGACTTATATCATGAATGGATGTAATGCCGCGGCAACCGCTCAGAAGCTTTTTTTGCACAAAAACAGCATTATTTACAGAGTTGATAAGATAAAAGAAAGATTTGGACTTAATATCAGCAGCACCTATGAACAGTTATTATTCCTGATGGCATGTATTACTGATGAAGCGATAAAAGAATAATAGAAAGGCTGCAGAAATCATTTCTGACTTCTGCAGCCTTTCATTTTTATGATATAGTCACCAATCGCTAACATTATTTGACCACGATATTGATGATCCGTCCCGGAACATAGATTTCCTTCACAATGTTTCCGGTCAGCTTGTCGCCAAGCGCTTCTTTTCCAAGCGCAATGGCTTCGTCTTTTGATGCATCCACCGGTACGGATACAACGCCTTTTACCTTGCCGTTGATCTGAACACCGATCTCTACCGTATCGTCCTTCATCGCCTCTTCATCATAAGTCGGCCAGCCTGCCGTAAAGACAGACTCCGTATGACCAAGCTGCTCATAAAGCTCTTCCGCGATGTGCGGTGCGAACGGAGAAAGCAGGATGACAAATGCTTCCAGTGTCTTTTTGTCGACGCCGCCCTTCTTTGCCAGATCGACAAGCTTATTGTTGTACTCCATGAAGCCGGAAACAACGGTATTTAAGCTGAAGCTTTCCAGACGCTGGGTGATGTCATAGATCAGCTTGTTGCGGACCTTGAGAAGCTCAGGTGTTTCCTTCGCGTCAGCATCCTTTTGCTCCATGAACATCTTATAGAAACGGGTGATGAAGCGGTAAACGCCGTCAATTCCTCTGTCATCCCACTCAGAATCCAGTTCCGGCGGGCCGACAAACAGCTCGTACAGACGCAGGGAATCGCAGCCGTAATCACGTACCAGCTCATCCGGTGAAACGACGTTTCCTTTGGACTTGCTCATCTTGATGCCGTTCTTGCCCGTGATCATACCCTGGTTGAACAGCTTATGGAACGGCTCTTCAAAATCGATCACGCCGATATCATACAGGAACTTGGTATAGAAACGGGAATACAGAAGATGCAGTACCGCATGCTCTACACCACCGATGTACATATCAACCGGCAGGAACTGATCCGCTTTTTCTCTCGAAACCAGCTCTTTGTCATTTTTACTGTCCACATAGCGCAGGAAGTACCAGGAAGATCCTGCCCACTGCGGCATGGTATTGGTCTCACGCTTCGCAGGCTTTCCACAGCACGGACATGTCGTGTTGACCCAGGAATCGATCGCGGCAAGCGGTGACTCTCCGGTTCCGGTCGGCTCGTAAGAGTCCACTTCCGGCAACAGCAGCGGAAGCTCTTCTTCCGGCACCGGTACAGGGCCGCAGTCCGGACAATGGATGATCGGGATCGGCTCACCCCAGTAACGCTGTCTTGAGAAGACCCAGTCACGCAGCTTGTAATTCACGGTCGCTTTTCCGATGCCGCGTTCCTCGATGATATGCGGCGCTTCCTTTTTCAGAACCGCGGATTCCATTCCGTTCCATTCGCCGGAATTGATCATGGTTCCCTTCGCATCTGTGTACGCTTCTTCCATATCCGGAATCTCGATGCCGTCTTTTGCAATGACCTGACGGATCGGAATATCAAACTTCTTCGCAAACGCAAAGTCTCTGTCATCATGTGCCGGCACACACATGATCGCGCCGGTACCATAATCAGCCAGAACATAATCAGAAAGCCAGATTGGGATCTGCTCACCGCTTAAAGGGTTGATCGCATAAGAGCCTGTGAATACACCGGTCTTTTCCTTATCCTGCAGACGATCCACAGAAGATTTCACAGACGCTTTATAGATATAATCATCTACCGCTTCTTTCTGTGCATCGGTCGCCAGATCCTTTGCAAGGGCATGCTCCGGCGCAAGCACCATGAACGTCGCACCGTAAAGCGTATCCGGACGTGTCGTATAAACAGTGATCTTTTCGTCTCTGCCCTCGATCGGGAACTCTACTTCCGCGCCATAGCTTTTGCCGATCCAGTCAGACTGCATCTTGATGACCTTCTCCGGCCAGTCAAGTGTCTTTAAATCTTCCAGAAGGCGGTCTGCGTATTTGGTGATCTTTAACATCCACTGGTTCAGATTTTTCTTTGTAACTTCCGCACCGCAGCGCTCGCAGACACCGTTTACAACTTCCTCATTCGCAAGGCCTGTTTTACAGGACGGGCACCAGTTGATCGGCATTTCCTTCTGATATGCCAGCCCTTCCTTGAACATCTTCACAAAGATCCACTGGGTCCATTTATAGAAGTTCGGATCCGTTGTATTAACTTCCATATCCCAGTCATAGATCGCTGAGATCTCTCCGATCTGACGCTTGATATTTGCAACATTCTCCGCAGTGGAGATTGCCGGATGGATGCCCATCTTGATCGCGTAATTCTCTGCCGGAAGACCGAATGCATCCCAGCCCATCGGATGGATCAGGTAGTATCCCTGCTGCAGTTTGTAGCGGCTCCAGACATCAGAAATAACATATCCTCTCCAGTGTCCGACATGGAGTCCGTTTCCGGACGGATACGGGAACATGTCAAGACAGTAGTATTTCTTCTTGTTCGGATCCTTTGGATTCACCGGCTTTTTCAGCCACCGGTTTTTCCATTTCTGCTCAATTTCTCTATGGTTGTATCTTTCTGCCATTACTACTCCTCTAAAACACATGACAGGGGCGGCTATGAAAAATCACAGCAGCCCCTCATCAAATCATTTAATTATAAAGATGGTCTGATCTCTTTACTCTGCTTCTGCTCTCGCAGCAACTTCCTTCTCCTGAACATCTGACGGAGCCTGCTCATAGCGTACGAACTCATAAGAGTAAACGCCTGCGCCACCGGTCATGGAACGAAGATCTGTGTTGTATCCGTAAAGCTCAGCAATCGGAATGTCTGCTACGATCTCCTGCTTGCCATGATCTGTCGGATTCATACCGAGCACACGACCGCGGCGTTTGTTCAGATCACCCATGATATCACCGGTGAACTTATCCGGAGCAACGACCTTTAAGTTAACGATCGGCTCAAGCAGTACCGGTTTTGCTTCCATGATACCGCGCTTGAATGCCTGAACGGTTGCGGTCTTGAATGCCATCTCGGAAGAGTCTACCGGATGATAGGATCCATCGTACAGGACAGCCTTGATACCAACAACCGGATATCCTGCCAGCGGGCCTGCCAGAACGGAGTCCTGAATACCCTTCTCAACTGCCGGGAAGTAGTTCTTCGGAACGGTTCCGCCGACAACAGTCTGCTCAAATACATAAGCATTGTCCAGATCACCGGACGGCTCAAATGTCATCTTAACATGACCGTACTGACCGTGTCCGCCGGACTGCTTCTTGTATTTGTTATCAATATCAGCTTTGCCGCGGATGGTCTCTTTGTAAGCGATACGCGGCTGCTTCAGCTCAACTTCAACTTTGTATTTTTCTTTCAGCTTGCTGACAACAACATCGAGCTGCTGATCGCCGATACCATACAGAAGTGCCTGACGGTTGCCCGGATCCTGAACGACTTTCAGGGTCAGGTCTTCCTGCATCAGACGCTGCAGGGACTGTGAGATCTTGTCTTCATCGCCCTTGTTAACAGCGGCATATGCTTTATAGGTGTATGGCTGTGAAATGCTCGTGCGGATATAGGTAACCGGTGTTGCCTTTGTGGAAAGCGTGTCGGTCGTTACAACCTTGTTCAGCTTCGCAAGTGCACCGATATCACCGGCATGCAGCTCAGCTACTTCTTCCGGCTTGTTGCCGCGAAGTACATACAGCTTACCGATCTTATCATCCATGCCGCGCTCTTCGTTATACAGAACATCGTCCTGCTTCAGAACACCGGAGCCAACCTTGATCAGAGAATATTTTCCGATGAACGGATCCACGATCGTCTTGAAGATATATGCGGTCTTTGCTTTTGCAAAATCATAATCCGCATCGAATACTTCGTTGGTATTGGAATTGATTCCCTTCAGCTGACGTTTGTCCGGACTCGGCAGATATTTTACGATATCATCCAGGAGCGGATAAATACCCTGTGCCTGAACGCCGGATGCCATAGAGATCGGAACCATGCTGCAGTCTTCTACGTTTACACGCAGTGCCTGACGGATCTCATTCTCAGAGAACTCTTCTCCGCTGAAGTAACGGTCCATGAATTCCTCGCTTGTCTCAGCTACAGACTCCATCAGTGCCTCACGCAGAATGCCGAGGTTTTCTTTGGAATATTCCGGAACTTCCATCGGAACGGTCTGGGAATTGCGATCCCAGCGCAGTGCTTCCTGTGTAATAACATTGATAAAGCCGATCAGCTGCTCGTCCTTACGAACCGGGATATGGAACGGAGCAATCTTCTTGCCGTACAGCTCCTGCATATCCAGTACGGTCTGACGGAAGCTTGCGTTATCATCATCCATACCTGTTACACAGATCAAACGCGGCAGGTTATACTTTTCGCAGATATCCCATGCCTTCTGTGTGCCGACTTCTACGCCTGCCTTACCATTGATCACGATGATCGCGCCGTCTGCTGCCGCAACAGCCTCTTCTACCTCACCGACAAAATCGAAATATCCGGGTGTGTCAAGGATATTGATCTTTGTGTCACCCCATTCGATCGGAATGACCGATGTGCTGATTGAAAAACCACGCTTGATCTCTTCTTTATCATAATCACTAATGGTGTTTCCATCTTCTACTCTTCCCATACGGCTGGTGATGCCTGCCAGATAAGCCATCGCTTCCACGATCGTCGTTTTTCCGACTCCACCATGACCTAAGAGAACTACGTTACGGATTTTGTCAGTTGTATAAACCTTCATGCGAATCCCTCCAATATTTTTTCAAAAGTTAGCTCTATTTTACTAAATAACTCTTTTATTTACAACCTTTTTTCGTCATAACTTCCAGATGAATTTATTACTTTCGCACTTTAAAGTGCTACGTTTTTTGATTGACATGCCCTGTCTTTTGGGGTATCATCAAAAACACATTTCTTTCTATAAAAATAAGGAGATTATTAAGCTATGATCATTGTAATGAAACCAAACGCAGCAGAACAGTCTGTCAACAGCGTTTTGAATACCGTCAAAGATAACGGTCTGCGCACCCATCTTTCCAAAGGTGAAACCGTCACGATCATCGGCGTTGTCGGTGATAAGACCAAGCTTGATACGAGCGCCATCCTTTCCATGAAGGAAGTGGAAAAGATCGTCAACGTTACCGAGAGCTATAAGCTGGTCAACAAAAAGTTCCATCCTGCGCCGACTGTGATCAAACTGCCCTATACGACCATCGGTCCGGATACCTTTACGGTCATGGCGGGCCCCTGCGCGATCGAATCACGTGAGCAGATCCATGCAGCGGCAAAAGCAGTCCGTGAAGCCGGTGCTACCATGCTTCGCGGCGGTGCGTTCAAACCGCGTACAAGCCCCTACTCTTTCCAGGGTTTGGAGGAGGAAGGCTTAAAATACATTCAGGAGGCTGCACGTGAAAACGCGATGGATACGATCTGCGAAGTCACGAGTGAGTACGCGATCGAACTTGCGGTCAAATATGTGGACATGGTGCAGATCGGTGCCAGAAACATGCAGAACTTTGAGCTGTTAAAAGAAGCCGGCCGATGCGGCACTCCGGTCATGTTAAAACGCGGTCTTTCTTCTACGATCGATGAATGGCTGAATGCGGCGGAATACATCATGTCTTACGGTAATCCGAATGTTGCGCTCTGCGAGCGCGGAATCCGTACCTTTGAGACCGCGACGCGTAATACTCTGGATCTTTCCGCAGTATGTGTTCTGAAAGAAAAAACACATCTTCCGGTCATCGTAGACCCGAGCCATGCCACCGGCGTACGTGCCTATGTTGAGCCTCTTTCAAAGGCTGCCCTGATCACGGGTGCAGACGGCATCATTGTTGAAGTCCATCCGAATCCGCCCTGTGCGCTTTCTGACGGTCCGCAGTCCCTGTATTTTGAGCAGTTCGACAAACTGATGAAAGATCTTGCTCCGATGACGGATCTGATGGGCAGAACACTTCACTGATCACAGATCGTTAGCCTGAAAAGGAGGGCATCCTATGCAGCCGGAAACTATCGGTTTTATCGGCCTTGGGCTCATCGGCGGGTCCATTGCAAAAACCATCCACCGGATTTTTCCGGAGATCAGACAGATCGCATTTGATATTTCAGAAGAGACACTGAAAGAAGCAGCCGCAGACGGTGTGATCGCCGAAGGGTACACCGAACTGTCTGACGCGTTTTCTGCCTGTGATATCATCTTTTTATGTGCACCTGTACTCGAAAACGATGACTATCTCAAGCAGCTGTTACCGCTTTTACGCGAGGAGATGATCGTTACCGATGTCGGGAGCGTCAAGAACAGGATCCACGAAAAGATCCAATCCCTTCCGGAACTCGAAAAACACTTCATCGGCGGCCATCCGATGTGCGGCACAGAGTATACGGGATATGCGTATTCCAAGGATTACCTTTTAGAGAACGCATATTATGTACTGACACCGTCTGACACCGTCCCGCAGGAAAAAGTGGACCGGTTCTTCCACTTTATTCAATCCATCGGTGCACTCCCGCTTATCATGAACCCAAAAGCGCATGATCATGCAGTCGGCTCCGTCAGCCATCTGCCGCATGTCATTTCCGCGAGCCTGGTCAATCTGGTACGAGAGACAGATGACGAAAAAGAGACCATGCGCACCATCGCCGCCGGCGGTTTTAAGGACATTACAAGAATTTCGTCTTCTTCTCCTGTGATGCTGGAGAATATCTGCATCGCAAACCGGGAAGAGATCCTGCATCTGATCGACAATTATCTGACAGAAGTTGAAAAGATCCGCGAGAAGATCGCTTCTGCAGACGGAGATGAGATCAACGCATATTTCTCTGAAGCCAAAAACTACAGAGACTCGATCAACATCAGAGGCAAGGGCTCCGTTCACCCGATCTATCAGTTCTTCTGTGATCTGATCGACGAAGCCGGCGGAATCGCGACGATCGCCACGATCCTTGCTACGAATAACATCAGCATCAAAAACATCGGCATCATTCACAACCGGGAATTTGAACAGGGTGTTATTCATCTGGAATTCTATCAGCAGGATGCCTGCGACCACGCAAAGGAACTGCTTAAGAAGTTCCACTATACCATCTACGAACGATAGTGTTTTAAGGGGTACCTGGTACCCCTTTTTTTAAAGGAGACCGATATGAGCCGGATGCTGGATGTTTTACAGATCCTTAAGAAAAACGAAATCGTGCATGGCCTGACGCCGGAAAAGCTCCGCAAGATCCTTGAAGAGCTTGGACCGACTTTTATTAAGTTCGGCCAGATTCTTTCCATGCGCCCCGATGTCATTCCGGATGAGTATTGTAAGGAGCTGGCAAAGCTTCGTACCAATGTCGACCCGATGGATTTTGATGTTGTACAAAAAGAGATCAATCAGGAATGCGGCCGTCCCTGGAATGAAGTCTTCAAAAAGATCATCAAAAAGCCGCTTGGCTCTGCCTCGATCGGGCAGGTTCACAAAGCGGTTCTTTTAGACGGCAGCACGGTGGTCATTAAGATTCAGCGCCCGAACATCAAGCAGATCATGGCAGATGACATCCGTTTCTGCAAAAAGGCGCTCGGCATCCTGAAAGTCGTCAGAAAGGCCGATGAAGTTGTTACGCTGCATATGGTCTTAGACGAAATGTGGGAAGCCGCGCAAAAAGAGTTTGATTTCCTTCAGGAAGGCATGAACTTAAAGCGTTTTTATGAATTAAACAAGGACGTCGCCTATGCGACCTGTCCTAAGGTCAACATGGACCTGACGACCAACCGGATGCTGGTCATGGAATACATCGACGGCACGCCGGTTGACGATCTGGATGCGCTGGAGGAAAAGGGATATGACCTGGACGATCTCGGAGAAAAGCTTGCAGAAAACTATGTCAAGCAGGTTCTAAAAGATGCCTTCTTCCATGCCGATCCTCATGCCGGCAACATTTCCGTCCGCGACAAACAGATTGTCTGGATGGATCTTGGCATGATGGGCGAATTGACAGAGCGCGACCGTTCGCTTTTCTCCACCGCTGTCGAAGCGATCGCTTTTGGTGATGTCTACGAATTAAAAGACGTCATCCTCGCGATCGGAGACATCCATGGAGAAGTGGATCAGAACGCGCTCTATTCCGATCTTGATATGTTTGTTTCCCGTTATGCAAAGATGGATTTCAAAAGCTTAAAACTTCAGGAGATTTCAGAAGACATCAAACAGATCCTGCATCGGCATAACATCCGTATCGGGAAAGGGCTGACCATGCTCGTCCGCGGTGTGATCACAATCGAAAGTGTCGTCAAGGAAATCTCGCCGAAGCTGGATTTCCTCGGTGTCTTCACAAAATATGTCAAACAGGAATCCTTTTCCCTGAAAGGACTGAAGGACGAGCTGAAGTTCAAACAGTTAGAAGCCATGCATGTCATGAAAAAAACCGTGGATCTTCCGGGCAGCATCATTGACTTCATGAAGATGTCTGTCCGCGGGCAGACCAAGCTGAATGTTCAGATCTCCGACTCTCCGGAATTTGTCAAGAACGTCAATTCCCTGATGAACCGCGCGATCATCGCATTGATCGATGCCGCTCTTTTGGTCGCATCGAGCCTGATCTGTCTGACCGATATGAAAGGCCAACTGTTCGGCATTCCGGCGCTCGGTGTTGTTGGTTATGTCTTAGCGATCATCCTCGGCATCTATCTTCTGGTCGATGCCATCCGTCAAAAATAAAAAAAGCGAGTGCGCATAAAAGCGTACTCGCTTATCTTTTGTTATTGAATAAACATCGCATCCCCGAATGAGAAAAACCGAAACTTCTCTTCCACAGCTTTTTCATAAGCCGCCAGTACATGCTCGCGTCCTGCAAATGCGGAAACCAGCATAAGCAGCGTCGACTCCGGCAGATGGAAGTTTGTGATCAAAGCGTCCATGATCTTAAACCGGTATCCCGGATAGATGAAGATCTCCGTCCATCCGCTGCAGGGATTCAGATAACCGGTTTCGTCTGCCGCGGATTCCAACGTCCGGCAGCTCGTCGTCCCGACGCAGATGATCCGGCCGCCGGCCTGTTTGACCTCATTGATCGTATCTGCCGCTTCTTTCGTGATCTCATAATATTCGGAATGCATATGATGATCCGTCACATGTTCCACCTTGACCGGGCGGAATGTGCCAAGACCCACATGCAGCGTCACTTCCGCGATCCGCACACCTTTCTTTCGGATCTCCTCCAAAAGCTCCGGTGTAAAATGCAGCCCTGCCGTCGGTGCAGCTGCGGATCCGTCATATTTTGCATAAACCGTCTGATAACGGTTTTTCTCCTTCAGTTTATGTGTGATATAAGGCGGCAGAGGCATCTCGCCAAGCTGGTCTAACACTTCCTCGAAAATCCCTTCATAATAGAAGCGGATCCTTCTGTTCCCGTCTTCTACCACTTCCAGAACTTCTGCTTCCAGGAGTCCGTCTCCAAACACAAGCCTGGTACCCGGACGCACCTTCTTGCCTGGTCTGGCCAGTGTCTCCCAAATATCATCTGCCTCCCGCTTTAACAAAAGGATCTCCACATGACCGCCGGTCTCCTTACGGGCACCGAATAATCTTGCCGGAATGACCTTTGTATTATTCAGGACCAGACAGTCTCCTTCCTGGAGATACGATATGATGTCGCGAAACCGCGCTTCGCCGGTCTCACCGGTCACTCTGTTTAAGAGCATCAGCCTCGAGGAAGAACGATCTTCAAGCGGGTCCTGTGCGATCAGCTCTTTCGGAAGCTCATAGGAAAAGTCTTTGACATCCATCAGGAACGCAGCTCGATGCCGAGCCCCTCCAGTCCGTTCATGATCTTCTTCAGAGCAGCCGTAATATCGTTTTCTTCAAGTGTACGATCCGACGCGCGGAACACCAGCTTATAAGCCATCGATTTAAAGCCTTCTCCGATCTGCTCGCCTTCGTAAATGTCAAACAGTTCAACGCTCTCTAAGATCTTTCCGCCGCGCTGCAGGAAGATCGTCTCGATCTGTCCTGCTGATACGTCCTTCGGCACAACCATACTCAGATCGCGGTTGACTGCCGGGAACTTCGCAAGTCCGACGTATTTTTTATCAAATGTCACAAACGGCATCAGTGCCGGCAGATCAATGACTGCGATATAGGCACGCGTCTTGATGCCATAATCCTGTGCAACGAGCGGATGTACCTCGCCGATGTATGCAACCTTTTCTTTTCCGACAAACACATCTGCCTGTCTGCCCGGATGGAAGAACGGCTTCTTTTCAGACGGATCATAGATCCGGCGGCTCTTCACACCGCAGCGTGTAAACACATCTTCCAACACACCCTTCATATCAAAGAAATCACCGCATCCGTACATACCGAATGTGATCTGCATCCGCTCATCCGGAAGCTCGGTAAGCGGCAGTGCTTTCGGGATGTAGATATTGGCGGCCTCAAACAGGCGCACCTCTTTGTTGCGATGGCTGTAATTGGTTGCAAGAGAGGTCAGCATACCGTTTAAGGAAATGGTACGCATAATGGAATAATCCTCACCAAGCGGATTTGCAATCGTGATCGCTTCGCGCAGCGGACTGTCTGCCGGAAGCAGCAGCTTATCAAACACCTTCGGACTCTCGAAAGAATAGGTCATCGCCTCTGAAAATCCTGCGATCTCCGCCGCTTCTCTGACCAGACGCTCTACACTTCTGCGATAGGAAAGCTTTCCTGCAGTCGCTTCTCCCGACGGTAACGTCATCGGGATCTTATCATAGCCGTAGAATCTCGCCACTTCTTCTGCCACATCCGCTTCACGCAGCATATCCTGACGCCAGGACGGCGCGATCACAAGATGTCTGTCTTTGTCTACTTCAAGCTCCACTCTGTGCAGATATTCGATCATCTCGTCTTCGGAAATGTCAATTCCAAGCAATCCATTAATGCCGTCCGGATCAAACGGGATCTCATGTCCGCCCGGAAGCGGTGTGTGAACATCTACCACACCGTCAACCACTTCACCGCAGCCAAGCTCTTCTACGAGCTCGCAGGCGCGGTTAATCGCCTGGATCGCCAGGTTCGGATCAAGTCCCTTTTCAAACTTCGAAGAAGCATCTGTACGCAGTCCGACCTTTTTACTTGACAGGCGGACATTGGTTCCGTCAAAGCAGGCTGCCTCAAACAGCATCGTATGTACATCATCTGTGATCATGGAGTTTTCTCCACCCATGATTCCTGCAAGACCGATCGGCTTTTCCCCGTCACAGATCATCAGCATCGTATCATCAAGCTTTCTTTCCTGTCCGTCGAGTGTTACGAATGTCTCACCTTCCTGTGCACGGCGTACGACGATCTCATTCCCTGCGATCGTATCCATGTCATAGGCATGCATCGGCTGTCCGAACTCTTCCATGACATAGTTGGTAATGTCAACGATATTATTGATCGGACGGATGCCGTGGGATGCCAGACGATGCTGCATCCATGCCGGTGACGGTGCGATCGTCACATTTTTTACAACACGGGCCGTAAAGCGCGGGCAAAGGTCTTCATCCTTAACCGTAACCTTAATATACTGATCGACATCTCTGGAATCGCCGGCTTCTTTGACCTGCGGCATGCAGAATTCTTTTCCGAATGTCGCTGCCGCTTCTCTGGCGATTCCCAGTACGGAATAGCAATCCACACGGTTTGAAGTGATCTCAAATTCAAATACGACGTCATCTCTTCCAAGATAGGTGATCGCGCTCTCGCCGACCGGCGCGTCTTCCGGAAGGATATAGATGCCGTCTTCTGCCGCTGCCGGATAATAATCTGTCGTAGAGCCAAGCTCCTCGATGGAGCACATCATGCCATGTGATTCCACGCCACGCAGCTTGCCGTCTTTGATCTTGATTCCACCCGGCACCTTTGCACCGTCATGGCTTCCTGCTACGCGTCCGCCTGCCAGAACAACCGGAAGCTTTGCTCCCTCAAATACATTTGTTGCAGCTGTTACGATCTGAACGGTCTCTTCTCCGATGTCGACCTGGCAGACCACCAGCTTATCTGCATCCGGATGTTTTTCGATCGTTTTGATCTGTCCGATCACGATCTTATCCAGATCTGCATCCAGCTTTTCATACCCCTCCACTTTTGATCCGGAAAGGGTCATTGCATTGCGGAATTCTTCCGCATCCGCATCCAGGCCCGGAACATAGCTCTTGACCCATTTATATGAAGCAACCATTGTCTTTCTCCTTTTATATCTACAATCGTATAAGCTTACGGATTGCTCCGAACTTCGTTCTCCCGCAATCCTACGTAAATGCGCAATCCGCACTATCGTGCTGCTTGCTTATTTCCGTTGCCCTGCGCAATGTCTGCCCGTATCTGTGAGCAAGCTCCCAATACGTCCAGCCGTTCCGCAGAAGCTTATACGCTAAAACTGTTTCAAAAATCTGATATCATTCTCATACAAAAGCCGCATGTCATCGATTTCATATTTCAAAAGCGCGATCCGCTCTAAGCCGATGCCGAACGCAAAGCCGCTGTACTCTTTCGGGTCGATGCCTGCCATCTCCAGCACATGCGGATGCACCATACCGCAGCCAAGGATCTCGATCCAGCCTTCGCCCTTACAGAACCGGCAGCCTTTTCCGCCGCACTTAAAGCAGGAAACGTCCATCTCGGCACTGGGCTCTGTAAACGGGAAATGATGCGGTCTGAACTTGACCTTGGTTTCTTCACCAAACAATTCCTTTGCAAAGGTGTCCAGTGTCCCTTTCAGATCTGCCAGCGTCAGACCCTTATCGATCACAAGCCCTTCCACCTGATGGAAAGACGGAGAATGCGTCGCATCCACTTCGTCGGAACGGAATACTCTGCCCGGTGCGATCATACGGATCGGCAGACGCCCCTGTTCCATGATACGGATCTGAACAGATGAGGTCTGTGTACGAAGTAAAATCTTATCATTGATATAGAACGTATCCTGCTCATCCTTTGCCGGATGGTTATCAGGAATATTCAGCGCTTCAAAATTATAGTAATCATATTCGATCTCCGGACCGTCGACCACTTCATACCCCATACCGATGAAGATCTTCTCCAGCTCTCTGAGCGCAATGCTGTTGGGATGAAGGTGTCCCGGCTCTGTCTGTCTTCCGGGAAGTGTTACATCGATCGTCTCTGCTGCCAGCCGCTTTTCCATCAAACGTTTTTCTGCTGCACGGCCCACTTCTTCCAGACGGTTCTCGATCGCCTCTCTCGCGTCATTTACCATTTGTCCGAACTGCGGACGTTCTTCAGCGGTAAGATCCTTCATTCCCTTCATGATATTCTTGAGCTCGCCCTTTTTCCCAAGGAACGCTACTCTGATCTCGTTGAGCTTTTCCGGATCCTGCGCTGCCTCAATCTGAGAAAGCGCACGCTCCCGCAATTCTTTCAGTTTTTCTTTCATCGCAATTCTCCATTCTCTATTTTACCGGATTCACTTGCAGTTTTCCGTTTTCGTCTTGCCCGGTTCATTCTGAATTCCGCGACAATCATCTCAAACGCGTTGTTAATCTCTCCGCAGACCAGAAAGATCGACATACATATATACAGCCAGAACATGACCATAACGATCGTGGCCAGGCTGCCATAAAGGGAAAACCCATCTACCAGATTCAAAACGAATGACATGCCGAATGTAAAAAAGTACCACGCTACGGCACAGCCGACGGCGCCTACCAGCTGACTGCGGAAGGTCGCATCCCGGTTCGGCATGAAACGGTAGATAAAGGTAAAGACGATGATCAGGAAAAAGAACATGATCACCAGCCGTCCCTCGATCAGCATATTTGTAACATTTTCAATTCCGGGAAGATTCTGTGCCACCACACTCTGGATCCGCTTTCCGAAAACGACCAGAAGAAGGGACAGAATGATCAGCCAGATCAGTGCAAACGTCTCAAGCATCGCACGCGCGCGGAGCTTGAACCAGTTTCTGGTCTCTTTGATCCCATAAACGGTATTGAGTCCGTTCCGAAGACTGTGAATGCACTTGGCTGATGAGTAAATACCGAAAATAAGCGCAATCCAAATAACCTTGACCGAATTGTGATAAACTTCGTCTATCAGCGACTCGATCCAGGGCGATACCGAATCCGGCAGGATCAGATGTACTACGGCAAACACCATATCTTCCGTCACCGGAGTAAATCGGATTAATGCAAGAAACACCAGCAGGAACGGGATGATCGACATGATGATAAACAATGCCGCCTGTGCCGCATACGCACTGATGTTATCTTCTTTTATTTTTCTCCCGAAAAAGTTAATTAGCGCTCTGTAATCCATAATAAACTATAAAACAGGAACCCCGAAATGCCGGTCCTGCATTTTGACGCCTAGCTTACGCCAGGTGGGCTTCCGCAGCGGCCGTTCTGCCTTCCACTCGAAGGAGGCACGGCATCCCGACAGCAATTGGGATTCCCAAAGAAAAAATGTAGGTTCAAAATAGCAAGAGTGTCGCACATTTCAGGAATTTCCTGTTCTCTGCTTATATTTTAAAAGAAAACCCCTGTTGTTTCAAGTATCACACTACAAATTTAATAAAATTACATCATCATTTCCAAAGAAATGATCGCACGGTATCCGGCATCTCATCAACCGCACAGGTTTTTGTATGGCGTACCTCAGCGGTACGGATCCCTGCGATCGCCTGCGGGATCGCCACGCCCGAAAGCTCTGCCAGGCGGTCTGCAAGCTTAAAGTCATCACTCTCCGTGTTGGACGGTTCAATCGCTTCCATAACACTCTTTGTAAATTTATACGGGCTTGCTGTCGACGCGATCACTGTTACGGTATCGTCACCGGTTTCATTGCAGTATTTCTCGTACACACATGCAGCCACCGCTGTATGCGGATCCATCACATATCCGTTCTTTTCATACATCTTACGGATCGCTTCTTTTGTCTCTTCCTCCGATGCATAATTGCCATAGAAAACGGACAGTCCTTCTTTCATCTCTTCCGTGATCGTATATTTACCGGTCGCGGAAAGCTCCTCCATCAGTGCCGCATTCTTCTCGCTGTCCTCGCCGCAGAGTCTGTAGATCAGACGCTCTAAGTTGCTTGAGATCAGGATATCCATAGACGGTGAGGAGGTCAGGATAAACGGACGGTTCCTGTCATAAACACCGGTCGTAAAGAAATCATACAGCACCTTGTTTTCATTGGATGCACATATCAGCTTCGCAACAGGCAGCCCCATTTCCTTTGCATAAAACGCTGCCAGGATATTGCCAAAGTTTCCGGTCGGAACAACGATATTGATCTTTTCCCCAGGTGAAACTTTTCCATTCCGGAACAGCTTTGCATAGGCGTAAACATAGTAGACAACCTGTGGGATCAGACGGCCTACGTTGATCGAATTGGCCGATGAAAAACGGAATCCATGCTCTGCAAGCTCCTGATTCATTGCCGCATCGGAAAACATCTTCTTTACGCCGGTCTGCGCCTCGTCAAAGTTCCCATCGATTCCGACAACCAATGTATTGTCGCCAACCTGTGTGACCATCTGTTTTTTCTGGATCGGGCTGACACCGTCTTTCGGATAGAAAACGATGATCTTTGTTCCTTCCACACCGGCAAATCCTGCAAGCGCTGCTTTTCCGGTATCGCCGGATGTCGCCGTCAGGATGACGATGTCTTCCTTCGCCTGATTCTTTCTGGCTGCCGTGATCATCAGATGCGGCAGGATGGAAAGTGCCATATCCTTAAACGCTACCGTCGCGCCATGGAACAGCTCTAAAAAGCAGGCTCTTCCGGCAACCTTCAGGGCTGCGATATTCTGCGTGTCAAACTTTTCGTCATACGCCCTTTCGATACAGGTCTTTAATTCCTCTTCGGTAAAATCCGTATAGAACCGGCTCATCACTTCATATGCGATCTCCTGATAGGACATCTCAGCCAGTGATTCCATCGGAACATCCAGCTTCGGGATCTCAGTCGGAACATAGAGACCGCCTTTGTTTGCCAGTCCGTTTAAGATTGCCTGTGATGCTGTGACCTTTTCACCGGCATCACGCGTGTTTTTGTACATGATCTCCATTATTTTTCCTCGCTGTTAATATAATTAACCAGGCCTTCACATGCGATGATCTTCTGCATGAACGGCGGAAAAGCCTGTCCCTGGAAGGACTGTCCGGTCGTTTTATCTGTAATGATACCGCTGTCAAAATCAACTTCGACTTCATCTCCTGCCTGAATCGCTTTTGCTGCTTCCGGGCACTCGATGATCGGAAGACCGATGTTGATCGAATTGCGGTAAAAGATCCTTGCAAATGTCTCTGCGATCACACAGCTGATGCCGGATGCCTTGATCGCGATCGGCGCATGCTCTCTGGAGGAACCGCACCCAAAGTTTTTCGCTGCCACCATGATATCACCTTCATGGACGTTTTTGACAAAATCAATGTCGATGTCTTCCATGCAATGTGTTGCCAGCTCCTTCGGATCTGAAGAATTCAGATATCTTGCAGGGATGATCACATCTGTATCTACATTATCACCATATTTAAATACTCTTCCGCTTGCTGCTTTCATTGACGCTCCTCCTCTTACAGTTCTTCCGGGCTGCTGATCTTGCCGGTTACAGCACTGGCTGCCGCAACAGCCGGACTTGCAAGATACACTTCTGAATCAACATGGCCCATTCTGCCGACGAAGTTCCGGTTGGTCGTGGATACGCAGCGTTCGCCTTCAGCCAGAACGCCCATATATCCGCCAAGGCAGGGACCGCATGTCGGTGTGCTGACGATCGCGCCTGCTTCGATAAAGGTCCTCAGATAGCCTGCTTCCATTGCTTCAAGATAAATGGTCTGTGTCGCCGGAATGATGATGCAGCGAACGCCATCCGCTACTTTTCTGCCTTCCAGAATCTCTGCTGCAATACGCAGATCCGAAATATGGCCGTTTGTACAGGATCCGATCACAACCTGATCGATCGGTACGTCATCGATCTGATCAAATGTACGGGTATTCTCCGGCAGATGCGGGAAGGATACGGTCGGCTTTAATGCAGACAGATCGATCGTATATTCTGCTGCATATTCCGCATCTTCGTCTGCGGCAAATGCCTGATATTCGCGGTCACAATGCTCTTTCAGATATGCGATCGTCACATCGTCCACCGGGAAGATACCATTCTTGCCGCCTGCCTCGATCGCCATGTTCGCGATCGTAAAACGGTCATCCATGGTCAGATATGAAACGCCGTCACCTGTAAATTCCATCGACTGATACAGGGCGCCATCCACACCGATCATGCCGATGATGTGCAGGATGATATCTTTTCCGCTGATCCATTTTGCCGGTTTCCCGGTCAGTACAAAACGGATCGCCTGCGGTACTTTAAACCAGGCCTTGCCAGTCGCCATGCCGGCTGCCATGTCCGTGCTGCCGACACCTGTGGAAAACGCGCCGAGCGCGCCGTAGGTACAGGTATGGGAATCCGCGCCAATGACAACATCGCCTGCCGTTACCAGTCCCTGCTCCGGGAGCAGCGCATGCTCGATGCCCATTTTGCCGACATCAAAGAAATTCGTCACCTGATGCTTGCATGCAAATTCACGAACGCATTTTGTATGCTCTGCGGATTTGATATCCTTGTTCGGTACAAAATGATCCATAACAAGCGCGATCTTATCCTTATCAAACACACCGTCCACATTCATCTTTTCAATCTCATGGATCGCAACCGGAGATGTGATATCATTGCCAAGCACCAGATCAAGCTTTGCTTCGATCAGCTGTCCGGCCTCTACATGATCAAGTCCGGCATGTGCGGCAAGGATTTTTTGCGTCATTGTCATTCCCATAAAATGTTTCCTCCATACAATCATGAAAACGGGGCTGCGTAAAACGCAGTCCCGTTGGTTTATTACATAAGCTTATGCGCTTTAGTTGTTAATCAGTTTATCCTCGTTGCTCCAGCTGTACATCTGGCGGATCTCTTTTCCGACCTTCTCAACTTCTGCTTCTGCAGCCAGCTTACGCATTGCGCGGAAGTGTACCTGCTTGCCTGCATCAGACATATCCAGCAGGAATTCTTTTGCGAAGGTACCATCCTGAATGTCAGCAAGGACTTTCTTCATTGCCTTCTTGGTCTCATCTGTGATGATTTTCGGTCCGGTAATGTAATCGCCGTACTCAGCAGTGTTGGAAATGGAGTAACGCATGCCTGCAAAACCTGACTGATAGATCAGGTCTACGATCAGCTTCATCTCATGTACACACTCAAAGTATGCGTTACGCGGATCATAACCGGCCTCAACCAGTGTCTCAAAACCTGCCTGCATCAGAGCTGTAACACCACCGCAAAGAACTGCCTGCTCACCAAACAGGTCGGTCTCTGTCTCTACACGGAATGTGGTCTCTAATACGCCTGCGCGCGCGCCACCGATACCCAGTGCATAAGCCAGTGCCATATCAAGCGCTTTGCCTGTCGCATCCTGCTCAACAGCAACCAGACACGGTGTGCCTTTGCCTTCCAGGTACTCACTTCTTACTGTGTGGCCCGGTGCCTTCGGCGCGATCATTGTAACGTCAACATCTGCCGGCGGAACGATGGTTCCGAAATGGATATTGAAACCGTGTGCGAACATCAGCATATTGCCTGCTTCCAGGTTCGGCTCAATATCTTCTTTATACATTTTTGCCTGCTTCTCATCATTGATCAGGATCATGATGATATCTGCCTGCTTTGCTGCTTCTGCTGCAGTGAATACTTTAAAGCCGTCTTCTTCAGCCTTCTTCCAGGACTTGCTGCCTTCATACAGACCGATGATGACATTGATACCGGAATCGCTTAAGTTCTTCGCATGTGCATGACCCTGGCTGCCGTAGCCAACGATCGCTATTGTTTTTCCGTCCAGCAGGGAAAGATTACAATCTTCCTGATAATAAATTTTTGCCATTTCAATGACCCTCCATGTGATTAATCTACTACAGTAATATTACTGGAACCTCTGCTAAGCCCCGTAGCTCCGGTACGAGCAAGCTCAAGAATTCCATATTCACTCAACAGTTCGATAAATGCATTGACTTTACTCGGTGAACCAGTCAGTTCAATGATCAGAGAATCTTTCGATACATCAACGATCTTTGCCCTGAAGATCTGTGAGATCGACATGATTTCCTGCCGCTTTTCATCCGGAGCGGAAACCTTCAGGAGCGCAAGTTCCCTGTAAACCGAGTCCTCCGGATCCAACAACTTCACATTGATCACATCTTCAAGTTTTGCCAGCTGCTTTTCGATCTGTTCCAAAATCTGTTCTTCACCGGTCGAAGCAATCGTAATCCTGGTAAAACGTGAATCTGTTGTTCCTCCTGCAGAAAAACTGTCAATATTATATCCGCGACGTGCAAACAGACCGGAAATATGGCTGGTCACACCGGATGTGTTTTCTACAAGCAGTGAATAAATCTGTCGTCTCATCTGCATCCTCCTGCAAGAAGAAAGGGGCGGATGAATCATCATCCGAACCCTTCCCTTTAAACTGCATGAAAATTATTTTATCAATATCATATATGTTTGTCAATAAAATCCACTTACAGCTGCGGGCCTGCCGGAACGAGTGCCTTGCCAGCCGCGTTGCCTTCATATTTCGCAAAGTTCTTGATGAAGCGGTTCGCCAGATCCTCTGCCTTTTCTTCCCATTCTGCAGCATCTGCATAGGTGTCGCGCGGATCAAGGATACCGCTGTCTACGCCCGGAAGCTCTGTCGGCACTTCAAAGTTGAAGATCGGGATCTGCTTGGTCGGTGCGTTCAGGATGTCACCGTTTAAGATCGCATCGATGATACCACGGGTATCTTTGATGGAGATACGCTTGCCTGTGCCGTTCCAACCCGTATTCACCAGATATGCTTTTGCACCGCTCATCTGCATTCTTTTAACAAGCTCTTCGCCGTATTTGGTCGGATGCAGCTCTAAGAATGCCTGACCGAAGCATGCGGAGAAGGTCGGTGTCGGCTCTGTGATGCCGCGCTCTGTACCTGCAAGTTTTGCTGTAAATCCGGACAGGAAGTAGTACTGCGTCTGCTCCGGAGTCAGGATGGAGATCGGCGGAAGTACGCCAAATGCGTCTGCGGACAGGAAGATGACATTCTTTGCTGCCGGACCTGCGGATACCGGGTTTACATTCAGTACAATATTATCAATGTGGCTTAACGGATAGGAAACACGAGTGTTTTCCGTTACGCTCTTGTCTGCAAAATCGATCTTGCCGTTTTCATCCAATGTAACGTTCTCAAGCAGCGCGTCTCTCTTGATCGCATTGTAGATGTCCGGCTCGGATTCTTTATCGAGGTTGATAACCTTCGCATAGCATCCGCCCTCATAGTTGAAGACACCTGCATCGTCCCAGCCGTGCTCATCGTCACCGATCAGCAGACGCTTCGGATCTGTGGAAAGGGTGGTCTTACCGGTTCCGGAAAGTCCGAAGAAGACCGCTGTGTTCTCACCGTTCATATCGGTGTTTGCGGAGCAATGCATGGAAGCGATGCCCTTTAACGGCAGATAGTAGTTCATCATGGAGAACATACCCTTCTTCATCTCTCCGCCGTACCAGGTGTTGATGATAACCTGCTCGCGGCTGGAAATGTTAAATGCCACTGCTGTTTCGGAATTCAGCCCCATTTCCTTGTAGTTCTCAACAACTGCCTTTGATGCGTTGTAAACAACGAAATCCGGTTCAAAGCTTTCCAGCTCTTCATCCGTCGGAATGATGAACATGTTCTTTACAAAGTGTGCCTGCCATGCCACTTCAACGATAAAGCGGATCGCCATGCGTGTTCCTTCATTTGCACCGCAGAAAGCATCCACAACAAACAGTCTCTTATCAGAAAGCTCTTTGATCGCGATATCTTTTAAGATCTTCCAGTTTTCTTCTGACAGCGGATGGTTGTCGTTCGGATACTCTTCTGATGTCCACCATACAGTATCTTTGGAATTCTCATCCATAACAATATATTTATCCTTCGGAGAACGGCCGGTATAGATACCAGTCATAACATTGACTGCGCCCAGCTCGCTGACCTGACCCACTTCATAGCCTGTCAGACCTTCTTTTGTCTCCTCTTCGAAGCATACTTCAAAGGACGGATTGTAAACTACTTCGGTTGTTCCTGTAATACCATACTTGTTCAGATCGATTTTTGCCATATCAGTTTCCTCTTCCCTCGTTTCAGATATTAATGCCATATCCCTTAAAAAACAACAAAGTTCCATTTATATTATACACAAAAATTGCCTGCAATCACATGTTTTTTACGGAATTTCTATTACAATTTTTATTTGTTGTAAAATGGCGCTGTATTTTGAAAACTTTCCCGCAGCATATACTGATTCTTAAGATTCAGTACATTGGAAGTCCGCCGTCTGATAAAATCATCCAGCTTGACCATATATTCATCCGGTGTGATCGTCCCTTCTGCCACGTAGGTCAGACCTTTTTCCCAGCTGGCTGTCAGTTCCGCATTTAACAGCGGACGGATCGACATGTCCACGATATCGTAGATCAGTTCCCCCATCAGCGTCGGTGTGATCACCTGCGTCTTTTTACTCAATGAAAGGTACTTGTTTGAGACCAGCTTCTTTAAGATCTCGGCTCTCGTTGCGCTGGTTCCGATCCCGGATCCCTTGATCTGCTCTCTGAGTTCTTCATCCTCGATCAGCTGTCCCGCATTTTCCATCGCAAGGACGATCGATCCGGAATTGTAGCGTTTGGGCGGAGACGTCTCTCCTTCCTTGACGGAAAATCCTGTGATCGGAAGCTCACTTCCTTTTTTGACATCGGCAAGCACTTCCGCCAGGCGTTCAGGATCTGCCTGATCATCCTGTCCGGATCCGCCATCTGTTTTTCCTGAAGCTGTTTTCTTCGAGAATGAATAGCGCATAACCGAAAGATACCCTTTTTCTTTGAGCACCTTTGTGTTCAGGAAAAAATGTTCCTTATCGATCACAGCATCCAGCGCGACCTTCTGATACACCGCAGGAGGCAGAAAAACGGCAAGGAACCGTCTGACGATCGCTTCATAAACATGCTGGGACACGGGCTTCAGATTGGAAAGTGCCGCAATGCCCTGTCCTGTCGGGATGATCGCATAGTGATCCGTGATCGCCTTGTCATTAACATACTTTGTCTTTGTGATCGTTTTATGCGTGCCATTTTCAAGGATTGCGGAAACATAAGCCGCCACGCCCCTTAACTGCATCAGACCGCGAAGATTCTTCTCGATCTCCTTGGCTACGGCCGTCGAAAGCACACGTGCATCGGTACGCGGGTAGGTCACAAGCTTTTTCTCATACAGCTCCTGAACAACTTTTAATGTCTCATCCGGACTGATCTTAAACAACCGTGAGCAATCATTCTGCAGTTCTGCAAGATTATAAAGAAGCGGCGGATTTTTCTTTTCCTGTTTCCGGCTGATGGAATCTACCGTAAGGACCTGCGGTGTCACGCCCGAAAGCGCATTGATCAGCTCCTGCGCATCCTTCATTTCGCGGAATCCGTTTTCCTTGTAAAGCTTAGGCGACGCATAATAGCGCGAACCTTCCACTGCCTTCCACTCACAGGACAGTGTCACGTCATCCTTCTTCGCGTCTGCGAGCACGCGGAAAAACGGTGTCTTTATAAAGTTACGGATTTCCCGTTCTCTGCGGACGACCATGCCAAGCACACAGGTCATCACACGGCCGACAGAGATCACAGCGTAACGCTGGTTTAGAAATGATGCGAGCGTGTTCCCGTACTTTAAGGTCAGAAGACGTGAGAAATTAATGCCCATCAGATAGTCTTCTTTTGCACGCAAATAAGCGGACGCAGACAGATTGTCATATTCCGACCAGTCCTTCGCCTCCCGGATCCCCCGGAGGATCTCCTCTTCTGTCTGCGAATCGATCCAGACGCGGCGGCGGGTTTTGTCGCCCACCTGTGCCATCTGATCCACCAGCCGGTAAATGTATTCTCCCTCGCGTCCGGAGTCCGTGCAGATATAGATCACATCGACATCCGGGCGTCGAAGAAGCCCGGAAACAATCTCAAATTGCTTTTTCACCCCGGGGATGACTTCATATAAGAAGTCATCCGGGAGAAAAGGCAGTGTCTCCAGGCTCCACTTTTTATATTTCGGGTCATAGGCCTCGGGATAGCTCATGCTCACCAGATGCCCGACGCACCAGGTGATCACGCTATGCTCCGATTCCATATACCCGTCATGGTTTTTTGTATTTTCCCCGAGTGCTCTGGCAAATTCTCTTGCCACACTCGGTTTTTCCGCAATATACAGCGATTTTGACATATTATTTTTTGTTGATATACCCCTGTGCTTTCAGAAGCTCTGCGCAAAGGACTGCACCGCCGGCAGCACCACGCAGGGTGTTGTGTGCAAGACCGATAAACTTAAAGTCATAAACGGTATCTTCTCTCAGTCGGCCGATGGAAACGCCCATGCCGCCGCCGAACATGACATCTGCCTTAACCTGCGGACGGTTCTCCTCTTCCAGATACTGGATGTAGTGTTCCGGTGCGCTCGGAAGCTTCAGCTCCTGCGGGATCGCAGAGAAATTCACCAGTTTCTCAATGAGCTGCTCTTTGGTCGGTTTCTTTCTGAACTTCACAAAGACTGCTGCGGTATGTCCGTTCAATACCGGTACACGTACGCACTGGCAGGTGATGACCGGTTCTGTTGCCGGAACGATCACGCCGTCTTTGATCTCACCCCAGAGACGAAGCGGTTCTTTTTCGGATTTCTCTTCTTCTCCGCCGATATATGGGATGATGTTCTCTACCATTTCCGGCCAGTCTTCAAAAGTCTTGCCGGCACCGGAAATAGCCTGATAGGTGGTTGCAACGACTTCGTACGGCTCAAATTCTTTCCATGCGTTCAGCGCCGGTGCATATGCCTGAATGGAGCAGTTCGGTTTAACCGCGATGAATCCACGGGTTGTGCCCAGACGTTTTTTCTGGAACTCGATCACGTCAAAATGCTGCGGATTGATCTCCGGAACAACCATCGGCACATCCGGGGTCCAGCGGTGCGCGCTGTTGTTGGAAACAACCGGTGTTTCGGTCTTTGCATACGCTTCTTCGATCGCGCGGATCTCATCCTTTGACATGTCAACCGCACTGAATACAAAATCAACGCCGGCCGCAACCTTCTCTACTTCATTCACATTGGAAACGATGATGTCTTTTACACCTTCCGGCATCGGAACATCAATCTTCCAGCGTCCGCCGACAGCATCCTCATAGCGCTTTCCTGCAGAACGCGCGCTTGCTGCGATCGTAACGACTTCAAACCACGGATGATTGTCCAGCAGTGAGATAAATCTCTGACCTACCATTCCAGTTCCGCCAAGAATTCCAACTTTTAATTTTTCCATTTTAAAAAACCTCCTCATTTTACACTGCGTTGAAACGCTCTGTATGTTCTAATTCCATTTTTCTTTCTTCTATTACCTTTTCCATAGCGGCCCGGCCGGGAGCTCCGTCTGTGAGCCGGCGGTTCACGCATGTGGAAATTGCAATCGCTTCATAAATATCTTCTTCAAACACTTCTGAGAATGATCGAAACTCCTCGAGTGTCAGATCATCGAGTGCCTTTCCCTCGTCGATGCAATGGAGCACCATTCTGCCGATGATCCCGTGCGCATCCCGAAACGGCACGCCATGATTAACGAGATAATCCGCTGCGTCCGTCGCGTTGGTAAAGCCGCCGCGCGCACTCTTTTCCATCCGTTCGGGACGGAATGTCAAAGTCTCAAGCATACCGGTGAAAAGTCTAATGCAGCCCTGTACCGTATCCATCGCGTCAAACGCGAATTCTTTATCCTCCTGCATGTCTTTGTTATAAGCAAGCGGCAGTCCTTTCATCGTCGTCAAAAGTGCTATCAGCGCGCCGTATACGCGACCCGTTTTTCCTCTGACAAGCTCCGCGATGTCCGGGTTCTTTTTCTGCGGCATGATACTGCTTCCGGTGCTGTACGCGTCATCAATCTCCACAAACTTATACTCATCCGAATTCCACAGGATGATCTCTTCACAGAACCGGCTTAAATGCATCATAATGATCGATGCACCGGAAAGGTATTCAATCAGCTAGTCTCTGTCAGATACCGAGTCCATGCTGTTTCTCGTCGGTCCGAAAAATCCGAGCTCACTTGCGGTCATTTTGCGGTCAAGCGGATAGGTCGTTCCTGCCAATGCGCCTGCACCAAGCGGACATTCATTCATACGAACCGCAATGTCTCTCATGCGGCTTCTGTCTCTGCGGAACATTTCATAATAAGCCCCCAGATGATGCGCCAATGTCAAAGGCTGTGCTTTCTGCAAATGTGTGAAGCCGGGCATGACCGTATCCAGGTTTTCTTCCATTTTTGCAAGGAGCGCTCGCAAAAGCTCCTGTAGCAGATGATCTGTCTCATTGACAACGGATCTCGTATAAAGCCGCATATCCAGAGCAACCTGGTCATTTCTGCTTCGGCCTGTGTGCAGCTTTTTGCCGGTATCCCCGATGCGGTCGATCAGGTTCGCTTCCACAAAGCTGTGGATGTCTTCATATTCTTCTGAAAATACCAGCTTGCCGGATTCAATATCTGCCTCGATCCCGTCAAGACCCCCTACGATCTCATCCCGCTCTGCTTCTGTCAGGATCCCCTGGGCCGCCAGCATTCTCACATGTGCCCTGCTGCCTGCAATGTCTTCCTTATACAATCTCCGGTCAAACGAAAGCGATGCATTAAACTGATACACCAACTGATCCGTCTCTTTGGTAAACCGTCCTCCCCATAACTGTGCCATAGGTCATCCTTTCTTCGATTCAAGTTTTTTCTGCTCCGAGAAGATACATCCACAGAAATCCTGCCGGTACAGATCATATTCTTTTGAGAGCTCGATGGAACGCTTGTAACCATTCTTCTTTTTAAAATCCGACGGAAGGAATGGAATTCCATATTGCGTCCCGATCTCCTCACCAAGTGCATTCAGAAGCGGTGCGTTTTTCAAGGGGCTGATCGTAAGACTGGTTGTAAAATAATCAAAACCGCCGGTTTCCACAGCTGCTTTTGCTGTCTGTTCCAGACGGAGCCTGAAGCAAACCTCACATCGCTTCCCGCCTTCCGGCTCTTTTTCGAGCCCTTTGACCTTCTCAAAAAACTGCTCCGGCTCATAGGAACCTTCCAGAAAAGAAACAGGGTGCTTTACAGGCAGCTCCCGGATCAGGCGCTTTTCTTCTTCAACACGCTTGCGATACTCTTCCTCCCGTGTGATATTCGGATTATAAAAGAATACCGTGATCTGCATATGCTCTGCCAGATACTCCAGCACATAGCTGCTGCAGGGTGCGCAGCAGGCATGCAGCAAAAGGCGCGGCACCTGCTCTTTCGTTGCCCAGTCTTCCAGGAAACGCTCCAGTTCTTTTTGATAATTTCTGCGATTCATCCTCTTCCACCGCCATTCATACACGCTATCATAACAGAAAAACAAAAAGAATGCTACCCAAAGGTCAGAATGAATGACACAGCCTCTGGTTGTAATAAAAAAAGAGACTGCGGGAATACCCACAGCCTCTTTGCTGTTAAACAATTATCCGAATCAAATGATTTACATCTTTCCGTCAGATCCCAGAACTGCTGTGATCTTATGCGCAACGATGTCTTTTACATTCTGACGTGCAACCTTCAGATACTCTCTCGGATCGAAGTACTCCGGATGCTCTGCAAAGGTCTGGCGGATACCTGCTGTAAATCCAAGACGCAGGTCGGAGTCGATGTTGATCTTGCAAACTGCAGATTTCGCAGCCTGACGAAGCATCTCTTCCGGAACGCCAATGGCATCTTTCAATGCGCCGCCGTTCTCGTTGATGATCTTAACATATTCCTGCGGAACGGAAGAAGATCCGTGCAGAACGATCGGGAAGTTCGGCAGACGACGGACAACTTCATCCAGAATGTCAAAACGCAGCTGCGGTTTTGTGCCCGGTTTGAACTTGTATGCGCCATGGCTTGTACCGATCGCGATCGCCAGAGAGTCAACACCTGTACGGGTTACGAACTCTTCAACATCATCAGGATTTGTATAAGAGGAATCTTCTGCACTAACCTTTACATCATCTTCTACACCTGCAAGTGTGCCGAGCTCAGCCTCTACAACTACACCGTGTGCATGTGCATATTCTACAACTTTCTTTGTTACTTCAACGTTCTCATCAAACGGCTTGCCGGAAGCATCGATCATAACGGATGTGAAGCCATTGTCAACGCATGCTTTGCAGATATCGAAATCTCCGCCGTGATCTAAGTGCAGCGCGATCGGAAGCTCCGGATGATCCTGCATGGCAGCCTCAACCAGCTTGACCAGATAGGACGGATGAGCATATTTCCGTGCGCCCGATGATGCCTGTAAAACGATCGGAGATTTCAGCTCAGCAGCTGCTTCAACAATACCCTGAACGATCTCCATGTTGTTTACATTAAAAGCACCAATCGCATAACCGCCATCATAAGCTTTTTTGAACATTTCAGTAGTGGTTACTAAAGGCATAATAAATTCCTCCTCTCAAAACTTTGTTTGTATGATTCTGCTTTTCTCTATCTTAGCACAAAACGTCTGCTTTGTCCGCTTAAAATCGTCGGTATTTACAAAAAACCAATCCTAAAAAAACCCAGGCTCCGCCTAGTATGACAGGAATTCTTCAAAGACGCGGATCGCAAATCCGTCTGTCATGCCGGAAATATAATCGATCACCGCCTGTGTATAGATCTCCTTTGTGTCCAGCAGACCATAGATCTTTTCATTGACACACGACGAGGACAACTCTTTTAATCCATCTTCTTCCGGTACGATCGACGGATCTGCATATCTTGCCAGCCAGTGGGAAAACGTCGAAGCAAGCGACGGATAAAACGGTTTCTGTGCGTTCAGCTTTTCCCAGGAATCCTTGCCTGCATAACACGCCATCAGCTGGTCAAAGATCTCCTTCAATACCATTTCCGAATATCTGTTAAATGTCCCGAGCCGCGGATGCCTATAGATGTACTTCAGATTGAAGCTCTTTAACTCATCCATCTGCTTCATGAACTTTTCACTCAGCGTAATGCCCCGTTCCGGGTCACTGTTTTCACAAAGATCAATGATGAGATTATACATGATCACCGTGGTATTAAGTACCTTTTCATCATTTTCCCGTGCCATGCGAAGAAGCGAATTCTTTTCTTCTTCCTCAAAAAAGCCCAGGCGCATCGCATCCTCAATATCCCGCCCGATATAAGCGATCTTATCGGATATCTTTACGACACACCCCTCCCAGGTCGCCGGCTGGAACTGATTCGGCCTGACAAAATCCTTCAGATCGACCATCTCCTGCCGCGGCTTCAATCCGTTCTCATCTACTTCTCCACAGTGCGAAATGATGCCATCCCGCACCGCATAGGTCAGATTCAGATTCTTTTTATTCCGATAGCTGTCTTCCAGAAGCTCGATCCGGTCAACAAAGCGCAGACCATTCTGTTCATGCCAGAATCTGGTGCCGAGATGCTCTTCGGAAAGCTTGCTGATGATACGCTCTCCCTGATGTCCAAACGGCGCATGCCCCAGATCATGACCGATCGCTATGGCTTTTGTAAGCTCCTCATTCAGGCCCAGAAATTTTGCGATCGTACAGGCCACGGAATCTACAAGCGCCACATGCTCCATGCGCGTACAGATGTGGTCATTATCCACATTGAAAAAGACCTGCGTCTTATGCTTCAGACGCCGGTACGCTTTGGAATGCAGGATCCTCGTATAGTCTCTGGCAAACGGACTCCGGACATCGTCGTTTCTGTTATAAAGCGGATTTTCCCGTTGTGCAAATGTCTCCCAGAGCGGATGCTCCGGATTTGCTGCAACCGATTGAAATGAATCTCGTCCCATAAGAACCTCCCATGTACTTCCCGGTCTTCCTGTCAGCTTTCTTACTAAATATAATTTTACAAGACGATTCAAATAATTCAAGCAAAAAGCTGCCGCAACTTCGTGCGACAGCTCCTTAATATGATCCAAGCTACTGACCGGACTCGAACCGGTGACCTATTGATTACGAATCAATTGCTCTACCAACTGAGCCACAGTAGCATACGAACCATTGTATTATATATAACTTTTTTCGATTTGGCAATCATTTTTTTAACCGATCAGATTGATCTTCCCAAACAGCGGCGCACGGTTCATTGTTCCCGTAGCTGCACTGATGATGCCGATAAACCAGCCGATGATGACCAGGATATATCCAATGATGCCAATAACCCATCCAATGATCGGAATAATCATTATAATTCCGCAGATAATCGCAGCCAGGTTCAGGACAAGCGCCTGATTCGTATGGAATCTGGTATGCGGATCGTTCCGATCTCCGATGACCATTGCGACGATAAATCCGATCCAGGTGATATAGCCAACGATCGCAGCCGCGCGGGATGCGCCTGAATAATTGGGCTGATAACCCTGATTCTGATTATTGTCATAGCCATATCCGGTATTCTGCTGCTGATTGGGCTGTGCACCGGCCTGCTCTCTTGCCTGCTGTGCCTCATACTCTTCCCTGCTGGCCGCGCCTGCAAAGACATAGTCTTCATATTCTTCCGCTGCCTGCTCGTCTGTGCCAAACGTAAGCGGGCTCTCAGCCGGCTGCGCTTCCGGCGTATTGTCAAACGCCTCTTCCACGATCTGTTCCCGTGTTTCGAAACCTGTCACATCCTCTGCTGCCGGTTCTTCCGGTGTCATTTCCTTGTTAACATCCGGTTCCTGATAGATGATTTTCGTTCCGCAATTGGTACAAAACGAAGCGCCATCCAGTAATTTCTGTCCACATTGACTGCAAAACATAAGCATCCTCCTTTAAGCTACTCTGCCGGATATGCATGCGATTCCTCACATACGCCGCACACGATAAACCGGTAATCTGTTCCTCTTCCTTTACACGTGGAAAGCAGTACGATTTTCTGATCGATCGAAGGAACAACGCCTGTATCGATCACGGACCTGTTCACCAGATCAGTGAGGTAGTTCTGGTATATTTCATCCGGTTCAAATCCTACCATATACACATCACTGTTGCTGTTCGTCGTAAAGTAAGAAAAGATGTGATAGCGGTATGCCATACTCTCCGTATAGATTGTAAAATATGCGTTCGCATCGTAAACGCCGTCATCCTGATAATGCTTTAACGACCCAAACATGGTTTCATTTCTCATGTTATGACCGTAAATGATCGAGCTGGTATCGGTAAGATTCGGATTGTTTTGCCCTTCCAGAAAGACACATCCGGGATAGCTGTAGTTCTTATCCATATCTTTATGCAGATAGGTATCATCATCTCCCGAATACAGGATCGGATAATCGATCAGGATCGTATCTTTCGGATCGTCAAAACGGATCCACCCGATCACATCCGGATACTGGCTTTTCAGTCCTGCCACATCGACGTCAACATCTGTATACCACCAGTTTTCATCATTCCGGTCGCCGACATTCGTATAGTCCTGACTCATCTGCTCAAACGCATTCTTTTCTTTCAGATTATTCCAAACATAGGGAAGTACCTGATAGAGGCAATATGCGATGATGGCCAGCAAAACGATGATAACGACGATCCGTACCGGCCTGACTCTTTTGTTTTCCCTGTTTCTTTTAGCCATAGCTTATCCCATGATCTCTAAATCATCCGGAAACTCCACGTCTTCCGTCTGATACTCTTTTTGCTCCATCTCTGCTGTTACGTGCTCTGTTTCTTTTACACCTTGCTGCGTCTCATACAGACGTCCGAGCCGGTCGGAGATCTCGTTCCAGTAGGATTCTGATTTCTTTACGGCCTCTTCCTCCATCGCCTGGCAGCGTCTTCTGGATTCAAGTTCCATCGAATCGCAATGGATCTGTGTCTCAGAGCGCATGGTCTCGCAGCGGATCTCCATCGCTGCTTCCATCGCTGCGCACTGCTCCTGTGCCTGTTTCTCAAGCGCATCACAACGGTCCAGGGCTTCTTTTTCCATCAAACGGCACTTCTCTGCAACCGCCCGTTCTGCTTCATCACAGGCTTCTTCCAGTCCCGCATAACGCTCTCTGATACTTTTTTCATATTCCGCACATTCCTGTCTGGTGATCATATCCAGATCCGAGCTGTGCTGTTTCGCGTCCCGAAGCATTTTTTCGCAGCGTGCCGCGACCTCATCTTCCTGTTCGGTACAGCGGGAGCTGGATTCCTGCTCCATCTTCCGGCACCGCTCCTTAGTCGCTCTCTCAAGCTCTTCGCAGCGCCTCTTCATATCTTCTTCCATGGATGTGCAGCGTTCTTCCGCGCGGCGCATCCTGACGAGTATCACCGAATCCTGCTCTCTTTTGACTCTTCTGATGTTTTCCAGATACTGGTCAGCGGTCTTTTGTGCCGCCCCCAGGATATCATTGACTCTCACAGCCGTATCTGCAAGCGAACCCGCACTGTCGGGATCAAATGCGCGATCGATCAGGCTGTCCTCCAGGTCCTTGTTTTTCTTTTGCAGATCTTCGACTTCCAGTAGTTTTTCTGATAAAAGCTCACGCAGTTCCTCTTCATTGAATCTCTGCAGATCATCTTTGCTCAAATCGTATTTTCCTCCGAATTATTTCTGTCATTACTCCGACAGGAGAAGCCCCTCGGATGGTCTCTACAGATTTTAACATAAATCAAAAAGCCTGAAAAGCCTGTTACGTACAGAAGCTTTTTCCTCTTTTTTTTGCAGAAAACACCGTCTTTTTTTCAAAGTGCATTGCATCTGTCGAAAAGTGTATGTATAATAACCGCACATTCCTGATTCATCCCAACATAAATAATGACATACGAAGAATTCAAATTTTCCATCATGGATCGTCTGCAGGCAGAGATCAAAGACCCGAAGACCATTTCCATTCAACCGGTCACACGCAACAACGGGTGCCGTCTCGACGGCCTGATCATCATGGAAGGCGAGCGGAATATCGCGCCGACCATTTATCTGGATCCGTTTTTCGAAGAATACCAGTCCGGCAAAAGCTTTTCTGTGCTTTATGAAAAGATCCTGTCCGTATACAGACAAAACCGACCGGAAAACGATATTAATATCCGCTTCTTTACCGATTATGAAAACACAAAAGACCGCATTGCCTTTAAACTGATCCACAGAGAGCGGAACGAAGAGCTGCTGGGGAAAATCCCCTTCATCCCATATCTGGATCTGGCGATCGTGTTTTATTGTCTGATCGATTTCCCAAATGAGCCTGGCTGCGGAACGATTCTGATCCATAATTCCCATCTCGACTACTGGCATATCTCCCTTCAGGATCTCTTTGAGGATGCGCAAAAAAATACACCCCGCATGCTCCATCAGAGCCTGCGGGATATACACGATGTGATCACCGAACTGTCAGACAAACTTTCGTCTACAGGTACCATTCCAAAAGCATCTTTTGTCCGTGAGGGGAACGAGCCTTCCATGTACATCCTTTCCAATACCGAAAACCTGTATGGTGCAGGATGTCTGCTCTATCAGGGCCTGCTGGCGCGCTATGCCCGACAGATGGATTCGGACTTCTATATTCTGCCCAGCAGCGTACATGAGGTCATTCTGATCCCGGCATCCTCCGACAAAGATCTTCCGAAGATGTCGGAAATGGTAGAGAGTGTCAATACTACTGCACTCCTGCCGGAAGAGATCCTCTCGGATCACGCATATTATTATTCACGCGAACAGGATAAGATCCTGATGTAACGGATCATTTCTTTTTCGCATCGGTTTTAACCGGCTTCTTATCTGCGGCTGTTTCTGTTTTCCTGGAAGCAGCTGCAGTTTTCTTTTTGGCAGTCTTTTTGGTTGTCTTCTTCGCCGGCTTTTTGGCAGCTTTCTTTTTCTTTTCCCCTTCTTCCAGACGGTTCTTTTCTTCCTGGATCCGGTCCTCTTCCGCTTTCTTCCAGCTGTTTGCTTCATCGATCAGATGCGTGTAGAGCTTCTCATACTCTTTTGCAGAATGATTCCAGGAAAAGTCGCATGCCATGCCGCGGCGGATGATCTCTTCCCATTCTTCCGGTGCGTCCCGGAAGATCTTGTTCGCGTAGCGGATCATGTAGAGCATTTCATGCGCATTATAATTATGGAAAGAAAAACCGGTTCCCGTATGTTCAAACTCATTATATGGTTCAACGGTATCTTTCAGACCGCCTGTCTCTCTGACACACGGAACGGTACCATAGCGCAGCGCCATCAGCTGGCTTAAGCCGCACGGTTCAAATAACGACGGCATCAGAAACGCGTCACAGCCCGCATAGATCCTGTGTGCGATCATCTCCGAATAATGGATGAATACGGAAACGCTTCCGCGGTGACGGTTTGCAAAGTCTCTGAGCATATCCTCATACCTGGACTCACCGGTGCCGAGTATGATCATCTGCACACCGGGAATCGAGATGATCTCTTCCTTGATGTACTCCAAAAGATCCAGCCCCTTCTGGTCAGTCAGACGTGTGACCATACCGATCAGAAATGCATTGTCATCCGAAATGAGATCATGCTCCTCCTGAAGGCGCCGCTTGTTCTCTGCTTTAAAAGCTTTGACATCACCCGTAAAAGGTGCATAGATGAGGCTGTCATTTGACGGATCAAATTCATGGTAATCGATACCGTTGCAGATGCCGGTCAAACAATTGTTTTTTGCTCTGATCAGCCCGTCAAGCCCTTCTCCTCCGTCACTTGACTGGATTTCTTCCGCATAACTCTGGCTTACTGTCGTAATGGCATCCGCATATACCAGACCGCCCTTTAACAGATTTGCCTTCCCGTAGGATTCCAGCTTGTCAAATGAGAAATATTCATCCGGCAGACCGGTAATATCCTTGACTGCGTCGATATACCATCTGCCCTGGAATTTTAAGTTGTGGATCGTATGTACGGTCCGGATATAACGATAAAACGGGTCCGCTGCAAACTGCGCCTTTAAAAATACCGGGATCAGGCCTGTCTGCCAGTCATGGCAGTGGATCACGTCCGGGCAGAAGTCCAGCAACGGCAGAACCGTCAGTACTGCTTTGGAAAAGAATGCAAATTTTTCGGCATCCAGATAAATATTGTCATACGGTGCAGGTCCCGCAAAATAATATTCATTATCGATCAGATAACAGGTGATCCCGTTGATCTTCGTCATCATTACGCCTGCATATTGCGAACGCCAGTTCAGATCCACCTGACACTCCAACACACGTTCAAGATCTGTGGCATAAGCAGAATTCATACACGCATATTTCGGCAGAATGATCCGTACATCATATTCATCTGCCTGAAAATATTTCGGCAATGAACCCGCTACGTCCGCAAGACCGCCGGTCTTGATAAACGGTACTACTTCAGAAGCTGCAAATAAAATGTTTTTCATGTCATCCTCCCCTATTCGTCTGATTCCTTTGCCATTTCCTTCATTTCTACCGCATTTTTCAACGCTGCGTCTGTGATCTTCGCACCGCCAAGCATCCTCGCCAGCTCATGAATCTCCTGTTCATAAGAAAGCGTCGTTACTTCTGTCTGTGTCTTATCCTCTTTTATCGTCTTTTCGATCAGGAAATGCTGATCCGCCATAGCTGCGATCTGCGGCAGATGGGTAATACAGATAACCTGATGGCATCTTGCGGTCTCCCGCATTTTTTCTGCCACCTTTTGCGCTGTCCGCCCGCTGATGCCGCTGTCTATCTCGTCAAAGATCAGTGTCTGGACCTCATCACTGTCAGCAAGGATCGTACGGAATGCCAGCATGATCCTTGACAGTTCTCCGCCCGAAGCAACCAGATCAAGGGGTCTGACTTCTTCTCCCGGATTGGTCGAGATCAAGAACCGCACTTCGTCCGTTCCTGCAGATGTATATCCTTCCGTCTCCGTGATCTCTGTCTGAAAGACCACCTGTGAGAAATTCAGCTCCCTTAAACTTTGCTCCATCACAGCAGAAAACTGTGTGGCTGCCTTTTTCCGGATCTTCGTCATTTCCCCGCAAAGATGATCCAGTTCTTTTTTCGCGTCACTGACATCCTGTTCCAGTTTTTCAAGATACGCGCCAAAGTTTTCAAGCTGTTCGATCCGTTCCTGTTTCTTTTCTTTTTCTGCCAGGATCTCTTCGATGCTGTTTCCATATTTGCTCTGGAGGCGATGGATCGTATTCAGACGGTTTTCCACTTCATAAAAAACGTCCTCTCCGAACTCCATTTCAGAAAGATGCGCCGAACAATCCTGGTTGAAATCCGAAAGCAGTGCTTCGATCTCAGAAAGCTGATCATATAAAACAGAAAGCCGTTCATCATATGTGATGATCTCGCGGATCTCCCGGATCGCGCGCCCTGTCTGCTCTGCTGCAGACGTCTGGTTCCCGCCTGTCAGCTCCAGGCAGGCCGACAATGCACCGATGATCTTTTGCGCATGCGACATCATCCGAAACTGTGCTTCGAGTTCCTCCTCTTCTCCCGGCACAAGATGCGCATCTTCGATCTCGCCGACTTCAAACGCCAGAAAATGCAGTTCCCTGATCCGCTCTTCTTCATCCGTCCCCGCTTCCCGGAGCGTACGCACTGCCTCCATATATCTGTGATAAGCGGCCTCTGTCTGCTTCGGCTTCTCTCCAAGCTCCTTTTTGCAAAATGCATCCAAAAAAGTCAGATGCCTGCGCTTATCCCGCAGAACTTCATGCTCACGCTGTCCGTGAATCTGGATCAGATGCGCGGTCAGTTCTTTTAAAAACGAAACCGATACCGTCTCTGCATTGACCCTGCAGACATTGCGTCCGCCTGCAGTAATCTTTCTTGTCAGGATCAGTTCATCCTCCGCAGAGACCGCATGCTCCTCCAAAAGCCTCGCAGCTGCCGGCGGGATCGCATCAAAGGTAAGTTCTATAAGCACATCCTCCTTTGCATCTCCAAACAGCTCTCTGTTGGCACGCTCACCCATGGCAAGGCCGACTGACCCCATCAGAAGTGATTTTCCCGCACCGGTCTCTCCCGTCAGAATGTTCAGGCCAGCTGCCGTCTCTACTTCTGTTTCTCTGATCAGTGCCAGATTTTTCACCCGTAAACTCCGTAACACGTTCTACCTCTTTTCCACTCTCTCTATCAGACAGATCCGTATCCGGAAGATTCTATCCTTCTTTGATCACTCTGTTTAACTGCCGCAGAAGATCCTGTGCGTCTTCGTTGGTCTTGACTGCGCACATGATCGTATCATCCCCTGCAATGCTTCCGACGATCTGCGGCCAGCCCATTTCATCCAGTGCGGCGGCAACCGCCATCGCCATTCCGGAAACCGTTTTGATCACAAGGATATTCTGTGCCGTATCAAGACGCACGACCCCTTCTTTGAAAATGCGATGAAATTTGTCGATCATGATCGCCTTTTCTTCCCGGAGCTGCGTGTATTTCTGTTTTCCGCCAGGTGTCGATACCTTTGTCAGCTTCAATTCCCGGATATCTCTGGAAACCGTTGCCTGGGTTGTTTTCACACCCTCCTCATTCAGACATGCGCAAAGCTCTTCCTGGGTCTCAATGTCTTTTTTTTCGATGATCTCTAAAATCTTTAAATGACGGTTGGTCTTCATCTTTACCGATAACCTTTCATTTTTTTACTCAGGATCTGAAGAAAACTGATGTCATCGAGCTTCAGGATCTTTACGCTCTCTTCCGCTCTGACGACCCGGATGCTGTCGCCGACACGCATCTGGAGATATGAATCCCCGTCATATGTCACATCTGCCGTCTCATCAGATTCCGGCCGTCTCCTGTCGAGTGTAATGTCAATCCTTGCGTCTGCATCGATCACGATCGTCCGCGCATTTAAATCGTGCGGGCTGATCGGTGTGATCAGGATCATATGTGCCTTTGGATCGACAATGGGGCCGCCAACTGACAGATTGTATCCGGTCGACCCTGTCGGTGCAGCCACGATGATGCCGTCCGCATCATATTCATATAAAAACTTTCCGTTGACCGCTACCGAAAGACGCACGATCTGCGTCTTGCCGGAGCGATGGATCACGATATCATTCAGCGCATGGATCTTTTCCGCAGTAGCATCACTGCTGCCGGAAAGCATCATACGGTTCTCTGTTCCGAACTCTCCTTTCATGATCTGATCGATCGCCTCCAGCACGGTACCTCTCTCAAGCTCACACAGATAGCCCAGCGTTCCGAGATTGACTCCGATCAGCGGAATCCCGTAAGGCGCAAGATTTTTGGAAGCTCTGACCAGAGTGCCGTCGCCTCCAAGTACCAGCGCACAGTCATAATGCTTTTCCGGAATCCCTGCCTTTACAATATTTTCTGCATCATGCCGTGAACCTTCATTGATGAAATAATCACACTCGCCGCCGACAGAACAGATGTAATTATGGATTCCGCTTGTCAATATCAGATTGGGATCCTTGTTTTTGTTTACTATAAGCAATATCCGTTTCATTTGTCCAATTCCTCATGCGCTTTCTTTACGACCTGAGATATTACTTCATCATATGTCGTCTCTTTTTGCATCTCCTGCCCGGCCCCGTTTTGGATCCAAAGCAGGTATTCAATATTTCCTTCAGGTCCCTTCACCGGTGAATGATCCAGCCCCCTGATCAAAAAGCCTTCTTCCAAAGCAAACGAAACGATCGTTTCGATCACTTCACGGTGCACGGCAGGATCACGTACAACTCCTTTTTTTCCTACTTTTTCCCTGCCTGCTTCAAACTGTGGTTTGATCAGACAGATCATATCCGCATCGTGTTCGAGCAAAAGCTTTACCGGCGGAAGCACCTTCGTCAATGAGATAAATGAAACATCTACACTTGCAAAGGAAATAGGGTCTGCGATCTGATCCGGTGTGACATAACGGATGTTGGTTTTTTCCATACAGACAACCCGCTCGTCCCGACGAAGCTGATAAGCAAACTGCCCGTATCCGACATCGACCGCGTAGACCTTCGCTGCGCCGTTTTGCAGCATACAATCCGTAAAGCCGCCGGTAGAAGCGCCGATGTCCATACACACGCGGCCTTCCGGTGAAACCGGGAAGACTGCAAGTGCCTTTTCCAGCTTTAATCCGCCCCTGCTGACATATTTCAGCTTATTGCCACGGACCTCGATCTTTGATTCGTCCGGGAATGTACTGCCCGGTTTGTCTTCCCTCTGATTCTCTACAAAAACATCTCCCGCCATGATCAATGCTTTTGCCTTTTCTCTGGAAGGTGCCAGCCCGCGTTTTACCAGCAGTACATCCAGTCGTTCTTTCATCTATCTGCTCCCATCTTCTGATGTTATCTTTTGATATTCATTCCGCACTTTCTCTGCGATGCTTTCAGCATCCATGCCAAGCCTTTGATGCAGCTCATCCACACTTCCGTGCGGCACAAAGCGGTCCTCAATGCCGATCTTTAAAACCGGCAGCGCACAGCCAATCTGATCAAGACAATGCAGCACCGCATCGCCAAGACCGCCCTGGCGGATGTTATCCTCCATCGTCACAAACAGCTTCGTATCCTTTGTCAGCCGGCTGATCATCTCCCAGTCGAGCGGCTTGATAAACCTGATGTTCAGCAAAGCCGGATCATACCCGTCTTCTGCCAGGATATCTCTTGCTTTTTCCGCTTCCTTTAACATCGTGCCCTCTGCGATCAGGACGATCTCTTTTCCTTCTTTCAGCAATTCGCTCCTGCCGTATTCGATTGGTGCTCTGTGCTCTCTGAAGCCTTCATATGCAGTCCCGCGCGGATAACGGATCGCGATCGGGCCATCTTCATACTGCACCGCAAACCGAAGCATATCGGCAAGCTCCCAGGCGTTTTTCGGCGACATTACAGTCATTCCCGGCATCGCGGAAAGATAACTCAGATCAAAAATGCCCTGGTGTGTCTCTCCGTCTGCGCCGACAAGCCCTGCCCTGTCGATCGCAAGTACAACCGGGAGCTTTTGCAGGCAGACATCGGTGATCAGCTCATCGATACCTCTCTGCAAAAACGAAGAATACACCGCAAACACCGGTTTCATACCGGCGCTTGCAAGGCCGGCAGCAAAAGTCACCGCATGCCCCTCTGCGATTCCGACATCGAAAAACCGGTCCGGAAACTGCTTCGAAAACGGAAACAGGCCGGTCCCGTCAGCCATCGCTGCCGTGATCGCCACGATACGCGGATCCTTTTTGGCAATGTTACAGAGGACTGTGGAAAACACATTGGTATAATCCACTTTTGTTTTGGGTTTGACAGGCATTCCGTCTTCTAAGCGGAACGGCCCCGTACCATGGAAACGGGCCGGATCATGTTCCGCCGGACGGTATCCTTTTCCTTTTTTCGTATTCACGTGAACGACAACCGGACCTTTTACCTTTTTCGCCGCATTCAGCACACGCATCAGAGCAGACAGATTGTGTCCGTCAACCGGTCCCAAATAGGTAACGCCCATATTTTCAAAGATCATACCCGGGATCAGCAGCTGCTTTAAGCTGTTTTTTGTCTTGCGGATCCTGCGGGTCATATATTCTCCGTTTGGCATTTTCTCCAGAGAATGGTGCACACCGGATTTTAGCCCCTGATAACGATCTGCCATACGCAGCGATGCAAGATGTGAGGAAAATCCCCCAACATTTTTTGAGATCGACATCTCATTATCGTTCAGCACGATGATAAAATTCGATTTTAACTGCGTCGCATTGTTCAGCGCCTCATAGGCCAGGCCGCCTGTAAACGATCCGTCCCCGATCACGGAAACAACGGTATAGTCCTCGCCCTGCAGATCTCTTGCCTGCGCGATCCCGAGTCCTGCCGAGATCGACGTGGAGCTGTGCCCGGTATCAAAGCAGTCACAGTCACTTTCCTCACGTTTCGGAAATCCGGACAGACCGTCAATCTGGCGAAGTGTATCAAACTGATCCTTTCTGCCGGTCAGGATCTTATGAATATAGGACTGATGTCCGACATCCCAGATCAGCTTGTCCTTCGGGAAATCCAGCATCCGGTGCAGCGCGATGGTCAGCTCGACCGCCCCCAGATTCGATGCCAGATGACCACCGGTCCTGGAAACATGAAGGAGCAAAAACTGTCTGATCTCCGCCGGGAGCTTTTCAAGCTCTTCTACGGTCAGTTTTTTGATGTCATTCGGCGCATTGATTTTTTCAAGTATCTTCATATCCATCTTCGTACAGTCTGTTACAACCATACTTCTCCTAGTATTCTCTTTCGATCAGCGATCTTAAAAGCTCTATCAGAAACGGATTTTCATAAGGAATATCGGAAATGATCTGCATCGCCTGTTCTGACAGCTCTTCCACACGTTTTTTGGCATTCTCCAGGCCAACCATCGAAACATATGTCATATGATCATTTTTTTCATCACTTCCGATCGGTTTCCCCAGTTTTTCTTCTTCTCCGATCACATCCAGGATGTCATCCCGGATCTGGAATGCAAGCCCGACATCTCCGGCTGCGCTTTCAATGCGGCGGGCCGTCGCTTCATCCGCGCCGCCGATGATCGCACCGCAGACCATTGCTGCTTCGATCAGTGCGCTGGTCTTATTTCTGTGGATGAATTCAAGTGTATCAAGATCAATCTGTTTCCCCTCATTTTCCACATCTACGGTCTGACCGCCGATCATGCCGTTGACACCGGCTTTTTTTGCCATCACACGGAGCGCATAAAGCCCGCGGTCCATTTCGCGTGCGGCGATCCCGCCTTCGATCGCGATTTCAAAAGCCATATTCAGAAGCCCGTCCCCGGCAAGGATCGCAATATCCTCCCCATACCGGACCCAGGTCGTCTTCTGTCCGCGCCGGTATTCGTCATTGTCCATCGCCGGCAGATCATCATGGATCAGCGAATAGGTGTGGATCATTTCGATCGCCGCCATAAAGTTCCTGATCGCAGGGTCGGTTCCGCCAAACAAACGGTAAGTCTCCAGCATCAGCATCGGGCGCAGACGTTTTCCGCCAGCCAGAAAGCTGTAGTTCATCGCAGCAAGCAGCGTCTTTAAACGCCCCTCTTCCTCCGGAAGAAAGGACTTTATGATCTCTTCTACTTCAGCAGTATGACTGCGCAGCCTCGTCTGAAAATCTTCTTTCATCATTCTTCTCCGTCAAATGCTGTCAATTCCCCATCTTTTGAAAGCAGCAGCATCTTTTTTTCAATCTGGTCCAACAGATTATTACATTGTTTGATATCCTTCATGCCGGTCTCATAAAGTGCAAAAGAATCCTCCAGTGTCACCTCCGGATCCTGCATCTTGGAAAGGATATCATCCAGTTCCGCAAAGATCTCTTCAAGCGGACGGTTCTGTGTGTTGTTTTCTTCGGTGTTCATTGACTCATTGTTTCCCATCATTTTCATCCTTTCGGGTGATCGCTTTTACCTCTGTCAAAATATCTCCGTCAGCCAATCTGGCTTTCATCCGGTCTCCTGCAGAAACCTGCTCTACGGAACGGATCCCGGATCCGTCTTCTGCCTCGAGATAGCCATATCCGCCACTCAGCTTTTTCAATGGAGATGCCGCATCGAGCTGTGATGCAAACAGTTCCATCCGGTGCTTCTTTTCAAGGAAATTCCGCCGCATCAGCTCCGGCAGGCGTTGCTGTGTCTGCGCAAGGTCATTCCGATAGCGGATGGTCTTTTTTTCCAGGGCCCCGTAAAGCTTATCCTGCATCTCTGCCAGATATTGCCTGCGGTTTAAGAGCTGATAAGACGGACTCTGCACACGTAACTGTGCCTCACGTCTTTTCACCTGCTCTCTAAGCTGTCTGGTCAGATATTCCATCTGCCTGGTCATGCTCATTTTAGCCTGTGCCAGACGGTTTAAGATCTCTCTGATGTCAGGAACGACCAGTTCTGCTGCAGCCGAAGGTGTCGGTGCCCTCAGATCCGCCACAAAATCTGCGATCGTCGTATCCGTCTCATGCCCGACTGCCGAAACGACAGGCACCGAACAGTCGAAGATCTGTCTGGCCAAAATCTCTTCATTAAATGCCCAAAGGTCTTCTAATGATCCGCCGCCGCGTCCGATGATGATCACATCCACACCAAACGCTTCCAAAGCCCGGATCCCCTGCGCAACGGACTCTGCCGCGCCCTCTCCCTGCACCTGTGCCGGATACAGGATCATCTGTACATAAGGATTGCGCCGGGAGGAAATGTTCTGGATATCGCGGATCGCCGCCCCGGTCGGTGCTGTAACGACCCCGACAGTCTTTGGAAACACAGGAATCGGCTGTTTATACTCCTGTGCGAACATTCCCATTTCTTCGAGTTCTTTTTTCAGTGCCTCGAACCGCTGATATAACAGCCCCGCCCCCGCTAATGTGATCTCTCTCGCATAAAGCTGGTAATGGCCGGTCTTCTCATAAACACGGACAGAACCGGTGACCATGACCTCATCACCGTCTTTCACCTCCTGCGGCAGGCCTTTACTGACTTCTCCCGCAAACATGACAGCAGAAATAACACCCGTTTTATCTTTCAGTGAAAAAAAGATATGTCCGGATGTATGTCTCTTCCAGTTGGAAATCTCTCCCTGCACACATAGGTTTTTTAAAAGAAAATCCTGTGCGAACATATTGCGAATATACTGATTCACCTGTCCGACAGAGTATACGTTCTTTTTCATGCAAACTTTGCCAGAATCCCGTTTACAAATCCCGGTGATTCCTTCCCGCCGTAACGTTTTGCCAATTCAACCGCTTCATTGATCGCGATCGCCGGAGAGATCGTGTCATCATATCTGATCTCATATACAGCCAGCCGGATCAATGCAAGCTCCGCCTTTCCCATACGGGTCGTCTTCCATTTTTCTGCCGCTTCATTCACTGCCGCATCAATCTCTTCACAATGGTCCGCGATCTGTGTCACGCGTCCGTGAATAAAGCTTTCATCTTCCTCTTTCAGATCCGGGATCTCATCCAGTGCAAGGCGGATCTGATTCTCCACCTCTTCCCTCGGATGAAATTCAAGCCCGAACAGGATCTTAAACACTTCTTCTCTGCATTGTCTGCGATTCATGTTATCTTCTCCACATAGTGAAAAAGACGCCGAAAGACGGCGCCTTTATTCTGATTGTTATTTCTCGGTCTTCATGTCCACATCAGCGATACGGATGTTGACTGCTGCCACTTCCAGTCCTGTCATGTTCTCTACAGCTGTCTTAACCTTTCTCTGTACCGCGGCGGAAACTTCCGGAAGGGAGTATCCATATGCGATATTCAATGCCATCAATACGACAACCGCATTGTCCTGTGTCTCGATGCGTACACCTCTTGAAAGATTCTTCATCCCAAGTCTGCTGATGATATCTTTTGTTATATTGCCCGCCATCGATGCAACGCCGTCTACTTCCGTAGCTGACAAGCCGGCAATGATCGCGATCACTTCATCTGTTACCTGAACATGACCGGTCTCGCTTTCTCTGATTTTAAAACTGCGTCTGTCTTCCGCCATAACTTCCTCCATAGAAACGCTCATCATTTGCCCAAGGTCAAATGCCTTCGGCAGTTACCTTAGTATACCAAAAATAATGCTTTCGGACAAGTAAACAGGTCAACTTTAAAAAACGTTTATAAAAGACTTTTTGCAGCAACAAAAAGACAGCAGCCACACGCATCGTGCAACTGCTGTCATCTCCTGGGCCGACTGGATTCGAACCAGCGAATGCAGGAGTCAAAGTCCTGTGCCTTACCGCTTGGCGACGGCCCATTATAGTAACATAGCCTCTTAGAACCAAACGTTCCAAGGGGCTATGGAAAGGTGGATAAAGGGATTCGAACCCTTGGCCTCCAGAGCCACAATCTGGCGCGCTAACCAACTGCGCTATACCCACCATATGAACTTGCGAAAGCGCATGCAGCGTGTCCGCTGTCTGCTTCCGTAACGTGTCCGGAGGGATTCGAACCCCCGACCCACGGCTTAGAAGGCCGTTGCTCTATCCAGCTGAGCTACGGACACAAATTGATATAACGAAAGCGGGTGATGGGAATCGAACCCACGTATCCAGCTTGGAAGGCTGGTGTTCTACCATTGAACTACACCCGCACGCGACTTAATGATTTTACGGTACTTTTCATAAGTTGTCAAGAGGTTTTCTCGATTTCACAACGTCCAAAAAGCCTTACGGTCTAAATCGGGGTGACAGGATTCGAACCTGCGGCCTCCTGGTCCCAAACCAGGCGCTCTAGCCAAGCTGAGCCACACCCCGTGTTTTCGCGCAAACGTTATTATATGTTACAAAAAAAGGCTTGTCAACTGTTCTTTTATCAATCTTAAAGCATTTCCCCTGTGACTTCTGGCATTCTTTTCCTCCGGCGAAAGCTCTGCCGTGGAACAGTTTTTGTCCTCTACATAGAAGATCGGATCATAGCCGAATCCGTTTTCTCCAGCCGGCTTATCACCGATATAGCCCTCGATCGTGCCGCGCACAACGATCGGTTCCCTGTCAGCAAACGCCGCGGCTATCGCACAGACAAACCGTGCCGTACGCTGTTCTTTCGGCACGCCCTCCAGCCGGTCAAGCAGCATCTGGTTCTTGATCTCATATGAGGTATCCTCTCCGCCATAGCGTGAGGAATAGATCCCCGGTTCCTTATTCAGATAATCGATCTCAAGGCCGGAGTCGTCAGCCAGAACGACCGCGTCAGACCAGCCTTTCTCTCCCGCATCCGCAAGATGGGCCTTGATATAGGCCGCAACTGCTTCTGCCTTGATCGTGGCATTTTCTTCAAATGTCGTACCGGTCTCATCAATATCGATATCGATCCCTGCTTCCTTCATGGACAGGATCTCCCAGTCAGGATCATCCAGGATCTGACGGATCTCGATCATTTTATGTGCATTTCCTGTTGCAAATATAATCTTCTGCATGGTGATTCTCTAGCCCCTTTTGTTCTTATTCGGCTTTGGTCCCGGAAACTGGTAAAAATCTGTCCGGAGCATTCCGTTATAGATCTTCCGTTTTTTCTGCGCGCTTTTCCCGATCATACGCTCTGCCTGTTCATAGGATGTGATCATGTAGGCAGACCAGGTCGGCATATCCGCAAATGCCTTTCCAAAATCACGGTAAACCGACGCAAGTACTTCTTTTGCATCTGTCTCTCCGCCTGTCGTATGCATCAACCGTTCTCCGTATGGCGGATTGGTCACGATAAAACCGTACTCCTCGTCCCGGTGCATCTTTGCGACCGGCATTTTTTCAAACCGGATCAGATGGGCTACACCGGCCCGCTTCGCATTCTCTTTTGCAACGGAGAGGATCTTCCCGTCGATATCTGATCCTAAGATCAGCCCCCTCTCAGGATCTGCCGTCTCTGCCAGTTCCCGCGCCTCATCGTAGCTGTCCTTCCAGATCTCAGAAGGGATCAGATGCGTCCAGTCACAGGAAACAAACTCGCGGTTCAGTCCCGGCGCAATATCCGCAGCCATCATCGCCGCTTCGATCACAAACGTTCCGCTTCCGCAAAACGGATCCAGGAGAAAACGTCCCGGCTTCCACGGCGTCAGCATAAGAAGCGCCGCCGCAAGTGTTTCTTCGATCGGTGCTTTCCCCGTTTTTAACCGGTAACCGCGTCTGTGCAATGACTCGCCCGATGTATCCAGTCCGACGATCACCTGATCCTTATAAAGGAAAATGCGCAGCGGATAGGAATCTCCCGTTTCCGGAAGCCGCTCCAGCCCCCGCGCCTCGCACATCCGTCTGGCAACGGCCTTTTTTACGATCGACTGAATGTCCCTCGTACTAAACAGCTTGCTTTTTACGGAAGTCGCCTTTGCCACATTGCAGACCGCATCGTCCGGCAGGATCTCTTCCCACGGGATCTTTCTGGTCTCTTCGAACAATTCATCGAAGGTTGCCGCATGAAACTCACCCAGATTCAAAAGGATCCTCTGCGGCGTCCGAAGGTGAATATTGGCTCTACAGATGCTCTCCGCATCGCCGGCAAAGAACACTCTGCCGTCTTCCACACGCGTTGTGTCATATCCAAGGTCATAGATTTCCCGTTTCAAAACGGATTCCAGCCCGAAATGGCACGGTGCGATCAATTCAAACTGCTGCATGCTCTTATTCTCCGCAAGCCGGATCCTCGGCGAGGATCTCCTGAATCAGTACACGTTCATCCATCGGGTATTTCTTTCCGCAGATCTCCTGATAATCTTCATGGCCTTTTCCTGCCAGCACGATCACGTCGCCTTCCTGCGCATGCTTCATACAGTAATGAATCGCTTCTTTTCTGTCTGTGATGCGGACAAACTCTCCCGGTCCTTTTTCCACTGTTGACACGATATCATCAATGATCGCTTCCGGATCTTCATTTCTCGGATTATCGGATGTGACGACTGTCAGATCCGCCAGGCGGGAAGATACTTCTCCCATCTCATACCGGCGTACCTTTGAACGGTTGCCTCCGCAGCCGAACATGCAGACGAGACGTTTTGGATGATACTCACGCAGTGTTGTCAGAAGACTGTCTAACGCCATCGCATTGTGCGCGTAATCGATCATCAGCGTATAACGGTCGGATACCGGAACCAGCTCTACACGTCCCTTTACCTTTACATCCGCCAGTGCTTTCTGAATGATCTCCGGTGAAACGCCGAAATGATGGCAGATCGCGATCGCCGTCAAAGAGTTATAAACACTGAACCGTCCCGGGATATCGATCTCCACCGGAAAATCCATCTTTCCGCAGACATGATAGCGGATGCCAAGGAAACCTGGCTTCTTTTCCAGGTGCAGATCCTTTGCGTAATAATCCGCATCTTCCCGCATGCCAAACAGCTCTACCTCACAGGTGTGATCCTTTAAGATCTGCTCCAGATGGGAATCATCCCCGTTTAGGATTCCAACTTTACAGCGCTGGAACAGAACACTCTTCCAGTAGATATAGTCTTCCATATCCTTGTGCTCGTTCGGGCCGATATGATCCTTTTCAAGGTTCGTAAAGATGCCGTAATCAAACGTAAAGCCTGCCACACGGTCCATCATCAGCCCCTGTGAAGAGACCTCCATAACGACGCATTTTAATCCTGCATCCACCATCTTCGCAAAGCTTTCCTGTACGATATAGGACTCCGGTGTGGTATTCCCTGCAGGCGTACATTCCTCGCCGATGATCGTCTCGATCGTACCGATCAATCCTGTCGGATAGCCGGCGCTCTCTAAGATCGAACGTACCATATAGGTCGTCGTGGTCTTTCCTTTCGTACCGGTGATACCGATCGTCGTCAGCTTCTCTGCCGGATGTCCAAAATATGCTGCAGACATCTCAGCAAGTGCCAGTCTTGCGTTTTTCACCAGAATCTGTGTGACATCCGGGATCGGCAGCTGTCTCTCAACGATCAGTGCGGCCGCGCCCTTTTCCACAACATCCGGCGCAAAATCATGTGCGTCCCGCACCGTGCCCGGAATGCATACAAAAACAGATCCTTTTTCCGCTTTTCTTGAATCATAGATAAGCGTTGTGATCTCGGTATTCACATCACCCTGCAGACAGGTATATTCCATTCTTTCCAATAAATCGATCAGCTTCATAGTATCCCCCATTTTCTTCTTTCATCAAATGTCGATCTCGCCCTCAAACACGGTTGTCGCAGGTCCTGTCATGATCATTGTATGGCGCTCTCTGTCATAGCGGATCTTTAAATCTCCGCCCAGAAGATGCACCAGAACGTCATCTTCGGTCAGTTTATTCAAAATGCATGCATACACACAGGCACAGGTCCCGGTGCCGCAGGCAAGTGTCTCACCCGAGCCGCGCTCCCAGACACGCATGGATACCGTATTACGGTCGATCACATGCACAAATTCCGTATTGACTCTGTCAGGAAACATCTCATGATTTTCAAACTTTGGTCCGATCGCAGCCAGATCCAGGTTCTCCGTATCCTCCACGAAAACGACTGCATGCGGATTGCCCATCGAAACACAGGTAATCCGGTATTCTTCTCCATCCACCTGAATCGGCTCATCGATCACTGCCACCATATTCGCAGGAGATTTTACCGGAATGCGCTCCGGCTCTAAGATCGGTGCACCCATATCGACCGTCACTTCCTCTACCAGTCCGTCTTTGACCTTCAGATCAAGTGTCTTGATCCCTGCCTTTGTCTCAACCGTGATCCTGGTCTGATCCGTCAGACCATGGTCATAAACAAACTTTGCCACACAGCGGATCCCGTTTCCGCACATGCTCCCCTCAGACCCGTCCAGATTGTACATCGCCATTCTGAAATCTGCCTTGTCCGAAGGATGGATCAGAATCATTCCGTCTGAACCGATCCCGAAATGTCTGTCGCTGACAAATCTGCTGACCGCAGCCGGATCATCGATCGTTTCTTCAAAACAATTCACATATACATAATCATTTCCGCATCCGTGCATCTTTGTAAATTTCATAAGCATTCTCTTTCTTAATAATACATAGATATAAACATACAGCTAAATATTATACTATTTTAAAAAACTGCGTCAACTCCCGTGCCAAATTCCAATGATCTATGCTATGATTACTTATACGTCTACGAAAGGAGTATTCTTTTGCACTATATCAAAGATTGGTTTTTGGGAATCAAACATTCGGCAAAAGGCGCCATCGCGCCGACGATCGTAGCTGCACTGATCTTTTTTGTCACCTACCGCTTTTTTGGTGTGGAAAATTCCATGATCGCGCCGTTTGCCACCTTATCCTATCTGCGGTTCACCCGCTTAAACCACAATTTAGACTGCATGTTTAAACATGTCATGATCTACATCGTAATGGCAGTCCTGGCTTATGTTGCATGTATCAATCTGCCCCTCTGCATCATCGTCAATGCATTGGGCTTATTCTGGATCGCCTATATTCTGATCGATGAATACCAGCCAAACAACTACTTCGCGTCCGGCATGGCGCTCATGTTCTTTCAGCTCGCTCCCACCGAAGGGTTTTCCGGACTTGGCATGCGCATCGGCGCGCTCGCCGTGTCTTTCGTGATCATTTTCCTGTTTGTGACCATTCCAATGCTTCTCGGTCTCGGGAAAAAGAAAGAAACGCTGTCTGAAATGATCGCCCGCGGATTTGTAAACTGCAGAAAACAGCTTGCCATGGCCGAAAGCGATCCGGCAGCAGGTATTCTCACGCCTGAAAACATCGCCGAACGGGAACGGCTTCGCAACGAGCTCGACGCGATCAACCAGCAAAGCTGCATGGAGATCTATGCCTATAACCGGTCCGCGATCCTGCCGCGCGGCAAGACCAGCTGGTACTGCCGCTTTGTCCTGGTTTTCCAGGTATTAAACTATCTTTTTATCACACAGAACAAAGAAGGTCATATTGAAGAAGCACGCTCTCTGCTGGATCAGTTTGAAGAGATGTTCCGAACCGAAACGCCGACTGCAGATTATAAAAAGCTTCGTGTACGCGTAAACCGTCCGGACATCCGGAACTTCAGACTCCGGTTTGCGCTGCGTCTTGTGCTGATCGTAACACCCTGCATCGCATTTGCATATCAATCAGGATTTGACAACGCATACTGGCTCGTCATTTCTGTCTTCTTCATGATGATCCCGTATTCTGACGAAACCGGCACGCGTGTCAAGCAGCGTATCACCGGCACGATCTGCGGCCTTGTCATCTGCTTTTTACTGTTTACTGTCTTTCCGGGCTTCAACGCTCATGTTGTGATCATGATGATCGCAAACTTCCTGATCTATTCCGCAAGCGGATACGGCGCAATGGTATCCTATATCACCTGTTCCGCGCTTGCTGTCCAGACAGTAGACATCATGCTTTTGCCGGTACTTGGCGAACGCCTTTTGTACACACTGATCGGCGCTGTCATCGCTCTTTTGGCAAACCGGTTCGTCTTTCCGATCCGTGCCAGAAAGCAGATGGACTTCCTGGAAGAAATGCTTGGCCGCATCCGCTATAAACTGGGACTGTTCTCCCCGGAGGATCCCGATGCAGACCCTGACCGCACGGTTTATCTGCTGCAGTCGGGCGGGTTTGTCAAAAAAGAAAAAGCCAGCCGCCTGGATGAGGAGTGTATCCATCACCAGGTCGACCAGCTGATCATCAAGTCCTATCTGATCTCTTACCGGCTGAAGACACTGAATGCAACACTGCCGCCGGACGAGCAGGTCAAAGATCTGGAAACACGCAAGCACCGCTACATGATGTTTATGGCATCGCTTCTGCGCCGGCAGTTTCGCAGATCATAAGGGATACTTTATTGACATATCTTTTGCAAGTGCCCTATTCTGCGAAGTTTGTTTTCAAGTCTCCTGCGCAGGGTATTTCAGATAAGCTATCTGCATCCTCCAAAGGGTATCGCTTTATTCGACGAGTTCTTTGATAACAACTCGTCTCATCACGCTTCAGAATTTGTGTCGGATCACAAATTCTGCCCCTTTTCCTGATTTGACACCTTATCAAAATACCAACTGCTCGTCGCAAAAGAAAAGCAAACTTCGCAGAAATATGCCACTTGCAAAAAGAATACGTCACAACAGATTGCTGTATCATCGCTTTTTACGTAGAGAGAGCATTAGTGTTTCCGCAAAGTTACGAGATTTCTGTGGGGGCAAAATATATTATCCGCAATATATTTTGGCGAATAGGAGTGGCGTTTTTATCGAAAAACGGCAACGACTATGAGACGTACCCCTCAGAAATCGAAGGAAGCTTGCTTGGAAACACTTTGCGAATGGCAAGGAAAAACGATGTACAGCAACTGTGTGACGTATGTGTTTGTCAAGTGGCAATAACGTATGCTATTGCGCCTCCATAAAACAGCGCAGTCTTTTTGCCATCTCCAGAAGCACCTCATCCGATGCCGCAAAAGAAAACCTGACAAACGTACCGCCTTCTTCTCCATAAGCGTCTCCGGGAACACCCGCGATCTTCGCCTCGTCCAGCAGACGCTCCGCAAATGCGGCGCTGTCTTCCTTCACATCAAACCGGATCCAGGCATAAAACGCGCCTTCCGGTGTAAACAGCTTCATTCCGGGCACATCTCCCAGTTCCTTTAGCAAAAGCTCCCGCCGCCTGCTGTATGCCTCACGCATTTTTTGGGTTTCCTCTTTGCAGTCGAGCGCGACCAGGGCGCCTCTCTGCAAAAAGCCGCTGACACAGCTTAGTGTATGCTGGAACAGTTTCTGGATCACCGGCATTGCCTGATTCTTACACATCAGGTATCCGATCCGCCAGCCGGTCATGGCAGAGGATTTGGAAAACCCGTTGATGACGATCACGCGCTCAGAAAGTGCCGGATCCGCCGCAAGACTCTCTGCAGTGTATGACTCATAGACTATGCTTTCATAGATTTCATCCGACAGGACATAAACATCCGGATGTGCCATCAAAAAATCCTTGATCTCTTTCAGATCTTCCTTTGAAAACACCTTTCCGGTCGGATTGTTTGGGGAATTCAGGATCAGCAGCTTCGTCCGGTCACTTACCGCTGCCTCAAGCTGTTCGCGGTGTACCCGGTACTCTTCCTCATGATCCAGATGCACAGCCACCGGCATGCCGCCGGATGCCTGCACGATCGAAGGATAAGACACCCAGCCCGGTGTCAGCCAGATCGCTTCATCACCGGGATTGATCAATGCGCGCACCGTCAGATACACTGCATACTTTCCGCCCGGCGTGATCAGAATATCATCCGCAGTACAGACAATCCCGTTATCTGCCAGAAGCTTATCAGCGATCCGCGCTCTCAGATCCGCATTCCCGCGAAAATCAGAATAATGTGTGTCGCCCTCTTTCAGTGCTTTTGTTACTTCCCGGCAGATCCTTTCCGGCGTTGCAAAGTCCGGTTCTCCGCCGCTGAGATTGATCACGGAAGGATCTTCTTTTTGCATTTCTTTTGCCTTTGCCATTAACGTAACGGATCGCGAAGGCTCGATTTCCGAAATGATCCGGTTAAACTGATACATGATGCTTCTCCTTTTTATCCATTATAAGCCATGCTGACATGTCCGCGCATGGCTCATTGCTAACGCGAAAAAAACAGCGCCCTCTGTAACCAGAGAACGCTGTACCCTTAAATAGCGAGAGGGGGACTTGAACCCTCGACACCACGGGTATGAACCGTGTGCTCTAGCCAGCTGAGCTATCTCGCCATA
>SVDH01000030.1:0-10338 GCA_015057865.1 Lachnospiraceae bacterium
TCATGGCCACGTCTTCTTTAATGGCACCGATTCCGAACCCCGATGTATAAAACGCCACCATGTTATTTACGATATGGGCGGCACTGGCTATTTCAATGCCCTTTGTCATCCATGCCACCAGACCGAATGTCAGACCGAAAACAAAGACTTCCAGCACGCCAATCACATTATACGGATGCATCGATGCAAAGATTGCTGCCTGCAGGATCACTGCCAGGACCGGTAGCCGGAACCAGGAACCGAATGTCTGCATCAGCAAACCGCGGAAGACATATTCTTCTGCCACACATTGTATGGGGCCTAACAGCGTAAGCATAATGAATCCCGCGATCGTAAACTGATTGATCCCGGTTCCGTCATGCATCACGAAAGTAAGAATCAAATTAGGAATTCCCACAATGATCAATGAGATCAGGAGCCCGATAAAAAAGATTCTATAGTTCCATCCGCCCCTCGAAGACTGGTAAGAAGAAAACGGTCTGTCTTTTACAATAAATACTGCCAATGCGAGCGCCGGGATCATTGTTGCGACCGCACCTTCTGAGGAAATGACTGACAGCGCATGTGCCACATCCATTGTGTCATACCCACCGTTTAGCTGATTTATGAATGCTGTCGAATCAGTCGCTGCATGACCACACAAAAACGTAAGAATACTCGAAAAAATCAAAGAGAAAGCGATAAAGAGGATTGCTACCACAATCGGTTTGAACCATTTATAGGTAACAAATCGTCTTCCATATGTCACAAACTCATGTTCACTTGTCTTCAATTAATGCTCCTTTCAGCCACGTAATCCATGTGTCGAAACCTTCTCCTGTCTTAGCAGAAAGAAATATGATCTTTGCCTGCGGGTTTAATTTCTTCACGCGGGCAATGAATGCCTCATCATCAAATGAAAAATAATCTCTGGTATCGATCTTGTTCACCAATACAAGATCGCATACCGTAAACATCAGCGGGTATTTTAATGGTTTGTCATCTCCTTCCGGGATCGAAAGGATCTCAACATTGACGGTCGCACCGGTATCTGTTTCCGCCGGGCACACCAGATTGCCGACATTTTCCAGAACAAGAAGATCGAGATCTTCTGTCTGGAATTCTTCCATGGCCTGACGTGTCATCTCCGCGTCCATCGCACACTCCCCGCCGGTATGCACCTGGATGGAACGACCACCGGCAGCAGCTATTTTTTCCGCATCCACCGATGCGTCGATATCCGCTTCCATGACACCGATCTTATAGTCATCCTTGAGCGCTTCCAGCGTACGGAGCAGTACAGAAGTCTTGCCCGCCCCCGGTGAAGCCATCAGGTTGATCATAAAGGTATGATCCTTTTTGTTTTTTTCGCGGATTTCGGCAGCAATTGCGTCATTGTCCGCATTTATATTCATATTGACATCAATGATCCGAACATTTCCCATTGCGATTACCTCCCCGCTTTTACTTCTGCATACAGCCATTCACACCAGGCATCCATGCCTTCTCCGGTTACGGCAGAGACCGGGAAGATCTTTGCGTTTGGATTGCGATCTAAAATGTATTTTGCAACCTGCTCCATGTCAAAATCAAACACCGGTGCTGCATCGATCTTATTGATCAGGACCGCCTGCGATGTTTCAAACACCAGTGGGTATTTTAACGGTTTGTCATCTCCTTCCGGCACGGAAAGGATCACAACGTTCCGATGCGCGCCCGTGTCAAACTCCGCCGGGCAGACCAGATTGCCGACATTTTCCAGGATCACCAGATCCAGATTCTCTGTACCAAGTGCCCGCAGCGCCTGTCTGGACATGTCCGCATCCAGATGACACATGCCGCCGGTATGTGCCTGAATCGCTGGAAAGCCCGCTTCCTGAATCGTGATCGCATCAACATCAGAATCGATATCGGCTTCCACCACGCCTGCGCGCAGCTTTTCAGAAAGCATTTCCAGTGTTTTTTTGATCGTCGTTGTCTTGCCTGAGCCCGGCGATGACATCACATTGACATAAAACGTGCCTTCTTTTGCAAGTTCTTCCCTGAGCTTATCTGCATCAGCGTCATTATCCTGCAAGATTGTTTTCTTCAGATCCAGAACTTTTACTTCTCCCATTCTCATTCTCCCCTATTATCATTCTGTTAAAACGTAATATGCAAAGCCTCTATGATCAGCCCCCAGAACACACCGGCCGCGTATAATACGACCAGCACTTTCAGGTTTTCCTTCCAATGCCTGCTGGTACGGAACAATACCAACAGTCCGACGCCTGCGCCGACTAAAAGACCTGACATCATCTGTCCGGCTCCGAGAAGGCCGCTTAAGTAAAGCTGTGTGATCATAACGGATGCCGCACAGTTCGGGATCAGACCGACAATACCGGACAGGAACACACCAAGATACGGCATTCCGGACAGAAAGCCCGCAATCTTTTCCTCGCCTGCGCCTTCCACCAGCAGTGTGATGATAAACGATATGATAAAAATAAAAAGCGTGATCTTTAATGTATGCACCAGTGCAGAACGTACCACACCGCTCTCTTCATCTTCACATCCGCAGTGCTCCTGCTCGCACAGATCGTGGATGTGCTTATCTGACTTCATCCGATAGTGTGCCAGTGTGATGACCAGATCGATCACCAGACCCGTGATCAGACCGATGATCACCTTTGCGATCACGACACGGAAAATCGTCCGGAAACCAACTGCCGACGAAATAAAGATCGGAAGCATTTCATCGGAAGTCGACAAAAAAACCGCTAATAACGTCCCCAACGATATCACACCTCCGGAAAAGAGGCTTGCCGCGGCTGCGGAAAATCCACATTGCGGTACGATACCCAAAAGGCCGCCGATCACAGGTCCGGCTTTGCCGACTTTTCTTAATGCCTCCGCTGATCTTTCCTCGGTCTTCCGTTCAAGAAATTCCATGAACAGATAAGTTACAAACAGAAACGGGATCAGTTTTGCAGTATCGATCACTGCATCAAGCAGTGCTTCCAGCAACAACTCTGACATATGATTTATCCTTGATGCTAATTCTTGTCCTCAACTTTCAAATACGCTGATTAGTATACCATTATTTATAAAATAAGAAAAGAACCGATACATTTCTGTACCGATTCTTTTCTGTACCGCCAGGTTTAATTCGATTCTTATTGCGCCTGCTCTCCCTGCATCTGCCGGCCGCCCTTCATACCGGAGCCGCCCATCCCCTGGGCCTGGCCGTAGATCAGATCCGTCATCTCGATCGACGTCGATGTGCCTCCGGTTGTCAGCGTATAGGTTTCACCCTGAACGATGTCCGGCGCGCTGATCAGAACACTGCTGTATGTCTTTGATGGTGTGAAGCTGATGATTTCATTGCCATCTGAATCTGTCAGGATCACTTCCCCATCCGTGCTGCTCACTGACTGAAGGATCGCGCCCTGTGTGGAGCTGCTGCCAAAGTTCTCTGCCATACCGTCCGCACCAGCCGCAACCACAATACCGCCTGTGATCGTCGCCTCATACCCGTCGCCAATATCCATTGAACCATTTCCGCTGTTGGTAGGACCATTGATATAGGTTTCACCGCCTGTGATCGTGATGGTTCCGTTGGAATCAATTCCATCGCCTTCGGTATCGATCGTGATCACGCCGCCGTTAATGGAAAGATCCACATCTCCTGTGTATGTATAGCTTGTGGTATCTTCTTCGGTTGTATCTGTGGCAGATTCTGTGTTCTCTGCAGCCATATCCTGCGGCATCCCGCCGTCCTGCGGCATTTCACCCTCCTGCGGCATCTCACCTCTTTCCGGGCGGTTTCCCATGTTCTGGCCGCCCTGCCCCGGGCCGCCCATCGTGCTGCTGCCGTTTCCGGAGGTGGCATTGATCCCGTCATCAGCAGACGTAATATCTACCTCGCCATCGTTGATGACGACAACATAACCTTCAAGGCCTTCCTCACATTCCGGTACTGTGATGGTTCCTCCATTTACCAGAAGTTTTGCCTCGGAATGGATACCGTCATCTCCGGCATTGATCTCCATGCTGCCGCCGTCAATCTGTATCATACCACTTGCATCCACGCCATCTGATCCGCATGTGATCGATACGCTTCCGTCAAGTACATAGAGATATCCCTTTTCACCGTCTTCATCATTGCTGATGTGAAGACCGTCGGTCTCTGCTGTCAGGTCGTAGGTTCCCGATGCGATCCGGATGCTGTCATTGGCACTGATGGCATGGTCCGCCGCGTCAACTGTCAATGTCACACCTGCAAGTTTCAGATCATCTTTTGCGTTGATGCCGTCTCCGTTTGCCGCATTAACCGTCAGGCTGCCGGTTCCGTTAACTGTCAGGTCGTCTTTCGCATAAACCACAGCATTGATCTCTTCCTCACCGTCTGCTTCATAAGCATCGGTATTCGCCAATGTGTTATCGGATCCTTCCGCCGCTGTCAGGAACACCTTATCCGCGGATTTCACATAAACAGCTGCACTTGTTTTTGATGTAATATCGACTCCGTTTAATACGATCTGTACCTTAGCGGTATCATCCGCCTCCACAATGATCTGACCGTCGGAAAGGTTGCCGGAGAAGGCATACACGCCTTCTTCTTTTATCGTCACGGTCTGCCCGTCGATCTCTACAGAATCATCTGATGCCGTAATCCCGCTGTCGCTTAATGTGATATCTACCGCTTCGGATGTGTCATATGCTGCATCCAGATCCCGGTCGGTAAACATGTCGCTGGTATCCAGCGTCATTTCAGAAACGACATAGCTTCCTGAAGCCTCGCTTTCATTTTCAGCAGAGATGCTGCCGTCCTCTGCTGTGGCAGTGCTGCTTTCTGCCGATCCCGAACCGTTCTGTGCCGTTGATGCGCTGCCGCATCCTGCAAACAATGCTGCGGCAAGCATCGCACCGCATCCCAATGCCATTGCTTTTTTCCATAAGTGCTTTCTTTTCATGATGTACTTTCCTTTTATTCTTTTTAAAAATGTTTGTTTTACTCTCTACAGTCCGCTTGCATTCGGATTGCTTGTTGCCATGCTGATCTCCAGATTTCCGTTTCGCACCCGCAATGCATCGATGAATTCCTTTTCCTTCATCGGGTCTTTTAATGTCAGATTATATTCTAAGCGGAACAAGCTTCCCATGTTGATTGTCTTGATCCGGTTTAATTCGTATTTTTTAGCATATGTATCCATCGGCTCTTTGAATGCGTCTGTATAATTCAGATCCTCCGGAACCGTGATCCGCAGATACCGTTCTGCGGAATCTTTTGTTTCGCCAAGTCCCAGCCTTGTGCAGAGCATGAAGACGATTCCGATGATAACTGCAAACAGTGCTGCGTAACCGAGATACCCCATACCGGTCACCAGGCCGGTTCCCATTGCCATAAAGATCATTGCGATGTCTTTCGCGCTGCCGGGTGCGGAACGGAAACGAACCAGACTGAACGCACCTGCAACTGCAACACCGGCACCGATGTTTCCGTTGACCATCATGATGACAACGCATACGATCGCCGGCAGCAGGATCAATGTCATGACAAAACTTTTTGAATATTTATTTTTAAACGCATAGACAAATGCGAAAAACAATCCGAGTACCAGCGAAACGCCGATGCAGCTTAAAAAGCTGCTGACTGTTATTGATGCACTTGCGCTTGCGGCCACTCCTTCTAATACTGAACTAAGCATATTTTCTTCCTCCGATCAGATGATTTCTTCTTCTGTGATTCTTCTCTCTCGTTCTTCGTCCTTCTTCAAATGACATAGCCGTTTTTTGTGATGGCGCTGCATGCTCTTCCAAAAGCTGTTCTACTGTCGCCTCAAATGCTTTTTCTGCCATTTCTGCAACGACCTTCTGCCGGTACGCTGTTGCGTACTTTGAAAAGCTGGTCTTGTAGATCTTTTCTCTCGTCAGGATCTGTGTCAGCCAGAGCGGAATTCCCATCCCGGTCTTGACTTCCATGATGATCTCGTCTTCCGGAATGATGTGCTTTCCGAATACTCCTGTATGAAGATCCAGATCCGTCTCTCTCCAGAGAAGATTCTGATCAAAGGTAATTCTGAAATCATGATTGCCTTTTTCGTACCAGGCCTCTCTTTCATAAGAAAGAAGTATACGGGGTTTCAGGCTTGGATAAAACTGCAGTGCGTACCGAATCTCTTTTTTGATCTGTCTGTCGCTATAGGATTCCTGTCTGTGATTCCAGGCTGTGTACTGCTCGCCGGACGCCCGTCTGCAGAACTCCACCGCTTCCGGCTCGGTCATCTCGATCCTTCTTTTATAGACAACCTTGTCGTACTTTTTCTTAAGTTCCAGGAACACCGGCTGCTCCTGACTGACAAGGCCATAACTTCTTAAGCGAAGTTTTTCCTTATAATCCGGATGCTCCATCGATCTTCTGATCAGACGGTAATCCGACGTGTCAAAGTACAGACTGAAGATCGTGCTTCTGCCGTGCTTGTCAGGCGTCATGTGTTCTCTTAACTCATCCTGGATTTTTTCATATTGGGAACGATTGATTTTGAATTTCACTTCATAGCGTTTGAATTTCATTTCATTTGCCATTGATACTTCTCCCTGGGTTTTGCTCTTGTTGTAATGTCAGGGATAGTCTATGGGAAGAATGTGAAGAAAAAATGGGAAAGATTTGTCCAAAGTGTGAATGTCTGTGAAGAAAGTGTGTATTAATGAAAAAACCACCGCACAAAACATGTGCGGTGGCCAATGAGATTATAATAGTCAAAGACTAGCGTTTGATGTTAAACGCTGCTTTTCCCGGATATACTGCAGCTACGCCGAGATCCTCTTCGATGCGAAGCAACTGGTTGTATTTTGCAACACGCTCACTTCTGGACGGAGCACCTGTCTTGATCTGGCCTGCATTCAGAGCAACTGCCAGGTCAGCGATCGTGGTGTCTTCTGTCTCACCGGAACGGTGGGAAACAACTGCTGTATAGTGCGCTTTGTGAGCCATCTTGATTGCTTCAAGTGTCTCGGATACGGAACCGATCTGATTCAGCTTGATCAGGATGGAGTTACCGCTGCCGTTCTCAATACCTTTCTTCAGACGCTCAGTATTGGTAACGAACAGATCATCGCCTACCAGCTGAACCTTGTCGCCCAGGCGATCTGTCATCTTCTTCCAGCCTTCCCAGTCTTCCTCATCCAGACCATCTTCGATGGAGTAGATCGGATACTTGTCAATCAGGGAAGCCCAGTGATCGATCAGCTCGTCAGATGTGAAGTCCTTACCGGATTTCGGCTGATGATAGAAACCGATGCCCTTGTCGCTCTTCCACTCAGAAGAAGCAGCGTCCATCGCCAGAACAAAATCTGTACCCGGCTCATAGCCTGCATTCTTGATTGCCTGCAGGATGTGCTCGATCGTATCCTCATCAGACTTCAGGTCCGGAGCGAAACCGCCTTCATCACCAACAGCTGTGGTATTGCCTTCATCTTTTAATACCTTCTGCAGAGCATGGAATACTTCTGTACACCAGCGCAGACCTTCTTTAAAGGACGGAGCGCCTGCCGGCATGATCATGAACTCCTGTGTATCAACAGAGTTGGACGCATGTGCGCCACCGTTTAAGATGTTCATCATCGGAACCGGAAGCTGATTGCCGTTAACGCCGCCGAAGAAACGATACAGCGGAATATCCAAAGAGATTGCTGCTGCACGGCAAGCTGCGATGGAAACAGCCAGGATCGCGTTCGCACCCAGTTTGGATTTGTCTTTTGTGCCGTCTGCTGCAAGCATTGCTGCATCTACTGCATAGATATCAGATGCGTCGATACCGATCAGTGCATCGTTGATGATCGTGTTAATGTTCTCAACAGCTTTTGAAACACCCTTGCCGCCAAATTTATCTTTATCACCATCACGAAGCTCCAGTGCTTCGAATACACCTGTGGATGCACCACTCGGTGCAGCACCGCGTCCTACTGTACCGTCTGCCAGAAATACTTCTGCTTCTACGGTCGGATTACCGCGGGAATCAATGATTTCTCTGCCGATGACTTTTTCAATTTCAAGATAGTTCATTTGTTTACCCTCCTACAAGATTCATGCTCCGATGACTTGAGTTCTCCCCTCTGTCATCACTACCTTTACAGAATACCACGAAAAGCGGGCACTGTCGAGAACGCATCTGGGATTTTACCAACCTTTTCTTGCCGCAATATCCTTCCTGAAAAGTGTTTTAAAAATCCTGCGCACGCAGGGCTGGATAAAGAACAGCTGTGTGAAGTATGCAAACGGGAAATTGAAGCACACAAGACGTCCCCAGTTTGCCAGTAATGTCACAACATGAAATCCGTCATAATACGGATAATAGAAAAAGGTTGCCAACAGACTCATCGCAGGGCACATGATGCAGACCGTTGCGCTGATGATCGCTGTCTCAAACAAAACAGGATTCGTATTGCGCGGGTCAAACACGCGTCTGGCCAGGTGGTACGAAGCCGGACTGCCCAAAAAGATTTCCAAGGTATATGCAAACGCAAACTCAATCAGGATCACACCCCAGATTGGCAGATAGTGTGCAAACATATATACGCCACCCTGTGCGTTTAGCGCATCCAGCACACGCCCGGTCCCGTTCATCTCTATCAGAGCATTTCCGTTGACAACATATAAACTGTAAAACACAAAACAATGCACCGTGATCACCACGGTGATCAGTGCAAAGATCATTCTCTGATACTGGTTTCTTGGCATCTTTTCCTCCTCATAAACAAAACGGATGAAGCTATCGAAAACTTCATCCGTTTTACGGCCTTTCGGCAATTCGGAGCCTAATACTTGCGCTCCGCTTTGTTCAATTCATAACTCCCGCTGTCTACAGCGCCTCAAATGCAGCTGCGATCAGGTTCACGCAGGTTTCCTCATCATAGATACCGCTGTTGATCACCATTCCATAGCTGTTCAGATCATCTCTGTCAGACTTTGTAATATAGTAATAGTAATCATCACGTGTGCGGTCTGTCTTCTTGATGTGGCGCTTAGCTTCTGCCTCATCCATATCGCTGTTTGCTACCACACGGTCGATACGGCTCTTTAAAGATCCGATGATAAATACAGAAAGCACTTTGACATCTTCTGCATCTTTAAATATCCAGTTGCCGCAGCGTCCGATGATTACAGCGTCTTCCTCCTTGGAAACCTTCAGCATGATCTTCTTTTCCAGATCAAACACGGTATCCAGCGCCGACATCTGCGGTGCAACATTTAAATTGCCTTCATCGTAGGTACGATAAAAAGCAAGATTCGGTTTCTTCTCATCCTGCAGCTTTTTGAAAATCTCTGCATGCTTCGATTCGTCCAGATCACCAAAATCAAGTGCCATATCACGAAGCTGCTCATCATAGCAGGAAATACCCAGCTTCTGCGCCAGCATCTCACCGATCTGTCCGCCGCCGCTACCACTCAAACGATTGATCGTAATAATTTTATGTGCCATTTCATACCCTCCCTCAAAACAGCCTCTGTCACTTCTTAAGGCCTTGATCTTTGGATGATTGTCCATCTTGTTTATCATATCTCAGAATCGCTTTTCCGTCAATGAATCGATTGTTTGTAAATCACAACTTTCTGTGTTATTCTTTCCCCATGAACGAAACCATCAAAAGCAAACCGCGCATGAAAATACTGACCGAATGGCTCCAGATCCTTCTGGGGCTTATTGTGTTTGCTTACGGCGTCCATCTGACAATCTTTGCAAACATCGGGCTTGGCCCGTGGGACTGCCTCGGCATGGGTATCTCTTATCATACGCCGCTCAATTTCGGTCTTTCCATGACACTTGTCAGTGTCTGTCTGCTGATCATCGATCTGATCATGAAAGAAAAGATCGGATACGGCACGATCATCGATGCCCTCGTCACCGGAAACCTCACACAGTTTTTCAACAGTTTCGATCCGCTTCCACAAGCAGATCATATGGCTGTCGGCATCGCCATGATGCTGATCGGCGTCACACTGATGGCGATCGGTCAGTTTATCTACATGCGGACCGCGCACGGGTGCGGTCCGAGAGATTCTTTTTTAACAGGTGTCGGGAAGCGTTTGAAACAATTGCCGATCGGCGTTGTCCAGGCGATCATTCTTGCAGTTGTATTATTTTTCGGATGGATCCTGGGCGGAAAAGTCGGAATCGGTACATTGATCAATGTGATCGGTACCGCTGTCATGATGCAGATCGTCTTTAAACTGCTGCATTTTGAGCCTCGGGACGTCAATCATCGCAGTGTGTTCCCCGTCAGTAAGATCCTGTTCACCAGACATTATCATGGAACAGACCGCGGCGCGTTCGGCTCCGGCGGTATTTACCGGATCGACCAATACTTTGAGGACCG
>SVDH01000030.1:10438-23850 GCA_015057865.1 Lachnospiraceae bacterium
GCTTCTCCGTTTTCAACACGTTCCGCAAATGCTTCCAGCATCACTTCATGAAGCGGTGCTGCGAACATCTCCAGTTCCAGCTTTTCCGGAACGGTTTTTGTCACAAGCACGATCTCATCAAGCATCAGTTTTGCCAGAACTTCATCCTTCACTTTTCCGATTCCAAATACAACCCCGCGGAACATCCTGCTTTCCATACAGGACCGCATATAATCTGCCGTGAAGGAACACCATGCTTCCTTCAATGCTTCATCCGGCAGTGTCCCTTCCTTCAGACCGAATACCTGAAGGTTCTTTCGCAGTTCCTTTTGACATCTCTTTTTGTTCAATACATTGATCCCCGCCTTCTCCATCGTAACGATATTCATCCAAGCACGCATCCATGTATCGATCTGTTTTCCGTTTTCTGTACTAATCCGTTTCTGCATCCTGCTTTTCTCCCATCAGCAATACGTCTTTTCCAGATTCCTTCATTGCACTTAGTTTATCATAGATGTAGTTCGAAAAACAGTTTCCATCCGGTCACTGCATATGGTATACTTAAAGCTGCGATTTGATCGCATAAGCTTTGCAAAAAGAAGGGATGAGTTATGATAGTTAATATTTTAAACCAGATTGACAGTGTATTGTATTATCCGATCCTGATCCTGGTCCTGGCGATTGCCGGAATCCTGTTCAGTATCCGGACCAAATTTATCCAGATCAGACTGTTTCCGAACGCATGGAAGGTCATTATGGAAAAGCCCAATGAAGACGGTGCCGTTTCCTCCTTCCAGGCATTGATGGTCTCCACCGCTTCCCGTGTTGGTACCGGAAACATCATCGGTGTATCCACTGCGATCTGCCTCGGCGGACCGGGTGCCGTGTTCTGGATGTGGGTCCTGGCGATCTTAGGCAGTGCCTCCGCATTTGTTGAGACCACACTGGCCCAGATCTATAAAAAGAGAAACAAAAACGGCATCGGCTGCTATGGCGGTCCGGAGCACTATCTGCGCGATGTGTTAAAGAGCAAACCGCTTGCGATCGCGTTTGTTATTTTCCTGATCCTGACCTACGGATTTGGTTTCAACATGCTATGCTCCTATAACCTGCAGTCCACTTTCTCCAGTTACAGCTTCTACAATGCGCATGTAACACCCGCGATCATCGGCGGTATCCTTGCAGTCGTATTGCTGATCTGTATCTTAGGCGGCGGCAAACGAATCGTAAAAACAACGGAAGTGATCGTTCCGATCATGGGCTTTGCCTATGTCGCGATCGCTCTGGTCGTACTGTTTATGAACATCGGCTTCCTGCCGCATGTCATCCAGATGATCTTCTCAGACGCATTTGATTTCAAGGCAATCGGCGGCGGTATCGCAGGCTCCTGCCTGGTCTATGGTATCAAACGTGGTCTGTATTCAAACGAAGCCGGTGTCGGTTCCGCACCGCACGCTGCTTCTTCTGCGGATGTTTCCCATCCCTGCAAACAGGGACTGGTCGCAGTCGTTTCTGTAACCATCGATACGATTTTCTTATGTACCGCATCCGCGATCATGTGCCTCTGCTCGGGTGTTGTTCCGACCGAAGAACTGGCAGGTGCTCCGTATGTACAGCAGTCGCTGCAAACGGCGTTGGGGGCATTCGGGCCCATATTTATCACGGTCGCGATGGTGCTGTTCGCCTTCACGACCCTGGTCGGAAACCTATACTATGTCGACACCGGTCTGACATTCTTAAATAAAGACAAACTGCCCGGCAGGAAGTTCATGGTCATATTCCGTATTATCTGTGCGGCAGTCGTCTTCCTAGGCGCACTGGCACCAATGGATGCAGCCTGGGCAATCGCCGACATCATGATGGGAGGTATGGCGATCATCAATATCCCTGCCTGCATCATCCTGGGCGGCACTGCAATCAAGGCCGCGAAGGATTACGAACGACAACGGAAAGCCGGGAAGGATCCTGTTTTCCTTGCCAAAAACATCGGGCTAAAGACCGACAACCTGGAATACTGGGTCTAGATTGATTTAAAAGATATACTTTTTTGCATACATTATAAAGATGAGCCAGGCTTAACCGAAATCTCAAAGAAAGCTCGTTTCCCGACGGTGAACTAACTCCTAACTACGACTAAGACACTCCAGAATGCTGTCGTGTCAAGTCTTCGTAAGGAGTGGATTTCACCTCTGGTCAAAACAATCGCAAAAAATCTTTGCAGATTCCAGTTAATCCTGGCTCATCTATTTTCAAATGTATTGCTAAAACATAAAACTTCGTAGTGTATTGACACTTGTTAAAAAGTATGTGCCGCAACAGATTGCTGTAACATCGCTTTTTGCGTAGAGAGAGCAATAGTGTTTCCACAAGGTTACAAGGCTTCTAAGGGGGCAATATTTATTATCCGCTATAAATATTGGGCGAATAGGAGTGGTGTTTTTATCAAAAAAACACCAACGACTATGAGACGTACCCCTTAGAAACCGCAGAAAACTTGTTTGGAAACACTTTGCAAACGGCAAGAAAAAACGATGTGCAGCAGCTGTGTGGCACATCGTTTTATCAGTGTTAAAAAAGTATATCTTACTCCTTCAGCATCGCAATCGCACCGCTCGTACCGATCCTCGAGCACCCCGCTGCAATATAGGCTTCCATTTCCTCTTTCGTCCGGATTCCGCCGGATGCTTTGATCTTCACATCTTTGCCGATGTGTTCCCTTATCAGGTTTACATCTTCAAGCGTCGCGCCGCCTGTCCCGAATCCCGTGGACGTTTTGATGTAATCCGCGCCGGCCGCTGTCACGGCTTCACACATACGGATCTTTTCCGCTTCCGTCAGATAGCAGGTTTCAATGATCACTTTCAGGATGTGTCCCTCGGTCACTTTACGCAATGCCCGGATCTCGTCCGTACATGCCTCAAATTCGCCATTTTTCACCATTCCCACATTGATGACCATGTCGATCTCATTCGCCCCGTCATTAAGCGCCCGCTGCGTTTCCGCAAGTTTTGCCTGTGTACTGCAGTTCCCCAGCGGGAAACCGATCACGGTACAGACATTCAATGCCGGATATGCTTCATGTGCCCGTTTGACATATCCGCTCGGGATGCAGACGGATGCCATCTGATATTCGATCGCCTCCCTGCACAGCTGATCAACATCTTCCCATGTTGCAAATGCTTTTAATGCTGTATGATCCACATAGGAAAACAGTTCCTGATTCGTCATTTTTTCTTCTCCTTTTTCTTTGCGTGCTTCTTTCTTACACTATAGCCAAAGCTTCCGTCCCGTTTGCCAAGTTCGAAATACTCCCCATGGGAATACGCAACGATCCCGGATTTGTTCAAATGGAATTTTCCTTTTTCATCCATATATTCATCATCGATCGATACTGCCAGCACCTTTGCCAGGAACATGTCATGCGATCCGAGCGGAATAAACTGCTCCACCCTGCATTCGATCGCCACGGGACTTTCCGCGATCGCCGGAACAGACACCTCTTTTGAGGGAATCGGTGTCAGACCGCAAACCTCAAATTTGTCAATGTCCCTTCCTGATTTCACACCGCAATAATCCGCGGCGCGCACCAGATCGTCTGTGGTCAGATTGATCACGAATTCCCCGGTCTCTTTGATAATGTCATAGGAATAACGGGAGGGACGCACGGAAATGTAAACCATTGCGGGATCCGTACAGACCGTTCCCGTCCATGCAATGGTGATGATATTCGGCTTTTCTCCCGGCCGCTGTACCGTCACCATTGCGCACGGTAGCGGATAAAGCATATTTCCCGGCTTCCAGAATTGTCTGCCCATAACTGCTCCTTCTCACTCTCTGCATAATAACAGGATCTGTCCTCCTGCCATCAGTCGATCATCGACAATGAGATTTTCTTTTTGTCATGATCGACGGATAATATCTTTACTTTCACGGTATCTCCGATCGATACCACATCCATCGGATGATTGATGTATTTTTTACTCATTTTGGAAATGTGCACCAGACCGTCCTGCTTGACGCCGATGTCAACAAACGCGCCAAAGTCAACGACATTTCGTACGGTTCCGGAAAGCTCCATGCCCTCTTTCAGATCTTCGAAACTCGTCACATCGCTTCTGAAAATAACGGGCGGTGCGTCCTCTCTGGGGTCTCTTGCCGGCTTTTTCAGTTCTTCCAGGATATCCCGAAGCGTGGGTTCTCCGACATCGAGATCTTTTGCCATCTTTGCAATGCTTTCGGAAAGCTTACCTGCAGGATATGCCTGCTGTACCTTCTTTTCCACCTCCGGTACGCCGCCTGCCGTGATCTGTTCCTTTGTGACACCTGTTTTTTCCATGATGGTCCGTGTGATCTCGTAGGATTCCGGATGGACACCTGTCGCATCGAGCACTTCCTTTCCGTCTGCGATCCGCAGGAATCCTGCACACTGCTCATATGCCTTCGGTCCCAGGCGGGGCACCTTTAACAGTTCTCTGCGGCTTAAAAATCTGCCGTTCTCCTCCCGGTACGCAACGATGTTTTTCGCAATCGGTCCGCTGATGCCCGCTACATAGGAAAGCAGGGACGGCGACGCAGTATTTAAGTCTACACCGACACGGTTTACGCAGTTTTCCACGACACCTGACAGCGCCGTCATAAGTTCCTTTTGATTGATGTCATGCTGGTACTGACCGACACCGATGTGTTTCGGATCGATCTTGACAAGCTCCGCCAGCGGATCCTGAAGCCGTCGTCCGAGTGACATCGCGCCTCTGGTCGTAACATCCAGATCCGGATACTCTTCCGCGGCCAGCTCCGATGCCGAATAGACGGATGCGCCGGCTTCATTGACGATCATATACTGGATCGGAAGCTTGTTCTTTTTGATAAAGTCAGACACCACTTCTTCTGTTTCTCTGGATGCGGTTCCGTTTCCGATGACGATCACGTTGCAGCCATAGGTGTCGACCAGCTTCTTCAATGTTTTTTCTGTCCCTGGAATATCTTTTTTCGGCGGGGTCGGATAGATCGTGGTATAGCTTAACAGTTTTCCGGTTTCATCAAGGACAGCAACCTTACAGCCTGTCCGGTAGCCGGGGTCGATGCTGATGACTCTCACGCCTTTGACCGGCGGAACCATCAAAAGACTCTCCGTGTTTTTCATAAACACCTTCACCGCATCTGCCTCTGCACGTTCGGTCAGAAGATTGCGCATCTCCCGTTCGATCGAAGGCGCGATCAGGCGCTTATAGGAATCGGACACAGTTTCTTCCAACAGTTCCTTAAAAATACTGTCCTCATTTCGGATGACACGCCGTCTGATCATGCCAAGAAGCGCTTCCGTATCCGGTTCGATCTTCACCTTTAACTTTTTCTCTTTTTCCCCGCGGTTGATCGCAAGCACGCGGTGATTCGGAATCTTTGACAGGGCTTCGCTTCGCCCGTAATACATGTCATAAACGGTCTTTTCTTCGGGATCAGCGGCGTCTGTTTCGATCAGACTGCTCTTATAGGTCTTATCCCGCAGCCGTCCGATCAGGTCTGCGTCGTCCGCTATGTTTTCCGCAATGATGTCGCAGGCACCCTGAAGGGCTGTCTGTGCATCCAAAACTTCTTTTTCCGGATCGATGTATGGCTTTGCCGCTTCTGCCGGATCGCCCTTCGTCTGCTTTTGTAAATAGATCAGGTTTGCCAGTGGCTCAAGTCCCTGCTCTTTTGCCTTGGATGCCCTGGTCGCCCGCTTTTTCTTAAACGGTTTATAGAGGTCCTCCACGCGCTGAAGTACTTCTGCTTTTTCTATCTCTGCTTTCAAATCCGGTGTCAGCTTTCCCTGTTCCTCGATCAGACGCAGCACTTCTTCTTTTCGCTCCTCCAGACCGCGAAGATACAAGAGTCTTGTTTCCAGGGAACGAAGCAGCGTATCGTCCATGGAGCCATGCATCTCTTTTCGGTATCTTGCGATAAAGGGGATCGTATTTCCTTCATCGAGCAGTTTGACCACATTTTCAATGTGTTCCCGTTTTCTGCCAAGCTCCTTTGTCAAGATTTCTGTAATATTTCTCATGAATCCCCCTTCATGTTTTTCATTGATTCAAACGGAATCAGTATAACATATTTTCTGCCACATACCAAAGTGATACGCAGGCACTTATTTGTCACTACTTGTTTTCTGAATCTGTAGTGCTATAATAGCCGTGATTTGCACTTCAACAACTGCTCCATGTAATGGAGTGGATATCGTTTTTTCAGGAGGTACATTACTATGAATACATTTTCTATTTGTGATTGCAACAAACCGATGCAGTTTTTCACCAATTGCACAGGCTGCATCTTAAAGCCGATGAAGATGGATCAGGTTACGATCGTTACAGCTACAGGAGAGCAGGTACCGGTTGGCATTCAGCTGCCGCATGACCTTTCTGTACGTCTTTACGAGAAGGTTGTAGAGGCTTCCAAACAGGGTGGCACGATCATCATTCCGGATTTCTATGAGATGAACGATGATGAGATCCTGGTTGCGATCGAAGGTCTTGAGATCAAATAAGCAGTCATTACGACACAAGAAACGGCCTGCACCTTAAAAAGTGCAGACCGTTTTTTATTTTACCCGTTTACCGGAACCCCGTTCACAAGGACCTCTCCCTGCAGCGGAATGACCAGGCACTCATATCCGTCGATATTCCTTCGGAAGATACCGCTTTCAGCTTTCGCTTTGATCGTGGCTTCTCCTGTCTGAACCGTCAGCGTCTTTTCTGTGACAAGTGCCGTTTTGATCTCTCCGTCATCATGCATTTCTTTTAACTTCGTTTCCATCCGTTCCGCATCTTCTTTTGCGGCACCGGAAGCGATCGCAAACTCCTTCATATCCATTGGCGTCAGAATCTCATCATCCGTTTCTTCAAAGCATTCCTGCATTCCGGTCATGACTTCAAGCGTACAGGACTCTCCCAATGCTTCGGACAGGACTTCTGTATAAAGCGCCTTATGCTCTGTGGCCGTATTGACCTTTTCTTCTACGCCAAACAGCGCCTCCACAAGCTCCTGCGAAATGAATTTGCCTGCATAATACAATACTGCATCATGGTCTTCATAGCGCTCATTAAAGGCCGGATACAGAAAGCTTTCTGCCGGCGGTTTGATCATCCAGCTTCTTTTGGCCGGCTGCACACCGTCCGCCTCACAGCAAAGGCCCGCATCGCTTAAAATGACCGGGCAGATGCTGACTGTCATATAACGGAATATGTCTTCCGACTCATCCTGCTTTTTCCCGTCCTTTCCGATCGCCGGGACATCATATATCCCGTATGAGATCAGGATCAGATAATTGCCGGACGGCGTGTAGGAATCGATGATCTGCTGATACAATGCGTCCAGCTTTTCTTCTTCTTTGCATTCCGAATACCAGGCTCCGTACAGCGCATCCGAACACTTGGTGATCCTTATGTCTGTCACCTTCTGGGTCCCGGTCAGCCCTTTCTTTAAGATATCTACATACTTATAGACTTCCTCTTCCGGAAGGTTCCCGAACATGCCGGAAAATGTCATGCGCTGTTCTCTCTCCGCAGACACGTAGCAGCCTGCGATCCGGTGTGTACAGCCTCCTTCGGCTCTGATGGTTTTTCTGATTTCTGCGATTTCTTTTTTGGTCAATGTATTAATACTCCGGTTTTTCCCACGGATTTCCTTTTTGTGTTTTGCCTTCTTTCAGATCATACGGTGTCGTCTGATATACATAGTAATTGAGCCAATTCGAAAACATCAGCTGTCCTGCCGATCTCCAGCGGACCAGCGGTTTTCTGGTTGGATCGTCATCCGGAAAGTAGTTCACCGGGATCATCGGGTCGATCCCTTTTTCCAGATCTCTTTTATACTCCAACGCCAGCGTATCTGCATCGTATTCCAGATGGCAGAGCGCATAGAAATGTCTCGAATCGGTCGTTTTCAGGATCGTCGGACCACCCTCTCTGCTGTCGACCAGGATCTCCAGCTCAGGCACTTTCAAAACATCCTCTGCCAGAATCCCCACTTCTCTCGAATGCGGTGCCCAGAAGACATCGTCAAACCCTCTGCAGAACGGCGAGCTTTTTTTCAGCACTCTGTTTTCATAGATTCCCGAAAGCTTATATGGATAACGGACGGTCGGCACACCATAATGATAATATAATGCTGCCAGCGCTCCCCAGCAGATGTGCATCACACAATGCACATGTGTCTTTGTCCATTCCATGATCTTACAAAGCTCCGGCCAGTAGCTGACATCTTCGTAAGCGACATCCGCAAGCGGCGCGCCTGTAATGATCATTCCGTCGAACATCTTGTCTTCGATCTGCTCGAATGTCGTATAAAAAGACTCCATATGCGCTTCATCGACATGGGTCGGTTTATAGCTGGCCGTCTGCAGAAACTCAATGTTGATCTGCAGCGGTGTATTTGAAAGCTTTCGAACGAGCTGATTCTCTGTCGCGATCTTTGTCGGCATCAGATTCAGGATCAGAACATCCAGCGGACGGATATCCTGATGCATCGCCCGATACTCTGTCATAACAAATATATTTTCTCTCTCCAGCACTTTTTTAGCCGGCAGGGAATCCGGTATTTTAATCGGCATAAAATCCGCCTCACTTTCCTTTTATCAGTAAATCTCTTAGGATAGTATTCATCTTATCGGTATCAGGTAAAGAAATCAAGTCTTCTAAAACAGGAATCGTTCCAATACATATACCAAAACGACCGCTACGATCGCGACTTCAAACATACTGCGGCCGATCCAGGCAAGGAAGATCCCTGCCGCTAATGCGATCAGTCCCGCTGCCGGTGTCTGCGTCGCATCCATGATCGCAGGAAACGTCATGACGGCAAGTGTTACATAAGGGACATAGTATAAAAATGACCGTAACGTTCTGTTTTTGATCTCTTTTCGGATCAGGGTCAGCGGAAGTACGCGGATCGCATAGGAAACGCCGAACATGATCAGCACATAGATCCAGATATTACCACTCATGATGCACCTCCGTTCTCAGGAGGCCCCTGCTCATGCTCTGTAACTGTCTCATTCGATGCGGTTGAAATCTCATGAACCGGAAACAGGAATGCAGCGATCCCCGCAATGATGATCGTAAGGATAATGGTCCGGTTGCCTTCAGAAAGATTTCCCAGGCCCGGCATTCTTGAAAATGCCCAGCTGGCAAGCATCGAGATCACGACAAGCGCCAGCACGACTTTGTTTTTCTTTGCCGGTGGGATGATGATCGCAATAAACATGCCATACAATCCGATTGACAGCGCCGTGACAAGATCCTGCGGCAGAACGTTTCCGACGATGACGCCAAGGATCGTTCCGACTGTCCATCCCGGAATGGCAATAGACATCGCGCCATAGGTAAAAAACGGATTCACCCTTCCCGGAGAAGAGATGGAGACACCGAAGATCTCGTCCGTGATCCCCCACGCCATAAAAAGCCTGTGGAAAAACGGCATTTCCGGATAAAGCCGCTGGCTTAACGAGGTCGACATCAGCATGTAACGCATATTGGCGACAAAGATCACGCCCGCCATGGCAAGATAAGTTCCGCCTGCGCCCACCAGGGTAAAGCCGGCATACTGTCCGGCAGATGCCAGAACAAGAAAGCTGGTCACGCCTGCCTGCGTCGCCGACATACCGCTCTCTGCCGCCAGAATTCCCAGGGCAAACGATACTGCCAGATACCCCAGCGCGATCGGGATGCCGTTCTTGAATCCTCTCTTAAATTGTTGCCTGTTTTCTGCTCTGTTCAAGTATCTTTCCTGCTTTATATCATTATTACATTACCCGGATCAGTGCCATATACACAGCTGTTCCAGCAACGATAGAAATAAACGTACTATGTTTCCACTTATAAGTCAATACCACGACCGCTGCTGCGATCAATCCGGGAATCCCTGTGCCTGCAAAATCACTTCGCGCGCCGCGCAGGCAGTAAACGATCAGGACGGCCATAATCGCGGACGGTAAGATTTTCCCCAGCTGGTGCATCCACGCCGGCATTTCCCGCTTACCGGAAAACAGCAGAAACGGCAGTGCGCGCAGCATGAATGTGACAACGGCGCCGGTCAGGATGGCCGCGAGAATATATGCTGTCATTTTTTGGCCCTCCCTGCTGTTTTACTATTATAAAATACCAGGATTGCAGAGACAATAATTAATGCCGGCAGCATAAAACGCGCTTCGCCAAAGATCAGAAGGCATATGATCGCAACTGCAATGCCGGTCAATGCTGCCGTATGGTTTCTGCTCTTTTCCCACTGGTTGATAAAGATGACGATGAACAGTGCCGTCATGCAAAAGTCGATCCCTTCCATGGAAAACGGGATCAGCTGTCCGATCAATGCACCCATAACGGAGCCTGCGATCCAGTATAACCAGCAGAAAACTGCAAGCGGGCGCATGATGCGGCGTCTGTCTGTGTCTGACAGTTCAGAGGAAAAACCGGTCCGGCCGGACTCGTCTGGCAGCTCAAGGGAGCAGTTTACTGCATAGCTTTCGTCTGTCAGGCTGAAGATCATAAAGGGTTTAAAGCGCCCCATCTGATTAAAGTCATCCATAAATGTCAGCGCATAAAAGGTCTGGCGGCTGTTGACCAGAAATGCTGTGACTGCCACGGTAAGGATCGATGCACCCGCAGCCATCAATGTTGTCAGAACAAACTGGAATGCGCCGGTATAGACCACAACACTTGCAAACATCGTGGCATACCACGAAAACCCTGCTTCTTCCATCAGGATCCCATAGGCGATGCCCAGGAAAATATAACTGCACAAAACCGGCAGCGATTTTATAAATGCGTATTTTAAAACTTCTTTTTGGCTCATGATACCATTTTTCAATCATTTCGAATATTTAATAAGATAACAGGAGGGGTCAGAAACTGTCAAATGATATCCTCTTCGTTCCTCCGAAACTTCCTATGGACCCAGATATACAAAAAGAACTCCTCGAGTAAACTCGGGAGTTCTTTCCATATATCTGTTTCCGCAGATAAGATTAACGCTTGGAAAACTGCGGTGCGCGACGTGCGCCTTTGAGACCGTATTTCTTACGCTCTTTCATTCTCGGATCACGAGTAAGGTAACCAGCTGCTTTCAGAGTCGGACGATATTCAGCGTCTGCCTCAAGCAGTGCACGTGCGATGCCGTGACGGATCGCGCCTGCCTGGCCTGTGTATCCGCCGCCCTTTACATTTACCTGAACGTCAAACTTGTCCAGTGTATCTGTAGCTACTAACGGCTGACGAACGATTACTTTTAAAGTCTCCAGTCCAAGATATTCATCAATGTCTCTTTTATTGATGGTGATCTTGCCTGTGCCCGGGATCAGATAAACGCGGGCAACTGATTTTTTTCTTCTTCCGGTTCCATAATATCTGGTATCCGCCATTTTATAATCCTCCTAACTGCTAACTAAAATGTGATAGCTTCCGGCTTCTGTGCCTGATGCTTGTGCTCCGGTCCTGCGTATACAAAGAGCTTCTTGCCCATCTGTCTTCCCAGCGGTCCTTTCGGCAGCATGCCTTTGACTGCAAAGGTGATAACGCGTTCCGGATGCTTTGCCAGCAGTTCCTTTAAGGTGGTCTCTTTCATACCGCCAACATAATCAGAATGATGATAGTAGATCTTCTGATCCAGCTTCTTGCCGGTAACTTTGACCTTCTCAGCGTTTACGACGATTACATAATCCCCGGTGTCAATATGCGGTGTGAACTCCGGTTTGTTCTTTCCACGCAGGATCTTTGCGATCTCGGAAGAAAGACGACCCAGTGTCTGACCTTCAGCATCTACGACATACCATTTTCTTTCGATTTTATCCGGGTTTGCCATGAATGTATTGTTGCTCATTGATTGTTCCTCCTCGGAAAGTGTGCGCAGTTCATAAAGTGAATGTCCGAACACTTCATTTCTCTGCCATACTTACGTGATTCTGACCTCTAAGATGTCCGCGCCACGGGGTGTGGAGTCCCGCCTTGCGAAGGTGTCGACGGTTCCCACCCGCCGCATCTATGCCGGGGAAGCCTTGCCCGCAACACGATTGGAGAGATCGTATTTTTGCGCACAAAAGAAACTCCGACACTTCGTCAGACCACACTATTATAGGCGGTTCAAGAGCATGTGTCAATGATTTTCTGAAAGAAAAAAGAGACTCCGGTGAGCCTCTTTCCATAAACCATGATCTATTTATTCTTATGCTTTCCTGCATCGAAGAACTTTTTCACTTCTTTTCCAACGACGCCGCTCAATGCAAACAATGCGATCATATTCGGGATCGCCATCAGTCCGTTGAAGATATCCGCAATCGTCCATACTGCGCTAACCGTCAGGAACGGGCCAATGAATACAACGATGATATAAAGCGCACGGAATACTTTGACTGCCTTTGTCTTGCCGCCGGTCAGATATTCCAGGCAGCGCTCGCTGTAGTAGTCCCATCCGAGGATCGTAGTGAATGCAAAGAACACCAGACAGAGCATCAGAATGAATGCAGCCACCTGACTCGGAAACGGAAGACCGTTCTGGAACGCGTAGCTGGTCACCTGCACGCCTTCAAGGCCTTCTACCTGCCAAGCGCCCGTCATAACGATGGACAATCCGGTCAGTGTACAGATGATGATCGTATCAATAAAAGTACCTGTCATACTGACAAGACCCTGGCGTACCGGCTCATGTGTCTGTGCCGCAGCCGCTGCGATCGGCGCACTACCAAGACCTGCCTCGTTTGAAAAAATACCACGTGCGATACCTTTCTGCATCGCCACGAGCATCGTACCGACAATACCACCTGTAACAGCCCGTGGATTGAATGCACCTTCGATGATCGTAACAACCGCATGCGGAACCAGTGACACATGGGTAAGAACGAGGATCAGGACAAATACCACATAAATAATCGCCATAAACGGAACGATGATCTGGCTTACATTTGCAATTCTCTTAATCCCACCGATCAGAACCAGCGCGACAAAACCTGTGATCACGATGGATGTGATAATAATCGCCCAGGAATATTCTCCGATGCCCGGAATGGTAACAGCATGAAGCGTATCCGGATCAAAAAAGCTTTTGACTGCGGAAGAAATACCATTGATCTGTGTAATGGTACCGATTCCCAGCAAACCTGCCAGTGTTCCAAACAATGCAAACAGTTTCGCAAGCCATTTCCACTTCGGCCCCATACCGCGCTCGATATAATAGAACGGACCGCCAAGACTGTGTCCGGTATCCGGATTGACCTGCCGATACTTAACGGCAAGCAGACCCTCGGAAAACTTGGTCGCCATTCCGAAAAATGCTGCTACCAGCATCCAGAACAATGCACCCGGTCCACCGGCACAAACAGCCGTTGCCACACCGACGATATTACCGGTACCGATCGTTGCTGAAAGCGCCGTACACAAAGCACCAAAGCTCGAGATCTCACCTTTTCC
>SVDH01000007.1 GCA_015057865.1 Lachnospiraceae bacterium
CACCGGAGCAGTATGGATTTTGCGAATCGGATCAGCGGACGGACATTTACGCGTTTGGTATGATTTTCAATTACCTTCTGACAGGAACGCTTTCCAGACAGGCGATCAAAGAAGGAAAATGGAATCGTCTGATCAGAAAATGTGTGGAACTGGATCCGGAAAACCGGTATCAGGACGTCTTTGCATTGGAAAAAGAATTTGAAGCTGTAGTGGGAGTGCTGTTGCGGGAACAAAAAGTGCAGCCAAAGGGATCGCAGCTTTCTGAGGATGGACTGTTCCCGAACGGAAAAGGTGACTGGCGGCCACCGGGATTTCGCGGCGCCGGAGCAAAGGTGAGAAGCCTGGCTATCGTGTGCTATGCGTTTCTGGCCATATATATCGCGGGTGCGTTGTCTACTTACAAGGGGCATGGGCCAAGGGAGTTTGTTGCAGATAGTCTGCTTATGGTGTTTGCGGCTATTTTACCGATTCTCTTTTTGAGCGACTATCATGGCTTTCAGCATCTGTTCCCCGGCGCTAGAAGTAAAAAGAAACCGATTCGTATCGTGATGCTTGCTGTCTGGGCATTTGTACTGTTTATCATATGTCCGATCATCAGTGTCATCATTATGAATGTATAGGATCATTTGGGGAAATATATGGCTTCGATATTTTTTGACATTGATGGAACACTGATCGACAGATACGGTGTCGTCGAACAAAGCACGATACGGGCAGTTGACAGGTTAAAAGAAAACGGACACGCTGTCTATATCAACAGCGGCCGGACAAAGGTTTATATTCATAATAAAGAGCTTCTGGAAATGCCGTTTGACGGGATGCTTTGTGGCTGCGGGACGAATCTGTTTCTGCATGGGGAGGAGCTTTTCTGCAGAAATATTGAAAAAGAACTGCTGTATCACATGGTGGCCGTTTTTAATCAATACGATCTGCCGATGATCATTGAGGGCAGGGACTGGCTGTACATGGACTGGGAGAAGATTGCCAGAGATCCGTATGGGGAATCTGTTTTTCAAAAGATCAGACAACACGCGCAGCCAATCGCCGGAAATGAGAACATCGAGGCGAGCAAGTTTTCCGTGGTGACACAGTATATCGAGCCGGAGCTTGCCGATCAGATCATGGATGAATTCAGGGATCTGTTTACGGTGGCAAACCATGATTATCATGTCATGGAGCTGACGCCAAAGGATTGTTCAAAGGCAATCGCAATGCAGGAAATCTGCCGTCAGACAGGTGTTTCGCGGAAAGAGACCTTTGCGTTTGGTGACGGGGCAAATGATGTAGAGATGTTAAAGGCGGCAGGAACCGGGATCGTCATGGGAAACGGACGAAAACCTGCAAAGGATGTTGCGGATTATATTACGGATGACATCCATGAAGACGGGATCTGGAATGCGCTGAAACGGTTTGGCCTTATTTGAATCACTTAGGAGCGGGCAGAGGCAAGAAGATATGGCAATGATGTCAAATAATGATTGCATCAAAAATAGTGATAAAGGGCTTGACATTATTTTTGTGTACGAGTATATTATCTTACAGAGGCTTAGCACTCAGATAAAAAGAGTGCTAACAAACCCGGAAAAGTTCAATTTCGAACGCAGCTTAATTTCATAATATACAAGGAGGAAGACAAATGAAGTTAGTACCATTGGGTGACAGAGTTGTATTAAAGCAGCTGGAAGCAGAAGAGACAACAAAGGGCGGCATTATTTTAGCATCAGCCGCACAGGAAAAACCGCAGGAAGCAGAAGTAGTTGCAGTCGGACCGGGCGGCGTGGTTGAAGGAAAAGAAGTAACCATGCAGGTTAAGGTTGGCGACAAAGTCATCTATTCCAAATATGCAGGAAACGAGATCAAGATCGATGGCGAAGAGTATAAGATCGTAAGACAGGATGACATCCTGGCAATCGTTGAATAATCAGATATAAGGAGGAAAACTAATCATGGCAAAAGATCTGAAATACGGAACAGAAGCCAGAACTGCTCTGCAGGCTGGTGTTGATAAATTGGCAGACACCGTTCGTGTAACGCTTGGACCGAAAGGACGTAACGTCGTACTTGACAAGCCGTTTGGCACACCGGTCATCACAAACGATGGTGTTACCATCGCAAAAGATATCGAGCTGGAAGATGCATTCGAGAACATGGGTGCACAGCTGGTAAAAGAAGCTGCTACAAAGACAAACGATGCAGCAGGTGATGGTACAACCACAGCTACCGTACTGGCACAGGCAATGATCCATGAGGGTATGAAGAACCTGGAAGCAGGTGCAAACCCGATCATCATGCGTCGCGGCATGAAGAAGGCAACTGAGGTTGCGGTAGAAGCCATCAGCAAAATGGGCCAGAAAGTAAACGGCAAAGATCATATCGCAAAAGTTGCAGCGATCTCTGCAAGCGATGAGAATGTCGGCAACATGGTAGCAGATGCAATGGAGCAGGTTTCCAACGACGGCGTTATCACCATCGAAGAGTCCCGCACCATGCAGACAGAGCTGGAGCTCGTAGAAGGTATGCAGTTTGACCGCGGCTATATCTCAGCTTACATGGCAACAGATATGGACAAGATGGAAGCAAACCTTGAAGATCCGTATATTTTGATCACAGACAAGAAAATCTCCAACATCCAGGAGATCCTGCCGATCCTTGAGCAGATTGCTCAGTCCGGCCAGAAGCTTTTGATCATCGCAGAGGATCTGGAAGGCGAAGCACTGACCACTCTGGTTATTAACAAGCTGCGCGGAACACTGACTGTTGTAGCAGTTAAGGCTCCGGGTTATGGCGATAGAAGAAAAGCAATGCTGCAGGACATCGCAATCCTGACAGGCGGTGTTGTTGTTTCTGAAGAAGTCGGCATGGACCTCAAAGAAACGACTCTGGATCAGCTTGGCCGTGCAAAATCCGTTAAGGTTAAGAAAGACGATACAGTCATCGTAGATGGTATGGGCGCGAAAGCTGACATCGAAGCAAGAATCGCACAGATTCGTCAGGAACTGGAAGATACCACATCTGATTTCGATCGTGAGAAACTGCAGGAGCGTCTTGCAAAACTGTCAGGCGGCGTAGCAGTCATCCGTGTCGGTGCTGCAACAGAAGCAGAGATGAAAGAAAGCAAATTCCGTATGGAAGATGCTCTGGCAGCAACCAAGGCAGCTGTAGAAGAAGGTATCATCGCAGGTGGTGGTTCCGCATACATCCATGCAACCAAGGAAGTTGCAGCTCTGGCTGAGACACTGGAAGGTGATGAGAAGACAGGTGCTAAGGTTATCCTGAAAGCTTTGGAAGCTCCGCTGTACTACATTGCTGCAAACGCAGGTCTGGAAGGCGCAGTGATCATCAACAAAGTAAAAGAAGCAGAAGCAGGCATCGGCTTCAACGCAGCTACAGAAGAATATGTAGACATGATCGAAGCTGGTATCCTTGATCCGGTTAAGGTAACAAGAACAGCACTGCAGAACGCTACCAGCGTAGCATCCACACTGCTGACCACAGAATCCGTAGTAGCCGACATCAAAGAGCCGGTTCCGCCAATGCCGGCAGGTGGCGCAGGCGGCATGGGAATGATGTGATCGTAACTACAAGCCACGCAAAGCAAGGAAAGAACCCTGGTGGAGAGCTTGCTCTCCCATCAGGGTTCTTTTTATGCTTTATGCGGCGACAGCCGCGCATGAGAAAATGCTTTTGCATTTTCGAATGAGCGTGGCTCGAAGTTGCGATCACTTTTTTTATGTGACGAAGTCACAGATGCGTTTCTGTTGGCGTATTTGGCGACAGCCGTATATGAGCATGAATCGCATAGCGATTCTGCGAATAAGTTTTTGCATTTTCGAATGAGCGCGGTTATGTTATAATCACCATAAAAAAGCAATGGAGTGGAACTATGAGCAAACAGGACACAAACGAATTCTCACAACTCGCAGAGCGTCAGACAGCTTCAGAAGAAATCTTTGACGGCGTGATCATGCATGTATTCCGGGACACCGTCGCACTTCCGGACGGGAGTACCTCCACCAGAGAAATCCTGCGTCACATCGGCGCGGTCTGCGTCATCCCGGTCACGGATGAAGGAAATGTGATCTTAGAACGTCAGTATCGGTATCCGTTGGGGCAGGTTATGACAGAGATCCCGGCCGGAAAACTTGACTATCCGGAAGAAGACAGACTGTCAGCGATCCAGAGAGAGCTGCTTGAAGAAACCGGATACACGGCAGACTGCTGGCAGGACATCGGACTCTTTTATCCGGCAGCAGCTTATTCCGATGAAAAGATCACGATGTATCTGGCAACGAAGCTCCATAGGGGTGAACAGCATCTGGATCAGGGAGAATTCTTAAATGTCTTTGAGATGCCGTTAAAAGAAGCGCTTGCGCAGGTCATGTCAGGGGAGATCACAGACAGTAAGACACAGACGGCCATTATGAAGGCGGCAAACATTCTGGGTGTCACCATATAAATGATAATGATATTTCAGTAAGATAGTAAAAAGGAGAAGGACATGAACAAATCTATTCATACCGATAATGCACCGGCAGCGATCGGTCCGTACTCACAGGCGATCCAGGCGGGAGATACAATTTATGTATCCGGACAGATTCCGATCGATCCTGCAAAGGGCGAATTTGCCGGGACCGATATTGCCGCACAGACAAGACAGAGTTTGACAAACATCAAAAACATCCTGGCCGCTGCAGGGACTGACATGGGTCATGTTGTAAAGACGACTGTTTTGCTGGCAGACATCGCTGATTTTACAGCCATGAATGAAGTGTATGCGGAATTCTTTACGGAACCCTATCCTGCAAGAGCAGCGTTTCAGGCAGCAGCACTTCCGAAGGGTGCAAAGGTAGAAATAGAAGCAATCGCAGTGGTGTAAACGGAGTGCGTGATGAAGCTTTTATTAACAAAAGACGAAGAACAGCGGCTGCTCGATTTTAAGCATGACATGCACATGCATCCGGAGCTGCCGCATCAGGAATATGAGACCACAAAAAAGATCAGGGCATTCCTGGAAACGATTCCGGGCGTGGAGATCCTTTCATTGCAGAAGGATCTGACGGGCGTGACAGCCAGGATCCACGGACAAAAGAACAGCGTGGCAGGAGCAGCAGACATTACAGAAGTCGGGCTTCGCGCCGACATCGACGCAATCGCGCAGACGGAAAGTTGGGACAGCCCATATCGTTCTCAGAATCCGGGCGTCATGCATGCGTGCGGACACGACTTTCATACGGCATCTCTTTTAGGCGCAGCCATGCTTTTGTCAAAATATGCTGACGAATGGAGCGGCACGGTTGACCTTTTGTTTCAGGAAGCGGAAGAGACAACAGACGGTGCGAAGGAAATGCTTGACGCGGGACTTTTGGATGTGATCCATCCGCAGATGTTTTTCGGGATGCACAACAGACCCGAAGTCGAAGCCGGCAAGGTGGTTTGTCACACCGGCGGCCTGATGGCCTGCAAGACCAACTTCCATATCACGATCAACGGTCTTGGCGGACATGGCGGCAATCCGCATCTGTGTGTGGATCCGATCGTATGCGCGGCAGCGATCATCCAGTCTCTGCAGACCGTTGTCAGCAGAAACACAAACCCGCTTGAGAGTGTTGTCATGACGGTTGGTTCGATTCATGGCGGGAGCCTGGAAAATGTAGTTGCTGATCAGGTGAAGATGACAGCCAGCATCCGGGCGCTGAGTGAGGAAGCAAAGGCCAAGGCTGTTTCCAGGATGGAAGAGATCGTCTGTGGAACCGCGAAAGCATATGACTGTCAGGCGGAGATCGAGTATCGGGAAGTCCTGCCGCTTGTATACAACAGCCCTCAAATGTGTGCGCTTGCAAAGAAAGCGGCTACAGCGGCAGTTGGGGAAGAGAATGTAGCAGATGCAGAGCCGACCATGGCGAGCGAAGACTTCTCGTTGATCATGGCGCAGGTGCCGTCCTTCTTTTTCTGGGTCGGCAGCGGTACGCCGGGAGAAACACATTATGCATGGCACAGCGAAAACTTTCATACTGATGACAGCGCGATACGTTCTGCAGCAGTGACTATGGCACAGGCAGCGCTGCATGCACTGGAGGAATCGAAATGTTAAAAGTATATTGTTATGACAGATGTTCAACCTGCAAAAAAGCATTGAAGTGGCTTGATGAAAAAGGCGTACAGTTTGAGCTGCTTGACATCAAGGGAGATCATCCCGATGAGGCGAGTCTGAAGGCGTTTTATGAAAAAAGCGGCCTTCCGCTGAAACGGTTCTTTAATACCAGCGGCATGATCTATCGGGAAATGGAACTCTCCAAAAAGCTTCCCGATATGAGCGAGGAGGATCAGCTAAAACTTCTGGCAACGGATGGGATGCTGGTAAAACGTCCGCTTGTGATTGGTGATGATTTTGTGCTGACAGGTTTCAAAGAAGCTGAGTGGGAGAAGGCATTGCTGTAAAAATGTACCTCTGAGTAAAGAATGGATATTGGAGGAAGGCATGATGAAAAAAAGAATTCTGAAAATGATGGCAGTTGTTCTGGCGGGCGCGATGATCTTTGCATTGGGCGCATGCGGGAACAAAGACAATGGATCCGCGGATACGCAGACGACGGAAGCACAGGCGGATCAGGATGAACAGCAGGCAGTACCTGATGAGGATGCAGTGAGTGAGGGAGCCGGTGAATCTAGCGGCATGGGCAATCCCTGGGTGGAATATTCCAATATGGAAGAAGCCTGCAATGTAGCAGGATTCTCCTTCAACGTGCCGGAGACCGTCGGATCCTATGTCGGATTGCATTTTTCTGTCATGAACAACGAGCTGATCCAGGTCGTTTACGGTGAGCCTGACAAGGGTGTTACGATCAGAAAAGCGGAAGGCTCCGAGGATATCAGCGGAGATTACACGACCTATTCTGAAGAAAAAGAAGTCGATGTCAATGGTACGACCGTAAAGATGTCAGGAAATGACGGCACTGTGTCACTTGCAGTCTGGGAAAAAGACGGCTATTCCTATTCCGCCAATGTGACTGACGAAGAGAATCCGGGTCTTTCACAATCGGCCATGGAGGAAATCGTACAGGCAGCGTGGTAAATCAGGGCAAATAACTTTAAACATAAGCTTCGCGGGTATAAAGTGTTGATTTTTGGGCACTTTGCCCGCGAAGCTTTTCTTGTATCTTCCCGCCGTTTATGTTATTATCTCCAGTGTATGTGCAAAAATAGATTTTTAAAGCAGGAGGTGCTTTATAAATGAGTAAAATTGCGATAGTTACAGATAGCAATAGTGGTATTACACAGGCAGAAGGAAAAGAACTTGGCGTTTACGTTATGCCGATGCCTTTCTATATTAATGAAGAGTTGTTTCTGGAAGACATTACATTAAGCCAGGAGCAGTTCTATGAAGTGCTGACAGAGGGAAAAGAGATCCATACCTCTTCTCCGGCACTGACAGATTTCACAGAACTTTGGGACAAGCTTTTGGAAGAGTATGATTACATCATCGACATTCCGATGTCGAGCGGACTTTCTTCCACATGCGAGCAGGCGATCATGCTTTCCAAAGAAGAAGAGTACGAGGGCAAGGTGTTTGTCGTAGACAACCAGCGGATCTCTGTTACGATGCGTCGTTCTGTCATTGATGCAAAGGAAATGGCGGATGCGGGACTTGATGTGCAGACGATCGTTGACAAGCTGATGGAAAACAAGATGGATTCGAGCATCTACATCATGCTCGACACATTGACCTATCTTCGCAGAGGCGGCCGGATCACACCGGCGGCAGCAGCGCTCGGAACACTGCTCCGCTTAAAACCGGTGCTGCAGATCCAGGGTGACAAGCTGGATGCATTTGCAAAAGCGCGTACCGTAAAACAGGGTAAGATGATGATGATCAATCAGATCCTGGATGACTGCGAGAAACGGTTTGGTTCCAGAGAAGGAAAGGACATTCATATCGCAATGTCCTACACACATGATCTGGAAGCTGCAGAAGAGTTCAAGAAGGAAGTGCAGGCGCATTTCCCGGATCACGATATCGTAATGCAGCCGCTCTCACTCAGCATTTCCTGTCATATCGGACCGGGTGCTCTGGCAGTGACGGCAACAAAAGCGATTGAATACTAAGAAAACCCGCATAACACCTTAGGCATAAACAAAGGAGGATTGCTTCATGGTTAAAGCAGTAGTAGGAGCAAACTGGGGCGACGAAGGAAAAGGAAAGATCACAGATATGCTTGCGGAAAAAGCGGATATCATCATCCGTTTTCAGGGAGGCGCGAACGCAGGACATACCATTGTCAATGACTATGGAAAATTTGCGCTGCATACCTTGCCGTCAGGATGCTTTTACAACCATACCACAAGCATTATTGGAAATGGTGTGGCGTTAAACATTCCGATCCTGATCAATGAGATCAAAAGCATTACAGAAAAGGGTGTTCCGGAGCCGAAGATCCTGGTGTCCGACAGGGCACAGATCGTGATGCCGTATCACATCCTGCTGGATGCATATGAAGAAGAACGTCTGGCCGGAAAATCATTTGGTTCTACCAAATCCGGAATCGCGCCGTTTTACGCAGACAAATTTGCAAAGATCGGCTTCCAGGTCAATGAGATCTTTGATGATGAGCTGATCCGTGAAAAAGCAGAGAATGTCTGTGCGAGAAAAAATGTTCTGATGAAGTATCTCTACAACAAACCGGAGCTGGATCCGGATGAGATCGTAGAGACACTTAAGGAATATCGAGAGATGATCCGTCCGTATGTATGCGATGTTTCCGCATATCTGGCACAGGCACTCAAAGATGGCAAAGAGATCCTTTTAGAAGGCCAGCTGGGCACGTTAAAGGATCCGGATCACGGCATTTATCCGATGGTCACATCATCCTCTACGCTGGCAGGATACGGTGCAGTCGGCGCAGGCATTCCGCCGTATGAGATCAAAAAGGTCATCGTTGTCTGCAAGGCATATTCGAGTGCAGTCGGCGCAGGCGAGTTTGTTTCCGAAATCTTTGGCGATGAGGCGGATGAACTCAGAAGACGCGGCGGAGACGGCGGCGAATACGGCGCAACAACCGGCAGACCAAGAAGAATGGGTTGGTTTGACTGCGTGGCAAGCAAATACGGCTGCCGTCTGCAGGGCGCAACCGATGTTGCGTTTACCGTTCTTGACGTTCTGGGATATCTGGATGAGATCCCGGTTTGTGTCGGATATGAGATCGATGGTGAAGTGACGACAGATTTCCCGGCGGCAAGTCTTCTTAAGAAAGCAAAGCCGGTATATGAATATCTGCCGGGCTGGAAGACGGAGATCCGCGGCATCCGCAATTATGACGAGCTTCCCGAGAACTGCCGCAAGTACATCGAGTTTGTAGAAGAGCAGATTGGCTACCCGATCACCATGGTTTCAAACGGACCGGGACGTCATGACATCATATATAGATAAAAGGAGACAACCATGGAAAAAGAACAATTTTTAGAGGTCTATCGCCATTCTCTTTCCCACATTCTGGCGAAGGCTGTGATCGAGATCTTCGGAAAGGAGAACGTGCAGTACGCGATCGGCCCGCAGATCGATGACGGACTGTATTACGATTTTGTCCTGCCGAGACCGGTAAATAAGGACGATTTTAAGACCATTGAAAATAAGATGCGTGAGATCCTGAAGAGAAAAGAAGACTGGACCCGCAAGGAAGTGTCCCGCGCGGATGCGCTGGAGCTTTTCAAAGACCAGAAGTTCAAGACAGAGTTGATTCAGGATCTGCCGGAAGACGAGCTGATCACGATCTATGAGACCGGTGATGATTTTACGGATCTTTGCCGTGGCCCGCACGTTGAGAATTCTCAGGAGCTTTTAAGCGCGGCGTTCCAGATCAAGACCGTTTCCGGTGCTTACTGGAGAGGCGATGAGAACCGCGATATGCTGCAGCGTATCTATGTATATGCCTTCCCGTCAAAGCAGGAATTAAAAGAGCATCTGAAGCTGATCAAGGAAGCGATGGAACGCGATCATAAAAAGATCGGCCCGCAGCTGGATCTGTTCATGTTTGACGCGACCGCACCGGGCATGCCGTACTGGCTGCCGCGTGGCTGGAAGATGTTCAATGCGCTTTTGGAGTTCTGGAGAGAGGTGCATGAGCGCCATGGTTATCAGGAGATCGCTGCACCGCAGATTCAGAAAAAGGAACTGTGGGTGACCTCGGGACACTGGGCACATTACCGCGATGGAATGTTTGTCGTTCCGGGAGAAGCGGAAGATGGCAGTGACACCTATTGTGTCAAACCGATGAACTGTCCGAACGCGATCATGGTCTACAAAAAAGATCTGCACAGCTATAAAGATCTTCCGCTTCGTTTCAGCGAAGTAGATGTGATCCACAGAAAAGAAAAATCCGGCGAACTTAACGGTCTGTTCCGTGTACAGATGTTCCGTCAGGACGATGATCATACTTTCCTGATGGAAGAACAGATCGAGGATGAGATCAGCGATATCATGGATATCACCGGAGAATTATATGAGACCTTCGGCCTGACCTATAAGGCAGAACTGTCCACAAGACCGGATGATTTCATGGGCGATCCTGCACTTTGGGATAAGGCAGAGGATGCACTGAAGAATATCCTGATCAAGAAATACGGCGAAGAGAATTTTGAGATCAACGAAGGCGACGGCGCGTTTTATGGCCCGAAGATCGATCTGTCCATGAAAGATTGCCTTGGAAGAGAATGGCAGATGGGTACGATCCAGCTTGACTTTCAGCTGCCGTTAAACTTTGATCTGAAATACATCGATAAGGACAGTGAACATAAGCGTCCGGTTATGATCCATCGTGCGATCTTCGGATCGTTTGAACGCTTCATCGGCATCCTGATCGAGAACTTCAAGGGCGCATTTCCGTTCTGGATGTCACCGTATCAGGTCGGTATCGTTCCGATCCGTGTCGAGCACAATGCATATGCAAAAGAGATCGAGGATCTGCTTCGTCAGAACCGGATCCGCGTAGAGGCTGACTATACGGATAAGAACATGAAGGAAAAGATCAAAGCGTTTAAACAGATGAAGGATCCTTACATCATTGTTCTGGGTGACAGAGAAGCCGAGGAGCGTACGGTATCGATCAATCTGCGCGGATCTAACAAGCAGCTGCAGAACGTACCGCTGGATACCTTTATCCAGATGTGCGTCAAGATGAACAAAGAGCGTACGATCGATCTGATCGACAGTGTAGAAGAATAGATTTTTCGAATGTGTTCCGGAAAGGAAGAAAGGAGCAGTACATGAAGAAGGTAAAACGGATCATGGCGATGGCAGGTATTATATTGCTGATCGCGCTTTATGTCATTGCCTTCGTGCTGGCCTTTACGGCACATGATGAACAGAGCTTCCGGGCATTTATCGTAGCGATCATCGCTACCGTTGTCGTGCCGGTTTTGATCTGGGCATATTCATTCATCTATAAATTATTAAAAAACCGTTCTGAATGAACAGTAAAACAAAGGAGTTTGTCAAATGGGATTATTAGAACAATGGCAGGCAACTGCCTACGATGAGAACTTAAGCCAGGCACAGTTGCAGCAGCTTTGGGCAACGTATTTTGAAAAAGAAAAAAACGTGTATGCGGAGCTTCTGAAAAACCCGGAAGAAAAGATCGAAGGGACTGTAGCAGAGCTGGCAGAGCGATTTGGACTGGACACCATGACAATGGTCGGTTTTCTGGATGGCATCAATGAGAGTCTGAAAGAAGCCAATCCGCTGGAAGGTGATCTGGCTGAGGATACCGTTGTTAACTTGAACTATGATCTGGAATCCCTGTATAAGAACATGGTAGATGCAAAGGCTGGCTGGCTTTACGGTCTGCCGGAGTGGGAAGAGATCTTTGATGAAGAAAAACGCGCAGAGCTTTTCAAGGAAGCAAAACAGATGAACACGGTCCGCAAGGCACCGAAGGTATATCCGAACGACCCGTGCCCGTGCGGAAGCGGCAAGAAATACAAAAAATGCTGTGGCAGAAAGTAAGCGCAGATCGTCTGGTGTGAGAAGACAATGAATTATAATATTAATTTTCCACATTTACATATATATCTGGACCATGTGGGAAAAAGCATTGACATATTTGGGTTTTCGATCGCGTACTATGGAATCGTGATCGCGATCGGCATGGTGCTGGGAACATTACTGGCACGTGCAGTCGCGAAACGGACCGGACAGGATCCGGATATGTATGTCAGCTTTGCGATCATGGCGATCATCATCTCCGTCATTTGCGCTAGAATATACTATGTGGTATTTTCCTGGGATCTTTATAAGGATAACCTGATGTCGATCCTGAATATCCGACAGGGCGGTCTGGCGATCTACGGCGGCGTGATCGGTGGAATCATTTCGGCAATTATCTTTTCGGCGATCAAAAAGGTCCGCCTCGGGACATTGCTTGATACTGCCTGTCTGGGTCTTCTGGTCGGACAGATCCTCGGCAGATGGGGGAACTTTTTTAACAGAGAAGCATTTGGCGGATATACCGATTCCCTGTTTGCGATGCAGCTGCCGGTAGATGCAGTCAGAAGTGTCGATATCACAAATGAACTGGCAAGCCACATGCAGGTCGTAGACGGCATCTCTTATATCCAGGTACACCCGACATTCCTGTATGAATGTGTGTGGAATATCGTTTTGCTTCTGATCCTGCTTGGCCGGACCAAACATAAACGATTTGAAGGCGCGATCTTTTTCGGTTATCTTGTCGGATACGGTCTTGGACGTGCCTGGATCGAAGGCCTGCGTACGGATCAGCTTCTGATTCCGGGAACACAGTTTGCAGTATCACAGTTTTTGTCGATCGGTCTGGTGATATTCGGGATCATTGCAATCATAATCGGCAGAGGGATCGCAAGAGCAAAAGAAAAGAAAAAACATTAAAAAATGGGATGGGTCACCACCGGATTATCTATATCTTGTGGTGGAACGGACCTGATTATACAAAGTATCGGAAACGCTTGAATCTAAAGGGATTCAGGCGTTTTTTCTTTTGCAAAAAAGTCTCAAAAACAGGTCTTTACCCCCTTGCTTTTTGGCATTGAAAAGGTTAGAATGTGGTATATGAGTGGGGAAAAGTGGCTCTAAGTGTCAAAAAGTGGATATGTGGATAAAATTGTGAATAACTTTTTCTCCTGCTCAAATCCGGACGAAAGAAGGTGACGCAGGGATGTTCATGGGACAATACAATCATTCAGTAGATGCCAAAGGGCGTCTGATCATGCCTGTCAAATTCCGTGAGCAGCTCGGCGAAGAGTTCGTAGTCACTAAAGGTCTGGATCAGTGTCTTTACGTATATTCCAATGAAGAATGGAAAAAGATAGAAGATAATTTCAGAGAACGCCCGATGACCGGTAAGGACCAGAGAAAGTTCGCACGGTTCTTCTTTGCAGGCGCAGTGACCTGTGAGACTGACAAACAGGGAAGGATCCTTGTGCCGGCGATCCTTCGTGAGTTTGCAGGGATTGAGAAGGATGTCGTGCTTGCGGGCGTGATGAACCGCATCGAGATCTGGAGTGCGGAACGCTGGAATGATTATGCCGGCGAATATGATGAAGAAGAAATGGATGACGTGGCGGAGAAAATGGCAGAGCTTGGATTTGGCATTTAAGCAAAGCCTGACGGTCGGAGAGATGAATGGAATTTAAGCATAAAACCGTTCTGTTGACGGAAAGCGTTGACAATCTGATCACGGATCCCGATGGGATCTATGTAGACGGAACACTCGGCGGCGCCGGCCACAGCATGGAGATCTGTAAAAGACTGACAGAGAAAGGACGCCTGATCGGTTTTGATCAGGACGCGGAAGCAATAAAAGCAGCCTCAGAACGATTGGCACAATACCAGAACAAGGTCAAGATCCTGCACAGCAATTTTTCACAGATGAAGCGGGAACTGGAATTTCTGGGAGTAGAAGAGGTGAATGGCATACTCCTGGATCTTGGGGTTTCCTCTCATCAGCTGGATACGCTGGAGCGGGGTTTTTCCTACCGTGATGAGAATGCACCGCTGGACATGCGCATGGATACCAGACAGGCGCAGACGGCGCAGGATATTCTGATGACATATCCGGAAGCGGAACTTGCAAGAATCTTTAAGGAATACGGAGAAGAGCGGTTCGCAAGGAACATAGCAAGAAATATCGTATCGTTCCGGGAAACGAATACACTTGAAACGACCGGACAGCTGAACGAGATCATCCGAAGATCCATTCCGGCAAAGAACAGGAACAGCGGGGGGCACCCCTCAAAGCGAACGTTTCAGGCGATCCGGATCGAACTCAACAGAGAACTGGATGTTTTAAAAGAGAGTCTCTCCGATATGATCGGACTATTGGCACCGGGCGGCCGATTGTGTGTGATCACCTTTCATTCACTTGAAGACAGGATCGTAAAAACGATCTTTAAAGAAAAAGAAAACCCATGTACCTGTCCTCCGAATTTCCCGGTTTGTGTCTGCGGGAAGGTGCCGGAAGGAAGGATGCTGACAAGAAAGCCAATCCTTCCTTCGGAGGAGGAACTGAACGAGAACAGTCGTTCCAAAAGTGCAAAGCTTCGGGTATTTGAGAAAAAGCGAAACAGTTGACTTTTGATTTCAGTTGTTTATAATAGGGAGTAATTTTTTACGAATGGCAGCAAGAGAGTACAAAAAATTTCGTTATGTATATACCAACGGCAGTGCAGCGCCCAGACTTGAGCCTGTTCCGGAATACACACCGGAGCAGAGACGCCGGGATGAACTGCGCCGTCGCAGAGCTTGGGAAGAGAAAAAACGGCGCGAACGCAGTCTGGTCAGACAGAATCAGCGTCGCGAAACCCTGATGAATCCGGGGTATGTATTCTTTCTTGCGATTTGTATTTTGGCAGTTGGTACTGTCTGTGGTTTGTTCCTGCATATGCAGTCGACTCTGATCGAACAGCGTGAGAGTTGCTACGTGCTTGAGCAGGAGCTCAGTGAGCTGCAGAGAGACAACGACATTCTTGAGCATGACATTATGACAGCCGCGAATCTGAATCAGATCAGGACATCGGCAGAAGAGCTCGGGATGACATATCCGGATATGGATCATGTCGTGTATTACTCAGTTGATAACAGCACGTACGGCACCGAATCGGGAATCTATGCGCGCTAGAAAAAAGCGCGCTGGTTTTCGTTTTATGGTTTTGTGCGATGCTGATAAGGAATATCAGTTATGGCAAGAAGGGTAAGAAAAAAATCATTTCGATTGGCCATGCGCATGAAAAAGAAGCTGTTCATCGTTTTTTTTATAGCGATCGGACTGCTTGTTTTTTTGCTGGCCAGAATTATTTTTATCCAGATCAGCAGCGGCGACCGGTATGAAAAGATCGTCTTAGACCAGCAGGAATATGCCAGTACCATTATCCCGTTCCGGCGCGGAGATATCGTTGACAGGAAAGGGACGGTGTTGGCGACCAGTACGGACGTTTATAATGTTATTCTGGATGCCAGCCAGATCACCAGCAAGGAGGCATATCTGGAACCGACACTGGATGCGCTGGTTTCGTGCTTTGGCGTGAACAAAGAAGAAGTCAGAGGCTATATTTCAGAGCATTCCGACAGCCAGTATTATGTGCTGGAGAAGAAGATCCCGTCTGACCAGGTGGAGAAGTTTGAGGCGTTGCAGGAAAAGGAAAACTCGAACATCTATGGTGTCTGGTTTGAAAAGGAATATATCCGGAAATATCCGTATAACAATATGGCAAGCAATCTGCTCGGTTTTACGACATCAGGCAATGTCGGCATCGGCGGAATCGAAGACTACTATAATTCTACGCTGAACGGAACAGACGGACGTGCTTATGGCTATATGAACTCCGACATGTCTTATGAGGACACGCTCAAGGAAGCGGTCGACGGGTGTACGGTTGTATCAACCATTGACGCGAATGTACAGTCGATCGTGGAAGAAAAGATCCAGGACTGGGTGGATGAGTATACCAATACAGATGCTGACGATCTGAGCGGTGCTGCAAAACATATCGGCGTGATCCTGATGGATCCGAACAACGGTGAAGTGCTGGCAATGGCGCAGTATCCGAACTATGATCCAAACAATGCGTGGACGCTGGAAGGCTATTATAAAAAAGAAGAGATCGATGCCATGACAGAAGAGGAACGCCTGGATGCGTTAAATGGTGTATGGCAGAATTTCTGTATATCTGATACTTATGAGCCGGGTTCTACGACAAAGCCGTTTACGGTAGCTTCCGGAATTGATTCCGGGAAGCTGACCGGTGATGAAACCTATGTCTGTGGCGGCGGACTGCAGGTCACAGACCGTTATATCCACTGCGATAACAGATCCGGTCATGGCGAGGAGACTGTAGAGACAGCACTGCGGGATTCCTGCAACGTTGCATTGATGCAGATGGGCTTTACGATCGGACCTGAGACTTTCCGGAAGTATCAGCAGATCTTTAATTTTGGATTGCGTACAAATATCGATCTTCCGGGTGAAGCAAGGACGGACAGCCTGCTGTTTTCGGTTGAAGATCTTGAAAACATGAAAACCAACCTTGCGACCAACGCATTCGGACAGAACTTTAACGTGACGATGATCCAGGTGATATCGGCATATAGTTCGCTGGTAAACGGCGGTTCCTATTATCAGCCGCATGTTGTCAAAGCGATCGAGGATGATGAAGGAAATGTTATCAAAACGATCCAGCCGACATTGCTTCGCAGAACCGTATCAGAATCCACATCGGACACGCTGACAGATTATCTGCAGTCAGTTGTGACACAGCAGGGTACCGGACGTTACGCGAAGGTAGATGGCTATACCATGTGCGGTAAGACCGGTACGGCGGAGAAGCTTCCGCGTGGAAACGGAAAATACCTTGTATCATTTGAAGGGTCGATTCCTGCAAAGAACCCGCAGCTTGTGATCTACTGCGTTGTAGATGAACCGAATACAGGAGATCAGGCACATTCAAGCTATGCGCAGTCGATCGTACAGCCGATCTTAACAGAAGTGCTGCCATACCTTAACATTCCAAAAGATGAAGATGTCGATTCTGATGACGATGAAGATATCTTTGCGAACATTTCAACCGGAGATGATGAAGATTCCTCTGATGACGGAGACTCCGGAGAAGATTACAGTGAAGATGAAGACAATGGCGAAGACGAAGAATAAAGGAGATTGGGCATGACGCAAGTCAGCATAGAAATCATATTACCGATATTTATTTCATTTATTATCATGATGATCCTGGGACCGAAGGTAATCCCGTTTTTGAGGCGTCTTAAAGTCGGGAACACGGAACGCGAGGAGCTGACATTCCACCAGCAGAAAACCGGAACCCCGACGATGGGCGGAATCATGATTCTGGTTGCGATCGTGGTTGTGGGTGTGATCTATGCGCCGCGTCATCATGAGATCCTGCCGATTCTTCTGATGATGATCGGATTTGGTATCATCGGATTTGTGGATGATTATCTGAAGGTTGTCAAGCATGATTCGGACGGTTTTAAGGCAAAACAGAAATTTGCCTGCCAGCTGATCGTTGTCGTATTGTTTTTTATTTACATGCTGCGCAGAAACGCGGTAGGCGGTACAGAAGGTTCGTTCTTTGATATGATCCTTCCGTTCTCGGGAGGCCATATGCTGCATCTTGGGTTTGTCGCATTCCCGGTTCTGTTTCTGGCAATCCTTGGAACGGTCAATGCCGTGAATCTGACAGATGGTGTAGACGGGCTGGTTTCAACAGTAACATTGCCGGTATGTGCCTTTTTTGCGATCGCTGCACATCTGTATCATGCAGACATTGCACCGATCATTGCGGCGGTATTTGGAGCGCTGCTCGGATTCCTGGTATTCAATGCCTATCCTGCAAAAGTGTTCATGGGAGATACCGGGTCACTGGCGCTTGGCGGCTTTGTGACGGCGACAGCTTATGTGATGCAGATGCCGATCTTTATTCTGATCGTTGGCCTGATCTACTGGATCGAGCTGCTGTCCGTTATGATCCAGGTGGCTTATTTTAAAAAGACCGGAGGAAAGCGCATCTTCCGGATGTCACCGATCCACCATCATTTTGAAATGGGCGGATGGTCGGAAACCAAGGTCGTTGCTGTATTTTCAATCGCAACCTGTCTTCTGTGCCTGTTGGCACTCGTACATATCATTTAGGGGGGAGATCCATGGACTTTACAGATCGTTTCGTGTTAGTATATGGAAGTGGCATCAGTGGAATCGCGGCATCGAAGCTTTTGCTGGCAAATCATGCAGAAGTGATCCTGTTTGATGAAAAAGAGGACATCGATCAGGAACGTCTGCTTTCCGAGTTTGAGAATACTGATCATATTAAAATTGTTACAGGAACTATTCCGGAATCAGAAATGAAGCGGATCGATCTCGTGATCCTTAGTCCGGGTGTGCCGATCGACGCACCGGCTGTAGAAGCGTTTCAGACACTTGACATTCCGGTCTGGGGAGAGGTGGAACTTGCATATTGCTGCCAGAAGGGAGATGTGCTTGCGATCACCGGTACAAACGGTAAGACCACGACAACATCTCTTTTGGGTGAGATTATGGCAGCGAATTTCCCACATGTAAAGGTGGTGGGAAATATCGGCATTCCGTATACCAATGAAGTGCTGAATGCACGCGGCCCTGCATTATATATTGCGGAGATCAGCAGTTTCCAGCTTGAGACGATCCATACGTTTCGCCCGAAAGTAGCTGCGATCTTAAACATCACGCCGGATCATCTGAATCGTCATCATACGATGGATAATTACATTGCACTGAAAAAGCGCCTGTGTGAGAATCAGACAGCAGATGATGTATGTGTACTCAATTATGAAGACGAGACGCTGCGTGAGATCGCAGAAGAGATTCCCTCTAAGGTCGTCTGGTTTTCGGGTGCGAGACCGCTTGCAAAGGGATATTATGTAGAGAAGGACACCATCTGGTATCATGATGGTGCAGAAGTGATTCCTGTTATCGCTACGGGCGAACTGAATATCCTTGGACGTCACAATTATGAAAATGTAATGGCTGCGACAGCGATGGCAATGGCATATGGCGTATCGCTTGACAAGATCCGGGAAGTGTTAAAGACATTCCAGGCTGTTGAGCACCGGATCGAATATGTGACAGAGAAACGCGGTGTGCGGTTTTACAATGATTCCAAGGGAACCAATCCGGATGCTGCGATCCGTGCAGTAGAGGCGATGGATCGTCCGACCTGTCTGATCGCCGGCGGATATGATAAAGAATCTTCTTATGATGAATGGATCCGGAGCTTTGACGGCAAAGTGAAAAAGCTTGTTCTGATCGGACAGACCAGAGAAAAGATCGCGGATGCCGCGAAAGCGAACGGATTTACAGATTACATATTTGCGGACTCGTTGCAGGAAGCAGTCGACATCTGCTATCAGGAAGCAGAAAGTGGAGACGCAGTGCTGCTTTCACCTGCTTGCGCAAGCTGGGGAATGTTCCCGAATTATGAGGTGCGCGGCAGAATGTTTAAAGACATGGTTCAGGCTTTAAAGGAGTAGTGGGATGGCAAGAGCGCCACAGAACAGACAAACAGAAAACGCCAGGTTTTTTGATTACAGCCTGCTGTTTATTCTTATATTTCTGCTGGGGTTCGGTCTGGTCATGCTCTACAGTGTCAGCTCCTATGAGGCGGTCAGCTCCGGTCTGGCACCGACTTACTATCTGCGTAAGCAGTTCATTGCGATCATCATCGGTCTGATTGTGATGTTTATCGTTGCGATGATCCCGTATGATGTCTGGAAAGCATTCAGTCTGCCGGCATATGTACTGGCGATCATATTGTGTGTCGCCGTTCTTGTCATGGGAACCGACGCGAACGGTTCTACGAGATGGCTTACGATCGGTGGTATCTCCGTACAGCCGTCAGAGTTGGCAAAGGTGGCGATCATCATTTTCCTGGCTGCGATCCTGTCGAGGATCCCGCGGGAGATCGCAAGCGGATATACAGTAATCAAGATTGTAATCTTTCTGCTGCCGGTCCTTGCAATGGTCGCATACAGTAACTTGAGTACTGCGATTATCATTGCCGGAATCGCGATCATCATGATGTTTGTCGTAAGTCCGAAATACTCACATTTCATTGCTTTGATCGGTGTCGGCATACTCGGTGCGATCATCATGACGCTGGCAATGAGCTATCGAAGCGCGCGAATCAAGGCATGGATCCACCCGGAGCGTTATCCGGATGATGCATATCAGACACTGCAGGGGCTGTATGCGATCGGTTCAGGCGGACTGTTCGGAAAAGGCCTTGGCGGCAGTATACAGAAGCTTGATTATGTGCCTGAGGCACAGAATGACTTTATTTTCAGTATCATCGTTGAAGAACTCGGCATTTTCGGTGCAGTTTGCGTGATCGTTCTTTTTGCGCTTTTGATCTGGCGCTTTATGGTGATCGCAAACAACGCGAAGGATCTGTTCGGATCCCTGATCGTAGTTGGCGTTATGGCGCATATTTCACTGCAGGTAATCCTGAATATTGCCGTTGTGACCAACACGATCCCGAATACCGGAATCACACTGCCGTTTATCAGCTACGGCGGAACATCGGTAGTGGTATTGCTGGCAGAAATGGGGCTTGTACTGGCGGTGTCGAGGTCGATCCCGTTAAAGATGGACAGCCTTGGTACGTTGCGAATGGTAGAATAGGTTGACATAAAATGAGCGATCAGAATTCGAATGAAAAGGTCAATGTTCCGGTAGAAGAGCTGGAACGGATGGACCTGGAAGAAAAGGAACGCATCATCGCAAGAAAGGTGCGCAGACACCGGATTGTTGTCAGGGTCATTTTGGCCCTGGCTGTTCTTGTTGCGCTCGGTATCGTGATCGTCTGGAAAGTCTTTACAGTGGAAGAGGTCCGTGTAGAAGGAAATCATCTGCATTCAGCAAAATCCATTCAAAGTACAGTTCTTTCAGATAAACATTCCTGGAATTCACTGTATGTTTTGTTAAGCTATCGTCTGTTGGATCATTCGGAAGAGTTCCCATATGCGGATTCCGTTACGGTCTCATTGTCTGATCCGCATACGGTTGTTGTGAATGTGGATGAAAAGGACATGATGGCATACTATTACGACAGTGCCACGAAAAAGTATGTTGGTTTTTCGGAAACCGGAGAAGTGCTGCTTCTTTCAAACAAAGCACCGGAAGACTATGTGCGTGTTACGGGACTGAAGCCGCAGAAGGCGGTTGCGCTTTATGGAACAATGGCGTTGGAGGATGATTCGATCCTGGCATACATCAAGTCCGTTCTGATGGTTTTGAGCAATTATGATATCCCGCCTGAAGTGATCTGTGTCCAGAACAACAACAGCCTGTTGCTGTCATATGGTGACATACAGGTGAATCTGGGAGACAGCTATTATCTCAATGAGAAGATCGTCCGGATGCAGCAGCTTCTGCAGAAGGTTGAGGGGCAGACAGGGACACTTCATTTGGAAACATGGACGGAATCGACGACAGATGTTTATTTCCGGCTGGATGAACTGACGACCATTCCACAGTGATAAAATGACAGATCATGAAAATGAAAACGGACTGTGCAAATGCACAGCCCGTTTTTCGTTACATTCTGGATCGATGAGCCATTACTTTGCAGCAGCATCCTGCTCTGCAACATGGATGGTCAGATCGATAACTTTATTGGAGTAACCCCACTCATTATCATACCATGCAACCAGTTTTACAAATGTGTCATCCAGCATGATGCCTGTGCCTGCGTCAAAGATGCAGGTGTTGAAGTTCTGGCGGATATCCATGGATACGATCGGATCATCATTATATTCGATGATTCCCTTCATCGGGCCTTCAGCAGCTTCTTTCATGGCGGCACAGATATCTTCGTATGTCGCCGGTTTTGCCAGCTCACAGGTCAGATCAACAACAGAGCAGTCTGCAGCCGGGATACGGAAGCTTAAGCCTGTCATCTTTCCGTTCAGTTCCGGGATAACCTTGCCTACTGCCTTTGCAGCACCGGTAGATGACGGAATAACATTATTGTAAACGGAACGACCGATTCTCCAGTCACTGCCTGCATTGGAGTCTACTGTTTTCTGCTTGGAAGTAGAAGCGTGGATCGTAGACATCAGACCTTTTACAATGCCAAATTTGTCATTGATAACTTTTGACATCGGCGCAAGGCAGTTGGTTGTGCAGCTTGCATTGGACACGATGTCCATGGTAGCCGGGTCATAGTTCTCATGGTTAACACCCATAACGAACATCGGGATATCATCGCTCTTGGCCGGAGCTGTAATGATGACTTTTTTGCCGCCGCGCTCAAGATGTCCTGCCACTTTATCGCTGGTCAGGAATTTTCCTGTAGATTCGATAATATATTCTGCGCCACAGCTTGCCCAGTCGATGTCGCCAGGAGCATCTCCGGAGAAGACACGGATCTCTTTGCCGTTAACTACAAGACCATTATCTGTAATATCAACGGTACCGTCAAAACGACCAAATACGGAATCATATTTCAGCTGATATGCCATACGATTCAGATCAGCGCTGTGTACGTTAATACCGCAAACTTCGATATTGGTATCGCGCATTTCCAGACTGCGCAGGATAATACGTGCAATACGACCAAAACCATTAATACCTACTTTAATACTGCCCATAAGACTACCCTCCCAAGGTGGTTCACTATACAAGTGATTCTTCAAAAGTGTGAAATGCTACGGTTCTATTCTACCACTTCTTCCCGAAAATTCAATGCATTTGACAAAATCTCGCCAATATTGCAAAATTATTGTTGAAAATATAAGGAAAAGCATTTATTATTAGGTTGTTATAGTCTTGTGATTTGTACGAGTGTCTTCTGCTGTAGGCAAGGATCCGAAGCAGGAGCTTTCGTGATGAATAAAGACAAATCAAAAAGGAGGATCTTATCGTGCTGGAGATTACAGATATTCAGGCTGAAGCAAATGCCAAAATCATTGTGCTCGGAGTAGGGGGCGCAGGAAATAATGCAGTAAACCGGATGGTTGAGGAAGGCGTAGAAGGAGTAGAATTTGTTGGCGTTAACAGCGATAAACAGGCTCTCACTCTCTGTAAGGCACCGACCCTGATCCAGATCGGGGAGAAATTAACCAAAGGACTTGGCGCAGGCGCGAAGCCGGAAGTTGGAGAGAAGGCTGCACAGGAAAGTGCAGAAGAACTTGAAGCTGCAATTGATGGCGCAGATATGATTTTTGTCACCTGCGGCATGGGCGGTGGAACCGGTACAGGCGCGGCTCCTGTTATTTCAAAGCTGGCTAAGGATAAAGGCATCCTGACAGTCGGCGTAGTGACCAAACCGTTCCGGTTTGAAGCAAAAGCGCGTATGGACAATGCGCTTGCCGGTATTGAAAAGTTAAAAGAAGTTGTTGATACACTGATCGTGATCCCGAATGACAAGCTTCTGGAGATCGTTGACCGCCGGACCACGATGCCTGATGCATTGAAAAAAGCGGATGAAGTGCTTCAGCAGTCCGTTCAGAGTATTACGGATTTGATCAATGTACCGTCTCTGATCAACCTGGATTTCGCAGATGTCGAGACTGTTATGCGCGACAAGGGTCTGGCTCATATCGGTATCGGTTATGCGACCGGTGATGACAAGGCACTTGAGGCAGTTAAGATCGCAGTGGAATCTCCGTTGCTTGAGACGAAAATCAATGGTGCGACACATGTCATCATCAACATTTCCGGTGACATTTCCCTTATGGATGCGAATGATGCAGCAAGCTATGTTCAGGAGCTGGCAGGCGAAGAGGCAAACATCATCTTCGGTGCAAAATACGACGAGACGATGGACGATGCTGTATCCATTTCCGTTATGGCAACCGGCCTTGGTGAAGAAGAGAAGAAATCCACGAAAACAAGAGGCGTATTATCCGTTTCTTCTTCCGGCGCGCTTTCTTCCATGGGACAGGCAGAAGGTGATATCCAGATGAAGCCGATCCAGCAGCCGAAGCCAAAAGATATTTCTATTCCGAAGTTCTTGCAGCAGCCGAAAAAGTAAAACGGATCGAATCCGAATAACATGAAGTGATCATTACGAAAGCTTCCGCGATGCCGGTCATTGCGGAAGCTTTCGTTGCAACAAGCCATTCTTAAAACAAGAAGAGACAAGAGGAGAACCGATGGATAAATTCCTTACTGTATTAACAAAAGAAGTTATGGATGCGTTTGAGCGTGCAGGATATGACAGGTCCTATGGAAAGGTGGGTGTTTCCAACCGCCCGGATCTTTGTGAATTTCAGTGTAACGGTGCATTGGCGGCAGCTAAGACATATCATAAGGCGCCGTTTGTGATTGCAGAGGATGTGGAAAAAGAGCTGGCAGGCAATGTATTATTCTCAAAGGTTGAGACAGTTAAGCCTGGCTTTTTAAATATGGATGCATCACCGGAGGCACTGTTATCATATCTGAAAAGTATGGATCAGACCGAGCGCTTTGGCTATGAAATGGATGCATCCACGCAAAAGATCATCCTTGATTACGGCGGACCGAATGTTGCAAAGCCGCTTCATGTCGGTCACTTGCGTTCGGCGGTCATCGGCGAGAGTATTAAGCGGATTTTGCGCTATGCGGGACATGAAGTGATCGGAGATGTGCATCTTGGAGACTGGGGGCTTCAGATGGGCCTGATCATAGAAGAACTGAAAAACCGTCAGCCGGATCTGGTTTATTTCGATGAATCTTATGAAGGGGATTATCCGAAAGAAGCACCGTTTACGATTTCGGAGCTGGAGGATATCTATCCGGCAGCTTCTGCAAGATCAAAGGAAGATGCTGCATTCAAAGAGGCGGCAATGCAGGCGACCTATGAGCTGCAGCACGGACGTCGCGGATATCAGGCTCTGCTTTCCCATATCATGCATGTGTCCGTGTCGGATCTGAAGAAAAACTACGACAGACTTTCTGTCGAATTCGATCTGTGGAAGGGTGAGTCGGATGCACAGCCATATATTCCGGACATGGTACAGAAAATGAAGGATGACGGCTATGCTTATATCAGTGACGGCGCTCTGGTGGTTGATGTCAAAGAAGAGACAGATACAAAGGAAGTGCCGCCTTGCATGATCTTAAAATCAGATGGCGCGTCACTGTATAATACGACTGATCTGGCGACGCTTGTGATGCGGATGCAGGACTATCATCCGGATCATGTGATCTACGTCGTTGATAAGAGACAGGAACTGTATTTCACACAGGTTTTCCGCTGCGCGAAAAAGACTGGTATCGTTCCTGCAGATACAGATCTGACATTTATCGGATTTGGCACGATGAACGGAAAAGACGGTAAGCCGTTTAAGACGAGAGAGGGTGGCGTCATGCGCCTGGAGACACTGCTTACGGATATTCAGGAGCAGATGTATCAGAAAATCTCTGAAAACGATACGATGACTGAGGATCAGGCGAAAGTGACCTCTGAGCAGATCGCGCTTGCTGCGATCAAATACGGCGACCTGTCCAATCAGGCATCAAAAGACTATATTTTTGATGTTGAGAAGTTCTCTTCGTTTGAAGGGAATACCGGTCCGTATATTTTATATACGATCGTCCGGATCAAATCGATTTTAAGAAAATACGAAGAAGGCGGGGAAACGATCGCGGACACGAAGCTTATGGCACCGCAGACAGAGAGTGAAAAGAAACTAATGTTAGCGCTTGCCGGATTCAGTGAAGCGATCGACGGTGCAGTCAGAGAAATGGCCCCGCACAGGATCTGTGCATATATTTATGATCTTGCAAATGCATTGAATCATTTCTATCATGAGACCAAGATCCTTGCCGAAGTAGATAAAGAAAAGCAAAAAGGATACATCGCTCTGCTTAATCTCACAGTGCGTGTATTAGAGAACGGAATTGATCTTTTGGGATTTGAAGCACCTGATAAGATGTGAGCGCATAAGCACGGATTGCGAATGGACGTAGCTTATGCGCGAACTACAAGGAGTTGCGCATGGCAACTATTCCGCCTTCTGTCCGACCGGTTTTGTCTTATGCAGCGGATGGAATTCTACCGAGAATGCAAAGACTGCAAATACGATCAGAATCACTCCGATCAGAATTGCCAGGCCTGTGAATGAACCGGATACGGTTTCAAAGAAGCCGGCGAAGAAGCAACCGAGAGCATTCACTGCGATGTGTGTAAACAGGCTGTATCGTATCCCGCGGCCCCGATGCGCGATATAACCCAGGACCAATCCGAAGATAAAGGCATAGATTGCCTGGACGAGATTCGCATGAAAGATTCCAAACAGAGCAGCCTGAAGGACGTTTGCACCCCAGAACGGGAGTGCAAGGCGGGAAAACCGGTAGATCAGTCCGCGGAAAGCCAGCTCTTCCATGATCGGTCCGAGAACTACGACATACAAAAGCATCAGCGGTGCCAGACTCTGCCCGATTCCCATCGTGGCAATCTGCTCATGGTAGGATGCTGCGAACGTCGGTGTGATCCGATCCATGATCGACACAATGGAATCGCCGACAAACTGAATGCCGAATGCGGTGATGACAAGCGTGAGGATCGTAAGCAGTGTGAAACCGCTCTGATAATTACGCTGCATGCCTTTGAAAGGATTGATAAAACGATAGCGGTACCAGGAACCAAATACAATAATACCGATGACAGAATACGCCAGGAAGATATAATACCGAAGATTGCCGTCGTATGTTCCGTTGACAGCAGACAGCAGCGAATCGAAGACGCTGACAAACTGTCCGCTCAGGATATCGTTTAACAGGCATATCAGTACAGTGCTTCCGGTCAGGATCAGAAACAGAATAATAAATACCAATATGCTTCGAACAATGTAACTTGCTTTTTTCATGATAATTCTCTCTTTCCGGGCGCTTTTTCGAGGAATTAGTATATCATAGGAGTATGATATTGTCCAGAAAACATGGCCTGTGATATCATGAAATACGTGTTTGAGATCAAGACCCCCTTGATAAACTGAGTTAGAGGTAGATGACATGGCTTTTACACATCTGCATGTTCATACAGAGTACAGTCTTCTGGATGGTTCTAATAAAATAAAGGAATATGTACGCCGGGTGAAAGAACTCGGTATGACAAGTGCTGCCATCACCGATCATGGCGTCATGTACGGTGTGATCGATTTCTACAAGGCGGCCCGTGCGGAGGGAATCAATCCCGTGATCGGCTGCGAGGTCTATGTGGCACCGGGGTCCCGGTTCGACCGGGAAGTGGGATCGGGAGATGACCGGTATTATCATCTGGTTCTGCTTGCAGAAAATGACCAGGGTTACAGCAATCTGATGAAAATCGTCTCTGCCGGATTTGTGGACGGCTATTACTACCGTCCCCGTGTGGATATGGAGATTCTGAACCAGTACCATGAGGGGATCATTGCTCTTTCGGCTTGTCTGGCAGGGGAAGTTCAGCGCCTGCTGTTAAAAAATGACTACAACGCGGCAAAGGAAGCCGCATTCAAATATGAAGCTTGTTTTGGCAAGGGAAACTTTTTCCTTGAACTGCAGGATCATGGTATTCCGGAACAAAAAGGCGTTAATCAGAAGCTGATGCGCCTGCATACAGATACCGGTATCGATCTGGTCGCGACCAATGACGTGCATTATACATATGAGACAGATGCGGAGGCGCATGATATCCTGCTGTGCCTGCAGACCGGGAAAAAGCTTGCGGACGAAGACCGCATGCGCTATCCGGGCGGACAGTATTATGTGAAGTCCGAAGAGGAGATGAGAAATCTGTTCCCCTATGCACAGGAGGCCATCGATAATACGCAAAAGATCGCGGACCGGTGTCATGTGGAAATAGAATTCGGTGTGACCAAACTTCCCAAATTTGATGTTCCGGAAGGGTATGATTCCTGGACATATTTAAATGAACTCTGTCATGCCGGATTAAAACGGTGCTATGGAGACCGTGCAGAAGAGGTGAGAGAGCGGCTCGATTACGAACTCTCCGTCATTCAGAAGATGGGATATGTGGATTATTTCCTGATCGTCTGGGACTTCATCCGTTATGCGAGAGAACACGATATCATGGTCGGCCCGGGCAGGGGCAGCGCGGCCGGAAGTATCGTATCCTATACACTGGGGATCACACAGCTGGATCCGTTGAAGTATCAGCTCCTGTTTGAGCGTTTCCTGAATCCGGAACGTGTGTCCATGCCGGATATCGATGTGGACTTCTGTTTTGAACGAAGGCAGGAAGTGATCGACTATGTGGTACGAAAGTATGGGAAAGACCGGGTGGTACAGATCGTCACCTTTGGTACACTGGCTGCCCGCGGTGTCATCCGTGATGTCGGGCGTGTGATGGACATCCCCTATGCACGCTGTGATACGATCGCGAAAATGATCCCGAACGAACTGAATATTACGATCGAGCGTGCGTTGAAGATGAATCCGCAGCTTCGCCAACTATATGATACGGACGATGAAGTAAAACGTTTGATCATGATGTCGCGCCGCCTTGAAGGTTTACCGCGGCATACCTCCATGCATGCGGCCGGTGTTGTCATCAGCCAGAAGGCAGTGGATGAATATGTGCCGCTTTCCCGCGGCTCTGACGGCAGTATCACAACACAGTTTACGATGACAACGTTAGAAGAGCTTGGCCTTTTGAAAATGGATTTCCTGGGGTTAAGAACGCTTACGGTAATCCAGGATGCGGTCAAAAATATCGGGGAGATGACCGGCTCAGAGCCGGATATGGCAAAGATCGACTATGCGGATCAGGATGTTCTGGCATCTCTCGGCACAGGGCGTACAGATGGCGTTTTCCAGCTGGAAAGTGCAGGGATGCAGAGCTTTATGAGAGAACTGAAGCCGAAAAGCCTTGAAGATGTGATCGCCGGAATCTCTTTGTACCGACCGGGACCGATGGATTTTATTCCCAATTATATTCGGGGCAAAAACCATCCGGAGACCATTACATACGACTGCCCGCAGTTAGAGCCGATCCTTTCTGCAACATACGGATGTATCGTGTATCAGGAACAGGTTATGCAGATCGTGCGGGAGCTGGCCGGCTATACACTTGGAAGAAGTGATGAAGTACGGCGTGCAATGTCAAAGAAAAAGACTGATGTCATGGAGCGGGAGCGTCAGTACTTCGTATATGGCAATCCGGAGCTTGGCGTTGCAGGATGCCTTGCAAACGGCATCGACGAAAAGACCGCAAATCATATTTTTGATGAGATGTCGGATTTTGCCAAATATGCGTTTAATAAATCGCATGCCGCAGCCTATGCGATCGTATCTTATCAGACTGCATGGCTGAAATACTATTATCCGGTTGAGTTTATGGCGGCGCTGATGACATCTGTTTTAGACCATTCGACCAAGGTGGCAGAATACATCCAGGTCTGCAGACAGATGGGGATCGAAGTCCTCTCTCCGGATGTCAACACCGGAAGAGGCAGTTTCTCTGCTGTACAGGTCGATGGAAAGAAAGCCATCCGATATGGATTGTCGGCGATCAAAAGCGTCGGTCGTCCTGTGATCGAGACGATCGTCTCGGAACGTGAGCAAAACGGACCGTTTCTATCGATGCAGGATTTTGCAGAGCGTCTGGCGGGAAAAGAAGTCAATAAGCGCGTTTTTGAAAGCTTTATCAAAGCAGGAGCGTTTGACAGTTTCTCTGATAACAGGAGGCAGCTGTTACAGGCGTATCCGTTGATCGTGGATGCGGCAGGAAAGGAGCGGAAAAATGCGATGACCGGTCAGATGTCTTTGTTTGATCTGGTCGGCGAAGAACAGAAAGAGCAGTTCCGCATTCCGCTTCCTGAGGTGTCGGATTTTTCCGAGAGCGAGCGCCTTGCCATGGAAAAAGAAGTGCTTGGTATTTATGTCAGCGGACATCCGCTGCAAAGCGATGAAGCACTGATGAAACAGGTTACGACAAGGCAGACCGTCGATTTCCTTCTGGAGGATTCCGACACGGACAATATGGCCGGGATTCATGTACAGGATGGAGAGCGCGCTGTGATCGGCGGCCTTGTGGAAGGAAAAACGATCAAGTATACGAGACAGAACCAGGCAATGGCATTTGTGATGATCGAGGATCTGGTCGGTATTGTTGAAGTGATCGTCTTTCCGCGTGATTTTGAAAAATACGCAAACCTTCTGGAAGAAGACAGCAAAGTCTTTGTTGCCGGCCGGGTGTCGGTTGAAGAAGGGAAAAACGCAAAGCTGATCTGTGAAAAGGTCGTGCCGTTTTCGGAGGGGACGAAGGAAGTCTGGATCCGGTTTCGGGACATGGCAGAATATGAGCAGAAAAAGGAACAGCTTTTACGCCTCATCGGCCTTTCTGAGGGGAAAGACGAGGTGATCCTGTATCTTGCAGCAGAGCGTGCTATTAAGCGGCTCGGAGCCGGACAGGGAATCCGGGCGGATGGACTGATTGAAGAATTGAAGCAGTCATTCGGATCCGAAAATATACAGATAAAAGGAAAGAAACTTGCGATCTAGTATTCCGGTTAGACGGGAGGAAATGAAAATGGCAGAAGAAATCAGGACAATAGGTGTGCTCACAAGCGGCGGAGACGCTCCGGGAATGAATGCAGCGATCCGTGCTGTGGTCCGCCAGTCGATCGCACGCGGGAAACGTGTGATGGGAATCCGCAGGGGCTATAGTGGAATGATCGCCGGAGATTTTGTCGCAATGGATGCACACTCTGTATCAGATATCATCCAGTGCGGCGGAACAATTCTGCAGACAGCGCGCTGTAAGGAATTCCATACAAAAGAAGGACAGGAGATGGCTGCAAAACGCTGCCGGGAAAACGGCGTCGATGGTGTCGTTGTCATCGGAGGAGACGGTTCTTATCGCGGGGCGCAGGCGCTGGCAAAGTGCGGGATCAAGACCATTGGCGTTCCGGGAACGATCGATCTGGACATCGCATGTACAGACTATACGATCGGATTTGATACTGCAGTCAATACCGCAATGCAGGCGATCGACAAGATCCGTGACACTTCAACGTCGCATCAGCGCTGCAGCATCATCGAAGTGATGGGGCGCCATGCCGGCTATATCGCACTTTCCTGTGGGATCGCAAACGGCGCAGAGCAGATCATGATTCCGGAAAAATATGATTTTGATGAAGTGCGGATCATTCAGGATATCATTTACCGTCGCAGCATGGGAAAGAAACACTACATTATCATCAATACCGAAGGCATCGGCAATACGGAAAAGCTCGCAAAGCGGATCGAAGAAGAAACCGGAATGTCTGCCCGTACAACGATCTTAGGATATTTGCAGCGCGGCGGAAGTCCGACTGCAAGAGACCGTGTCTATGCGACGATCATGGGCGCAAAAGCGGTCGACCTGCTTTGTGAAGGAAAGAGCAATCGAGTTGTAGCCTTTAAGAATGGTGAATATGTAGATTTCGATATCGACGAAGCGTTGGCAATGCAAAAGTCGATTTCAGAATATGATTACAGGATCTGCCGGAATATGTCAAAAGGATACGGCGATCCGATCGAAACAGACGCATGAGAGAAGAAGTGATCACAAGCACGGCGAACCGTCAGGTGAAATATCTGGTTTCGCTGATGAAAAAACCGAAGCTCAGAAAAGAGAATGGTGTTTTTGTAACAGAAGGATTGCGGATTTTCCGCGAGATTCCGCAGGAGCTGATCCGGGAGGTTTACGTGACAGACCGGTTCCTTTTGACGCATGGTGAAGAAGTAAAGGACCTTGCGTACAAGGTGCTTTCAGAAGACGTGTTTTCCAGGATCGCAGATACCAAAACACCACAGGGGATCCTTTGTGTCGTAAAGCGTGTTTCTTCTAGTATAGAAGAGATGTTTCGGGAAAATGGCATATGGCTGCTGCTTGAGGATATCCAGGATCCCGGTAATCTGGGAACGATCATCAGGACAGCGGAAGGCGCGGGTGCGGCCGGTATATTTCTGTCATCGGGCTGTGTCGACATTTTTTCTCCGAAAGTGGTGCGTTCGACGATGGGCAGTATTTTCCGTGTTCCATTTGTAAAAGACTGCGATCTGAAAGAAACGGTGCGCTTCCTGAAAGAAAAGAGCGTAACGGTATATGCGGCAGGGATTCGTGATGCACTTTTGTATGACGAAGCGGAGTATCGTGAAGGTGCTGCTATTTTGATCGGCAATGAAGGAAACGGATTGAGCGAAGAGATGCTGCAAACGGCAGACAGACAGATCATGATCCCGATGCAGGGAAGGCTGGAGTCTTTAAATGCGGCAATGGCAGCGGGAATATTGCTTTATGAGGCAGATCGTCAAAAAAGAGCGGGGGGCAGGAATGTTTCGGATCTGGGCGCGTGAATTTCAAAACAACAAAATGCTCCGGGATCTGGTGGTTCCTGTTCCGGGGGAAGATACCCGAACACATAAGGTGTTTGAAGCATTGCATGTGATCTGTGAGGAATTTGATCTGGGCAATCCGATCTGGCTTGATTCCAATGTGGAAGAGTTCAGACGGCAGTCTAAAACGAGATTCTATTCTGACAGTTTTATTGAACAGATCGCATTTGATTATCTTGAAATATGGATCATAGAAGAGGATTGATTATGGGGGACGAACAACGAACAGGTGCTTTTCCGATGCTCGAAAATGTAGCGACCTGGCAGAATCTGATGTTTTTATATGAATCGGCGATCAAGGAAGTGCGTACCAAGCTGGATATCTTAAGTGAAGAGTTCCAGAATAATTATCGCTATAATCCGATCGAATATGTAAAATCCCGTATCAAGACGCCGGAAAATATCGTAAAAAAAATGCGCCGCCAGGGCTACGAGATCACAATGGAAAACATGGTTGAAAAGATCAATGATGTGGCCGGTGTCAGGATCGTCTGTGATTTTACATCGGATATCTATCGCCTGGTAAAGATGATACGGAACTTAAAGGAGTTTGAAGTGATCCGCGAAAAGGATTATATCGCAAACCCGAAGGACAGCGGATATCGCAGTTATCATATGATCGTAAAGGTTCCGGTCTACACGACAACAGAAGTGGTCAAGACAAAGGTTGAGATACAGATCCGTACTATCGCGATGGATTTCTGGGCGACATTAGAGCATAAGATTTATTATAAATTTGAAGGAAACGCGCCAGACTACATCAGCCGGGATCTTCAGACCTGTGCCTCCATCGTTGCACAGCTGGATGATAAAATGCTGTCTCTGAATGATGCAGTTATGCGGGCGAGTGACAGGCTTGACAATTCGGTTACAGAAGACTAATCTGTATTCTAATGATCTGTAACTGTTCAGGCTTCTCGGAGTAAAGACAATCATTGGGGAGTTTTACTCACCTAATGAGTGGCTTTATTCTGAGAAACCTGAAAGGTACCGCCTTCCACATGAGCAAAATTTTGGTTTCTGCATTGTTGATGTTATTTGAGCAAAATTTTGCGAATGTAAGATGGCGGGGCCTGAACAGTTAGAGTTTATGGAATAAATCTTACAGGAGGGTTTGAAATGACTAAAATAGATATCATCTCCGGTTTCCTCGGAGCCGGCAAAACAACACTGATCAAGAAACTGCTGGAAGAAGTTTTTGCGGATGAAAAAGTCGTTCTGGTAGAAAATGAATATGGCGAAGTCGGCATAGACGGCGGCTTTTTAAAGGAAGCAGGGATTGAGATCAAAGAGCTCAACTCGGGCTGTATCTGCTGCTCGCTGGTGGGCGATTTTTCCAGAAGCTTAAAAGAGGTCATTGAGACTTATACGCCGGATCGTATCCTGATCGAGCCTTCCGGTGTCGGTAAACTTTCAGATGTTATGACTTCCGTAAAAGAAATGGAAGAGAAGTTTGATGTAAAACTGAATGCGCTGGTGACTGTCGTAAATGCAAAGAAAGCTGTTAAGCAGCTGCGTGCATTTGGTGAGTTTTTCGGCAATCAGGTTGAAAATGCGACGACGATCGTTCTGAGCCGCACACAGGAAATGGAGCAGGAGCCGCTCGATGTATGTATTGCTCTGCTCAGAGAGCGTAATCCGAAAGCTGCGATCGTGACGACGCCATGGGATCAGATCACAGGACAGCAGATGCTGGATGTTGTAGAAAGCCAGCGTTCCTTCATGGATGAGATGATGGCGGAATTCGAGGCGGAACATCACCATGATCACGATCACGATCACGAGCATGAGCATCACCATGATCACGACCACGAGCACGATCACGATCACGAGCATCACCATGATCATGACCATGAGCATGAACATCATCACGATCACGAGCATGAGCATCACCATGATCATGACCATGAGCATGAACATCATCACCATCATGATCATGACGGACATCATCATGCGGATGATATCTTTACAAGCTGGGGAATTGAGACGCCGCACAAGTATACGAAAGAAGGAATCGAGGAGATCTTGAAGACCTTCATCGACACGGAAACGTATGGCGAAGTTCTTCGTGCAAAGGGTATGGTTCCGGCAGAAGACGGAACATGGATCTATTTTGACATGGTTCCGGGCGATTATGAGATCCGTGAAGGCGCGCCGGAGTATACCGGAAGACTTTGTGTGATCGGAACAGATCTGGATGAAGCAGGTCTGGAAAAACTGTTTAATGTATAAGGAGAAACATAATGGATGTACCGGTATATCTGTTCACCGGTTTTATGGACAGCGGAAAAACAACATTGCTCAAAAGCTCGCTGCTTGATGAAGATTTTGCGCAGGGCAATAATCTCGTTATTGTCTGCGAAGAAGGCGATGTTGAATATGAACAGGAAGAGTTTTTGAAATACAAAGTCAATGTCGTCGTACTGCAGTTGGATGATGAATCCGAACTGACAGAGGATTTCCTGGAGGATTGTGCGAAACAGTATCAGCCGGATCAGGTGTTTATTGAATATAACGGAACCTGGCAGGCAGCAACGATCCTGGACCTTGTGCTTCCGGACGGGTGGGAACTGATCCAACAGCTCACAACGGTTGATGCAGGATCCTATGAAATGTATCTGACCAATATGCGGACAATGATGATGGAACAGGTCTTCAACTCAGACGTCGTCATTTTCAACCGTTGTACGGAAGATACACCGAAGGCGAAGTTCCGCCGCAGTGTCAAAGCACGTAATCCGAAAGCACAGTGTGTATTTGAACGGGAAGACGGATCGATCGATGATTCGCTGATGGAAGAACGCCCGTATGATATGACGCAGGATGTCATCGAGATCACGGATGCGGATTTCGGACTGTTCTATCTGGATGTTCAGGAAAGCCAGGAGGTCTATGACGGAAAGACGGTAAGATTCCTGGGGCTGGTCTATCGGCCGGAAGAGAGATTCGGGAAAAAACCGGTGTTTGTCTGCGGCAGGTTTGCGATGACCTGCTGTGTAGAGGATATTCAGTATATCGGTTTTAAATGCAAATATGACAAGGGGGCAGAACTGGAACACCGCTCCTGGGTCTGGATCACGGCAAAGATCCGATATGAGTTTGCGAAAGAGTATCGCGGCAAAGGACCGGTGCTTTATGCACAAAAGGTGGAAAGTGCACAAAAACCGGACGAGGAACTTGTCTATTTCAACTAAATTTTTAAAGATAGAAAAGCATGCAGTTTTTCGGGTGAATGTTGGAAACCCGACGGGCTGCATGCTTTTTGTTTAATTTGTATAAAATAGTGGAAAAAAACTGTATACAAATCACAAAGAAATCGGTTTCTCGTGCGTTTTTTACAGAAAAAAGCTCGAAAAAAATAAAAAAATGGAAGATTTTCTGCGGTTACCAATCGGTACCTGACTAACAAGATTGTAGGTATTGCATAAAAAAGGCTTGTGATTTATACTTACTAAGGACGGTTGAAAGACCTACAGACACATATTAATTAACAGGTTAAGGAGGAATGGTAACATGGTACCAGTAAGAAAAGAATTCGTTAACAACATGTTCTCAGTAGAAGGCAAAGTTGCTCTGGTAACAGGTGCTACAGGTGCACTTGGAAAAGTTATGGCTAAGGCTTATGGCTATGCAGGAGCAAAGGTTGTAATGACCGGCCGTAATGATAAAAAGCTGGCAGCTCTGGAAGAAGAGTTCAAGGCAGAAGGCATTGAGTGCTGCTATGTTGTAGCAGATCCGTCTGATGAAGAAGCTGTTAAGGCTCTGATCGCAGCAGCAGTTGAGAAATATGGCGAGATCAACATCCTTGCTATCGCTCATGGCTTCAACAAACCGCAGAACATCCTTGAGCAGTCTGTAGCAGATTGGCAGTACATCATCGATGCAGATATGAAGTCTGTATACGTTGTACTGAAATATGTTGCTGAGCAGATGGTTAAACAGCTGAATGGTGCTGAGAACGTACCGTCAGGTCAGGGTGGAAAGATCGTTGTTGTTACATCCCAGAGATCCAAACGTGGTATGGCTGGTTACACAGGCTACTGCGCATCCAAGGGTGGCGCTGACATGATGATCGCTTCCATGGCATGTGACCTTTCTGCAAAATATGGTATCAACATCAACGCTATCTGCCCGACAGTATTCCGCAGCGAGCTGACAGAGTGGATGTTCGATGTTGAGTCTGAAGTTTACAAGAACTTCATGAAGCGTGAGCCGATCGGCCGTCTTGCTGAGCCGGAAGATTTCGTAGGCTACACACTGTTCCTCTCCTCTGATGCTTCTAACTTCATCACCGGCGCAGCTTGTGACTGCTCAGGTGGATACCTGGTTTGCTAATCAGAACGATCGTATAAGAAGCAAAGGATAAAGGAGATAAGATGAAAGATTTAAAGAATTTTGTAATCTGCGGCGGCGGTATGATGGGATGTGCGATCGCACAGGTTTTCTGCACAATTGAAGATGCAGAAGTTACCATCTGGAACCATCGTCAGAAAGACATCGCAAGCATGATCCGCCAGAACATGAAAGAGCTGGTTGCTCATGGCGTTATTACAGAAGCTGATGTTGACGCTGTTGTTGAAAGAGTAGTTCTGGTAACAGATCTTGACAATGACCGCATCAAGAGAGCAGACCTCGTGATCGAGTGCGTTCCGGAAGTTATGGAGACAAAACAGAATCTGTTCCGTGATCTGGAAGCAATCACATCTGCTGACTGCATCTACTGCACAAACACTTCTGTTATGAGCCCGACTGAGATTTCTGAAAAGTGCGAGCACAAAGAGAGAATCGTTGGTACGCACTTCTGGAATCCGGCTCATCTGATCCCGTTGGTAGAGGTTGTTAAGACCAAAGATACTTCTGAAGAAGTTATGCAGGCTACCATGGACGTTATGGCAAAAGCAGGCAAGAAGCCGATCTATTGCAAGAAAGACGTTCCGGGATTCGTTGCAAACCGTATGCAGCATGCTCTGTGGCGTGAAGCAATCGCGATCGTTAATGACGGTATCGCTGATCCTGAGACAGTAGATGACGCTGTTAAATACAGCTTCGGTCTGCGTCTTCCGCAGCTTGGCCCGATCGAGAACTCTGACATGGTCAGCACAACCCTGACATACAACATTCACAGCTATGTACTGAAGTATCTGGCTGACAATCATGAGCCGTCACCGATCATCGTTAAGATGAAAGAAGAAGGCAAAGAAGGCTTCAAGTCAGGCGAAGGCTTCATGAAATGGGATGATGCTTCCATCCAGGCTTCCAAAGACGGCCTGAATGAGTATCTGATCAAGATGATCTACGGTAAATAAGCCGTAAGCAAAGGTACCTATTACCGGTTGGCAGTGGGGAGCTGCCTTCCGGTAATAAAAATAAAAAAACATTAATAAATGGAGGACATGGTATTATGGGAAAAATGGTTTATGTTGATCTGACACATCCGTTCGGCGCAGAGATTCCGCGTTGGCCGTATTTCGACAAACCGGTTATCGACAGCAAGCATTCTATGGCTAAGGGCGGCGTTCTTACACAGTATGTAGGCTGCACAATGCACACAGGTACACACTGCGATGCTCCGCGTCACGTAATGGAAGTTGAGTTCGACGGAAGAAGAGCACGTTATACACATGAAATGCCGATCGACGCTTACACAGGCGAAGCTGTAGCTCTGGATATCCAGTGCGGTCGTTGGGAGCTGATCACAGGCGAGCATCTGGATGACGCTTGCCGTCGTATGGGCATTGATCCGGATCCGGCTAAGGGCGAGCTGGAAGGCAAAGTTGTATGTCTGGTAACAGGTATGCACAGACTGTTTGATGATACAAAAGAGTATTATCATTACAGCTGCGGTACCGGCCGTGAAGCTGGTGAGTGGTTCGTAGATCACAAAGTTAAATGCGTAGCTATGGATATGCAGGCTCTGGATCATCCGCTTCACACCGCTATGGGTAACAACGGTATGACAAGAATGAACCTTCTTGGTGCTTCCGGAAACCCGATCACCGAAGAGTACAAGGCTCTGTTCGGCGAAGAATCTTATGCAAGATTTGATAAGTGGGAGTTTGTAAAACACTTTGGCCAGGAAGCATATGACAAAATGTATGGTTCACTGGAAGAGATCGGCTGCTGGGGAACATGGGAGCCGTGCCACAAGACAATGCTTGGTCATGGTATCGTAGGTGTTGAGAACCTCGGTGGTGACGTTGACAAAGTTCTGGGCAAGAAGTTCATGTTCTATTGCTTCCCGCTTCGTTGGTACATGGGTGATGGTTCCATGGCTCGCTGCGTAGCATACATCGATGAAGATGATCTGAATGATGTTCCGGATAGAACATACAAGTATGCAGGAACTGGCGTAGAGTCCAGAGAGACCTTCCTGAAGCACAAATATACTTGTGACAGAAAACTGGAAGAGCCGTCCAGAATGGTAACACAGCTTTGCGAAGAGCTGGTTAACGGCAAATAAAAATCACGGGTTGAATTAATTGCCGTACTGATTTATAATGTGCGGTGAGAGGGCCGCTGCAGGTTTGGCCTGCAGCGGCTTTCCGTGTGATAATACGCCGTATTTTTGCGGGGTAAGAGACAGAATGTTTGAAAGAAAGAGGTAAAGGTAAATGGCAAAGAAAAAAACTATCATCACAGCTGCTGTAACCGGCGCATGGCCGAAAAAAGAGAACAATCCGAACGTTCCGATGACTCCGGAAGAGATTTGCGAAGACGTTTATGATTGCTGGCAGGCCGGCGCAGCTATCGCTCATCTTCATATGAGAGATGATGACGGCAATGGCATTATGGATCCGGTTCGTTTCAAGAAAACATGGGATCTTCTGAAAGAAAGACATCCGGATTGTGATATCATCATCAACATGACCACCTCTGGCGATATTCATGCTGACGATGAGATCCGTGTTGCTCATGTAAAAGAGCTGAAACCGGAAATGGCTTCCTATGACTGTGGTTCCATGAACTGGCTGAACACAGGTCTGTTCATCAACAGCCCGAAATTCCTTGAGGATTGCGGATATCTGTTCCAGGAACTTGGCGTTAAGCCGGAGATCGAAGCATTTGATCCGGGTATGATCGGAAACGCTGCTTACTATCTGAAGAAGGGCGTTCTGGTTGGACCGCAGCACTTCCAGTTCTGCATGGGTTGTGCAAATGGTATCGCTGGTACCATGAAGAACCTGGTATTCATGAAAGAGACAATGGAATCTCTTTGCGGCAAAGACAACACATGGTCATGCTTCGGCGTAGGCCACAGCGCTATGGAAATGATGTACGGCGCAGTTGCTCTTGGCGGCGGTATCCGTGTAGGTATGGAAGACAACGTTATGTACGGCAGAGGCCAGCTTGCTGACAGCAACCGTCAGTTCGTTGAGCGTGCAGCTCGTGTTATCCGTGAGTTTGGCAACGATGTTGCTACACCGGATGAGGCACGTGAGATCCTTGGTCTGAAGAAATAATCAGCAAATGATCTGAAAACTTCACTCCCAGAGGCCTCTTTTAAAAGAGGCTTCGGGAGTGTTTTCTTTTACGGATGGAGGAATACGATTATGACATGGGGACCTCAGATGATGTATTATCATTGTCCGGAATGCGGACTCAAGTTTGAGTATGCGACGGACCTGATGACAGAGTTCGGCGAAGAATTCGGTTTTTGCCCGAAATGTAAAGTTATGGGTGTATTTGAAAAAGACGGCCCGCGTATGGTAGATGATGCAGATTACATAGAAGTTGAATAATATTTGACGAATATTTTACGAATATTTGACAGAAGTCTTAAGTACAGGCATCTTTTTCTTGAAAACAAATATTGATTATGCCATAATATCCATAATGTTGTATTTTCAAAATGCGGCATTATGGATTTTTTTTGAAAATATCAAAATAGGAGAAAAAATATGCCCGTAATCAAGAGGATGTCCCTTGTTGATCAGGTTTATGACAAACTTCGTGAGAGAATCGTTACATTAAAAATTCCGTTTGGCAGTAAACTGAATGTCAGCAAGCTGCAGGAAGAGTATGGTGTCAGCTCGACTCCTGTAAGAGAAGCTTTAAACCGCCTTCTGAACGAAGGCTTAATCGAGTTTGAGAATAATGTTGGCGCCAGAGTGATTGACATTACAGAAGAAGATGTAAGACAGATTCAGGAGATTTCCCAGGGTTACCAGATGCTTGCGGCAAGGAATGCGCTCCGCAATGCGGATCATAAAGAGATGGCGGATGAGATCGAGCATCACATTGAAGAATACCGTGTTTCGGATAATGTGGTGGAAAGCTGTCGCTGCATCAAGAGCATTATGGATGTGTTTTATAAGCATGCCAATAATGAGATTCTGATCTCGAAGATCGCTTCCATGTCAGGTATGGATGCGATCTTACATGAGCTGTTTGCGATTCCGCGGGAAAAGGGCGGAAGCGGCGGACAGTATCATTCCGGCATCCAGTATTTTGAATTGATCCATGAAGCTGTAGCGGAGAATGATTTTGCAAAGATCTGCGACGGATTAGAGCAGCATCAGCTGTGGTCGCGTGAATATATTTTGAAGAATTTAGAGACAGTAAAAAAACGCGCAGGTGCATAACGCACCTGCGGTAGTATCATTCGGGAGTCGATTCCTTAGCCCGGTTCATGTAAGTGTCCATGATCTCTTTCAGCTGATCCTCGTACTTTAATTCCGTATGGACCTTGAAGGCATCGGGATCGATCGGAAGATTCAGCTCAGCCAGTCTTCGAACACTCCAGATATAGAGGATGTCCAAAGCAGGGATCAGATCTTCGCCGGTCTTTGTCAGAACATATTCGACCTTTAAGGGGATCGTATTATACTGAATCCGTTCGACCAGACCGTCTTTGGTAAGTTCCTTAAGCTGCTGGCTAAGCACCTTTTCGCTGACCCCAAGAGTCTTTTTGGTCTCGTTAAAGCGGATTTTTCCATAATGATGGATGTGGTGAAGTAATGTCATCTTCCACTTGCCGGATATACAATTTGTCGCAAAATGATAGGGGTTATAGGTATCCATTCAAGTTCCTCCGATGTACTCCGTATGGGGCACATCACATAAAAGTAATTAGGTTGCCAAATGGTAACTGCACATTCAGTTTAACAGCAATTAAAGCGAAATTCAATATGAAAAATATGGAAATCTTCGAAAAACTGCAAAAATGTGTGGATGTGATCCGTAAAAAAACGGATTTTGTCCCGCAGATCGCACTGGTTCTGGGGTCAGGCCTTGGCAACTATGCAGACAGTATCCGGGTGGAAGTGACCGTATCTTATTCTGAGCTGCCGGGTTTTCCGCATTCCACGGTTCAGGGACATGCAGGCCGCTTTGTGTTTGGGTATGTGCACGAAATACCGGTTGTGATCATGCAGGGGCGTGTTCATTATTATGAAGGATATGATATCACGGATGTCGTTTTGCCGATCCGTCTGATGGGAAGCCTGGGGGCAAAGGTATTGTTTTTAACCAATGCGGCAGGGGGCATCATGGACGGTATGCAGGCCGGAGATCTGATGGTGATCAAAGACCAGATCGCATGTCTGGTTCCGTCTCCGCTGGCAGGTCCGAACATCGAGGAGCTTGGCCCACGATTCCCGGATATGAGTGAGATTTATACGGCATCACTCAGGAAAGCGATACATGAAGCGGCAGAGGAAGAGCAGATCGCAGTCAGGGAAGGCGTTTATATTCAGACTGCCGGACCGCAGTATGAGACGCCTGCTGAGATCAGGGCTTTTAAAGCAATCGGCGCGGATGCTGTTGGTATGAGTACCGGTTGCGAAGCGATCGCTGCACGGCACATGGGGATGAAGGTGTGCGGTATTTCCTGTATTTCGAATCTGGCTGCAGGCATTTCGGATAAACCGCTTTCCCATAAAGAGGTTCAGGAAGCTGCGGATAAAGTGGCAGCTGATTTTTCGCGGCTTGTTACCCGGTCAATCAGAAAGATCGCGGAGTTGACAGTATAAGATGCGGCATGGATCCTGACGCCGTGATTGGAGTATAGCTTATGAATACGCGTTTTACCAACGCAAAGATTTTATGTACAAACAGCGACCAGTCATTTGACATCATCAAAGGAGAACTTTGGGTAGAAAATGACCGGATCACATACATCGGAGACGGAGCAGATGCACCGCAAAAAGAAGGAGAGAACTGGGATCGGACGATCGATGTGAACGGAGATCTTTTGATGCCGGGATTTAAGAATGCGCACGCGCATACCTACATGACATTCCTTCGTTCCTATGCAGATGATCTGCCGCTTCAGGAGTGGCTTTACAATCTGTGTTTTCCTATGGAAGATAAGCTTGATACCGAAAATATCAGGCCTTTTGAAGTGCTTGGCATCATGGAGTATCTGACAAGCGGTATCACAACCGGTTTTGATATGTGTTACTTTCCGCCTGTCTATGCGCAGGTGGCAGCGGAATGCGGCTTTCGCGCGGTACAGGTATCGGGTGTCAACAGCTTCGGCGGTCTGGCATCCGTTGTAGAAGAAAACTATCATAAGGTGAATGAGACCAGTGATCTGACTTCATTCATGATCGGCTTCCATGCAGAATATACGACAAAGCCGGAGCTGATGAAAGAAATTGCCGATCTGGCGCATCAATATAAGACACCGCTTTACATGCACAATGCGGAGACCCGCAGGGAAGTGGAAGAGTGCATTGAGCGCTATGGAAAAACACCGACGCAGCTGACAGATGAACTGGATATGTATGCGTATGGCGGCGGCGGTTTTCACTGTATCTGGTTTGATGAAAAAGACTTTGAGATCTTTCAGAAGCGTGGTTTGACGGCGGTTACCTGTCCTGCTTCAAACTTAAAGCTTGCCAGTGGCATCGCGCCATTAAAGAGTTTTGTCGACAGAGGCATCAATGTTGCGATCGGTACGGACGGCGCAGCCAGCAACAATGCGCTTGATATGTTCCGTGAGATGTATCTGGCGGCGGCACTTGCAAAAGTGCATGAAGAAGATGCGGCCTGCATCCCGGCAGAAAAGATCCTGTATATGGCGACAGCGGGAGGCGCGAAGGCGATGGCGCTTCCGGATTGCGATTGCCTGGCAGTCGGCAAAAAGGCGGATCTTATACGGATCGATCTGACACAACCGAATATGCAGCCTGAAAACAATCTGGTGACCAATCTGGTTTATGCAGGCGGAAAGCAGAATGTTGTCATGACGATGGTCGACGGAAAGATCCTTTATGAGAACGGGAAATTCTCGATCGGTGTGGAACCGGCGGATGTATACCGCGATGTCAATGCGATCATCCGGTCCATGAAAGACTAAGGGGAAAGATGACACGGGTTACGATATATACAGACGGTGCGGCACGTGGAAACCCGGAAGGACCGGGCGGATATGGCACAGTACTTCAATACACAGACCGAAACGGTCAGCTGCATGAGCGGGAGCTTTCTGCAGGATATCAAAAAACGACAAATAACAGGATGGAGCTGATGGCAGCGATCGTAGGACTGGAGGCTTTGAATAAGCCTTGTAAAGTAGAGCTTTATTCTGACTCAAAATATCTGACAGATGCTTTTAACCAGCACTGGATCTCCGGCTGGATTGCCAGAGGATGGAAAAAAGCAGATAAGAAACCAGTCAAAAACGTGGATCTCTGGACGCGCCTTTTAAAAGCGATGGAGGGACATGACGTTACGTATATCTGGGTGAAAGGCCATGACGGTCACCCGGAGAACGAGCGCTGTGACCGTCTTGCAACGAGCGCCGCGGACGGAGAGGATCTGCTGGAGGATACCATTTCGATATGAATCAACATTTGGATAACGGCCTGCTCTTTATGGAGTTTGCGGCCGTTGTTGGAGCAGTCATCGCAGGAGTGATCTGGCTGTATCTGAAAATTGCAAATGTGGGCGTTACGCTGATCTGGCATATAATCCCTGCACATTTGAATGTGCCTTGCTATACGATCATTGTATGTCTGATCGGCGGTCTGGTCGTCGGGGTGTTCCATCGGATCTATGGACCGTATCCGCAGAGCATGCAGGATGCAGTGTCCGAGGTCAGAAGAAGACGCCGTTTTTCCTATGCCAATATGCCTTTGATCATTGTTGGTTCTTTGCTGCCGCTTTTATTCGGCGGTGCAGTCGGACCGGAGGCAGGACTTGTCAGTCTGCTTTTGGGCTTCTGCTTCTGGACAAAGGATCAGTTTGCGATGCAGAGGCTGTTAATGCTGCGATTGATCGATGAAGATCCTGACGTCTCCAGAGGATATGTGTTCGGGCAGATGGTGCAGGGATTATTGCTTCCGGCATCGAAGATCTATTTCCCGAAAAATGTGCTGCCCTGGAAAAAATCGGAGGCGATCGCAGCCGGCGTTGCAGCCGGTGTTTCGGCGCTCGTCGTTTATGAAGTACTGAATGCTGTGTTTGGAAGAGGACTGTCTGTTCCGCATCTGGAAGTGACCCATGTATCGGCTGCAGGGCATTTTGCTGCGATTCTTCTGATCGCGGTCGGTTTTGGTGCCGGATATCTGTATCTGATCGGACATAAGATTACAAAGTATCTCTTCTCATTCCTGGTGGATCGGAATCTGGATATCATCAATGCGATCCTCGGCGGCCTGATCTTAGGTCTGATCGGCACTGCCGTTCCGATGAGCATGTTCTCCGGCGGTAACATGATCCAGAGCATGCAGTATGAATATTTGAAACTCACACCGTTTTTGCTGATCCTGATCGGTGTGCTGAAGCTGTTTTTGACGAATGTCTGTATCGAATCCGGGTGGCGCGGCGGACAGCTGTTTCCGATGCTGTTTTCAGGCCTTTCCATCGGATACGGATTTGCACAGCTTTTGTCAGTCAGTGAACTCTATGCGGTCGTGCTGGTGACAACTGCGCTGATCGCTACCGTATTCCAGCAGCCGTTGGGGGCCATTGTACTTTCTGCGATCGTCCTTCCGACAGAATACGTCGGGTGGATGATATTGGCCGGATTTGCGGCCGGTTGCATTCCGCAGCCGGAATCGATCCGCCTGAATCCGGAAAACACCGGATTCGTTGACCGAATTGCGACTTATGCCCGCAGTATCCGCGGGATTGAACAAAAAAGATAACATTAGGGGAGGTTTCTTGTGAAAGCATACGGAGTAAATGAACTTAGAAGAATGTTTCTGGAATTCTTCGAATCAAAAGATCACCTGGTAAAGAGCAGCTATTCGCTGATCCCGCACAACGATAAGAGCTTACTTTTGATCAATGCGGGTATGGCACCGTTAAAGCCATATTTTACAGGACAGGAGGAGCCTCCGCGGCGTCGTATGGCGACCTGCCAGAAATGCATCCGTACCGGCGACATTGAAAACGTTGGAAGAACAGCCAGACATCTTACTTTTTTTGAGATGCTGGGTAATTTTTCGTTTGGCGATTATTTTAAAAAAGAAGCCCTGGAATGGTCCTGGGAATTTTTGACTAAGGTCATCGGCCTGGACGAAGAACGCCTGTATCCGTCTATTTACGGAGAGGATGAAGAGGCATTTGAAATCTGGACAAAAGTCATCGGTGTGCCAGCAGAAAAGATCACAAGATTCTACCGCGATGAGAACGGGGAATGCGACAACTTCTGGGAGCACGGTGCAGGTCCGTGCGGTCCGTGTTCCGAGATCTATTATGACCGTGGTGAAAAATATGGCTGCGGCAAACCGGACTGTAAAGTTGGCTGTGACTGTGACCGTTATATGGAAGTCTGGAATGACGTGTTCACGCAGTTTGAAGGCGACGGTCATGGCAATTATACAGAGCTGGAGAACAAAAACATTGACACCGGAATGGGATTGGAACGTCTTGCTGTTGTAGTACAGGACGTGGATTCTGTTTTTGATATTGATACGATGAAAGCAATCCGCGATAAAGTGTGTGAGCTTTCCGGACAGAGTTATTACAAGGATGCATTAAAAGATATTTCGATCCGTCTGATCACAGATCACATCCGTTCGGCAGTATTTATGATCGGTGACGGCATCAGCCCGTCAAATGAAGGGCGCGGCTATGTCCTGCGCCGCCTGATCCGCCGTGCAGCACGTCACGGAAGACTGCTTGGCATCAAAGGAACCTTCCTTGCAGAGCTGGCGCTGACGGTTATTTCAGAATGTGAAGACGGTTATCCTGAACTGCGCGAGCGTCAGGAGCTGATCACACGCGTGCTCACACAGGAAGAAGAGAACTTTAACCGCACGATCGATCAGGGACTGTCCCTGCTTGGCGGTATCCGTGACCGGATGAAAAAAATGCATGAAAAGGTGCTTGCCGGAGCAGAGGTCTTTAAGCTTTATGATACCTATGGATTCCCGGTTGACCTGACAGAAGAGATCCTGCAGGAATCAGGTCTTCGTATCGATATGGAAGGCTTCAAAAAGGCGATGGAACGCCAGCGTGAGATGGCAAGAAACGCCCGTAAAGAAACCAACTACATGGGCGCGGATGCGACCGTTCTTGGTGAGTTGGATCCGTCTGTAAAGACAGAGTTTGTCGGCTATACAACGCTGACATTTGATTCCGTGATCACAGCAATGAGCCGCCCGGCGGAAGCTGTGGAAGCGCAGACAGAAGAAGACGCATCTTCGCCGGTTGATGAGCTTGTGGAAGAGTTAAGGGAAGGTGAAAAGGGAACCATCCTGACAGAACAGACGCCGTTTTATGCAACCAAGGGCGGACAGAATGCGGATACCGGTATCATCAAGGGCGCCGCAGGTGTGTTTGTTGTAACAGATACCGTAACACTGCCGGGCGAAAAGACCGGTCATGTCGGATATGTTAAGACAGGCGTGATCAAAAACGGCGAACAGGTTACCCTTGATGTGGATGCCACCAAGCGTGCGCGTACAGCGAAAAATCATAGCGCGACCCATCTTCTGCAGAAGGCGCTCCAGATGGTACTGGGCGATCATGTACATCAGGCTGGTTCAGATGTCAATGAAGACCGTCTCCGTTTTGACTTCTCCCATTTCTCTGCAATGACAGATGAAGAGATCCGTCAGGTAGAAGAGCTTGTCAACGCACAGATCGCAGCTTCCCTGCCGGTTGTAACAGATGTTATGGGACTTGAGGAAGCGAAAAAGAGCGGTGCAATGGCACTGTTTGGCGAGAAGTACGGTGAAAGCGTCCGCGTGGTACGGATGGGCGACTTCTCGACCGAATTATGCGGTGGTACACACGTAGACAATACGGCAAAGATCGCCGGATTTAAGATTATTTCCGAAGGCGGTGTATCTGCCGGTGTAAGACGAATCGAAGCGCTGACTTCTGATGCGCTGTTTGCATATTATGACGAGACAGAGCGCCAGCTGAAAGAAGCGGCAGGCTTGCTTAAGACAACGCCGGGCGGTGTGGCGGATCGAATCGCGCACCTGCAGAGTGAGGTTAAAGCACTGCATGCGGAGCTGGAAGCATTAAAGAGCAAAGAAGCACGCGCAGCACTCGGTGATGTCACAGATCAGGTCGAAGAGGTCGGTGGCGTGAAGCTGATCGCAACAGAGGTGGCGGATGTTGATATGAACGGCCTGCGTGAGCTGGGTGATCAGCTAAAAGAAAAGCTTGGGGAAGGCGTTGTCGTACTGGCATCCGCAAAAGACGGCAAGGTCAGTCTGGTAGCAATGGCTACCGATGGCGCAGTCAAAGCCGGCGCACATGCAGGGAACCTGATCAAAGCCATTGCAGGAAAAGTCGGCGGTGGCGGCGGCGGACGTCCCAATATGGCCCAGGCCGGCGGCAAGAACCCGGCAGGAATCGCAGATGCGATCGGTGCGGTAAAGGAAGTTCTTTCCGGACAGGTTGGTGCATAAATGCCGTTTTCGGACGCGTTTTTGTGGATAATATTCCTGTAAACAAAATCCTTGACGGCAGAATACTTTTTGATATATAATGAGCAAGTGCAAATAGACCAGGACAGTTGAATACGCACAATACGCAACTGGAGGGAGGTTAGGTCTTTTTCATGTCAAATGTAATCGTAAAAGAAAACGAAAGCTTAGACAGCGCGCTTCGCAGATTTAAGAGAAATTGCGCAAAAGCAGGCATTCAGCAGGAGATTCGCAAAAGAGAACACTATGAAAAGCCGAGCGTAAGACGTAAGAAAAAATCTGAAGCGGCCAGAAAACGCAAATACAACTAAGAAAAAAGCAGCCCTTTGGCTGCTTTTTCTGCGTGTAAATACAAGGTAGAGGATAGTATCATGAAACGAGTATTCCTGATCGTGTTGGATAGTTTTGGAATCGGTGAAATGCCGGACGCAGACCGGTTTGGTGATGCAGGTAGCAATACGCTGGGGACCTGCAGAAAAAGTGAGAAGCTTCATGTGCCGAATATGGCTTCGCTCGGACTTTTTAAAATCGATGGTGTAGCGCCGGAACCGAATATGGATCGTGCCGGAAAAGGTCTGTTGACAGCAGCAGATGGAAGTTCAATCAAGCATGCTTTTGCACGCCTTGCGGAACGTTCGGACGGAAAAGATACCACGACCGGGCACTGGGAGATCGCGGGACTTATTTCGGAAAAACCGATGCCGACATTCCCGGATGGATTTCCGGAAGAATTTATGGAGCGGTATTCTGCGGCCGTCGGCAGAAAGCTTTTGTGCAACAAGCCGTATTCCGGGACGCAGGTCATAGAAGATTACGGGAAAGAGCATTTAGAGACCGGCGCGCTGATCGTCTATACATCTGCGGATTCCGTGTTCCAGATCGCGGCACATGAGGAGATCGTTCCGGTGCCGGAGCTCTACCGCTATTGTGAGATCGCGCGCGAAATGCTTCAGGGCGAGCTTGGGGTCGGCCGTGTGATCGCGCGGCCGTTCATCGGAACACCGGGCAACTTCACCCGGACGTCCAATCGTCACGACTATTCTCTGCAGCCACCGGCCGTAACGATGCTTGACCAGATCAAAGCTGTCGGAAAAGATGTTCTGGCAGTCGGAAAGATCAATGATATTTTCGCCGGAAAGGGCATTACGGAGTTTGTCAGGACAAAGGACAATGCCGACGGGATCGAGCGTGCGATCGAGTGGATGGACCGGGATTTTGACGGCATCTGCTTTGTCAACCTCGTCGATTTTGATATGCTTTACGGACACCGGAATGATGTGGACGGGTATGCTGCGGCACTGACCTATTTTGATGCGCAGCTCCCACGCATTCTGAAAAAGCTTGGCCCGGAGGATCTTCTGCTGATCACGGCAGACCACGGCTGTGATCCGGGAACGCCGTCGACGGACCATTCCAGAGAATACATACCGCTTCTGATCGCAGGGGCAAGCCTGCCGGTAGAAGACGGGACAAATTTCGGCACGCGGGATACATTTGCAGACATCGGGCAGACTGTGTTATCATGGCTGGCGATTAAACCGGAGATTTCCGGAACACCGTTGTTTTAAAAAGGAGAATTATTTGTGGCAGACTATAGAAATGAAATCGAAAGGCGCCGTACCTTTGCGATCATCTCGCATCCGGATGCAGGAAAAACGACACTGACAGAGAAGTTTTTGCTGTATGGAGGCGCGATCAATCAGGCAGGATCCGTTAAGGGAAAAGCAACGGCAAAACATGCAGTATCTGACTGGATGGAGATTGAGAAACAGAGAGGTATCTCTGTCACGTCATCTGTGCTGCAGTTTGAATATGAGGGGAAATGCATCAACATTCTGGACACGCCGGGTCATCAGGACTTTTCCGAGGACACTTACAGAACACTGATGGCGGCGGATTCGGCCGTGATGGTGATCGACGGTTCCAAGGGAGTTGAGGCACAGACAAGAAAACTTTTTAAGGTTTGTGTGATGCGGCATATCCCGATCTTTACGTTTATCAACAAGATGGACCGCGACGCAAAAGATACGTTTGATCTGATGGATGAGATCGAAAAAGAGCTTGGGATCGCGACCTGCCCGATCAACTGGCCGATCGGATCCGGAAAGGAATTCCGTGGTGTTTATGACCGGGGGACAGGAAACGTAAAGCTGTTTTCCGATACACAGAAGGGAACGAAAGAAGGAAAAGAAGAAGAGTATCCGCTGGACGCACCGGAACTTGACGGTATCATCGGTGCGGATGAGCGGGAGCTTCTTGCAGAAGAGATTGAGCTTCTGGACGGTGCCAGTGCAGAGTTTGATCAGGAGCTGGTGTCAAAGGGAGAATTGTCCCCGGTATTCTTCGGCTCGGCGCTGACGAATTTCGGTGTTGAGACATTCCTCGAACATTTCCTGAAAATGACGACATCACCGCTTCCGAGAACTTCTGATCAGGGTGTGGTCAATCCGTTTGACGATACGTTTTCCGCATTTGTATTTAAGATTCAGGCGAACATGAACAAGGCACATCGGGACAGGATCGCGTTTATGCGCATCTGTTCCGGCAAGTATGAGCCTGGCATGGAGGTCTTCCATGTGCAGGGAGGAAAACAGATCAAGCTCGCGCAGTCCCAGCAGCTGATGGCTCAGGAGCGCCACCTGTTAGAAGAGGCATATGCAGGCGATATCATAGGCGTGTTTGATCCGGGTATCTTTTCGATCGGTGATACGCTGACGACCGCGAAGGAACACTTTGCGTTTGAGGGAATCCCGACCTTCGCTCCGGAGCATTTTGCAAAGGTGCGTCTGATCGATTCCATGAAGCGGAAGCAATTCGTAAAAGGAATCACACAGATTGCACAGGAAGGAGCGATCCAGATTTTCCAGGACATTAATGCCGGCATGGAGGAGATCATCGTTGGCGTGGTCGGTGTGCTGCAGTTTGATGTATTGAAGTTCCGCCTTGAGAGCGAATATAATGTTGACATCCGGCTTGAGAATCTGCCGTATGAGTATATCCGGTGGATCGAAGAGATGGAGGGTGATCTCGATCATCTGACCGGAACATCCGATATGAAAAAAGTACAGAACCTGAAAGGACAGCCATTGCTCCTGTTCGTTAATGAGTGGAGTGTCGGAATGACGCTCGAGAGAAACGACGGACTGGTCCTTTCGGAGTTTGGCAGAAACTGACAGGTTAGGGTCTTCCGCACTCGCTTTGAGTAAGGAAGACCCTTTTTTTTACGCGGTTTTCCGTCATTTTTTCAGATGGCATTTACAGCCCCGAAAGTTGTGCTATACTGAGAAAAATCTTTGAAAATGCAGTTGACTTTTGCGGGAAAGTATACTATCATGAAGAAAGCAAAAAACGAACAGATGTTCGGAACAGGAGAATGATATGGCTAATAACGAAGATAAATTAAAAGCACTTGATGCGGCGATCTCTCAGATTGAGAAACAGTACGGCAAAGGATCTGTAATGAAGCTTGGTGATCCGGATCTTCATATGCATGTGGAGACAGTACCGACAGGATCCATCAGCCTGGATCTTGCACTGGGTCAGGGCGGTGTTCCGAGAGGACGTGTGGTTGAGATCTACGGACCTGAGTCGAGCGGTAAGACGACCGTCGCTCTGCATATGGTAGCAGAAGTACAGAAAGCGGGCGGTATCGCGGGATTCATCGATGCAGAGCATGCGCTCGATCCGGTCTATGCGGCGAATATTGGTGTAGATATTGATAATCTTTATATTTCACAGCCGGACAGCGGCGAGCAGGCGCTTGAGATAACAGAGACGATGGTTCGCTCCGGTGCAGTTGATATCGTGATCGTAGACTCTGTTGCGGCGTTGGTACCGAAAGCAGAGATTGACGGTGAGATGGGTGATTCGCATGTCGGTCTGCAGGCGCGTCTGATGTCACAGGCACTGCGTAAGCTCACCTCTGTCATCAGTAAGTCTAATTGTATTGTGATCTTTATCAACCAGCTGCGTGAAAAGGTCGGCATCATGTTTGGAAATCCGGAGACCACTACAGGCGGACGTGCACTGAAGTTCTATTCATCTGTCCGTATGGATGTCCGCAGGATCGAAGCGATCAAGCAGAACGGTGAAGTCGTCGGAAACCGTACACGCGTTAAGATCGTGAAGAATAAGATCGCGCCGCCGTTCCGTGAGGCAGAATTTGACATTATGTTCGGACAGGGTATCTCCAGGGAGGGTGATGTGCTCGATCTGGCGGCCAAGTGTGACGTGGTCAATAAATCAGGTGCATGGTATTCCTATAACGGTGACCGGATCGGTCAGGGCCGCGAGAATGCAAAGAGCTATCTGCGGGAGAACCCGGATGTTTTTGATGAGATCTATGGAAAGGTCCGCGCGTATTACAACATGGACGGAGAGGCAGAGGCTGAAGCCAATGCGGTACCGGAAGAAGACATGGATTTTTAAGATCGGACGGATTGAAATACGATGGAAGTGATCCGTATTGATTCCTGTAAGAACGGGAAAAAGAATATCATATTTGACACAGGAGAATCCTGTATGCTTTATCCGAAGGAAGTTTCACAGGCGGGCATCAGGGAACATGCTGTGATCACAGAGGATACCTGGCAGATGATCTGCCAGGATATTCTTTTGCCCAGAGCGAAGAAGCGTGTTTTATATCTCCTTGAACGTATGGAACGAACAGAATATCAGCTTCGGGATAAGCTGAAAAGTGATGGTCATCCAAAAGATGTGATCGATGAAGCGATCGCATATGTAAAAGAGTATCATTACATCGATGATCTGCGCTATGCATGTGCGTATATCCGTTCGCATGAGCATACAAAGAGCAGGTATCAGATGCAGCAGGCACTGATGCAAAAAGGCGTAAAGCGTGATGTGATCGATGAGGCCATGGAGGAGGCGTATGAAGGAGACACAGATGCGTTGATCTGCCGGCTGCTTGAAAAGAAGCATTACGATCCGAACGGTATGGACCGAAAAGAGGTCAGTAAAATATACCAGTCCCTGATGCGCAAAGGATTTCGTGCAGAAGAAATCCGTCGGGTGATGCGGTCGTTTGATACAGATGCGGACCCATTTGACGGGGGCGATATTTCTTGACAGTCAAACGAAAAAAGTATATTATTTAAATGTTGCAGATATGACTGAATGAATTCTATATAAATTCGTTATATTACCGTACATTTAAAATTAAATAAGGAGGTGCTCCTGTGTTGTTACAAATTATCATACCTGTGGTAATTGCAGCCATAGTATGTTTTTTCCTGGGCAACCGCATCTCAAAAGCAAACTTTGAGAAGCAGGCAAGGGAAAAAGTCGGAAGCGCAGAAGACAGAGCCAGAACGATAATAGATGATGCTGTAAAGGCGGCAGAAGCTAAAAAGCGCGAGGCAATGTTGGAAGTCAAGGAAGAGTCCATCAAAGCGAAGAATGAACTTGACCGGGAGATCAAAGATCGACGGGCAGAGGTTCAGAGAAGCGAGCGAAGGATCGAGCAGAAGGAAGCCAATGTTGACAAGAAACTCGACAATATCGAGCGTCGGGAAAAGGAATTCTCAGCGAGAGAAGAGAAGATCAAGCGTCAGCAGGAGGAAGTGGACAAGCTGAATGAGCAGCGTTTACAGGAACTGGAACGTATTTCCGGGTTGACCTCCGAACAGGCAAAAGAATATCTTCTGAAGAGTGTCGAAGAAGACATTAAGATTGATACCGCTAAGATGATCCGCGAATCTGAGATCAGAGCCAAAGAGGAAGCGGATAAGAAAGCGAAAGAGTACATTGTGAATGCAATCCAGAAATGTGCTGCTGATCATGTTGCGGAAGCTACGATCTCAGTTGTCGAGCTCCCGAATGATGACATGAAGGGACGTATCATTGGACGTGAAGGAAGAAATATCCGTACACTTGAGACGATGACAGGCGTAGATCTGATCGTTGATGATACACCGGAAGCAGTTATTCTCTCAGGATTTGATCCGGTAAGGCGCGAAGTAGCAAGGATCGCACTTGAGAAGCTGATCATTGATGGACGTATCCATCCGGCCCGTATTGAAGAGATGGTGGAGAAAGCACAGAAAGAAGTGGAATCCATCATCCGTGAAGAAGGTGAGACTGCAGCGCTTGAAGTTGGTGTTCATGGTATTCATCCGGAACTGATCCGGTTACTTGGCAGAATGCGGTTTCGGACCAGCTATGGTCAGAATGCATTAAAGCATTCCATTGAAGTTGCACAGATTGCAGGCCTTCTGGCAAGCGAACTGGGAGAGGACACCCGGATCGCGAAACGTGCAGGCTTGCTTCATGATATCGGTAAATCCGTTGACCATGACATGGAAGGTTCTCATATCCAGCTTGGTGTTGAGCTTTGTAAGAAGTACAAAGAGTCACAGATCGTGATCAATTCGGTCGCATCCCACCACGGGGATACAGAACCGGAGTCGATGATCGCATGTCTGGTACAGGCGGCGGATGCGATCTCCGCGGCAAGACCTGGCGCAAGACGCGAGACGATCGAGACGTATTCCAATCGGTTGAAGCAGCTTGAAGATATTACCAATGGCTTTAAGGGAGTCGAGAAATCTTTTGCCGTTCAGGCAGGCAGGGAAATCCGCGTAATGGTCGTTCCGGAGCAGATCAGCGATACCGATATGGTATTGCTGGCGCGTGACATTTCGAAACAGATCGAGAGCGAGCTTGAGTATCCGGGTCAGATCAAGGTTAATGTGATCCGTGAGAGCCGCGTGGTTGATTACGCGAAATAACAGTTTCCGATTCATACACAAGCACAAGCCGGAATTTTGCATAGAAAGCAAAGTTCCGGCTTTTTTATTTGAAAAGAGCGATGCATTCTTTCGCATACTGTGTTATACTTTACTACGTATGTGATTTAAAGGAGACAAAGAGATGCGATTGATATCATGGAATGTAAATGGACTCAGAGCCTGTGTGGGAAAAGGGTTTCTTGACTTCTTTCATGAGGTAGATGCGGATATTTTTTGTGTCCAGGAGACAAAGCTGCAGGAAGGACAGATCGACCTCGATCTTCCCGGGTATCATCAGTACTGGAACTATGCCGTGAAGAAGGGGTATTCCGGTACAGCTGTCTTCACAAAGCAGGAACCGGTTTCCGTTCACTATGGACTTGGAATAGAAGAACATGATCAGGAAGGGCGTGTGATCACGCTGGAATTTGAAGATTTCTACTTTGTCACGGTCTATACACCGAATTCACAGAATGAACTTAAGCGTCTTGACTACCGTATGACATGGGAAGATTTGTTTCGTGCGTATTTGATGAAGCTTGATGAGAAAAAGCCTGTTGTGGTATGCGGGGATATGAACGTGGCACATCAGGAGATTGACTTAAAGAATCCTGCATCAAACCGTCGCAATGCAGGGTTTACCGATGAAGAGCGCGGGAAATTTTCTGAGCTGCTGGAAGCAGGCATGGTTGATTCTTTCCGCTATTTCTATCCGGACCAGACAGAGATCTATTCCTGGTGGTCCTATCGGTTCCAGGCCCGTTCCCGGAATGCAGGGTGGCGTATCGACTACTTCCTGGTTTCCGAGAGGGCAAAGGAAAATATGCAGGATGCAAAGATCCTGACAGAGATCATGGGATCGGATCATTGCCCTGTTGAACTGGAGATCTCATTTTAAGTCGGAGTAAGGAATTATGGATAATAGAAAACCAGAACAATTAAAAGGAATCGTAGATGCCCTGGTGGAAAACTATGATACACATCGTGTGACTTCAAAGATCGACTGCATGACACAGCCCAGCAGGGAAGTGATTAAGAACATTATAGAGGATCTTCGGAAGCTCGTTTTTCCAGGCTTTTTTGAACAGAAACGTTTGAAAAGTGATATGATCACATATTATGTCGGTGATCTGCTGGAAGACATCAGCTATAACTTAAACAAACAGATTGTAAAGGCATACAGAAGCTGTAACTGTGACGGGCAGGATGAAGAGCTGATCAAGGAAACGGCAAATACACAGTGTATGTCATTTTTGTCACGTCTCCCGGCGATTCGCGATATCCTGTATACGGATGTTGAAGCAGCGTATGACGGCGACCCGGCTGCTTACAGCAAGGACGAGATCATCTATTCTTATCCGGGACTGCAGGCGATTACGGTATATCGGATGGCGCATGAACTGTTTCTTCTGAATGTTCCGGTGATTCCGCGTATGATGACCGAATACGCGCACAGCAAAACAGGCATCGACATCCATCCGGGCGCGACGATCGGTAAATACTTCTTTATCGATCACGGAACCGGCATCGTAATCGGTGAGACGACCATTATTGGTGAGCATGTGAAAGTATACCAGGGCGTGACACTGGGCGGTCTTTCCACAAGCGGAGGACAGGCGCTCAAAGGCGTTAAACGTCACCCGACGATTGAAGATAACGTAACGATTTACTCCGGCGCATCGATCCTTGGCGGCGATACCGTCATCGGAACCGGATCCATGATCGGAGGCAATGCATTTGTAACCCGTTCCGTACCGCCAAATACCAGAGTGGCGGCCAGAGCGGTGGGTACGGATCAGAATAAAAATATTTCTGACGTGCGCTAAGGAGGGACAAATGAGTCGGAGAACGAACAGACTCGATGAGACAGAAACAGATATTGTGAATTTCGATAAAGAGGATGTCGAAGCCGCATTAAAGCAGCATAAGACCAGGAAAGAAGTCTTTAGCTGGATCCGGACTTTTGTGATCGCGATCCTGATCGTTTTGGTATTGACACAGGTTGTGATCATTAACGCGAGGGTGCCGTCCGGGTCGATGGAAAACACCATCATGACCGGAGACCGGCTGATCGGATTGCGGCTGGCATATCTGAAGAGTGAGCCAAAGCGCGGCGACATCATTCTTTTCAAATATCCTGTGAATGAATCCGAAACCTATATCAAGCGTGTGATCGGAGAAGCGGGTGATACCATCGAGATCACAGATGGGAATATTTACATCAATGGTTCTGAAACACCGTTTCAAGAGCCATATTTGAAAGAAGAATGGCTTTTAAACAACGACGGCTATGTATTTCATGTGCCGGAGGATGCGGTTTTTGTGATGGGTGATAACAGAAATTATTCGGAGGACGGCAGATTCTGGGCAGAGAAAGCGCTGATGGCAGGTCTGGCGGATACGAAAAAGGATGCAGAGCAGTATTCCTATGTTTCCTATGATAAGATACAGGGAAAAGCGCTGTTTACCTATTTTCGATCATTCCGAAGCCTGATGCAGACGAATTGAAATAAAGAAATGAATATTCATTGATGAATCACATAGAAAAAACCAAAGGAGAGAAACAATGGAAAGTATGAAAGATTTTGAAAAAGAACTGGAAGCGTCCTATCAGTACATGGGCGACGGCGAAAAGGATACGGATGAGCTCTATGCCTGGGAGAAGGTAAAAGAGTACATGGAGAACAAGGAGATCCTTGAAGTCGAGATCAGCGGCGTCGTGAACAAAGGCGTGATCGCCATGGTGGAAGGCATCCGTGCATTTATTCCGGGCTCCAGATTGTCCTTAAAGCATGTTGATGATCTGAATGAGTGGCTTGGCAAGACGATTCGTGTCCGTGTTATTACGGCAGAGCCGGAAGACAATAAGCTTGTCCTGTCTGCCCGTGAGATCCTGAAAGAAGAAAGAGATGCCGAAAAAGCGGGCCGTATCGCAGCAATCGAGACGGGTTCAGTTCTGACAGGTACTGTTGAGACCATCAAGGATTACGGCGCATTTGTCGGACTCGGTGAGGGTGTATCCGGTCTTGTACATATTTCCCAGATCTCCCGTGAGCGGATCAAACATCCGTCAGTCGTTCTTTCTGAGGGACAGGAAGTAACTGTAAAGGTAATCGGAAAGAAAGACGGCAAGATCAGCCTGAGCATCAAAGCCTTAGAAGAAGAGAAAGAACGCGAGGAAGAGGTTGAGGTTGAACTGCCGAAATCTGAAGAAATCGGTACTTCACTTGGTGACCTGCTTAAAAACATTAAGCTTTCATAAATCCGGATGGGTATGATATGAAGAAAAATGCAAACAGCATGGAAATGCTTGAAATTGACAATAAAAAGTTGGAAGAAGAGATCACTGTTTTTAAAAAGGATCCGGGCAACAAGGATCATGTGGTGTCTCTGATGGCGTCGATCCGCACGGCGAGACTTTTACTTCCGGCAAAGTTTCCTTCTGACTTAAGCGATGAGATCAAGGGTATGATCAAAAATCGCATTAAGATTCCGAAGGAGAAAATGCCGCCGCTGTATCCGGTGCTTGAGCAGAACCAGCAGGGAGAGCTTTATGTGGCGGTCTATACATCCAAAAAGCATATCACAAACCCGCAGGATTATCCGGTGATCATCAATACGAATTTTGAGCAGGTGACACGGATTGCAGGAGATAAAAAGCTGAACATCCGCGGTGTGATCGTAAACCCGAGAACAGATAAACTCACACTGCATCCACAGTTTCTGGATGCGGTCGGCCGCATGAGCGAAAAGGTGAACAATCAGACGGACGGTGTCAGAGAGGTAAAGATGACACGCGGTGAGTTTGAGGCATTTGCCAGAAAGAATGTCGAGCATACTGCACTCGTTAAGGCAGCCTTTTCGGACAGCGCGACTTTTATGCAGCAGCTTGACGAAATGCGGGAAAGCCTGATCTATGGATATTACAAGCAGCCTTATGGCGATAAGATCACCTGCCCGTACAAAGAGGATCAGTTTGATGTCATGGTCTTAGACATCAGAGATGACTGCCGGATCGCATCGGTCGTTGTTCCACTGCCAAAAGGAATGACAGGCTGTTACCATCTTTGCTTTGTGTATGATCCGAACACCGAAGTCGTCCGTTATTTCATCTTCGAAAAGCAGGCAGAGGAAGAAGTGGCTATGGTCAAGGAAGTACAGCCTGACGGCAGCGAATCTCTGATCGGAGAAGCGCCCGTAGCCGGCAGCGAGATGTCCTTTGTACTTGATCATCTGGACACAGAAGCATAAAACAACTATAATACCTCATGGACAGTTCGTTGGTGCCATCCTGTCCTTAAAAAAAACCAGGACCGGATTCAAAGATTACGGAGAATCTATGCCCTGGGACAACCAGGGCTTTTTTTATTGAGGTGCCAGGCACCTTCGCGAAGTAAAGTGCGAAAGCGAAAGGAGAAATATGTACAGTATTCGATCGGAAGCGCATTTTGATGCGGCGCATTTTCTGGCCGGTCATGATGGTAAATGTAAAAATATCCATGGACATCGTTGGGTGATCGAGGCTGAAGTAACGGCAGAGCAGCTGATCGAAGAGGGGCCATTGAGGGGCATGGTTTCTGATTTTGCGCTGCTGAAAAAAGATCTGAAAGAGATCGCGGACCGGTTTGATCATACCCTTATCTATGAGGATGGTACGCTGTGGGAAGAGACGCTGGCAGCACTGAAAAAGCAGGGATTTGCACTGATAAAAGTGCCATTTCGCCCGACTGCAGAGCATCTCGCAGAGCATATTTATGAACTGCTTGAGGCACGCGGCTATCAGGTTTTGGAAACTGCTGTCAATGAATCGCCGCACAACCGTGCAGTTTACCGGAGGATGTTATGAGAGTCGCAGAGATCTTTGAGAGCATTAACGGAGAAGGTCCGCTTGCAGGACAGCGCGCATTGTTTGTGCGGTTTGCCGGCTGTAACATCCGTTGTTCCTACTGTGATACCGCCTGGGCAAATGCACCGGACTATGCGGGGCATGAAATGACGGTGGACGAAATATCAGAGGTGATCGAAAAAGCGCAGATCAGGAACATTACCATTACCGGCGGGGAGCCGTTATTGCAAAAGGAAATGCCGCAGCTTTTGCGGGCATTGGCGGATAAGGGGACGCATTGGATAGAAATTGAGACGAATGGTACGGTCAGTCTGACGCCGTTTTGTGATATTTCAGAGTGCATTTCCTTTACGATGGATTATAAACTTCCGGGAAGCGGGATGGAAGATACGATGTGTGTGGACAACTTCCGATTGCTTAAAAAAAGCGACAGTGTAAAATTTGTCGTTGGAAGTGTAAAAGACCTTGCGCGTGCAGGGGAAGTAATTGCAAGAGAAAAACTGCAGGGGAGATGTCACATATTTTTGTCTCCTGTGCACGGCGCGATCGATCCGGAGGAGATCGTAGAGTTTATCAAGACAAACCGCCTTGATCAGGTGAATCTTGGGCTGCAGCTGCATAAGATCATCTGGGATCCCGATCGGCGGGGCGTATAAAGAAAGGACATAAAAAGCAATGGCAATTGATCAGGAAGCAATAAAAACACATATAAAAGGGATACTGGAAGCGCTTGGAGAAGATCCGGAGCGTGAGGGACTGAAAGCGACGCCGGAGCGCGTTGCGCGGATGTGCGTGGAGATCTTTGCGGGAATCCAGTATACGAACCATGAGATCGCGGAAATGTTTAATACAACATTTGAGGAGGATATGGATGATTTTGAAAAGCATGATGATATGGTCATCGTCAAAGACATTGACATCTTCAGCTTTTGCGAACATCACATGATCCTGATGTATGATATGAAAGCAACGATCGCTTATCTCCCGAAGGGAAAGGTCATCGGTTTGAGTAAGCTTGCGCGAATCGCGGACATGGTTTCAAGAAGGCTGCAGCTGCAGGAGCGCATCGGTCAGGATATAGCAGAGATCGTCACAGAGATCACCGGCTCTGAAGATGTGGCGGTCGTGCTGGAAGGATATCATGGCTGCATGGCGGCCCGCGGCATCAAAAAGCCCAATGCGAAAACGGAGACCAGCACGCTGCGCGGACGGTTCCGGACTGATCCGGGTCTGCAGCTGCGTTTGTATGGAAATCACAGATAGACGGAGGCATAAAATGAAGGCATTGGTATTGCTCTCCGGAGGAGTGGATTCTGCGACATCACTTGCGATGCTGTGTAAAGAACATGGCGCAGAGAATGTCGTAGCGCTTTCCATTTCTTATGGACAGAAGCATGAAAAAGAGCTGCTGGCGTCTGAACGCCTGGCAGAGTATTACGGCGTCGAGCATCTGTATCTTGATCTGACGCCGATCTTCCAATACAGTAACTGCTCGCTTTTATCACATTCGGATCAGGAAATTCCGCAGGAAGATTATGCGACCCAGCTTGACGGGCAGGAAGGGAAACCGGTCACAACCTATGTGCCGTTTCGCAACGGTCTGTTTTTGTCAGTGGCAGCCAGCGTTGCACTGTCAAAGGGGTGTGAGATTGTCAACTACGGTGCACATCGGGATGACGCAGCCGGACAGGCTTATCCGGATTGCTCACAGGAATTCTATGATGCGATGAATGCTGCGATCGTGGAAGGCAGCGGCGGGCAGGCAAGGCTGGAAGCACCTTTTGTAGGCATGACAAAGGCTGAAGTCGTAAAGATCGGATTAAAGCTGCATGTGCCGTATCAGATGACCTGGAGCTGTTACGAAGGCGGGGAAAAACCATGCGGACACTGTGCGACATGCATCGACCGGGCAAAAGCATTTGCCGCAAACGGGGTAAAGGATCCGGCATTATAGATGGAGGAAACAAATGAGAGAAAGAGAAAATATGACACATCTGGGAAGTCAGGGGACAACGTATGAATCGGACTACAATCCGGGACTCCTGGAGAGTTTTGAAAACAGATATCCGGACAGAGACTATTTTGTCAAATTCAACTGTCCGGAATTTACGAGCCTTTGTCCGATCACCGGACAGCCTGATTTTGCAAACATCGTGATCGCCTATGTGCCCGACCGGCGGATGGTGGAGAGCAAGTCATTAAAGCTCTATCTGTTCAGCTATCGCAATCATGGTGATTTTCATGAAGACTGTGTCAACCGGATCATGGATGATCTGATTGCGCTGATGTCGCCCAGATATATCGAAGTCTGGGGGCGGTTTATGCCGCGCGGCGGAATCTCCATTGATCCGTACTGCAATTACGGAAAGCCGGGTACAGAGTGGGAGCAGGTCGCAAAGAAGCGTCTGACGGAGCACGATATGCATCCCGATGCTGTAGATAACAGATAGGGGTCAGGCACCTTCGCACGTTAATGTGCGAAGGTGCCTGACCCCTTAACACTTTAAAGCGCGAAGGTGCCTGACCCCTATACATGTTCTGCGATGTAGTAGAGCAGGTCTCTGGTGTCTTCCCAGCCGAGGCACGGATCGGTGATGGATTTGCCATAAATGTGCTCACCGATCTTCTGGTTGCCTTCCTCAATGTAGCTTTCGATCATGAGACCTTTGACAAGACGTTTGATCGAATGAGATTCCATGCGGTTGTGCAGGATCTCTTTTGAAATGCGGATTTGCTCACGGTATTTCTTCGCGGAGTTTGAGTGATTACAGTCGATGATGCATGCATGGTTGACAAGATCCATTTTTTCATACATATCGATCAGGCGCTTCAGATCTTCGTAGTGATAATTCGGCGTGCTTTCGCCACGCTTATTGACGGCACCACGCAGGACAACATGTGTCAGCGGATTGCCGTTCGTATCGACTTCCCAGCCTCTGTGTACAAAATGATGTGGATGCTGTGCGGCATAGACGGAATTGAGCATAACGGAAAAGTCGCCGCTGGTCGGGTTTTTCATGCCGCTGGCAACATCAAAACCGCTGACAGTCAGACGATGCTGCTGATCCTCGACGGAACGCGCACCGATCGCGACATAGGAGATCAGATCATCAAGATAATCCCAGTTTTCCGGATAAAGCATCTCGTCTGCCGCAGACAGCCCGGTCTCTTCGAGGGAACGCAGGTGCAGCTTGCGCACTGCGATCAGGCCTGCAAGCATATCAGGCCGCGCTTCCGGATCCGGCTGCGTTGCGATTCCTTTATAGCCCTCGCCGGTGGTACGCGGTTTGTTCGTATAAATACGCGGGATGATGATCAGGCGGTCTTTTGTCTCGGCCTGGATCGGAACAAGTCGCTTGATATAATCCATAACGGAAGTCTCGTTGTCAGCAGAGCACGGTCCGATGATCACAAGAAATTTATCGGACTCGCCGCGGATGACAGCGGAAATCTCTTTGTCCCGCGCCTCTTTTGTGGCGCGGGCTTTTTCCGATAACGGAAACTCCTGCTTAATCTCAGCGGGTGTCGGTAATTGGTCGATGTAAGTAAAACTCATTTTTCTTTCCCCTTTTTCAATAATACGATAGGAAACTACTGAAAATATTTTTCGCGTATGATCTCAACCGGCATATCCTGTCCGGTCCAGCATTTGAAGGATGCTGCGCCCTGAAAGAGCAGCATATACATCCCGTTAAAAGCAGCGCAGCCGGCATCTTCAGCCATCTGTAAAAGCCGGGTCTTACGTGGATTGTAAATAATGTCAGAGACGATCAGATCCGGCCGCAGATAAGATGCGTCCGGGATCAGACAGCCGTCTGTATCAGGTGCCATGCCGACATTTGTCGCATTGATCAGAATGTCAGAATCCGCGATCGCGCTGCGCAAAGCGTCAGGATCGTCAAGCGGCAAAACATCTACGCTGCAGTCTGACAGATCAGATACTTTTTTGGCAAAAGCCTGTGCCCTGCCAAAAGACGGACCGCCCGGGCGGTTCATAATATGGATCTTAGGTACTCCGTCAAGCGCAGCCTGTGCGCAGATCGCAGTCGCAGCTCCGCCGCAGCCAAGCATCGTTACAGTCATTCCGCAAAGATCAAAGCCGGCATCTCTGGCTGCATCCATAAAGCCGATGCCATCCGTTGTATGACCGATCAGATGTCCGTCTTCATTAATGACGGTATTGCATGCGCCGGCAATCTTTGCGGCAGGTGTCAGCTCATCTGCAAGCGCGGCAACTGCCGTTTTATGCGGCATCGTTACATTAAAACCGCGAATACCGATTTTCTTTAATCCGTCCACAGCGGCAGACAGATCTTCCGGCGCGATGTCAAAGGCCAGGTAAACGTAATCCAGCCCCAGCTGCCGGAATGCTTCGTTATGCATTTGCGGTGAGATACTGTGTGATACCGGTGTGCCGATCAAAGCCGTCAGGCCGGTGTGTCCGGTGATTTCTTTCATAGCGTGCTGCTCCGATTTGTGATCTGTTACTGATGATAAAAGCGCAACTTAAAAATGTCAAACAACTAACGGATTCCCATACGACTGGCTGTTTCGCCGATCTTAGGCATCGCCGCGCAGTTCGCGCAGTATGACGATCCCGTCCGCGATCTCTGCAGGCCGTTTGCCGTCGGTAGGCACAAAGTACTGACACGCGTCTTCGTAAGCCGGCCGCCTTTGCTCCATCAGTGCGCGGATCGCGTCCACGTTCATTTTTCCCTCCAGAAGCGGACGATGCGTAGAATTGCCGACACGCGCCAAAACCGTTTCCGGCTCTGCAGTCAGCAAAACAACCATCCCGCTTTGCTGCATCCGATCGACATTCTCTTTTCGCAAAACAGCACCGCCGCCGCAGGATACGATCGCCCCGTCTCCCTGGGAGATCTCGCGGATCAGATCACTTTCAAGATCCCGGAAAAATGCTTCGCCGTGCTGCGCAAAGATCTCACTGATCTCCATTCCCTGTCTGTCGACGATCTCCTGATCCATTTCGATCAGCGGAAGGGACAGTTTTTTCTGCAATTCACTTGCGACAGCGCTTTTTCCAACACCCATAAAACCGATGAGGTAGATATTATTAGCCATGTTTATTTCTCCAGACTTTCGTGGATCACATCCAGGATCTGTGTAAGCTTCCCGGCCTCAATCTGCCCTGGCGCGGAAGCTTTGTTCACACTGCCGAATGTAATGCACGAACCAAATACTTCACCACAGATTCTCGAGATGCTGCCGATGCCGCCCATTGACATCGAAACAAAAAGCTTGTCGGGCCATTCGCAGTGAACCGCATTTGTCAATTCCAGGATCTTCAGAACATCTGCTTTTGATTCCGGCATGACAGCGATCTTTGCAATGTCCGAACCGTCGGCATACATATGTGCTACAAGTTTTTTCAATATATCCGGATCCGGTGTTTTCGAAAAATCGTGATGCGACGCGATGATAATGCAATCCTGTTTTTTTAATCTCCTGATATGCTTGTCGGGACGTTGAAACTCCAGATATTCCATGTCGACCAGGTCAACCGCCGTGTGACCGGCAGCCAGTGCTTCCAGGTTCGCGATCAGCTTTTCTCCAAGTTCTGCCTGTCCGCCCTGTGCTTTTGTACGGATCGTAAAGAGCAGCAGGGTTTTTGAAAGGAACGGCCGGGCTTCGTCCAAAAGAGCACGGACCGCATCGGGATCCTTCAGCTGATCAAAATAATCCGCCCGCCACTCGATCATGGAAAAGCCGCTTTCCGAAAGTGCCTTGATCTGTGCGAGGATTTCTTCTTTTTTTTCAGCAACAACGGGAACGCAGATAATAGGCGCCCCTTCTCCAAGCGTGATGCCTTTTCGTGTAATCAAATTGATTCTCCTTCTTTTTGAAAACAGTATAAAAACATTTTATTTTATATTTGGCAGATGTGCAATTGTTTTTCTCAGAAGTGAAGTACATTGATTGATTTTTCAAATTTGATGTGCTATGATAGCTAAGCTGATTGTTTCAGCGTCGTTTGCAACCGTAGTCTAATGGATAGAACGCAGGACTCCGACTCCTGTAATGTGGGTTCGACTCCCGCCGGTTGCATTTTTATAAAAGAACTATTAAGAAACTATAAAAGCCCTCGAGCAAACGCGTTCGGGGGCAATTTTCATTTTACATTTATGGAAATCATTGTTATAATTTTCCAAGTTACCTAGTAACAGACTGGTAGTTATTATCAGAACAGTTGCAAGAACAGGGTTAAAGTAGGAGGTCCTATGGCATTCGGAAGAAAAAACAAAAATAATACGCCGGCCACAGAACCGGCAGCGGAACAGAATAATCTTGATCCCGAAGAGATGGATCCGTTTTTGGAACAGAAAAAAAATAGTGAGGAAGAGCGCGAGCTTTATGTAGATGAAGCAGTACGCGAGGAAGAACTTGCGGAAGGCATAGATGAGACAGCAGAGGAAGTGGCAGAAGAGCTTTCTGAACCGGCAGATTTCGCAGAGGAAACCGTGGCAGAAGCCACAGACCCGGAATCCCCGGGTATGACTGATTTTGCGGATGAGGGTCTGACAGAACCGGATGATGACTTTGAGTTCGTTTCAGAGGAAACCGTTTTGGATAAGTCCATGACGGCTGATCCCGTGGAGGTGGAGAAGGGCACACCACGTGCAAAGACGGACAGGAGAAATGCGGACACGACAGACCGGAAACGTGCCAAGATGGCTCGTAACAGAAAACGCCGCGGGCCGACGATCATCGTGATCATTATCATCATCGCCGTGCTTGCGTTTATTGGCTTTAAATTCTATCAGAACAAGATGGATGAAAAAAAGGCTGAGGAAGTGGCGGAAGAACAGCTCGAGCAGGAAGAACTGATCGTGGATGAGAATGTCAGTGCGCTGATCACAAATTATTACTCTGCATGTGCATCCGGCGAGATCGCAGTACTTGATACTTACGCCGAAAACGTCACGGATCTGGAGAAGGATCTGATCAAGACGAAGAGTGAATATATAGAAAGCTACAATGACATCCTTTGTCAGCGTTCCGATGGACCGGAAGAGGATTCTTATCTTGTCACGGTTACGGATCATGTGAAGTATGCCGGGACAGAGATCGAAGATCCCGAGGTGTCTGTTTTCTATATTAAAAAGAATGCAGAAGGTATTTACCTGATTGAAAATGCATATGGCGAGTTCAACAGAACGAATCATGTAACACAGACCGATCCGCAAGTTGAGCAGGCAATCAATGATTTTATCAATGGCGATGCCGTTAAAGCCCTTCAGGCAGATGTACTTGAAGAGCAGCAGGCAGCGGCGGCTGATGAGACGTTTGCAGCAGCTAAGAAAGCCATCGATGATGCTGTGGCAAAATGGCTGACTGACAATGATGCTGCGATCAAGAGTGCAGCAGCTTCAGCAGCAGGCGGCGCGGATGCGACAGTAGATGCGGCGGCAGAAGCGGACAATGCAGCTGTGGAAGAAGCACCTGCAGAGGAGGCGCCGGCGGAGGAAGCACCTGCAGAAACAGTTGAAGAGCAGACAGAAGATCTGCCGGATACCGTATATGCAACTGAAGCAGTCAGAATCCGCACCGAGCAGGATATGGAAGCAGATTATGTCACGACGGTTTATCCGGGTGATCCGCTTGACGTGGTCGGATATACGGACGGCTGGTATCATGTCAAATCCGGAGATTCCGAAGGCTATGTAAATGAAGAATATGTATCAACCAGTCAGGACTGATGACTGATCAAGACAGGGCTGTCGGTAACGACAGCCCTGTCTTGGGTAAATGGGAAGCAGCATGCATCAAGAACATGAAAATGGAAAAGTGAATAACGGCATTCGCCTGAACAAGTTCCTTGCAGATGCAGGCATCTGCTCCCGCCGTCAGGCGGACCAGATGATCGCAGACGGACGCGTGACCGTCAACGGAACACCGGCAGAAACCGGTATGCGTGTCATGCCGGAGGATGTGGTCCTGTTTGACGGGAAACCTGTGAACCCTGAAGAAGAAGAGATTCTTATCGCATTCCACAAGCCACGCGGTGTTGTCTGCACCTCAAACCTGCAAGAAAAGGATAATATCATCGACTACATTAATTACCCGAAACGTATTTATACGGTCGGACGTCTGGACAAGGATTCTGAGGGACTGATCCTGCTAACCAATCAGGGAGATCTTGTAAACCGGATCATGCGTGCAGGTAATTATCATGAGAAGGAATATCTGGTCACTGTTGACCGCCCTTATACAGAAGATTTTTTGGAAAAGATGGCATCAGGAGTTTTCCTGGAAGAACTGGATGTGACGACAAGACCATGCAAAGTCTCACCGGTTGATGAAACACGGTTTCGGATCATCCTGACACAGGGGTATAACAGACAGATCCGGCGGATGTGCGAAGCGTTTGGGTATCAGGTAAAGCGTCTGATCAGGGAACGCATCATGAACATCGAACTGACAGGCCTTCCGCTGGGGCAGTGGAGAGATGTCACTGCGAAGGAGAAGCAGCTTCTGTATCAGCTGATTGCGGATTCTTACAGCGCACCTGTCGGCAGCGGGAAGAAATGAGAAGCCAAAAGGAACAAAGAGGATTAGTAAAACATGAGTACAGAGATCAAAAAACAGATTGAAGCGCTTCGGGAGGAGATCCGCTACCACAACGCACGCTATTACGATCAGGATGCGCCGGAGATCACGGATTATGAGTATGATCAGCTGACACAAAAGCTGCGGAAGCTGGAAAAAGAACATCCGGAGTATCTGACAGAAGATTCGCCGACACAGCAGGTTGGAGGAACGGTAAAACGGGAAGCAGGTGTTACTGTGGTCCACAATGTGCCGATGCTCAGCATACAGGATGTCTTTACAAAGGAAGAAGTCAGAAGCTGGGCGGAGGATGTTTTGAAAAAGCATCCGGATGCAAGGTTTTCTGTGGAAGAAAAAATCGATGGTCTGTCAATGACACTTCGGTACCAGGATGGAAAACTCGTGCTTGCCGAGACTCGTGGAAACGGAACAGTCGGAGAGGATGTGACACCAAACGCACTCGTGATCCCGGATGTACGGCAGATGATCGACTTGCCGGGGTATGTGGAACTGCGCGGGGAAGTCTACATGTCTCATGCAGACTTTGAACGCTATAACGAAGCACAGGAAATCGCAGGAAAGAAACAGGCGGCGAATCCCAGAAATCTTGCTGCCGGGACACTCAGACAGCTGGATTCAAAAGTGGTAAAAGAGCGCGGGCTGCGCATGTTCGTATTCAATGTACAGGATGCGCGTGATACGGCCGATCTCATGACCTCCCATGGCGCAGGCCTTGACATCCTGCAGAAGCTTGGCGTGCCGGTCGTGAACCACAGGATTTGTGAAACACCTGACGAGATCCTCAAGGAGATCGACCGCATCGGCGAGACCAGAGGAGATCTGCACCACGATCTAGATGGTGCTGTCGTGAAAGTCGATCAGATCCGTTACCGCGGCGATTTTCCGGCGGGCAGCAAATACTCGGCCGGACACATTGCCTATAAATATCCGCCGGAAGAAAAAGAAGTCATCATTGACAAGATCGAGGTTGATGTCGGCCGTACCGGTAAGATGACGTTTCGTGCCATTTTCAAAGAACCGGTCAGACTGTGCGGGACAAATGTTCTGCGCGCAACCCTGCATAATATCGATTTCATCCGGGAAATGCAGATTGACGAAGGGGCGCATGCCATCTGCCGCAAACAGGGTGAGATCATCCCGGCGATCATCGCCGTGACCAAGCCGACCGGCAAGGTCTATCAGGCACCGGAGCATTGCCCGAAGTGTGGACACGCATTGATCAGAGAGCCGGATACGGCAGATATTTATTGCGTGAATCCGTCCTGTCCGGCACAGCTCAAGCGTACCGTTGGGTATTTTGCGGGACGTGACGCGATGGACATCAAATCCTTTGGACAAAAATACGTTGACCAGCTTGTGGAGGATGGGTATCTGACAAGCTGTGCCGACATTTATACGTTAAAAGAACATCGTAAAGAGCTGATCGAAAAAGGGATCATGGGACGTGAGAAAAACACAGATAAGATTCTTGCTGCGATCGAAAGCTCCAAAGAAAACGATGCCTACCAGCTGCTCACAGGCCTTGCGATCCGGAATGTCGGCAGGACTTCCGCAAAAGCCATCATGCAGCATTACGAAGATATTGACACTCTTGCAGAGGCAAGTGTGGAAGAACTCTGCGAGATTCCGGATGTCGGCCTGATCACGGCACAGTCGATCCATGATTACTTTCGGGATGAGGAAAACAGGAGAATCCTGGAACAGTTAAAAGCGGCCGGCGTGAATATGACTGCTGAGAAAAAGGGGGCCGGGAACCAGCCGCTGCTGGGGCTCACGATTGTAGTGACCGGAACCCTGCCGACCCTTGGCAGAAAGGAGGTCAAAGAGCTGATCGAGGCAAACGGCGGGAAGTGTACAGGATCCGTCAGCAGGAAAACCGACTATCTTGTGGCCGGCGAAGCGGCGGGATCAAAGCTTGAGAAAGCCAACAGTCTGGGCGTTCCCGTACTCGATGAAGCCGGGCTGTTCGCATTGATCGAAAGCAGATAATGTTTTCTAAAAGGTTACCGGAGAGTAATTGAAAAAACAGACCTCGTGTGCTACTATAAATTATTAGAAAAGTGGCTTTATAGAGCCAAAATCAGATAAGAATGATGTGATAAGGAGCAAGATGACATGGCAAAGGATAGAACAGGCAGCGATATTTCTGGTATGAACAAGCAGCAGCTTTTGGAAGTACTGCTTGAGCAGTCAAAAGAAGCGGAAGCGATGAAGCGGGAAAATATTGAGCTGCAAAAAGAATTGCTGCGTATGAAAAAGCTGGCGGACGGATATCGCTCCGATTTAGATCATGCCTATTCGCTGCTTCGGCTGACGATGCGTTTGGAAAAAGTGATCCAGAAGCTGGATCCGTCTTATGTTCCGGATCATTATGAGCCGGGGATTCTTGACAGACTGCAGGAAGAAGATGCGGCACGTACAGCTGAAGATGAGAAAGATGTACTGAATGTAGAGATCGCACCGGAGCCGGATGAAGTAGAGGAAGCTTTGAATGCAGAAGAGGAAATTGCTGTGGATGAGCCGGCAGAGGAAAATGCAATCTGGTAGGAATCGATAACCATTAAAGATAAGGGTAGTAAATATGGAAGAAAGAAATGAGTTTCAGAGTGAATTGGGATCGATCGCTGCAGAATCCATGAAAGTTTCAGGTATTTTTGATGTAGCGCAGAAAGCAGCAGACGAATATCTTGAAAGTATTAAAAAAAGAAGTGCAGAGCAGGAAGCACGTCTGGCAAAGATCGACGAGGAGCTGGCACAGAAAAGCCAGGAAACGGCAGAACGTTGTGAAATGCTTCTGGCAAACACAAAAGCAGAATGTGACCGTCTCTCAGCTGAGACAAAAGCAGCATGTGATGAGCTGTTCACACGCACGAGATCACAATGTGATGACATGCTGACACATACGGAAAAACTCTGTATGCGGCGGGAAGAAGCCAGCAAGGAAAAGTGCCGGGAGATGGAGCAGAGCATTGAAACAAAATGTATGAACCTGGCGCAGCAGACGAAGAACAAGTGTAATGAGCTGGAAGCAGAAACAGATGCTGCAGTGGAAGAAAAATGGACACTTTTCAGTGAACGCCTGGAGAGATTTCTCTCAGCAAAAGAAGATTTAAATGAACTGATGGATTTCATGCTGCAAAGAAAAACAAGCGCTGTAAAGGCAGAAAGCGTGGAGTAAGATATGGCAAGATTTGACAGGGAGAAGCATAACGACGATACTTCGAATATGAATCGTCAGCAGCTTTTAGAGATCCTGATTGAACAGTCAAAAGAAGCGGACAATCTGAAAAGAGAAAATGTTGCGCTGAAAAGAGAACTGAAAAATATTAAGCAGCGTACCAGCGATTATCAGGCGGATCTGGAGAATGCATTTGCATTTCTTCGTGCTGTGATCCGGCTTGATGAAGCTGTTGACGCGTCAGATATGAAAAGCAAGTCATCTGTCTGAGAACCGGACATTGGCGAAGCTTTGTGAAATGAATGGATAAAAAAATCGGACCAGGCATGGAAAATGAACATCCGGTAGAAGAGACAGAAAAAATCGTCCTTCCTACCACAGAAGAATTAGTGGAGCAGCTGGAGCGGGAACGGTATCGGTTTCATCGCTTTAAAGCGTTGCGCAGGGTAATATTTTTTCTGATCGTGGCAGTGGCAGTTGCGGTATTCGTCCTGATACTTTTGATGCCGACAATACAGATCAATGGTAATTCAATGGAGCCACAGCTGAAGGCAGGAGATGTCGTACTTACCCAAAAAGGGAAAGATGTTGAATCCGGTGATGTGGTTGTGTTTTATTATAACGATAAAATACTTGTAAAACGACTGATCGGCAATTCCGGGGACTGGGTCGACATTGACGATACAGGAGATGTATATGTCAATGGAGAATTGCTGGATGAACCGTATGTAGCCAAAAAATCTTTGGGTGAGTGTGATATTGATCTGCCATATCATGTGCCGGAAGGCAGGATTTTTGTTATGGGAGATCAGAGAAGTGAATCAATCGATTCAAGGTATTCATCCGTGGGATGCATAGACAAAGAGCAGGTAGTAGGAAAGCTCGTTTTCAGAATCTGGCCCATTGGAGATATCGGAATAGTAAATTAGAACAGCAGGTCTATGGGGAAATACGTTGACGAAGGATAATCTGACTGCCAGCCGTGGCTTTGGCCATCTGCTGGCAGTTTTTACAATCATCATTTGGGGAACGACCTATATTTCAACCAAAGTTCTTTTGACAGGATTTGAACCGACAGAGATACTGATCATTCGATTTGTCATGGGGTTCGTGATCCTGTTTTTTCTGCATCCTCATATCTTAAAACCGCAGGGGTGGAAGAGGGAGATTCTGTTTGCCCTTGCCGGACTTAGCGGGATTACGCTTTACTATCTGCTTGAAAATATCGCACTTGTTTACACACAGGCTTCGAACGTCGGTGTGATCATTTGTGTGGCCCCGTTTTTTACGTCTTTTATCGCGCGGGCAGTCTGGGGGAAAAAGGCGCCGCTCCGGCTGTTTTTCTTCCTTGGGTTTATACTGGCGATGATCGGTATTTCATTGATCAGTTTTACCGGAGATGCAGTGACGTTTAGTCCAAAAGGAGATTTTCTGGCATTAATGGCAGCGGTCGTCTGGTCGTTTTATTCGGTGATCACGAAGATCCTGAGTGACTATGATTATCCGGTTATTCAGATCACACGGCGCTACTTTTTCTATGCGATCATTTTGATGATCCCGGCGCTTGTTATTCTGCCGTTTGATCCGGATCTTGCACTGTTAAAAGAGCCACGATACCTGCTAAACATCTTGTTTTTAGGTATCGTGGCTTCTGCGATCTGTTTTATCACATGGAATTCTTCCGTAAAGATTCTCGGAGCAGTTTCAACAAGCATCTATATCTATCTGACGCCGGTTGTGACAGTGATCACAGCGATGATCGTGCTGCATGAGCACCTGACACGGTCTGAATGGGCCGGTGTCGTTATCACGATGATCGGACTGTTTTTATCCGAATACCGAAAGAAAGCACCGCCGGTCAGATTGTGTAAATGGTATTACGGCAGATGACAGGAGGGGAAGTATTCATGGCGAATCATACAGATCTTGGTGAAGCGGTAAAAAAGGCGCTTGGCGACGCATTTTTGTTTGAAAAAATAGATATTGGTTCCGATGCGAAACTGTCCGCGAAAGGGACAACACTCGAAACAGAGCGTTATGAGATCAAAGGCTTCGGACATCTTTGCATTCTGCACATGCGTGCAATGATGGGCATGATGAAGATGGAGACAGCAGTCCTGGCTTCTTTTGAAAAAGAGCTTCCGCTGATGAACCTTGACTGGGTGCAGGCGATGGGGAAGGAGACACAGATCATCGAATATTATGATGACCGGGCAGCGGATTTTGATCAGACATTGCTCCAATCCTTTAAGGAAAACGGCAAAGGAAAGACAGATGCATTCAATCAGAAGGTTGCAGAGGCGTTGGATGCGTTTGCAGACAGAATGAAAACTGCAAAGACGGTTGATCCAAAAGAGAAGGCTGACTGCATCAAACGATATGCAGAAGGGTTGTTAGAGGCAGACGGTCCGGCTGTCAGACAGATGAAAAAGCTGTTTGGAGAAGAAACGGCCCGCAGACTGGTTTGTAAGCATATGTACGGGATTGATTAACAGAAAAGAGGGCAACAGGATGGGAATTCAGTTTTTGATCTTATTGATCATTGCATTGGCAGCTTGCTGCATGGGATTTAAAAAATACGTTTGGTTCATATCGATTGGCTATGGCGCGGCGATCGCGGCACTGGGGGTCGTGTTGATGATCATGTTCCATCAGCGTCTTACGACAGGCACAGTCGTGATGGGCATTTTGTTCCTGATCTATGGCTGCCGGCTGGGCGGATATCTGGCGGTTCGGGAGATCCGGAGTGCATCTTACAACACGACGATGAAGAATGAGATCAAAGACGGCAGCACGATGCCGATGGTCGCAAAGATCAGCATCTGGGTCGTGGCGGCACTGTTATATCTTTGCCAGACATCTCCGCTCTGGTTCCGGCTGTATAACGACAAAGGAACAGATGCATTCCTGGTTACAGGTGTGATCATCATGATACTTGGAATCGTTGTGGAGTCAGCGGCAGATCTGCAGAAAAACCGTGCAAAAAAGAAGAATCCGGGCCGCTTTGTCGATACGGGGCTGTTCCGTCTGGTGCGCTGTCCGAACTATCTGGGGGAGCTCCTGCTGTGGACAGGTGTGTTTATATCCGGTGTTAACATTTATTCGGGTGGAGTGCAGTGGATCCTCGTGCTGTGCGGATTCGGCGGCATCATTTATGTTATGTTCAGTGGTGCACGAAGGCTTGAGATCCGCCAGAATAAAAACTATGGACATGATCCCGTGTATCGGAAATATGTTAAGACGACACCCATCATGATCCCGTTTGTCCCAATCTACAGTGTCGCCCGGATCAAGTGGCTGGTGGGATAAAGCGTGAAGAATTGTGAATATCGTATATATAAAGAATTAAAAAAATATAAAGTGGCATGAAAATGGTGGAAAAAGGCATATACTGCAGTGATAAACTGTGGATAAACATGGTATAATGATGAAAATAATGCAATAACTGTTTCCTAATTTGTCATTTTTTAATAAAAACGATTCTGGAGATGACGATATGAAGCTTGAAAAAGTAAAGAAATTAAGAAAAGGTCTTGTGATCGCGGTAGTTGCAGGCGTTGTAGTCTCACAGGCTGCTCCTGCGATTCATTCCGGTACAAGAGCACATGCAGGGGATGAGAACGAAGCGGATGATGCAGGGGTTATCCTGCAGGAAGAGGAGCTTCTGGCTGAGGAAAATGCGGAAGATGAACCGGAATTGCAGGCTTCTTCTGATGAGGAGGATACGGAAGATACATCCGATGAGACGGTCGCAGATGGTTCTGATGAGAATGCCGATGTGACGACGCCGGAAGATGAGACGGATCCTGTCGATCCGACAGCAGATCCGACGACACCGGAAGACGGGACAGATCCTGCGGATCCGGCAGCAGATCCTACAGATCCGACGACACCGGAAGATGGGACAGATCCTGTTGATCCGACAGCAGATCCTACAGATCCGACGACACCGGAAGACGGAACGGATGTGACCGATCCGACGACGCCGGAAGATGGAACAGATCCTGCAGATCCGACAGAGCAGACAGAGGATCAGGATGATGCACAGACGGACGATACAGATCCGGCAGAGCAGGCAGTCGAAATTGCCGAGACGGATTCAGCGCTGAAAGCAGCTTTGGAAGCGCAGGCGGAGAATGAAGCTGTGACGCAGGAGCTCGCAGAGAATCCCGTCAATGCGCCGGCATCTTATGAGCAGGATGAGGTCTGGTATCCGGTTCCGAGCGGTGAACTGGTTCCGTCACCTGTGATCTATCGCGGCTTCCGTTTCTGGACCGTGGCAAAGGATTATGCATTTGCAACAGCAGACATCAATATCCTGGAAGAGAAGAACAGTTCTGCGCGTGCAGTCGGTACACTTTCGAAGGATGCGCTTTGCTATGTATTAAAGAGCGAGGACGGCTGGTATTATGTAGAGTCCGGTGCGGTACGTGGCTTTGTTCAGACAGAAGATCTTGCCGTAGGGGAAGATGCGGATGCGCTGAAGGCTGTTTATGAAGGTCAGGCAGACATTGCTGCAGAGATCAGCGGAACAGAAGAGAGTATTGATACGGTTGCGCCGCTGGCTGAAGAATTGATTTCCAAGGATCAGAATGCAGCATTTGACTATTATCGCGCGACAGTATATCAGACCGTAGTAGAGAAGGATTATGCATTGCCGGAACCGGCGATGGTGAACATCCGTGAGGATGCTTCAGAGAGCGGTCGTATTGTTGGCGTGCTGGGCGCAAACGGCATCTGCTATGTGATCGCGGACCGTGACAATGACTGGGTTTATGTAGAGTCCGGTGATGTGCGTGGTTTTGTGAAGCATGATCAGCTTGTGATGGCGGATACCGCCGGAGATGATTCGATCCTGACAAAAGATGAAGAAGAGTACGCGACAGCATCTGAGTCCATCAAACCGGAAGAAAACCGGGCATTATATTATACATTGACATCGATCCGTTCGGGTGTTCCGGATGGTATGGAGCGCAGTTCGATCCTGCAGTACGCGTCCGAGTTTATCGGCAATCCGTATGTATGGGGCGGAACGAGCCTGACAAACGGTGCAGACTGCTCCGGTTTTGTACAGAGTATTTTCGCACAGTATGGATATTCACTTCCGCGTACGGCGGCTGAGCAGTCACAGGTGGGCGAACAGATCGCAGTAGAGGATGCACAGCCGGGCGATCTGATCTTCTACGGAAGAGGCGGACATATCTATCACGTTGTGATCTATGCCGGTGATGGCCAGACGATAGAAGCGAAGTCCAGAAGAGCGGGTATCGTTGCTTCTGAAGTAAGTTATAATAATGCAGTCTGGGCAGTTCGGATCCTGGATGAAGATCAGGCAACACAGTTTGACATTCCTGACGGGCTTGGCAGCGTTCATTCCTATATGGGATGGCAGAAGGTTACGATGAAGGGCAGCCAGCAGTATGCATTCCGTGAGTCAGCGGGCATGGCTTTTGACCCGGAAGGATTCGGTGTAGTAGATAACCGCTATGTCATCGCATGTACGACGACATTTGGAAACATTGGCGATTATGTTGATTTCTATCAGGAAGACGGCAGCGTGATCCCGTGTATTATCGGTGACTTTAAAAACCAGAATGATGCAGGCTGCAACGCTTACGGGCATTTGAACGGCGATTGTATCATTGAGTTTGTTGTAGATCAAAACAGCTGGTATCACAGTGGACATGCAAATCCGGGTACTGCATCCTGTCATCCGGAATGGAGCCAGGATATCGTAAAGGCGGTTAATGTAGGAAGCTTCTACGACTGATAAAAAGCAAAGAATCTGTTACACAGGAGGGGGTCACATGACCTCCTCTTTTGCATTTGATATACGTTTTAAAGAGTGGTATAATCTAACTATCTTTTGTCTGGAGGTTTTTTATGCGTATCGGAAACGGATATGATGTGCACCGCCTGGTAGAAAACAGGAAACTGATCATCGGCGGGGTGGAGATTCCACATGAGAAGGGACTGGATGGTCATTCGGATGCGGACGTGCTTTTGCACGCGGTGATGGATGCGCTGCTTGGAGCGGCGGCACTCGGTGACATCGGCCTTCATTTTCCGGATACGGATGAGGCATTTAAGGGTGCGGACAGCAGAGCGCTGTTACGTAAGGTCGCGGATCTGGTCCGTGAGAAGGGATACTTTGTCGGTAATATTGACGCGACAGTGATCGCGCAGCGGCCGAAACTCCGCCCCTATATTCAGCAGATGGTAAAAAACATTGCAGAGGATCTGGAGATCTTAGAGGATCAGGTCAATGTAAAAGCGACGACAGAAGAGCGTCTTGGGTTTTCAGGAAGAGAAGAAGGGATCGCTGCAACGGCGGTCTGTCTTTTGAACAGCTTATATGAAGGGAGCTTTCCGGCAGCGGATAGCTTTATGGGCGGCACAGGATGTGCAGGGTGCCCGGGGAGAGAGTGATGACGAATTTCCAGGATATCATGAACAAGTTTCAGGTAAATGGTGAGGTGACGGATGTACATCCGCTCGGACACGGCCATGTCAACCACACATTTGAAGTGGTTTGTGGCGGAGAGCATTATGTGGTGCAGGAAATCAACCACATTTTGTTCAAGTATCCGGTGGAGGTCGTAAATAATCAGTTCCTGGTGACCGAATACCTGAGAGAAAAGATTGCGGCAGAAGGCGGAGATCCTGACCGTGAGACACTGACATTTCTTCGGACGAAGGATGAGAACCAGCTTCTGCAGACGGAAGACGGCGCGTATTACAGAGTGTATCGGATGATCGAGCAGGGTGTTGAGGCTGCGAAGCCATCGACGAAGGATGAAGTATATGAAGCGGCAGCGGTCGTTGGTCTGTTCCAGCATCGCCTGATCGGATTTGATGAGTCACAGCTTTCCTATACGTTCCCGCGGCTGCACGATATGCAGAAGTGTATCAGGCGCCTTTTGGATGCGCTGCGCGCGGACATCTGTTCCCGTACGGCGGATTGTCAGGAGCAGATCCGTTTTGTTCTGGACCGTTCCGAACAGCTGCATGAGATCAGTGCAGGGTTAGAGAGCGGTAAAATCCCGCGTCGTGTGGCACATAACGATGCAGGATATACGAATGTCCTTTTGGATGAGGAGACCGGAAAGGCAATCTGTATGCTGGATCTGGATACGGTAATGCCGGGAAGTTCTCTGTATGATTTTGGCGAGCTCGTACGTGCGGGTGCTGCGACGGTTACAGAGTATGATAAGAGCGGCGATGTAGAGCTGAATCTGGATTTTTACCGGTCAACACTGGAAGGTTATCTGAAATATATGGGGCACCATCTGACAAACAGAGAAAAGGAGCTTTTGTCCTATTCTGTCTGGCTGATGGCAATGGAAAAGGGAATCAATTATCTTTCGGATTACCTGGAAGGTGACCGCAATATTCGTGATTTTTCCGAAGAAAAACAGAATCTTTTTGCAACGGTGAATCAGTTTTATCTTGTGCTTGATATCGAGGATAAGATGGATCAGATGCAGGAGATCGTTAAGGAGGTAGGAATGAGCTTATGAAGCTTTATAATACATTGACAAAAAGAGAAGAAGAGTTTAAACCGATCGAGGAAGGGAAGGTTCGGATGTATGTATGCGGACCAACCGTTTATAATCTGATCCATATCGGGAATGCGCGTCCGATGATCCTGTTTGATACGGTACGCCGCTATTTTGAATACAAGGGATATGAGGTCAGCTATGTATCAAACTTTACGGATGTTGACGATAAGATCATTGCCAAAGCGATCGAGGAAGGCAGCACATCCGAAGAAGTGGCAGAGCGTTATATCGAAGAGTGCAAAAAGGATATGGCAGCGATGAATGTGCGTCCGGCGACGGTCCATCCGCGCGCAACGCAGGAGATCGACGGCATGATCGAGATGATCCGAACGTTGATCGATAAGGGCTATGCCTATCCGGCAGAAGACGGTACGGTTTACTTCAGGACTAGAAAGTTTGACGGATACGGAAAGCTTTCCCATAAAAACATCGATGATCTTGAGGGCGGACACAGAAGCATTCAGGTTACAGGTAATCTCAAAGAAGATCCGCTGGATTTTGTATTGTGGAAGCCGAAAAAAGAAGGAGAGCCGTATTGGGAGTCTCCGTGGTGTCAGGGGCGCCCCGGCTGGCATATCGAGTGCTCTGTTATGAGCAAAAAATATCTCGGGGATGAGATCGATATCCATGCAGGCGGGGAGGACCTCGTTTTTCCGCATCATGAGAATGAGATCGCGCAGAGCGAGGCGGCCAATGGCAAACCGTTTGCGCATTACTGGATGCATAATGCATTCTTAAATATTGATAACAAAAAAATGTCCAAATCACTGGGCAATTTCTTTACCGTTCGTGACATTCAGGAGAAGTATGATCTGCAGGTGCTGCGGTTCTTTATGATCTCGGCACATTACAGAAGCCCGTTGAACTTCAGTGACGAGCTGATGGAAGCGGCAAAGAACGGTCTGGAGCGTATTCTGAATGCGGCGGATATGCTGCGTCGTCATATGGAAAAGCCGGAAGATGCACTGCTTGAAGGAGAAGCAGAGGTACTTGCCGGAACGGATGCGTTCGTCGGGAAATTTGAAGCCTCCATGGAAGATGATTTTAATACAGCAGATGCGGTTTCTGCCGTATTTGAACTGGTAAAATACATTAACACTTCACTGAAAGAGGATTCCTCCCGTGCGTTGGCGGAAGGATTCTATCAGAAGCTTCAGATGCTTTGTGATATCCTGGGGATCATCATTGAGCGTAAGGAAGAAGTGCTGGATGAGGAGATCGAGGCACTGATCGCCGCACGCCAGGAAGCGCGGAAAGCAAAGGACTTTGCAAAGGCGGATGAGATCAGAGATAAGCTTAAGGATATGGGCATTCTTCTGAAAGACACGCGGGAAGGCGTTACATGGACGCGCGCTTAGAAAAAAAGGCAGGAATCTCTGCAGCCGGCATACGTGCATTTTACGGATTGCCGAAGCAGGATATCCACAGCTATTCACCGTTGGCGCTGGCGTATATCGGTGACAGTATTTATGATCTGACGATCCGGACGATGGTGGTGGAACGTGGAAATACGAGTGCGAACCGCCTGCATTATCAGACGAGCCGTCTGGTGCGGGCACATGCACAGTCCGCGATGATGGCATATCTGATGCCGGAGCTGACGGATGAGGAGACTGCTGTATACAAGCGTGGCCGCAATGCCAAGTCCTATACCATGGCGAAAAACGCGACAGTGGCGGATTACAGACGGGCAACCGGATTTGAGGCGCTGATGGGGTGGCTGTATCTGACGGATCAGACAGAGCGGATGCTTTCGCTGATTAAGATCGGACTTTCAGGCTATCAGAGAGAAATGCAGGAAGCAAAAGGGCCTAAGAAGCAGTAGCCGGGGAGAGCTTAAATGGCGCAGATTGAGGGTAGAAATGCAGTGCTGGAGGCACTGCGTGCAGATAAGACAATTGAAAAGATTTTTCTTCTGGACGGGTGTCAGGATGGGCCCGTCCGAACGATTTTTCGGGAAGCAAAAAAAAGAGAAGTCCGGGTTGATTTTGTCAAAAAGGAACGTTTAAACCAGATTTCAGAAACAGGGAAGCATCAGGGCGTGATCGCGATCGCGGCAGAGGAGAAGTATTACACGGTGGATGATATTCTCGCGATCGCCGAAGAGAAGGGCGAAGCGCCGTTTTTGATCCTGCTTGACGGGATCGAGGATCCGCATAACCTGGGGGCGATCATTCGGACTGCAAATCTGGCCGGTGCGCACGGTGTGATCATCCCGAAACGCCGGGCGGTTGGCCTGACTTCTATTGTGGCAAAGGCTTCGGCAGGTGCGATCCACTATACACCGGTCGCAAAAGTGACCAACATGACCGCAACGATCCAGGAATTAAAAAAGAAAGGGATCTGGTTTGTCTGTGCGGCAATGGACGGTCCTGTAATGTATGAACAGAACCTGACAGGCCCGATCGGTCTCGTGATCGGAAATGAAGGAGAGGGTGTGAGCCGGCTGGTCAGAGAAAACTGCGACCTGACAGCAGCGATTCCGATGCAGGGTGATATTGATTCTTTGAATGCGTCAGTAGCAGCCGGCGTGCTCTGTTATGAGATCGTCAGACAGAGAAGAACAGAAAAGTAACATTGATTTACGAGAGATAGGAGAACGCGTATGTCCCTGCTTTATGAGGAGACGGACGAAGAATTATTAAAGCGTTACCAAAATGGGGAAACACAGTTGGCCGATGTCCTTCTGGACCGTTATAAGAATCTCGTCAGAAAAAAGGCGAATACGCTCTTTTTATTTGGCGGAGATACGGATGATCTGATCCAGGAAGGGATGATCGGCCTTTTTAAGGCCATTCAGAACTACGAAAGCGGAAAAGGAACGTTTTTTCAATTTGCGCAAATGTGCATGAATCATCAGATGTATGATGCGATCGAGGCAGCGGCGCGAAAAAAGCACAGTCCTTTAAACAGCTATGTTTCATTCCCGGATGAAGAGGGCGGAAACGGTACGCCTAAGAATCTTGAGGGAGAATGGACCTCAGCAGGGGAATGGAGCGCATCGGATACGACGGATCCGGCACAGATTCTGATCGATCGGGAATCCGTAAAGATTACGTTGGAGGAGATCCGGAGCAGTCTAAGCAAGATGGAACTGGCAGTTCTGACGGACTATCTGGACGGATTGAACTACCGGCAGATCGCAGAAAAGATGGAAAAATCACCGAAGGTCATTGACAATGCGCTGCAGCGCATCCGCGCGAAAGTGCAGAAGGTGGTGCAAGGGTAGTATTACAGGAGATCTTAAAGATGCAGGATAAAGAACAATTACAGGGCGCCCTGGGCGAAGTCAATCGTCAGATCGTTCATCTGATGGAGCGGAAAATGGAATTATTGCATACGAGCACGGCGTTTGGTACGGATGACGAGATCTCCCTGCCGGGCAGGCTTTATGCGGCATATATGAAATCGGTTGAAGACCGCAGAGAGCCTGTAGAGAACCCGACTGTTGTTTACCAGGGTGAGCCCGGAGCATACAGTGAGCTGGCGGCAATAGACTTTTTCGGAAAAGATGTTAAGGCGGTTGGTTTGTATCAGTTTGAGGATACGTTTGAAGCGCTTTATAAAGGCGAGGCTGACTATGCGATCCTGCCGATTGAGAATTCTTCGACCGGCGCGATCCGTCAGGTCTATGATCTTTTGGCGCAGTACAATTATTACTTTGTCGGCGAAACGACTGTTGAAGTGACTCATGCACTGATGGGGCTGCCGGGCAGTACACTTGACGGGATAGAAAAGGTGTATTCACATGAACAGGGGCTGTTTCAGTGCGAAGCGTATCTGAATGCACATTCGGACTGGAAAAAGATTCCGCAGGCAGATACAGCCGGCAGTGCAAAAATGGTTGCCGAGCAGCAGGATATCAAAAAGGCCGCGATCTGTTCCCCGCATGCAGGCGAGATTTACGGCCTGGTTCCTCTGGCGCTTGGAATCAATTCCAACAGCCGGAATACGACAAGATTTGTTGTGGTGTCGCCGAAGATGGAACTTAGGAGCGGCAGAGATAAGATCTGCGTATCATTGACGACAACACATGAATCCGGATCGCTGCATGATATCTTGACGGTATTTGCAGTGCATGGGATCAACCTGGTGCGTCTGGAGTCACGGCCGATTCCGGAGCATAACTGGGAATATATGTTTTTCATAGAGTTTAACGGGGACCTGATCGCACCCGAGCTTGACCAGGTCATTCACGAGCTGTCGCTGATGACCGGGGACTTAAGAGTGCTGGGGAATTTTAAGTCAAACTTGTAAAAGGATAAGGTTATGCATAAGCGACGAGCTGCTCCGTTTTTTCAAAGCTCCCGCAGCTCTAACGCAACTTCGGATTTCGGACGATCGTCCTTCATCCTCATTTCCGTTGCCCTTCGATAAAAAAGAAAAAAACAGATGCAAGCATCTGTTTTTTCTTCCATATCTCAGGAGCTTATGCGCTAAAGCTGATGACGGGAATCGAACCCGTGACCTCCGCACTACCAATGCGACGCACTACCGACTGTGCTACATCAGCTTGTGGCTTTCGCCGACTTACAAACTATACTATAGAAACCAGTTTGTGTCAATCAGAAAATGGTGGGAGATAAATATGTTTTCATTTAGAAAAAAAACAACCGAAAAGAAAGAGATGCCGTTTTATGCAGAAGCGCTGGAAATCTGTTTTCATCCTGTCTACACGCAGAGTCCGATGATCTATCTGATGACAAAGAGCGAGGAGACGCGCGTGCAGTTCCTGGCGTTTGAGTTTGGCAGCATGGATGTTTATTTTGACCGGTTTGAGGATCCTAGGAGTATCCGGACGCGCTGGGAGAATGTCAGTCTGTTTGAAGATTATATGAAAGACAGAGAAGGACTGCTGGCAGATCCGGAGAAGACGAAGACTTTGACAGAGCATGTGGATCTGCTTTTTAAAAAGGTACTGGCCGGTGCGAATGACATGTCGCTTGATGATAAGATGAACATGGTCTTATATAATGCGAAGGGCTTTTTGGGGATGGAGCCGCGAGCCAGAAAGAAAGGCCGGCTTGATCAGCTGAAAGAAGCGTGGGCGCGCTGTGAGGCAGATGCCAATGAATATCTGGCGGATCGGGAGGCGTTTCTTGCGCGTGTTGCCCGGGAAACAGAGGAAAAATGAGGAATTCCTTTGACGTAGCTCCGCGTATCGTATAAAATATACGATATATGGAGCTTTATTCATGTATTGAATTAAAATTATAATATAAGGAGGAATGTTGTATGGCAGATATGTTCTATGCAAAAGGTCCGGGCAACAACGGTTATATTAAGAACCTGGAAGTGCTTGACTTTAACAACCTTGACGGCAACTGCGGCATGTTCCAGATGCAGCTGTACAAGACTTCCGAAGGGAAGTATTACCTGTACGGCTCCTGCTTTGGCGGCACACAGAACGGCGTTATGATCTCTGAGGTTACAGATCCGGAGCATACCCGTTTTGTAAAGCATTTTCAGCTGCTTGATCCGGAGGAATATCCGACAACCTCTACACCGAAAGTACAGGTGGCAGATGATCTTCTGATCTGTGCAATGACAGCCGGATCCGGCCCTGGTGCGCTGGTGGAGCAGTCAGAGCTGATGAACATGAAGTGTGAGGTTGGTATCCGTATCTACTCCCTGAAGGAAGATCCGGAAAATCCGAAGTTCTTAGGCTATTGGGACTGCGGTGTACCGCATTCGATCGGTGTGCATCGTTTTATGTATAATGGCGGACCTTACTGTTATCTTTCCTGCGAGCATGAGCGTATGGAAGGCATGATCGTCCGTGTCGTTGATATTTCAGATCCGGCCAATCCGAAGGAAGTCGGCAACTGGTGGTCTCCGGAGCAGTTCGTAGACGGATATCCGGGCAGAACGGTAGATCATCATGCAGCACATGTACCGTCCTTCATGGATAAGGGCTGGATGCATGGACCGCCATTCCGCAGAGATGACGGCATCATGTTCTGCGGCTATTGCGGAGACGGTCTGTATGTACTGGATGCGACAGATGTAACGAGGATCAAATGTCTGGGACAGCTTAAACTGCAGCCGACCTTCTCGTCCCGTCTGGCAGGCGCACGTACACATACGGCATTACCGCTTCCGGGCAGAGATCTTTGTGTAGTAACAAATGAGGGTGAACGCTTCCAGTTCTTCCCGCCGGGATCGATCGAGGATGCACAGGCGATGAACAACATCCATATGGTTGACGTCAGAGATCCTTCCAACCCGGTGCTGATCGCGGAATTCCCGTATCCGGAAGTTCCGGAGGATTTCCCGTATCCGAACTTCAATGTCATGAACCTCGGATGCCAGGGACCGTTCGGACCGCACAATGTGCATGAGCCGATGAGTAACAAACCCTGGCTTGAGCAGAGTAATGCGCTGGTATATAACTGCTACTTTGCAGCAGGACTTCGGATCTACGATGTCAGGGATCAGTATTATATCAAAGAGGTTGCTTATTTCATTCCGCCAAATCCGAACAAGACACCGGAAGAGTCCTATTTCAAGGGCTTCCCGGGACCGCGTAATGCAGTGACAGAAGATTGCTGCGTAGACGATCGCGGTTACATCTATGTAACATGTCTGGATGACGGATTCTATGTATTGAAGCGTACCGGTAAAGCGGCAGAGATTCCGGCTGTCATGGAGTAATAGTAATATCAGTAAATAATAATCAGCAGGTGAAACCAATAGTTTTGCCTGCTGACTTGCTTTATCATGATAAAGTGTGTTATGATACGAAACAATTACTATTATTTTACTATGAATTAAATCAAAATAAGGAGCCCCACGTGAGTAAAAAAACATTTGTAACATTAGACCAGATCAAAGAGATCGTAAAAACATACCCGACTCCGTTTCATCTGTATGATGAAGCAGGCCTTCGTGCCAATGCGCAGGCTGTAAAGGAAGCATTTTCCTGGAATAAGGGATTCCGCGAGTACTTTGCGGTAAAGGCTGAGCCGAATCCGTTTATCATGGAAATCTTAAAGGAGTATGGCTGCGGCGCAGACTGTTCCTCGTTAACAGAGTTGATGCTTTCAGAAAAAGTCGGTCTGACCGGGGATGATATCATGTTTTCTTCCAATGATACGCCTGCGGAAGAGTTTGTGCTGGCAAAGAAGATGAATGCGATCATCAACCTGGATGATTTTACCCATATTGAATACTTTGAGCGCGTAGCAGGTGAATTTCCGAAGACGATGTGTCTCCGTTACAATCCGGGCGGCGTATATCAGCTGAGCAACGGGATCATGGACAATCCGGGGGATTCCAAATATGGCCTGACAAAGGATCAGCTCATCGAAGGATACCGGATCCTGAAAGAAAAAGGTGTTGAGCGTTTTGGCCTGCATGCTTTCTTAGTCAGCAATACCGTGACCAATGATTATTATCCGGAACTGGCAAAAACATTGTTTGAGCTTTGCCTGGAGATTCGTGAGAAGACAGGCGTTTCCATCAGCTTTGTAAATCTGTCAGGCGGTGTGGGAATTGCTTATGAGCCTGACCAGAAATCGAATGATATCTATGCGATCGGCGCAGGCGTCGAGCGTGTTTACAATGAGGTGCTCGTACCGGCAGGTATGGATGATGTAGCGATCTTTACGGAAATGGGCCGGTTTATGACAGGACCGTACGGATGTCTTGTGACAAAGGCAATTCATGAAAAGCATATTTATAAAGAGTACATCGGTGTAGATGCGTGTGCTGCAGACCTGATGCGCCCGGCTATGTACGGTTCATATCATCATATCACGGTTGCAGGCAAAGAAGATGCACCCTGCACGAAGAAATACGATGTGACCGGTGCACTCTGTGAAAACAATGATAAGTTTGCGATCGACCGTATGCTTCCGGAGATCGAGATCGGAGATTACCTGATCATCCATGATACCGGCGCACATGGGTATGCGATGGGATACAATTATAATGGCCGGTTAAGATCGGCAGAGATCCTGTTACAGACAGATGGAACAGCCAAACTGATCCGAAGAGCAGAAACGACAAAAGACTATTTTGCAACGTTTGACTGTTTTGAACAGTACAAGGATCTTTCTTGACATTTAATTTTATTATTGTTAGTATAAGTGGGCATGAGCGGTCCTCTGATAAAAGTAGGACATCGCGCCTGCCCACTATGGCATATGCCGCTGTGGCGGAATTGGCAGACGCACTTGACTCAAAATCAAGCGGTTCACCCCGTGCCGGTTCGAGTCCGGCCAGCGGCATTGCAGACAACTCTGGTAATATGAGATTACCGGAGTTGTTTTACATTTAAGAGATTCCTTAAATGAACCTAAAATCCCGAAGTACCATGAAAGGGGAAATGAATGAAAGACCAATCCGATAAAATGTATTTGACACCTGCAGAACGTATTGTCATGCGGACGATCTGGCTGGCAGACCATCAGCTTGTTTTACATGAAGTCATGAATATCTGCAATGAAGAGTATAAGAAGAATTGGAAACCGCAGACGGTAAGTACGTATTTAAGCCATCTCGTACAGAAGGAATTCTTAAAGATGCATCGCCAGGGCAGATACTGCTATTATGAACCGCTCATCAGCCGGGAAGAGTTTCTTTTGTATGATGTAAAAAGCATTGCACACTTCTGGCAGCTGGAAGAAGAGAGATTGTTGGAATATATCAAAACTTTTTCGACAAATCCCTTGACTTTCTCTGCAGAATGATTGTATAATTGCAAAGTCGCGTAAGCGAATGGAATCTTAGCTCAGCTGGGAGAGCATCTGCCTTACAAGCAGAGGGTCACAGGTTCGAGCCCTGTAGGTT
>SVDH01000031.1 GCA_015057865.1 Lachnospiraceae bacterium
CATCTTCCTGCGATAGCCTTTTGTTTCGGTATTATTTTTTTTCCGAATAATTTTTTCTTTTCATAGGGCGCGGATGCCACTGCACCGACATCATAGCCTGTTTCCGCTATGACTTTTTTCAGGCTCATTTCATCCAGCGCTTCCTCTGAAATGATCTCAGCTTCCCCCTTGCTGCGGGAGGCATTGACCTTTTTAACTTTAAAATGCTTTCGAATGGCGTCCTGTATGTGTGTCTCACACATGCCACACATCATCCCGTCAATCTGTACCGTTGTTCGGATCATATGTCTTTCCTCACTTTCTGACAGCTTTCTGTGTTTTGTCATCGGAACAGCTTTTTCCGCATTTTGCACAGGAACCGCTGCAGCTGCCGCCACAGCCTCCACAGCCGCCGCTCTTATGACTCTTTCGGATCTCTCTGATCGAAAGCCATACGACACCTGCCACGATCAGGATTGCTATGATATTTCCCAGGATAACAGGCATGCTAACACCATCCTTCTATCGTTACTGTTTATGCTCCTGCAGCATCGACGGCTGTCAGGTTCTTCTTGCCTTCCTCAGGTCGGTACCCTTTCCTGAACAGCATGTACAGGATCAGTATGATCAGTATGATCGCCACAACCGATCCGACACCAAATGACAGTTCTCCTGAGAACAGACCACCAAGCTGATATGCAATCAGGCCCAGTACATAAGCCCATAAGGTCATGTAACCAATCGCTGCCCAGGTCCATTTCGCATTGTTCATCTCACGCTTGATCGCACCGATCGCTGCGAAACACGGAGCGCAAAGCAGGTTGAATACCATGAATGCGAATGCGGAAGCTGCTGTGTAATCAGCTGCGACACGCGGCCAGATCTGGTTTCCTTCTTCTCCCAGTTCCTCTTCGGAATCATCATAATTATACAAGACACCGAAGGTACCTACAACTTCTTCCTTTGCGACCAGACCGGTGATTGTTGCAACGGTCGGTTTCCAGCTGCCGAATCCAAGCGGCTTAAAGATCACTGAGATGCCATTTCCGACCTGTGCAAGGAAGGATGCATCTGTCGGACTTACGTCTTCCTCCGGAATATCCATCTTCACTGCCAGATCCGATACGGTCTGTTCGGAAACGATAGCTTCATTCTCCCACATTCTGTCTACCATACCGACATTTCCGTTAATGGAACCAAATGCCTGCAGTGCCCAGATTACGATGGAAGAGACTACGATAACGGAACCTGCACGCTTAATGAAGGACCATCCACGCTCCCAGGTTGCACGAAGTACATTCGAGAGTGCCGGAACATGGTAGATCGGCAGCTCCATAACGAACGGTGCCGGTTCACCGGCGAATGCTTTCAGTTTCTTTAAAATGATACCGGAAAGGATAATGGATCCGATTCCGATAAAATATGCGGATACTGCGATCAACGGTGATCCGCCAAATATTGCGCCTGCGATCAGACCGATGATCGGCATTTTCGCGCCGCAAGGCATAAATGTCGTTGTCATTACGGTCATTCTCCGGTCACGCTCATTCTCGATCGTACGGGACGCCATAACACCTGGTACGCCACAGCCTGTCGCTACCAGACACGGGATAAAGGATTTTCCGGATAGACCAAACTGACGGAAGATACGGTCCATAACGAATGCCACACGTGACATATAACCGATGTCCTCAAGGATCGCCAGCAGGAAGAACAGTACTAACATCTGCGGTACGAAACCAAGAACTGCGCCAACGCCTGCCACGATACCATCCTGGATCAGGCCATATACAACGCCGCCTTCTGCAACGTTCAGTCCGCCAAGCAGTGCATCGATCGCGTTCGGAACCCACTCGCCAAAGATCACATCATTTGTAAAATCGGTTGCCATGGTACCGATTGATACGTGCCAGCCGCCCATTGCGATCGCATATACCAGGAACATAACACCGACAAAGATCGGCAGACCAAGGATACGGTTCGTCACGATACGGTCAATCTTGTCAGATGTCTTAAGCGTATGCTGTGCATGTTTTCTCTTAACTGCATTGCTGCATACTCTGGTACTGTAATTATAACGCTCATTTGTGATGATCGATTCGGAATCGTCATCCAGCTCTTTCTCACAATCCTCGATATGCTGCTCGATCTCTGCCGCAATGTCAGCCGGAAGCTTTAAGTCTTCCATAACCTTCTCGTCACGCTCAAAGATTTTGATCGCATACCAGCGCAGATAGCGTTTGTCATCGATCAGAGACTCAATCGACTCCTCGATGTGCGCGATCGCATGCTCAACGCTGCCCTCGAATACATGCGGCGCTTCCTCGATCTCTGTGGATTTTGCCGCCTCAATCACTGCATTCGCGACTTCATTGATGCCCTCTGACTTTAACGCGCTCATTTCAAGCACTTTGCAGCCAAGGTTCTTTTCCAGCTGTTTGATGTCAATCTTGTCACCATTCTTACGAACGATATCCATCATGTTGATTGCAACAACCGTCGGGATCCCCAGTTCTAAGAGCTGTGAAGTCAGATACAGGTTTCTTTCGATATTGCTGCCGTCAACGATATTTAAGATCGCATTCGGCTTCTCATTTACCAGATACTGACGGGATACAACTTCCTCAAGTGTATACGGAGAAAGCGAATAAATACCCGGCAAATCCTGGATGATCACATCCTTGTGACCTCTCAGTTTACCTTCTTTTTTCTCAACCGTAACACCGGGCCAGTTGCCGACGTACTGATTTGAACCGGTCAGGTTATTGAACAGGGTCGTTTTGCCACAGTTCGGATTACCGGCCAAAGCAATTTTCAAACTCATCTCACCACGTTCCTTTCCCAAATTGTAAGCAGATTATTCCACTGCTTTCCTTTTCTAAAGTATAAGCAGACTATTCCACTTCGATCATTTCCGCATCCCCTTTGCGGACAGAAAGCTCATATCCGCGAAGATTCAACTCCATCGGATCGCCGAGCGGCGCCACTTTACGAACATAGATTTCAACCCCTTTTGTAATTCCCATGTCCATAATACGCCGTTTTACAGGTCCTTCCCCGTGAAGCTTAACTACTTTGCAAGTACCGCCAACCGGTACATCTTTTAAAGTCTTCATGTTTCTCCTTTCCAGCTAGCACTGTATCCGCATTGCCAGCTTTTGATCCAAAGCGATCCGACCGTCTTTCACCTGAATGATCATATTACCGTTATTATTCTGAACAACCGTGATCGAATCCCCTTCAATAAGCCCAAGCTCGTTTAAATGACGTCTGGTCTCATCTTTTCCATTAATTCTTTGAATTAAAACCGTCTCTCCGGGCGAAACAAATGTTATCGGCCTCATGGCAGCTACCTCCTTAAGAAAATGATAGCAAAGACTAATTAGAACTAGTATTGCCGTCCTTTGGTTACTTTACCCTAATATCTCATAGCTGTCAATCACTTCACTTAGTTACTCCTAAAACAAGTTTTATGCATATAAAAAGAACCGGACATCTATCCGGTTCTTTTAAGAGATCTGCTCCCAAACCATATTGTTTCGGAAGATCATTCTCATGATTAGTGCTGTAACGTATCACAGGCAAAGCAGGCATAACGGTTTTTCACTTCGTCATTACAACGTACCTTTACAAGCGTTCCTTCTGCACGATAATCCGTTGACAAAACCTCTGCTGTCTCCTGTAAACGGTGCAGTACGTTTCCTTTATCATAAGGAATCATAAAGGTGCATTCCTGTTTTCCCTCCCGCAGTTTTTGCATGATCAACTGCCATAACGCTGCAATCCCGATCTCATTTCCCGCACTGATATAGATATTATCATTGCGGACTGCCGGGATCTCAAACTCCAGGTTATGTACCAGGTCTGTTTTATTAAAGATGCAGATCATCGGGATACCCGCCGCACCGATCTCACGAAGCGTTTCTTCTGTCACCTTCATGCATGCCCGGTAATCAGAATCAGAATAGTCGATCACCTGCAGCAACAGGTCGGCATATTTTACTTCTTCAAGCGTCGAACGAAATGCCTTTACCAGAGAATGCGGTAATTCATCGATGAATCCAACGGTATCGGAGAGAAGGATCGGGCGCTCACCTTTCGGCTGGATCTTCCGTACGGTTGTATCCAGTGTCGCAAACAGCTTATCCTGCTCCAATACCTTCTTATCCTCTACCGGATTTTCATTTAACGCAAGCAGCCGGTTCATGATGGTCGACTTTCCGGCATTGGTATAGCCAACCAGAGATACCCGTGGGATTCCGGCTTTCAGCCGTTTCTCACGCTGTGTCGTCCGTTCTCTGGCAATGACTTTGAGCTCTTTTTCAAGTTCCGCCATCCGCCGCTCAATATGACGACGGTCAAGTTCCAGCTGTGTCTCACCGATACCACGGTTCGACATACTGCCGCTCGATCCTGCCTGTCTGCCAAGATGTGTCCACATACCTGCCAGACGCGGCATGATGTACTGCAGATGCGCATGTTCTACCTGGAGTCTGGCTTCTCTGGTCCTTGCCTGCTCCGCAAAGATCCGCAGGATCAGGCCGGTACGGTCCATGACCTCCACGCCCAGCGCCTCATTCAGATTCCGAAACTGCATCGGCGAAAGCGTCTGGTCAAAGATGACATACGCTGCTTCTGATTCTTGCACAGCCTGTGCAACTTCAGCCACTTTCCCACTGCCGATATAGGTTGCATGCACAGGATTTTTTGCTCTCTGTGTAAACACCGCGATCGTATAGATGTGGCAAGCCTCCGCAAGCTGCTCCAGCTCTTCCATCATCCGTTCAAAGGCATCATCCTTTTGATCCGTCTGAAGGCCGACCAGAATGGCGTTCTGCCAGATTTCTTCGTTTTGTGTTGTGCGGGTATCTTCTGTGTTCATAGCTTCCTTTTTCAAAATACAAATACTTTGCGTTCTATTTGTCACTGACAGTATACCATATCACATTATGATCTATGTTCACAAATTCGTGTTTGTAGATCTAGCTATCGTATCAGAAATCTTTCACCAACTTCGTTTTCAAGTCTAAATCGCCGGATATTTCATACAAGCTATCTGCGTCCTGCAAAGGGTACCGCAATAGTCGAACCGGATTTTCTGATGAAAACCAGTTCTCCTTATTGCTTCAGAATCTGCAGCGGATAGCAGATTCTGCCCCTTTTCGGACTTGATACCTTGCAGAAATATCGACGGCTCATCGCAAAAGAAAAGCGAAGTCGGCGAAAGCTTCTCTGATACCGATGATTGTAGATCATGACAAACACTGGAATTCGATACTGTATTTGTCAAATCTACAAACACGAATTTACCTGCTCCGTAAGACAGCAAAACCGCCGGAGGATTTCTCCCCCGGCGGCTTCTTAGAATATTACCGATGTCACAATTCTCAGTCTACAAAGATCTCCCCAATATTCAAAGACTTTTCGATGGTAACAGTTACATCATCTGCACCTGCTACGGAAATGGTGTAGGTACCCGGATCCAGCTTGTCGAACTTGAACTCACCGAAGTAATCGGTGGTCTGTTTTTCGCTTACGCCTTCTCCTGTGATCGTAACTTCAGCACCTTCCTTGCAATCATCAGAATCTTTGTCTACGATCGCGCCTGTGATGAAGTTCTTGGTATAGCGATAGATGTTCTTATAGAAGACATGCGGATTGGTGTTGTATTCCGGATGGAAGACTTCCAGTCCTTCTTCTTCTACGATCTTTGCCATCTCTTCCGGCTCAACATCATAGTATTTCAGTGCTTCTGTCGGACAGCTGTGTACGCAGCGCGGCATACCCGGTGCTACGCCACTGTCAATGATATGTGCGCACATCGTACATTTCTGCGGTGCGTCGATCTCATCATTCCAGTAAACAGTCTCATACGGGCACATATCCACGATCTCTTTGTGACCTGCTGCTTTTGCCTGGTCGATCAGAACGATACCGTCTTCTCTTCTGGTAGCAAAACCAGCGTCAACGATCGGGCAATTCTCACACTGCTGGCACATCAATGACAGATAGCCTACGTCGATTCTCGGAGCCTGTCCGCGAACGGTACGAAGAAGACGCACCCAGCGATGGCCGTGGCGCGGCTGCGGGGCTGTATACGGCTGCCAGTCATTTCCTACATATTCATCTTTACATGCCATAAAGCAGTTGTTGCAGTCGAAGCAGAAAGCAAGATCATGAACCAGATATTTTTGTTTACTCATCTAACTTTCCCCCTTTCCAATCATGACCGGAGAATTTCCACGCTTTTTCGGTCCAAACCATCTCATTGCAGTTCGGATCCTTGTAGAACTGACCGGCTACACGGGTTGCACCCGGAAGTTTGTTAACCGGTGCGTTCCAGGAATCTTTCTCCTCAGCGCCGCCGTGATTCTTATCAAGCGGTTTGAACTCGTAGCCTTCCAGTTCCTTGCGATCCCATTTCTCAATCTCTACCAGGCAGTGCTCGGTAGCCATACCGGTCGCATATTTGGACAGGAAACGTGCCGGGGTCAGGATATTGATACATCCGCCGCGGTCTACTGCGTGACCCGGGTCACCCAGCGGTTTATACTCAGCGCAGGACTCGTAGCAGTGGCATGTTCCAGCCGGTACACGCTCTGTTACCTGTGCCGCAAAGATAACGGCGCCACGCTCGTTGTATGCCTTAACAAGGTCATGGTTCTTAATTCCACGAGCCTCAGCATCGATCGGGTTCATACGGATGATCCAATACTTGAATCCATCCACTTCCACACGATGGTCTTCGATATCGTTTACAAACGAATCCTTACCATCACCCTGTGTATGGAATGAGAATCTCGGATGCGGTGAAAGAACAGCCAGCGGATAAGACTGGAACCGTGCTGTATGATGGCCTTCCCATGACGGGATGTACATCGGCATCAGAGGTCTCTCAGTATCATCTGTATCATAGTGGCCGAAACGCTTCAGAGAATTCGATACGAACTCAACCTTACCGGACTGCGTTGTCAGACCCTTCTGATCTACAAGGTCAGCCGGACGGAAGTGTGAAATCCATCCTCTGGTATCCTGCTCACGATCTTCTGCGAACCAGCGAAGTGCCGGTGCAGCCGGTGCTCTGTCATCGTTCGGTACGATGAAGTAACCTTTTTCAAAGAACTTATCCCATGTAACAACCTTCGGCAGATCGGAGGCGTAGAACATCTGCTTCGCCCATCCAAGCTCGGTCTTTCCTTCTGAGAAAACATCACCCAGGTGCAGACGCTCACAGATCGCATTGAAGATCTCGTAGTCAGACATGGACTCGCCAAGCGGCTCGATGCACTTCTTCTGCAGTGTGATCACGCGGTGGTTTGCCTGGTTGTGGGAATCCGGGTTGTAACCGGAGTTGGATGCCCACTCACCGATATCCCAGCGTTCAAAGTTTGTACAAGCCGGAAGAATGATGTCTGCGAACGGAACCTCTCCCTCGAACCAGATTGACTGGCTGACAACGAACGGCAGTCTCTTCGTACGATACATTCTTGCATAACGGTCGCCCTGACCCATTGTTCCAATGTGCGGGCCGCCGTACTTGTACAGCAGCTGACAGCGGGAGAAGCCCGGTGCCGGATACTCATAGTGATGGAACTGCTGCTCTACGGAATCACCGACGAAACCACGGCCCCACCATTCTGTCTTGTCATTTAAGATACACTCCGGCAGACGCATACGGTTCATATGAACACCGGCTGCCGTACTTAAGTGTGATACAAGCGGTCTGGAATCTACGCCGTTGAACATTCTGTAAGCAAGAACTGCGCCTGCTGCAGAGTTCTGTGCATCACCGGCGATACCGCCGTCTGCATATCCCGGGAAGTAGAAGTCAGAATCTACCGGCACACCCTGTGTGGTGGAGTAGATATTGATACCCGGTTTTCCCATACCCTGCATTGTGATCAGGGCTACCATCATACGTGCCCAGTCCATACCGATCGGTGAACGGCAGCAGCCGCCCCATCCGCCAAGACCGCCGGCAGCAAGCATGGTTTTGTGTTTTGCCCACTCACGAGCCAGTGCACGGATATCACGAGCCGGAATCTTTGTTTCTTTTTCAGCCCATTCCGTAGTCTTCGGAATACCATCTGTCGTACCCAGTACATACTCGGTCCACTCATCAAACCCGTATGCATGTGTCTCAACATATTCTTTGTCATAAGTGCCCTCTGTCAGCCAGGTGTAAGCGATACCCAGTGCCAGAGCTGCATCTGTACCAAGCTGCGGAGAGAACCATTTGCCGCCCCACAGGCCATTGGTATGGTTGTAATACGGATCGATGAATACCATCTTTACGCCGAGCTCTTTGAGCCATCTACGGCGGATGGTGGATTCAAACGCACCGTAAATACCGTTGTTGGTCTCCGGATCGGATGACCAGAATACCATCATTTCACAGTTCTCCAGGCAGTCCTCTAACAGGTCTGTCTGCTCCGGGTTACCGAGACGTGCGGTAAAACCGTACATATGGGTTGCACCCCAGTGCCAGCCTTCCCATGAATCCGGGTTATGATCTGCATAGGTCATACCTACCGCATTCATAAAACGGAACAGCGTACTGTGGCGATAACCGATCGTTCCCCACAGATGATGTGAACTCGGCTCAATGATCATTGCGCCCGGTCCAAACTCTCTCTTGATCCGGCGGATCTCGTTGCAAACGATATCCAGTGCTTCATCCCAGCTGATACGCTCATAGCCGGAAATACCACGGTTTTCCTCGTTACGGTTGCCGTTCGGATCAAAATCCACACGCTTCATCGGATACAGGTTTCTGCGATCCGAATAGATCATGGATTTGAACTGTGCTGTTACCGGCGTGTAAGTTGTCTTACGCGGCGGTGTAAATGTTCTGCCTCTTGCTTCGATTGAGTATGATGCTGCATCATCATCGTCCAGATCCATCGGCGTGATCCTTACGATCTTATCCTCCTCTTCGTCTACATACACGAAGACCGGACCACCGGTGGTCATCTGGGTTTTTCTCACCAATTTACCCATTCGTTCCTCCTTTCATTCAACCCCATAGTTCAAAATTCAAGCATTTTATACTCATATTATAATATATGAAACCTGCAACACTTTACCCTTGTTGCATAATACTGATTCACTTTCGGGATAAACGTATTCCATATGGTATACCATATGAATTCTCTCTCCGAGGGTTAGCATTTGCTAATTTGTCTCTGAGATAAGCAGAGCTCCCACTGGAAAACCCTGTGGGAGCTCTGTCTTAACTGTCATCAACCTCAGAAATTATTTGATTTGACAACAATCAGACCAAGCTGATTATTTGTCCATATCCAGATAATCCAGGTTCAGTGACTTGCCGGCAATCTCGATATCGAAGGATTTCTTGAATCCGCCTGCCTCGATGTTGATGGTATACTTGCCATCATCCAGCTTGTCAAATCTGTAATCGCCGAAGAAGTTGGTTTCCTGGCTTGCGATCACATTACCATCCTGAACAAGATCAACTTTACCGCCTTCGAAGCAGTCGCCGCCGATCAGGATTCCGCCCCATGCAAAGTTCTTAGTGAACATGCCGAGGTTTTTGTAGAATACATGCGGGTTTGCTCCCAGTTCCGGACGATAAACTTCCAGACCTTCTTCTTCAATGATCTTCTGCATCTCTTCCGGCTCTACATAATATGCCTTCAGGCACTCTGTCGGGCAGTTGTGTACGCAACGCGGAAGACCTGGTGTCCAGTCCGGATCATCCAGCAGATGAGCACACATGGTACATTTCTGTGGCACATCCAGCTCTTCATTGTAATAAATTGTTCCGTACGGGCAGGAATCTACCAGATCTCTTCTGCCTTTTGCCTTCTCCGGATCGATCATAACGATACCGTCTTCTCTGCGATATACTGCGCCATTGCCGGCTGCTTCACATGCAGCATTCTCGCAATGCTGGCAGGTTAATGTCAGGAAACGATAATCATTACGTGCATAGCGTCCGCGCTCTCTTCTGAGAACGTTAACCCAACGATGGCCATGACGCGGCTGGCTGCCGGTATATCCCGGCCAGTCGTTGCCTACGTGTTCATCCTTGCAGCCCATGAAGCAGTTATTACAGTCATGGCACCATCTGACATCCATTGTTAAATACCACTGTTTCATTACATTATCTCCTTTCACTCTGTAAGTACGAGCCACTTTTTAGTAGATCTCGTAGATACCGCCGTCCCACTTCTCAACTTCGATCTGCGCGCTGTTCGGTGCCATACCACAAGCGTACTTGGACATGTAGCGGTCCGGTGTAAGGATATTTACACAACCGCCGCGGTCAGCGGAGTGACCCGGTTTACCAAGCGGTGCGTACTCTGCGCAGGACTCATAAGAATGTACAGTACCAGGCTGTACACGCTCACCAACCTGAGCACACAGGATGACAGAACCTCTGTCATTGAATGCACGTACCAGATCGCCGTCTTTGATTCCACGAGCCTCAGCATCGACAGTGTTCATACGGATGATCCAGTAGTACCATCCATCAACCAGAACACGGTGATCCTTGATGTCAAGCATGAAGGAGTCTTTTGCATCACCCATGGTGTGGAATGAGAATCTCGGATGCGGTGAAAGCATTCCAAGCGGGTATTTCTTAGCTACTTCAGCATGCCAGCTTTCCCAAGCCGGAACATATTTGTGCATTGCCGGACGATATTCGTCTACGAAGCCCTGTGCTTCGAAACGGGACAGAGAAGTGGAGATAAACTCGATCTTTCCTGTCGTGGTCTGCAGACCTTTCAGGCCGACTGTCTGGTTCGGAGCCGGACCCCAGTCCGGTGTATCGCGTACGCGGTTCTCTGCGAACCAGCGGAATGCTGTCTTCGGAACACCTTCCGGATTGTACGGTACTACCAGGTAGCCCTTCTTGCAGAAGTCTTCGAAACTCATCAGAGTCGGGCAGTCTGTTGCATTGTAGTACTGCTCGATCCATGCCATCTCGTCTTTGCCTTCTGTAAAGATATCGTAGATACCGAATTTCTTTGACAGATATGCATAGATATCGTAGTCAGACTTGGACTCGCCAAGCGGCTCGATACATTTCTGCTGGAAGGAGATCACACGGAAGTTGGTCTGTGCGAAGTTGTCCGGAATGTAACCGGAGCAGTTACCGAACTCGGAAATATCCCATCTCTCAAAGTTTGTACAAGCCGGAATGATAACGTCAGCGAACATAACCTCGCCTTCATTCCAGATTGACTGAGACAGAACGAATTCCAGTGTCTCGGAATGGTACATCTTAGCGTAACGGTTTGTAGCGGTCATGGTACCGATGTGCGGTCCGCCGTACTTCCAGTACATCTTGATGCTGCCATAACCCGGAGCCGGATACTGATACGGATGCATCTGTGCTTCGATCGTAGCACCGCAGAAGCCCTTGCCATACCATTCGAACTTGCCGTTCATCAGGCACTCCGGAATCTTCAGACGCGGAATATGCTGACCAGCTTCCCAGTTCATCTTAACCGGAGCCGGGAATGTTGTCTTACCATCAAACATTCTCCATGCAAACTTGAAGCCTGCAGCTGAGTTGGAGCAGTCACCGGAGATACCGCCGTCTGCATAACCCGGGAAGAAGAAGTTGTGGTCAGTCGGAACACCCTGTGTGGTGGAGTACATATTGGAACCCGGTTTTCCAAGGCCCTGCATTGTTGCAAGAGCGATCATACCACGAGTCCACTCAATACCATGTGTTGCACGGCAAGCACCACCCCAGCCGCCAAGGCCGCCGGCAGCCAGCTGTGTTTTTCTCTTAGCCCATTCACGTGCCAGTGCGCGGATCTCGCAAGCCGGTACACCGGACTCAGCTTCTGCCCACTCGCAGGTCTTCGGGATGCCGTCCTCGCCATTACCAAGAACGTACTCAGCCCACTCTTCGAATCCGTATGCATGATCTGCAACGTATTCTTTATCATAAGTGCCTTCTGTCAGCCATGTATAAGCGATCGCGAAGGAGATAGCGTGGTCTGTACCAACTTTCGGTGAGAACCACTTCATACCCCACATATTTGCAGAGTGATTGTAGAACGGATCGATGAATACCATCTTGATACCCAGCTCATCCATCCAGCGACGACGGATATGGGACTCGAAACCACCATAGATACCGTTGTTAACTTCCGGATCGGATGACCAGAATACGATCAGTTCGGAATTCTGCAGGCAGTCTTCTAACAGGTTGTACTGCTCCGGATTTCCAAGTCTCCAGGAGAAGCCCCACATATGCATAGCACCCCAGTGCCAGCCTTCCCATGAATCCGGGTTGTGATCCGCATAAGTGAATCCCATCAGGTTCATGAAACGGAAATATGTGGAATGACGGTAACCTACGTTACCCCACAGATGGTGAGAAGACGGTGTGGACATGATACCACCCGGTCCTACTTCTCTCTTGATTCTGTTAACTTCGCTAACGATGATGTCCGCAGCTTCTTCCCAGCTGATTCTCTCATAACCGGAAATACCACGGTTCTGAATGTTTCTCTCTCCGTTCGGATCAAAGTCTACACGTTTCATTGGATAAAGCAGACGACGATCTGAATAGATCATGGATTTCTGACCAGCAGTATACATCTGGATTGTGGTCTTCCGCGGCGGCTTGAATGTCCTGCCGTGTGCTTCGATTGTCCAGCCTTCCGGATCTGTCTCGTCAAGGTCCATCGGTGTAAGACGAACGATCTTTCCGTCTTTTACATAAACGAACATAGGTCCGCCGGTACTGGAGTTAGTCAAACGAATTTCGCCTTTCATATGGCATAACCTCCTTTTTGTTTCCTCATTCACTGTCTCGTATTTTTATAATCCATACTGTCAAAAACGAGTAGAGGATGTGTTCAACCATACAGATTATAAAAAAACAACCACAAAGAAAATGACATACATTTCCCTTATGGTTGTGATTATACGGTGTATTCTAAAAATACACGCAAGAATTTTTTTCATTTTTATGGCTGTTTTCCGTGCTTTCGTCTAAAAGCACAAATGTATAGCGACTATACTTTATGAAAAATACACAACTCCTAGAAGTCCCGCTTTACATGAAGATTAGAGTATTTCTTAGCGAAAACAAAGAGGTCTTCCAACAGCGGTGAATCGTTCTTTGCTTTTCTGGTCAACTGCATCGGCAGATACTTATGCGTCACATCTTCCTCGATCGGAATAAATCGAAGATTGCTGTTTGATGTCACCTCCGCCTCTTCAAAGATCAGTGATACGCCCTCTCCCATTTCCATGCGGAACATAAACTCATCAAAGTTTTCAATATGCGCCACAATCTTCGGAACGAAGCCAAACGCTTCGCAGATCTGAATCAGAAAATCATCCTCAGGCGCAATCTCCATCGGACGATAAGAAAGGAACGGGCTATCCTTAAAATCTGCCAATGTAACATGCTTTTTGAAAAAGTACGGATTCTTTTTATGAATTGCAATTCCGACGCGTGAATAGAATAGAGTAAGCTTATCTACATTTTTCACCATCTTCACATCATGGTCCGCAATCAGGATCGCATCATAATAATCATCATGAAGGCCTTTTACAAGCTGCTGTTGTGAACAGCGCTCCTTGATCAGCTGAATCTCGGGTCTCATCTCATGAAATTCAAACAAAAGACGCGCAAGATAACTGTTTGCCTTAATATGCTCCTGACAGCCAAGCGTGATCCTCCCGGCATACTTTTGAACAGAATTCCGTGCCTGGATCATCGTCTGCTCCCACTGCGGCAGAAGCTCTTCAAGTTTTTCCACAAGCATCGCGCCCTGGCGTGTCAGCTTAACCCCTTTTGTATTCCGATCAAACAGCGCCATCCCCCACTCTTCTTCCAACGAAGCGATCTGACGACTGATGTTCGATTGTGAGATAAATAAGCTCCTGGCTGCTTTAGTAAAACTTAGGCTATGCGCCACTTCCATAAAACATTTGATCTGTAGGTCAGTCATAACCCCTTATCCTCCTGATCTCAAAACCGAAACTAGCATACATATTAATGTCCAAATATTACTCTATTATATAAGGAAACACTCCATTCTGCAAACACATTCTTTTTGTGCCAAAATCAGTAATCCAATCCGTGTTGTCATTTATGCAAAAACCGGATAAATCGTTTTTTTCAGTTTATCGAATCATAATTATCCCGTCAAGTCCCGATTTTTCGGGCTTTTTACAACTTTTGAATTCATTCGGTATTCTAAAATCAACTTTATAACTTGTTTATTCTTTTTTTATTTTTGATTGACTTATACCTGGTATAAAGTTTAAAATTTTTTATTGAGTAGAGGAATCTTATTTTTCAGTAGAAAAAGAGGTTAAGGAGGTTATTGAATGGCTCTGTTAATTGCTATTGCGTACTTTGCTGTGTTGATCATCATCGCATCTCTGTACTCAAGAAAACGAATCAAGTCTGCGGAAGACTTTTCTAACGCAGGCGGCGGACTGGGATGGTTAATGGTTACCTTCTCGTTCGTACTTGCTCCTCTTGGTTCCGGACATACAATGTCCCAGTGGGAAAAAGCGGCAGGCGCCGGCGGTTGGGAAAACTTAGCTGACGCTGTATCCGGCGGTCTCTACAATGGTATCGGTGCAGGTGCCATGTGGTGGGCAATCGGTGCCGGCGCGATCTTCCTTCCGATCGCTATGCTGTGGATCGGCCCGATGTACAAAAAGATCGGTGCTCCGTCAGCTCCGCGTGCGATCGCAAAGATCTTCGGCAAAAAGCTTGGTTATTTCCATGCTGCATTCCAGACACTGACTTGGACAGGTATCGGTGCTTCCGAGCTGGTTGCTACCGGTGCTGCTATCTGGACACTGTGTAATGCTTCCGGTATCCCGCTTTCCATCTATCAGGCAATCGTTATCGGTTTCGTCCTGACGGCATGCTACGTATTATTCGGTGGTATGTTACAGATGGCTTGGCTGAACTGTGTAAACGCTGTCGTTATGATCGTATGCTCCTATACATGCGTTGGTATCCTCGGTGTTCACTATCTTGCACAGTTTGGCGGATGGGGCGCTGTATTTGAAACCTATGACATGGCAGGTCTTGGTTCCTTCATGTCACAGCCGGGCACACTGACACTGCCACCTGTATGGCTTGGCGTTATCATCCCGGTTATCGTACTTCACCTCTCTGCAGGTGCTGTATCCCAGACCATGATGCAGCCGTTCTTCGCTGCAAAAGACCAGAGTGCATGCCGTAAGGGCGTGTTCCTTGGCTGCGGTATCAACATCATGTCATCCCTGCCGTGGATCTTCATCGCAATCGCTGCTATGACGATTCCGAAGATCGCTGCACAGGTTGGCCCGAACGGTCTGGAAGCTGTTCCGCTTCTGGCTCAGGAAGGTCTGCCGGTACCGGCAATCGGATTCCTGATGGTAGCTCTTCTGGCTGCTACACTTTCAACAGGTGGCGGTGTTGTTATGGCTAACTCAAACGTTATCGCAAACGACATCATCATCGGCTGCTGCATGCCGGATGCTGATGACAAGAAGAAAATGCGCATCAACCGCATCTGCGTTATCATCGCTGCACTTCTGCTTCTGCCGGGTGCTCTGATCATGGCACATGAGTTCGTATTTAACCTGTTCCTGTGGGTATTCTCCTTCGGTATGCCGGTATTCGTAGTTCTGGTTATCGGTTACAACTTCAAGGTCAGCCGAACAGCAGCATGGTTAACGATCATCATCACATACATCATCGACTGCATCTGGACATTCGTACCGATGCCGCTCCCGGGTGTATGGAGCATGAACCTGTACATGGTAATGGTTGTATCTGTTGTTCTTGGTGTTGTTCTGCATCTGATCCTTCCGGGCGAAACCGCATGGAAGAAACGTCACGCAGACGAAATCGAGAGAAACTCGCAGCCTGCAGTAGATTAATTTAAAAGGAGGTTTTAACTATGTGGGTAATCCAGGACTGTGCGATCCAATTTGTTATGGGTATTGTCTTCTGTTTGATCTTCTTTGGAATCTGGAAGGCTACGCATAAGGGTGAAAAACTGTAAGGAGGTTTCAATATGGCTATTACAATCGTATCTGCTTATCTTCTTGCCGTTGGTATCATTCTTTTTATCATTTGCCTTACAGGCGCAAAAAAGAACAATCTTACGGATGATGAAGATTAAAAATTAAGTAGTTGAATAACTAAACTCTACTACGAATAAAAGCCCTGCCGCGAATGCGGCGGGGCTTTTTCGTATATATAATAAAAGCGGAGAGCAATGCTCCCCGCTTCTTCTTATTCATACATCATTTTTATCCGCCAATCGATACCATCTTATGCTCTTCAGATATCTCTGCAAGCTCTTCAAAGCAGTGTTCTTTCGGCTTTTTCCAAATGGCCAGTTCCATCACTTCTCTCACACGATCCAGATCGCCGTTTCGAAGCGGCTCTCTGATATCATAAGTCGTCGCATAACACAGACAGGGCTTTACCTTTCCGGTCGCTGTCAGACGCACTCTGTTGCAGGCATCACAGAACTTCCCATGCAATGCCTCAATCACGCCGATCGACCCCTGAAAGCCCGGGATCCTGTAATAATGCGCCGGTCCGTTTCCATGGATCGCGTGATCTTCTTCGACCCCCGGAAAACGTCGTTTCATTTCGTTTAACAGCACTTCGGCTGAAAAATACTCATACTGCTGTCCTTCTCCGATCGGCATCAGTTCGATAAACCGAAGATCTACCGAATGATGCTTTGGAAGTGAAAGCATGTTATACCAGTTCGGATCTCTGAACGGAACAACCTGCGTATCTGTTTTGGCAGGATCCGCAAAAAAGCTGTCTGCCAGCAACACCGCGTTGACCTTTACAGACAATCCTGCATCGAGCGATTGCTGGATTCCTGCGAGTACATTTTCCAGTTCATCCCTGCCTGTAGTTCTGGCGTACGCATCCCGGTCTAATGTATCCAGACTGATATTTAATCCGTCCAGTCCCGCATCAACAAGCGCATCGAGATGCCGTCTGAGCAGCACGCCGTTTGTTGTCAGGTTGATCTTCTCGATCTGCGGAATCTCCCGGATCATTTTTACAAGTTTTGGCAGCTCCAGACGAACCAGTGGTTCTCCACCGGTAAGCCGGATCTTGGTGATTCCAAGATCAGCCGCCATCTTGCAGACTTCTGTGATTTCTTCATATGTCAGCATATCTGTCATCGGCAGATTGTCAATTCCGCCTTCCGGCATACAGTACCGGCAGCGCAAATTGCACCGATCGGTCACAGAGATGCGCATATAATCAATTTTTCTTCCAAACTGATCCTGCATAAACGTCAAAAACCCCTATCTATACTTTCTAATTATCGACAAAAGACAGTCTCGTATTATCGCATTAAAGGTAATACACCTTTACGATATCTCCCACTTTGACAGGCTGTCCCGTCTGCGGCATTTCCACCAGACAGTTACACTCTGCGAGTGCATGCAGTACTCCGACGGATTTTTCTGCACCGCACAAAGAAACCTTTCCTTCCGCTGCCTGTCCTCTTAAGAATCTTCTGCCGCCCGTTTTCCTGTACTCATCCTGAATACGCATTTCCTCTGTCTGCATCTTCCAGCAGGTCTGTCCGGTCAGCTTGTAGAGCATTCCACGGATCAAAATCTCATAATTGGCAATCGCGCCAAACGGATTGCCGGAAAGGCAAATGATCGGAACTCCCTGACAGGAATATGCCATTGTCGGTGAGCCCGGCTTGATCCGCACGCGCCAGAACAGCTGCTCTGCGCCAAGAACATCGCCGATCTCATGCATGATATCTTTTTCACCGACGGAAACACCGCCTGTCGTGATCACAAGATCACAGCCGGCTTCTATCGCCTTACGGATTTCATAAGCGACACTTTCTGCCTTGTCTTCAGCATGAACAGAAACAAACGGTGCGGTTCCGTTTTCCATCAGACGAGCGCTGATATAAGCCCGATTCGAATCAAAAATCTTCCCGGGTTGCCACTCCATACCAGGCGCCAGAACTTCATCCCCACTCGTAATGATACCCACACGGGCTTTGCGAATGACCTCCACACGGTCTTTTCCCAGAGAAGAAATGACGGATACCGCTCCGGCATTGATCTGCGTCCCCGCTGGGATCAATACCTCGCCTGCTTTATAGTCCTCTCCCTGATCACAGTAGTTCTGATGTGGAGCGATTGAAGTGTACAGTGCCACCTCTTCTTCTCCTTCATCCGTATCCTCCTGACGGATCACGCAGTTTGCGCCATCCGGAATCGGGGCTCCTGTCATCAGCTTGACAGCTTCTCCGGGTCCGACAACACCTTCATATACATCGCCGGCATAGATTTTCCCAAGCACTTTCAACGTCACAGGATGATCCTTACCCGCTCCGCTGCTGTCTTCTCCACGAAACGCATAACCATCGAGCGGCGAACGCGGAAACGGCGGCTGATCTCTTAAAGCAACCAGATCCTCTGCCAAAACACGACCCACGGAATCCATCAGCAATACGGTCTCCGTCTCAGTAATCGGTTTTATCTGCGCATTCAGCAGTTCCTGTGCTTCTTCTATTTCAAGTGCCATATGTTTATTCTCCTCGCTTATAATGTCCTGATTTCCCGCCGTCTTTTTCCAGGAGCATAATATCCCGGATCACCATTCCCCGGTCTACAGCCTTACACATATCGTATATCGTCAAAAGAGCTGCCGATACCGCATTCAACGCTTCCATCTCGATCCCTGTCTTTCCGGTCGTCTTTACCGTAGCGATCGCTTCGATCTCAGAAACCTCGGGATAGAGCTCGAACTGGATATCAACCCCCGTCAGAAGCAGCGGATGGCACATCGGGATCGTCTCCCAGGTTTTCTTTGCAGCCATGATACCGCCAACCTGCGCCACGGCCAGCACATCGCCCTTTTTGATCTTTTGGGCCGTGATCAGCTCAAATGTCTCGGGCTGCATCTGAATCCGTCCGGACGCGATGCCGATCCGCTCTGTATCCGCCTTCTGCGAAACATCTACCATCTTCGCGCGTCCCTGGTCATTGATGTGCGTCAATTCCATTAATACAGCACCTCCCAATCCATCGGGAAGCGTTCCATCCCAACCAGCATGCCGTCACTGATCTTCGTGTGTCCGTCCGGAATGGTATATCCCATCTTATTCAGATCGTCTTCGATCATACGAATCATTTTATGATTGGTCGGGATCACCTTATAAGTTTCCGGCGGAAGCACACCGTGACGGTCCGTATCACTGTAAAAAGCGATGTTCACCGAATTCGGTTCCATAAAGATTCTATAGTATCCGACCAGCTGATCTTCATACATGACTTCGAACCGCGTTACTACAAACACAGCGTAGCGGTCCATTGCCTCCCAGTGTACTTTTACAGGTTTTAACTCTGCCATCTTACTATCCCCTTTTATTACTATCTTATTTTCCGAATCCGCATTTCGGGAACGTGCATACCTCACAATTTAAACAAAGGCCACCTTCTCCAAGATCTGCGATATCCTCTGCTGTTATCTCATCGTCTGCCATGACACGCGGCAGGACCAGATCAAAAATCGTCCTTGCTGCATACATGACACATCCCGGCAGACCAAGGATCGGCACGGTTCTGTCCCCTGCATCATAATAGGACACCAGCATCATCGCGCCAGGCAGTACCGGTGCACCGTAGGTGACGATTCTCGCGCCCGTATCCCGGATCGCTCCCGGTGTACAGTCATCCGGATCTACGCTCATACCGCCGGTGCAGATCACCAGCTCTGCGCCGTTTTTGATCTGTTCCAGGATTGCTTCTGTGATATGCGCTTTTTCATCATCCACATACGTCTGTCCCAGAACTTCGGACGGGTATTCTGCTACTTTTGCTTTGATCACAGGACCGAATGTATCTTTGATCCGTCCTTTGAACACCTCGCTTCCGGTCGCTACAATCCCAACCTTTTTCTTCTGAAACGGAAGCACAGAAAAGATCGGTTCTGTTCCGCCAGCCTGTCTGGCTGCCTCCATCTTTTCCTTCTCGATCACGAGCGGAATGATACGTGTGCCTGCCAGTTTATCTCCTTTTTTCACCGGGAAATTACCATGGATGGATGCGATCATCATCTCTCCAAGACTGTTTACCGCCAGCAGGTTGTCCCGACGGATCTTCAGCAGACCGTCAATGTCTGCGATCAGTTCGATCTTGCCCTCTTTCACATCAGAACCATGCATGTTTTCACCTGCACAGATCTCATATAAAACCTGTGCCGCTTCATCTTCGTGAAGCATGTTTTCATCTTTTTCCCATACATAAAGATGCTCTTTCCCAACAGAGAGCAGTACCGGAATATCTTCCTCTCTTACAACATGCCCTTTCCTGAAAACGGCATCCTTAGTCACTCCCTTGATGATCTGTGTAATGTCGTGACACAAAACGTGTCCGACAGCATCCTCTGTTCGAATCAGCTGCATAAGAATTCTACCCCTTTTCCCCGCATTCGCTGCGGTTATTCTATGATCTCTAATTCATGATCAGTCTTTTCTGGCACATTCTGCATCAAGCCCAAGCATGATCTCCATTCCATGCTTTAACGATGGCAGAATATATACCAGTGCTTCTTCTACTGCCTTCGGGCTTCCCGGAAGGTTGATGATCAGTGTATTGCCCCGGATCCCTGCTGTCGCTCTGGAGAGCATCGCGCGATCTGTGATCGTAAGTGAATAATTCAGAATCGCCATCGGGATACCATTGACCTCTTTTTCAATCACCTGCTTTGTTGCCTCAGGTGTAATGTCCCTCGGCGAGAATCCTGTACCGCCGGTCGTCAGGATGAGATTGATCCCGGCATCGCACATTGCGATCATCTCATTTGCCAGCATTTCTTTGTCATCCGGCAGGATGATCGTCTTTACGATCTCATACCCGTTTTCTTCCATGATCGATACGATCTTCTTCCCGCTCAGATCCTCACGTTCACCGGCATATCCTTTATCACTTGCCGTGATCACACCTGTTTTAAACTTCATACCCGTTTTTCCTTTCAGAAATGCTATATAAAAACAGAATTACTCATTGTTATACGTATAGTACAGTATAACAAAATTTCAAGAATTTTACAGCCAATTTCTATCCATGTTTCATGATTGTATATGCAGATTTTGCAAGAACTGGTTTTGTTCTGTTTTGTTTAGTTTTATTCATCATCTGCATAAAACACATCCCATCCTGCATCATCGACAGTGGTAGATTCACGTTATAATGATTCTGCAAGCAGAAACCGTCTTAAGCAATCCACCGTTTGCATGAAGTAATCCACTTTTTGAAAGGAGTTATCTATGAATTACGGATATTTTAACGCGTTCATCACAAACATTGGAGAAGAAGTACCGGACAAAGTCGAGGCGCTTCAGGAAAAAGCAGATGAGATCATTGTTGATTATCTTTCCTACCGTCCGGAACTCAATAAACTGATTGAAAAGCTGACTGCAGATGACACCATCTACATCTGCTCCTTAAACCGGTTTGCCAGCGGCATCCGTGATCTGGAAGCGCTTCTTGCAGAGATCATTGACGAGATCGGTGCTAACATCGTTTGCCTGGAAGAGGGTTTTGATTTCTCAACCGATGAAGGAAAGGGCGCAAGAAGAGCATTTGCTGCCGCTGTTCCGCTTATCAATGCAGATCCACTGACAGGATTCTTTAAATAAACCCGTTCCTCTTTCACTTTATTACTTTTTTCTTTTCATGTTTTATTATGAAAACGGCAGAGCTCTTCATTCACAAGCTCTGCCGTTTTTGTATCTGATATCCATTTTATTTTCGCAAAAGAAGCAATGCCTCCTCTGGGAAATAAATCCGTATTTTCTTTTTCTTTGCCAGCATTTCGGCCTTTTCTTTCTCCATTAACAAGCGCATCTTTTTCCCGTTTTCTAAACCGGGATTTAAGACCAGTTCTGACTCAAACTGCTGCTCAAACAGATGATCCACTGTCATCTCTGCTACGTTTCGCTCTTTTAGATCTGCATCATCCGGAATCTCGATATAGTGCGCACGAATCCCGACAAAGGCGAGATCTTCGCGGATCGGTTTGTCACACCAGAACCGAATCCCCCATTCCTCTGCCAGCAACTCATGATCAGACAGCCGTCTTGCCGCAGAAATATTCCGAACACCGGAAATACGGGCTGCAGCAACCGTTTGCGGATTTGCGAAAAACTCCCGCTTTCCCTGGATCGTTTCCATATGCCCCTTTTCCAGAACACAGACCGTATCGCACAGATGGTAGACCTCATCCCGGCTGTGAGAAACAAACATTACTGTCTTATCTACGCGTTTTAAGACCTCCAGAAGCTCCTCTTCCATCTGCCATTTCAAATAGGCATCCAGCGCAGAGAGCGGCTCATCTAAAAGCAGAATCTCCGGCTCTGCAGCAAGCATACGGGCAAGTGCTACCCTTTGCTTCTGACCACCGGAAAGCTGGCGCGGCAGATGCTCTTCAAGTCCGTTTAGCTGAAACATTTCAATGTATCGGTTCACAACATCGACAGATGGATTCTTCCCCATTCCAGCCATGATATTCTTCACAACCGTCATATTTGGAAACAGCGCATAATCCTGAAACATATACCCGACATTCCGTTTTTGCGGCGTCAGATTGATCTTCTGATCAGAATCATATAATGTCCGGCCGTTCAGCACGATCCTGCCTTCATCGGGCGTGTCGATCCCGGCGATACAGCGCAATGTCATGCTCTTGCCGCATCCGGATGCACCCAAAAGCGCAAAGATCTCCTGCTCTGCCTCAAACTTTACATCCAATGTGAATTTGCCGACTGTCTTTTTAATATCTACTTCTAATGACATATACGTTTTCGTTCCTCTATGTGTATAAGGCGTCGCGCGCACCGCGCACGGAAATTACCAGCGCTGAATATTCTTCATATTCTTTCCTGCAACAAGGTTCATCGCGACGATAATGCCGAATGCGATGATTAATATGATGATGACCCAGACGCCTGCCGTCATATAATCGCCATCCTGTATGACCATCGCGATCCGCTGTGAAATCGTTGACGTCTTATGCGGTATATTTCCTGCAAGCATCGAAGTCGCACCATACTCTCCCAAAGCTCTCGCAAAGGTCAGGATGGTTCCGGCGATGATACCAGGGCCTGCATTCGGCACGATCACCTTCCAGAAAATGGAAAAATCTGACATTCCGAGCGTACGACCCGCATAAACCAGATTGGAATCCAATTGTTCAAATGCAGCCCTGGCATTCCGGTACATTAACGGAAACGCGATCACTGTAGCTGCTATGATACAGCCAAGCCAGGTCTGCACAACTTTGATCCCCATATGATTCAGCAAAAACATACCGACCGGACGTCTGGTGCTGAACAACAGCAGCAGGAAAAAGCCGGCCACCGTCGGCAAGGACCATCGGCAATGTCAAAATACCGTCTGCGATCGCCTTTGTCTTCGCCC
>SVDH01000008.1:0-57631 GCA_015057865.1 Lachnospiraceae bacterium
ACCATGGCAATCAGCAGAGCGAAGATCTTTTTCATTTTCTTCATGATCGTTCATCCTTTCTTGTAAGTCCGTCCCTTCAAGGACTTTTGAATTGTTTCCCAGCCCGTGAAGGGCGTTTACTGTTTCAAACCACAGCTGGTTGTATTTGACTGCCTCTCCAGCACCTCGACAGTTCCTTCGAGGCAGCCTTTTATTAAGTTGTAATATCACGGTTTCAGATTTCGGCGTCAGTTTATTCGTCGAGATCAGAGGCTGTTAGTTTAACCTCCTTTCTCTACGCCTCATCCTGAAGCCGTACATCAAAGCGGATGCGATGATAAGCATCAGACCGCCTAATGTATAAGGTAATGTGCCGGATCCGCCGGTATGCGGAAGTGCTGCACCGGAAGGATCACTTACAGTGATCTGATAAGCACCATCAGTATCAGGGGAAAGAGGTCCCGACATCGATTGACTATAGTCTTTCTGATTGTAAGTGACTGTATAGCCAAGATCCGTATCAACCAACTGAATATTGATCACTACCGGATCTGTCAGCATGTTGTACCCATCAGGTGCTTTTGTTTCAACCAAGTAGTAAGTACCAGGCAGCAGTTTTCCGATGTTTGCAAGTCCACCACCGGTTGTTCTTATGGTTCCGACTTCTTCACCGTAAATATTTTTCGCTTTCACATTGCTTGCAGAACCTGCTCCATTCCATGTGGAATACAGTTCAAATTCAGCATTGTCCAATGTGGTAGAAGTCTGTCCGTCGCCAATCTTCAGAAGTTTAATCTCTGCACTCAGCTGGCTGTTAGTAATCGTTTCTCCACTAACCACAGGTTCAGTTGTGGAAGCCTTATAACCTGTATATCCTGTCGTTTCTGCAATGGTATAAACGATTTCTGTAGTGCCATCTGCTTTATACTTAGGAAGATTTACGAAGGAGGCTTTCCAGGCTTCGCTTTCATATCCGGCTGTTACTGTCGGAGCTTCATCAGCCGTTCCATCAAGCGTTACTGTGTAGTCTGTCGCTTCATCATCAGCAAACAGTGTAAATACTACTGTTCCGCCTTCCGGAGCGGTTGTGGAGCCATCTGCATTTACCCAAGCCTTTGTTGCATTTACATTTGTATCTTCCTGAGCATTTGTAATGGTCTCGCCACTCGCTACAGGTATGGCTGGTGTTGCAGTATAACCGGCATATCCCTGGCTTTCACCAACGGTATAGACAATCTCTACCGCCGCGCCTTCAACGACTTTATACTTTGGAAGGTTCTGGAACAATGCCTTCCAGGCTTCGCTCTCATATCCGGCTGTCCCTGTCGGAACTGTTTCATCAACTGTTCCATCCAGTGTTACTTTGTATTCGGTAGCTGTTTCATCAGCAAACAGTGTAAACTCGACTGTCGCGCCATCCGGAGGTGTTGTACTGCCGTCAGCATTCTTCCAGGCTTTCAGCGCATTAGCTTCTGTCGGTTCCTGAGTATTGGTAATAGTTTCACCACTTTCAACAGGATCTGTTGTCGACGCTGTGTAGCCCGGGTATGTTGTGGTTTCTGCAATCGTATACTTGATCTCAGTCGTTGTGCCAGGCTGGTATTTCGGCAGATTTACGAAGGATGCTTTCCATGCTTCGCTCTCATATCCGCCTGTCACTTCAGGTGCTGTGTCAGGTGTTCCATCAAGAGTGACTGTGTACTCCGTGATAGTTCCGTCCGCATACAGCGTGTAAGTTACCTGTCCGCCCTGCGGAGCAGTTTTAGTGCCGTCTGCATTCGACCATGCCTTAAGTGCGTTGGCTTCTGTCGGATCCTGGGAGTTCGTTATTGTACTTCCGGAACCAACAGGGTCTATTGTAGAAGCGGTGTATCCCGGATAACCGGTCGTTTCTGCAATCGTATATACGATTTCAGTCGTAGTACCCGGCTGATACTTAGGCAGATTTACAAATGTCGCCTTCCAAGCTTCTTTCTCATATCCAGCCGTTCCAGTCGGTTCATCATCTACTGTTCCATCCAGAGTGACTGTATATGTTGTAGCTGTACTATCTGCATACAGTGTAAATACAACTGTCGCACCATCCGGGGCTGTTTCAGTTCCATCCGCACTCTTCCAGGCCTTTACAGCATATGTTTCTGTTGAGCCCTGCTTGTTTGTAATGGTTCCACCACTTGCAACAGGATCTGTTGTCGATGGTGTATAACCCGGATAGGTCCCAGTTTCTGCGATCGTATATTCGATCGCTACTGCTTCTCCGTTAACAATCTTGTACTTAGGGAGATTCTGGAACATTGCCTTCCAAGCTTCACTCTCGAATCCTGCGGTACCTGTAGGAGCCGTATCGACTGTTCCATCCAGAGTTACTGTATAATTTGTAGCTGTGCCATCAGCATACAGCGTAAAAGTGACCTGCCCTCCCTGAGGTGCATCTGTTGTTCCATCTGCATTCTCCCAGGCTTTGCTGGCGTTTGCTGTTGTGGATTCCTGCGTATTTGTAATTGTTCCACCTGAAGCTACCGGATCAGTTGTCGATGCCGTGTAACCAGGATAGGTAGTGGTTTCAGCGATCGTGTATTCGATTTCAACAGGCTCGCCATTCACGAACTTGTACTTCGTCAGATTCACGAATGTTGCTTTCCAACCTTCGCTCTCATATCCACCAGCTGCCTCAGGTGTTGTGTCATCTGCTGCCCCGTCAAGCGTTACGGTGTAGTCTGTAGCTTCACCATCTGCATACAGCGTGTAGACTACACTTACGCCTGTAGGTGCTGTCGTTGATCCATCTGCATTCTTCCAGGCTTTGGTTGCTTCTGCACTCGTCAGCGGCCAGTCTCTTATAGTAACTTCATTTCCACTTGCAACAGCATCAGAATAAGTGGTTTCTTCACCATCTTCGTTTGTTAATGTAACTGTAGTGGAATTACCTCTCGTCTCAACCTGGAAGTAAACAGTATCGGTCATCGTGTAATTTGCAGGTGCTGTAGTTTCCTCCAGTTTGTACAGACCATGACCAACTTTCAGGGTTTCACCCGCATCCGCCTTGGATGTGAATGTTGCAATCTCTGTCCACTCCTCACCTGAAAGCTTGGAAAGCTTGAACTGAGCGCCCGCGAGTTTTGTACTATTTTCATCATTCTTGATGATTACAATTTCATTATTCGGATTCCAGTTATTGGTATATTCCGTACTATAAACATTGTTCGGCTGATCAATTGTACCTGTAACGGTATCGCCGCTTACAGTACCCGGTGTAGCCTGGAAATCATCCGCATATTCAGGTTTTGTAACTTCCGCAGACGTCTCCGCTTTGACAAACTCGTAGCCGTCTTCCATGCCAGTTTCCTGAATGGAATACGTGGTGCCCTTCGGGAGGTTGAAGAAACGTACGTTCCAACCAGCCTTGATGCTGATGGTGAACTGTGCACCAGACGGAACGGAATAGCTTCCTGTCGGATTGTCATCTTCATCAACTTCAGGCGTCACATTTGCAGAATAGGATTCAATGAGTACAGCGGCACCGCTCTCGTCCTGCGCACCAAACCATACGTCATCGCCATTAGTATCTGTAACAGTGATGGTGTAGGTAAATACATCATCCGGATCCGGCACTTTATCTACTGCCTGCGTATTCGCAGTAACGATCTTTTTCAGGTTCAGGTTGCTTCGACGATCGTTGCTCGCCGTCAGTTGCGGATTAGTTGTTGATGAAACTTGATATTTATTTCCACCAATTACAAAGTAATCTGTTCCTTCAGTGCCAGTGGGGTTATCTGTCTTGATCAACAGCTTCAGTGTACCGTCGATGACCATAGGACGGTAGGTATCTGCGGTCAGATCCCAATAGTATGAGAAAGATGCCGGTTCAGTAACTGTATATTCGTGTCCGGTCTCACGAACGTTGTATCGTCCGTCGGAAGTTGTCGTTATAAAACCAGCAGAAATATATTGCTCATCAGATGTCCAATTGTTAGAACCGCTAAGATCCACATCATCAAGATATACGGCTCCATCCTTCGTCACCGTCAGGGTGATTCCATCCACCACACGACTATCCAGAGCGTTGTGCCACTCTTTCTTAACAGTGATGTAGTCAGAATCCAGAGACATATTCTGGAGAGTACCCGGATGATATTCCGCTGTTACATCCGTCGTATCAGAGACAGAGACAGTATCACCTGTCTTTGTAGTTCTGTTATACGTAGCTTCGACTTCATCTGTATTTGTCTTCAGAGCGTAGGTGCCAGTTGTGGTCTCTGTAGGTGCAGTAACTTCCACAACCTGTGCCTTTTCAGCTTCTGTAAGACTCGCATACGTCTTTAAGCCGTTGTTCAGGTCAGCGACCAAGTCATAAGCAGCCTGGCTAGGCCAAACAGTGAACTCTACTACATAAGTTACGCCGTCTTCCAGCTGGAAGTTCTCTCCCATGTCCCAATGGACAGCACCATCCGTTGAACTGTAAGATGCTGCGGCGCACCCGTCTGCTTCACGAGTCGTCCACTCGGTTTTATTCGCGTATCCGTTGCCGTATTTGTTATTCTCACCGCCATAGCGATAGTATTTGAAGCTGGTCGGATCAACGGTCTGCATAACCTTCATCTCAGCGTTGGTCAGTGCTGTGATTCCATCGGTTACCTCAACATTACCGAAGCCAAGTACCGATTTGATTGCTTCGGTGATTGACTTGAAAGCGTTCTCCATAGCGGTTGTGTTGGAAGCAATAAAGGCATGGTTTGCATCAACCCCACCCTGGGTCGTCAGATTCTGAACTTTTGTTACGCTAGTTGAAATACCGATAGAATAGAAGTTCTTATTTGCACCAACAATCTTTTTAACCTGTTCAACAGCGAAATCGAAGTTTCGATCATAGTCATCATCATTACCTTGGCCAAACACATGGTTATTTCTATAGTACGTATATGTACTTCCCGTCCACATGTCGTTAGGAAGGTTTCCATTTGTTACATTACCACGGCTTACGCGGAAAGTCGGGTCACCGTCTGTAACGAACACCACGAATGTGGCTGCGTCAGAACGCACCTGCATCTGGTTAGCCAGTTCAAGGGCCTTCTCCCAGTTAGTACCCCCATCGGCACTAAGACCATCAACTGCAGATTTGAAATTAGTATAACTAGAAGTAAACCCATTAGTAGCTCCAGTAATATTCACCTGCTGCGCCGATGTCGAGAATGTAATCAGTGCCATACGAACATTGCTGTTTTGGCCATTCAGCAACGTATTTGCCATGGTATTAACAGCATCCTTTGCTGCCTGAAGTCGGGTGACATTGCCCAAATTATTATCAACCATGGATCTGGAAATATCGAATACCACAATGACATCAGCTGGAGTACTCTTTGATACCGGCTTTTCAGGCGCAGTAATACTCAAAGATATGTTATTCGTACCATTTCCATTATTGGTAGATGACTTACCAAACTGAGGCTTACGTGCTGGATCTTCCTGATCAGGCCAAGTTTCTGTCTGGTCAACTGAAGGTGTTCCGCCTGTGGAAACATCTGCCTTCTTCTTGTAAACAACATAGATGTTGTCGCCATTATTTAACTCATTTGTGGAAGTACTGTTCGCTCCCATATACTGCCAACGGTTATTATTATTCTTTGTAAGCAGCGGAGCAATTCTGTTATTATTGTTATTTGTATTTCTGTAGGTATAGGAATACTCATATCCATCAATGTCGTAGATCAGGAATGCCGGTGAATCGGAGTTGGCATTTAAGTTCCCAAATACACCCGTGCCCGAATTAGATACATTCAGTTCATTCCCGCTCTCATCCACATAATGAACGGTTACAGTACGGCCACCACTTCTCCATGTAATTGTAAATGTTGAGAAAACTCCTGTTTCGAACGAAGCGTCAATTGCATCCTCTTCATTAGAAGGTTCAACCTTGAAATCATCCTCACTTACAGAATCAGGATCTACAACAGTTCCAGCCTTCACGATATTCTCGTCAGTTTCCATCTCATAAGAGCCTTCAACGCTGCCGTCGAATACTTTCTCAACTACAACACCGTCTTTAACTTCTACATGATGCTGGATTTCCAGAGATTCCTTAATCTCATCAAGGTCATCAACTCCAGGGAGATCCTTAATCTTGATATCAACAGTAACTGCAGCTTCCGGCTCGATTTCATTGCCATTAGGATCAATAATAGAGATATCGAGTGCAGCCAAGTTGAAATCTTCGAGATCTACGAATTCATTCTTTTCTTTCTTATCTGCAAGAACTGCATTGCGGGCATCATCGTATGCCTTAGTGCCGTCTTCAATATCGGTGACTCTCAGTGTAGAACCTTCTGGGATCTTTGCGTCCGGACCATATGTGACTGTAACTTCATATTTAGTGCCGTTGTGGTCGATGTGTTCAGTCGTTATCGTCTCTGTCCCGACAATGCCATACACTGAGAACTGATCCGCTTCGAACACGATCTCATCGTCAGCCGGAGTGATGTCTTTCTTCTCCAGCTGTTTCTCAGTCATCGGTTTGACGACTTCCGCTTTACCCTGCTTGTTTTTTGCTACTTTGTCGCTGTCCTCGTCATTGACATGGATGATCATCTGCTCTTCGGTATCTTTGATCAGGTCAGATGCGATCGTCACATAGACATTCTCAGCCGGCTCGATCTCTTCTCCGTCATTCCAGAAGGAGATGTCCACTGCCTGGATGTCGCCAATCGTTGTGTCTTTGGCAGCTTTCTTTTCTGCCTCTGCAGAAATCTTATCTAAGACATCCTGATCATCGACTGCTTCGACTTCCATTGTTGTGCCTTCCGGAAGTGCACCCTCTTCTGCTTTCACATAGACGGTAATACCTTCCTCTTTCAGTTCCTTCTCGAACTTCTGCTCAGGCATAGCAATCTCATCCGCGTCTTCTGCTGTTTCTTCTACAGCTGCGGATGTGTCTTCGGAAGCTTTTTCAGCTTTCTTGGTATCTGCCTTTGTGTCAGCTGCTGCCTCCTCTGTTACAGCAACATCCGTTTGGGCAGTATCCTGCACGCTTTGGGCAGCATCCTTTTCTACTGTGACAGCTTCTGCGTCCGCTTCATTTGCCGCATCCTGATCCAGCACGATACCGGCCTGCTCTGCGGCCGTGTCTTTCTCGATCGTCAATGCGGGCAGGATCAGCGTATACGTCGTGACGAATACGACCATAATCGCCGCGATCGTCATGGCTGTCTTTCTTTTCTTTAATAACTCGATCCACTTTTTCATCATCTGCGTCCCCTTTCGCAAACATCCTGTCTACGAACTGCTTCTTCATTGCTATTCCTTCACAGGTCCGAATCCTTTGAGCGGCCATACCGTGAACACGATCTTTCCGACGATCTGTTCCTCGGCCACACATCCGATCGACGTGTTTCGGGAATCGATTGATACACTTCTGTTGTCGCCCATCACAAAGATCCTTGACTCAGGAACCTGATAGGGCAGGTCTATATTACATTCACCGAATGCTTTCTCTTTCAGGTAGGGCTCATCGATCTTCTGATTGTCGACGTATACGGTGCCGTCCTTATCGATGTCGACCCATTGTCCCGGCTGCGCGATCACTCGCTTGACCAGGATCTTGTTGTTGTAATAAAATGCCACGACATCTCCGGTATCCATCTGGCTGCCCGACTTGACGGACACTACGATGTTTCCTTCGGATAAGGTCGGGTTCATGCTGTTTCCGTAGATCCGCATGACCGGCATCAGGAAGACTGCGATCAGTACCGCGATCGCCGCGACTGTGATCAAGGTGAAGATCGTATTCCGGAGCGCCCTTCGGAAACGGTGCTTCGTATCTTCTTTTTTGATCTCCTGTGCCAGCGCCAGCTGTGTCTTCAGATTGTCGATCTCTTCTTCCTGCCGGCGGACCGTCTCTTCTAAGCTTTCTCCCGTGATGTGCATGGACTGTTCTTCCGCTGTCATGCTGTCTTCTCGTCACTCCTTGCCTGGATCTCTGTCAGCTTGCCTTTGCGCTCTTTTTGCATCTCTGCAAGCAGGGGTGAGCTGACGTAAATCTCTTTATCCTTCACCGTCACCTCATAGGTTAACGGATTTTCTTCTCCCCAGACGGGATCGGTCTTGGCCTTCCCGCTCCACCATTCATAGAGCCGGATGTAATTCTCATGCAGTTCCTTTTCTGCGTCCTTCCGCACCTGAACCGCTTCGTCGTAATCACTGTAGGTCCCCAGGTAATACCGCTTGCTTTGGAAGCCGATGTTCACCCGGTATTTATCCCCGATCCGGTAGACCCCGCGGAACCCGCTCTTGTTGTCCGCCCGGGATTTCCTGGACCTTAAGTAGTCGATGCATGTACCGTCTACAAATGTGAGTGTCTGATGAATGTTTTTCTTAAGCTCTTGTCTCCGGCATCCGCAGGAAACGGTGTTTCCGTTTATCAGGCTGTCTTCCGTGACCTCTGCTTCGTTTCCGCAGGAGCATTTGCATCTCCAGTAGACAGAGCCTTTACAGTCTCTTCGCTTCGTCGGCTCGATGGCTGTAAGTCTGCCGAATGTCTGCCCGGCAATGTCTTTATATGGTGCGCCGAGCGCCCTTTGTCTGAGACATCCGCAGCTTCTGACCCGTCCGTTTTTCAAGGCCTGCTTCTCTGCGATCTTCTCGCCGCCGCAGTCACATTTGCACAGCCACATGGTCCTTGCTTTCTCAGATGGCATCCGCCTGACTGCGACCAGCATCCCGAATCGCTGTCCGGCAATGTCTTCTGCAGGCTTGCCGCGCGATCGCTTTCCCACCGTGCTGCATCCGCAGCTCTGGATCGTCCCGCGAATTAGTTTTTTACTGCTCGCGTAGACGGTTTTTCCGCAGTCGCATCGGCATCGCCATACGATGTAGCGGTCATCCCGTTTGGTGGTAGGTTCCAAGGCAGTAAGCGCGCCAAATCTCTCACCGGTTAAGTTTTTTGTTTTTGGCAATCTCTCTCCACCGCCTTTCGAAATTTACAAAAAAGTCTACCTTTTCGATAAGCCAAAAAAGGGGCTTTTCCCTGTAGAATCGCCTGCGGTAAAAATAAAAATGACATGAAAAAAATCATGTCATTTTCGTGAGTTTTATGCCAAAACCTTGCAAAAATAAACCGTATCATTTATATTGTATAAGAGCATACTAGGTTGGATTTCTGTCGGAAAAAAGCTTGAAATTGCTCGGTTTTACCGCATTTTGGTTCGATTTTGACGTTTTCTTTGATGGATTTTCAGATATAATAGAAAGACAAAAAAGAGTATTTTAGATTGATCAGCGATAGGCGATCGATAGAGAATACCTGTTGTATGGCGTTTAGCGTTACAAAAAAGTAGACATTCTTAGATGTTCATTTTTTCGTGCCACTTTTCCGGGCAGTCTTCCAGTTTTTTTACCTTATAATAGAATGTTGACAGAGGCATGTGCAGTTCGTTTGAGGCCTCTGTTTTATTTATTTCTCCTGACTGCCATCGTCTGCATACTTCAAAGAAGTTTTCTGGCAAGGGGTCTTCCGGCCTGCCGAATTTTACCCCCCTCTCTTTCGCTGCCGCAATTCCTTCTGCCTGACGCTGTCTGATCAGATTCCTCTCGTTTTCCGCGACAAAAGACAGAATCTGTAAGACGAGATCTGCAAGGAATGTTCCCATCAGATCTTTTCCCCGTCTCGTATCTAACAAAGGCATGTCGATCACACAGATGTCTATTTTCTTTACCTTCGTCAGAATCCTCCACTGCTCTAGTATTTCTGTATAGTTTCTCCCCAGTCGGTCAATGCTCTTTACATAAAGCAGGTCGTTTGAGCGGACTTTTTTCAGCATTCTCTGGTACGCCGGTCGCGCAAAATCCTTCCCGGATTCTTTGTCGATATAGATGTTTCGCGGGGAGACTTTCAACTGCTTCATTACCACAAGCTGACGCTCCTCGTTCTGATCCCGGCTGCTTACTCTAACATATCCATATGTCTTGCTCATTGCGTTCCTCCCTTCATAATGACATGGGAAAGAGCTCTCGGATTCTTTCCTTAATAAAATATGATAGAGAACACCCGGCATATGACGTTTACATCATTTTATATATATGTTTTTTTCGTTTCTGTCTACAAAAAAGGAAGGGTTTTCTGCCCTTCCTCATTTCAATGCCCCCAGTTCCAACATCAGCATCTCATAATAATCATCCTGTCCGTCCATCATCGGAGAGTTCTCGCCGCCGCCATTCGTACTCCGTTTCATGGCTGCGTATTCGGCCTCCCCAAAGGTGATCAGCTCCATCTCGTAGATCTCGAATCCATTTTTTTGACAGATTTTGCAGAAGTCGGAGATCGGCTCTGCGGATAACTGCGTGTTTAGAAGAGCCTCCCGAAATATCTGGTCGGTTAATGCTTTGTGTCTGATGCTTTCCAAAATGTCTGCTGTGGTCATCGCTTCCCCTTGCCTACTTCAAATATCCGTTTTCTGCCAGGATCTGTCTCATGTATTTCGTATAGATCTGCAGGATCTCTTCCGCCGGACCCTTCCGCTCTTTTTCGGATGACCGCAGGCTCTTCATCTGGACAATGCCGGTGATCAGATGTCCGGTTGGTATCGTCTGCGCCAGACCTTCCAGCGCGCCTGCCGGTGTTTCTGCCGTAGACAGAACGATCTTATTTTCTTTTGACAGCCGGCTTTCCGCGCTGCGCGGAAAAACGATGGTCATAAACCGCGGTGTTGCCGGGAGCAGAATATACTCTTCGACCGATGCCTTCGTCGGTCTGCCCAGTATGAATTCTCCGCATTCATTTACATCCCAGTGTTCCTTCATAAACGCATGCAGCTCTTCCAATGTAAATGGCCTGTTTGTAAGTATTACCTGTCTTCCGATCATAACAAAACCCCTTTCAAACAAACACTACTTACTAATTATACCCTTTCATGCCCCATCATCGCAATGAAAAAGGGAGGGTTTCCCCTCCCTTATGCGGATAACAGGACTTGAACCTGCACGGTCTCCCACTAGAACCTAAAGAATATCCCTTTGAAAACAGTATGTTTTTTCACACTGTTTTCTGTTTTGTTCAAACCATTATAATTTCCGTATTTGCTTTGCTTTTTCGTCTGTTACCGTTTGATCATCCCTGATTTTCTATACCTGTACCTTTTTCATGTTTAGTGGTTTTTTCGTGGACGCTGCCATTTAAAGCTCCCTCAAACACTTTGGCCACTTCCCGTTTCTTATCAAGTGATCTGTGTGTATATATATCTGCAGTTGTACTGACATTCGCATGTCTGAGATAGGTCTGTACCGCTACGATGTCACCTGTCATTTCCCAGATCAATGTCCCCGTTGTATGCCGGAGATCATGAAACCGGATTGGCGGCAAATCACTTTTAAGAAGCATATGCCGAAAATGTTGTGATACATTGTTCGGCCTGATCAATTGACCGGATGCCCACCGGCACACATAATCACTATGCTGATATTCTCTTCCAAACAGAATTGCGTCCTGCTCCTGCTTGTTTTTTAGTTCCTTTAGATAATCGTAAAGATAGTCTGTCATCGGCAGTACATCCATTGATGTATCACTTTTCGTCTCATTCGTGCGGTATTCCAACTCTGCTCCTACCAAGACTACTGTATCTTTAATGTATATCTTCCGTTCTTCAAAATCAATGTTTTTCCATTTGAGGCCAAGTACTTCAGATCTTCTGCCACCTAAGTGCAGGCCAAGTACTACGACTGGTTCCAGATGATCTCCATGGAACAATTCTAATAAACGATTGATTTCGCTGCTACTCAGTGCAGTACCATGAAATTTTGTTACATTGATGCTTTTCCGTACGGATGGATTGATCTTCCGAACAGGATTGCTGGGAATTTCATCGCGGTTTGCTGCAAATTCCAGAATAGAAGACAATAAAGAAACATGTTTTTTTATGGAACGCCGGTAACTGTTTCTTAGAGGTTTATACTTGATTCCATGTTGTTCAGCCTCTTCTCTCAGCCGTTCATTTTCCTTTTCAATTCGATCACAATCATCCTGCTCTGCTCGGATATAGTCCTCTATTTCACGCTGAGTGATATCGATCAAAGGAAAAGCACCCAAACGTGGTATGATATGCGTCCGTATGATATCCTGGTAATTTCTAAGTGTATTGCTGCGTACATCATGCTTTTTCTGCTCTAACCAGTATTCCGCATATTCTGCCAGAGTATCACTTGTATGGTCATTCGAAATCGATCTCATGAATTTCGAAATCAGTTCATCCGCTTTTGCCTTTGCTTCCTTTTTATGCCTGCCGTCAGCAGGTATACCGGTCGCGATTTGCTTTGTTTTCCAGACACCATTCTGTTTATAATGACAAACAGCATGATATCGGCCATTTCGAACGGTTAGATGATCTCCTCGTCCCATTTATGCTCCCTTCGCAGCAAATCCAAGGAACTCCAGCAATTTTATTTTGGGAATCCGATTGATCCTTCCAATCTTTACAGACTGCAATTTTCCATCTTTCAAAAGTTCGTACACCTTTTGTTTACTGATTGACAACACTTCCGCGGTCTGCTGTACAGTTAAAACATCCGGATAATTATCTAACATACCCTATATCCTCCTCTCATGATGCTCAGTCTTCTTAAATAACGACAGTATGTCTTTGCTTACTGTATTATACAGTGCGTTTTCTCTTACTGTCAAGAAGTATTTTGACATCATCCACGCTATTTTGTTAAAATACGATTATGTCTACGGAGGATATTAATATGGATCGAGCATATATAGATGATATTACACTTGGAGATCGGCTTAAATTCATTCGACAATTCAGAAAAATGACGCAGAAAGAGCTCGGCATCGCATGTGGATTCCCGGAAGAATCTGCCGATGTCAGGATTCGTCATTATGAAATGAATCGGTATGTACCAAAACAGGATATGATTCAGCGTCTTGCTAGTGCTTTAAGATGCAGTGCGTATGCCCTTTGCTCTTTTAATAATGATCTTCTTTCCATCACAGAGCTCCTGTTATGGTTACATGAAATACGAACGATGCAGGTTATAAAATTTAATATGAAACCAGATTCTCCCTATAATACTTATTTACAACCTCTATATAACCCTAATAGCTTAGAAGATCTTGGTTGTACCGACTTCCCTGTCGGCGTCATTTTCCAGAACAGCGTCATAAATGATGCCTTGCTGGAGCTGGCTTCACGAATAAAGGAACTGGATACTGGAGAAATTACATGGGAGCAATACTTTAACTGGAAAATCTTGTGGCCCGACTCCGGTGAAATCTTAAAGAGCGACCCTGACTATAAGGATTGGAAAACATATGGCTTAGACAGTTGACTTTCTATTTCATGTAATATTATTTGGAAATACTTCCAATCTAAACAAATACAAGCCCCTAGGAGAACCATCTCCCAGGGGCTTCATACATACAATAGCAGCTCGATAAAGCCAACTAAATAATGATACCTTACTGATCTGCACCATTCTTTGCATGATGAAAAGCGCCTTCTGCGTCTTGCGTATTGCCAAGAACCAAACATGCATTGCGAAACAGCATGGTCTTATATTTTTATAGATAGAGACTTGCTTTGAAACTTGAATTTACTTCTCCACTTTTATATCACTTATCTTTATCAAAAGGCTGAAGATTAGCGTTCAAATCCTCCCATCGACCATCTGAAGCTTCACATCCCCATATGAGACTACACGCGGATCATGTGTAACCATTACAATTGTGCTGTTCTGTCTCCTGTGAACTTCTTTCATTGCTTCCATAAAAGCTATCACATTATCACTGTCCAGACTTGCTGTTGGCTCATCACAAAGAATTAACCGGGGATTCATGACCATCGCACGGATAATTGCCACGCGCTGCTGTTCTCCGCCAGACAGAGCAGACAGATTCTTATTCTGCATTGATCCCAGATTTAATAACTCCAGCCAACTTTTAATCTGACTTTTTATTTCCTTCGTCACAGCCATTTTCCTGATATAAAAAGGAACCAGAATATTTTCTTCTACACTCATGAACGGAAACAGATTCAAGTTCTGAAAGATCATGCCGATATTGTCCCGTCGATATAAATCTTTATATCTGCGTTTCAGGGCAGCTATGTCGGCTCCATTGATATAAATAGATCCTGTGATATCATCTAGCAATCCTGCCATAGCGTATAGCAATGTCGTTTTCCCTGATCCGGAGGGGCCGGATATTGTATACATGACGCCCTCTTCAAAACAATAACTGATATCGTTTAAGACATGCCGGATATGTGCTCCTTCCTGAATATTATAAGTCAAGTGCTGTATCTCCATTGCCGTTGCCATTTTGTACCTCCAATTTAGATCAATTTCTTCTCAGATATTCGACCAGTGCCTCTCTGTCAAACAATCGTCTGATCGATCGGTTCTGAATGACTACCATAACTGCTATGAACAGAACCCCTGTCAGCAAACCTGTCCCAAACGGAAATATTGTTGCTGATCCTTCTAATATTTCCGGTGACAAGATCAAGCCGCAGGTAGCTTTTTGAAATAGGAGACTACAAAACACTGCCGGAACATAAGCCACAAGCGCCACCCAAAGCATGTACATTGTATAGATCCTCTGGATTTGTTTTCTGTCTGTACCAATCCCCGATAGTTTTGCTACAACCGAATCGTTCCTGTCCCGGTTCATATAAATACATGTTGCAGCTGCTACCAGTGCGCATAAGAAGATCATCCAACAGACAAGCTCAATCTCACCGGTTCCCTGAACAGCATGTTCGTAGCTGGCATTACGGATGTTTTCTTTGTTTTTTTGCTCATACTGTCTGATACCATTTGCAGACACTACATTTTCGAACAAGGACTCCCCTGCAGCATCTGTCAGATAAAATATGCGATTCCATTGTCCCTCTCCATGCATCTGATTTTCCAGATATTTCTTTCCAACATACCCATTAAACTCAGCCAGGTTGTTACTGACATAGCCGCCATACACAGTAAAAGTTACGCTCTTTCCATCCAGCTCATAACTGATTTCCTTGCCCAGATCAGATATGTCGATATAATCTGTGTCTAGCAGGATTCCGTTAAACGTCCCATCATCTGCTTTTTTCTGCCATGCTTTCGGATCTCCACCGTCCAAGCTGAACGCGATGTCGATATCCTCAAACCGGTCTGCATATTCACGATCAATCCCTGTGATCCTGATGCCAGAATCAGCACTCAGCCTTGTCTTGTAGCTAAGTGTCTGATACACATCATCCGATCCTGTCATATCGTCTGCTTCCACTGTGGCCACAGAATCTTCCATCCATACATACCCTGCATAATGAATATGATCTTCCACGCGCGATGCAGCCAAATTCCTAACCGTACTGTACATTCCATAAAGGCCGCAGATCAGTATACAGCTGTATAGAAGCAAAAAACGGATCGCCTTTACGCTTCTCTTCTGGCCCTTACTGATATGTAACGCTAATAAGAAGGTGCCGCATTTTCTGCAGGACGCGATGCCGCAGGCAATCCACTCAGAAGCACTGGCAGCAAACCCATATAGAAACGGGATTGCCAAAAAAACCATCAAAAGCACTGCGCTTTGGGGAATCCCCATCGGCAGGTTTTGGTGTAACAGAACAGTCGCCAATATAATGGCTATTCCTATCATCAATGACACTGCCGTCTTCATCTTTCTTCGAACAAATACGCGTTCTTTCTTTCCGCGGATCCAGTCTATGATATTTGTCCCTGTCAGTTTCCTTCCAACCAACAGGTTTACACATATGATGATCATAAGATGGAGCCCCGCCGCAACACCCAACAGCCCAGGAGATATCACTTTTTCCAGAGATCCGCTCACAGATGCGTAAAGACAATAAACCAGTTCTGATAAGATCCAGCCAAAGGGGATGACAAAAATCTGCATCCGCAGCATTTCTGCAAAATAAATCCATGCTAGTCTCCCTGCTGATAATCCCAACAGCCGGATGTTTTGATTAAACAACTTCCTGCTTTCAAACAAAGCAATGATCTGCATGGCGGTCAGCCACTGTAAAAACAAAATCACTATAACTGCAACCATGGACATGGATGAGAGTATCATCTCTGCCTGCGCCTTATCCTGAAGCGAAAGGTTTTGTGTATGACTCATCCCAAATCCAAACATCAGCATGATACAGATAAATGTCATATTGATCAGGTAGCTGACTTTTAAAATTGTCTTTTCTCTGATGCTGCTCTTCTGCAGATGACGGACGATATTTTGCATGATGCCCTCCCTCAATTTTACTGATCAGGCATATCATAAAATGTCCATTGGGGAATGACAATGTGCTGCAACATGACCTGCGTTTACAGCTGCGTAAGTTACAAATCTCTGGCTTATACACCGGCATTAGCATAAAGAAACGACTGCCCTTTGGCAGCCGTTTCTTCATTGCTTTAATATTTTTCCCGTTTGACTAATTCCTGAATTTTCCCCAGATCCTTGTTCGCTTTTTTAACATCATGATACATCTTGATATGATAGATCACCGCAACCGGTATATAACAGATCGTAAATGACAAAAAACTGTCCCGATACGCTGATGTGGACAATTCCACGAAAAAATGTTCTATCCATACACAGAACACAAGAGCCGCCGCTATACCTGCATAACCAATCAGCTGCACACTCCATAACGGAAAGTTTGATAGCCTTGGTGCGAGTGCAAAAAGCCCGATGACCACAAAACATAATACCAATGCCGTGATAAAGTTCTCTGCATAATGACTGTCCGGTGCTTTCAGGATCACATTTTCTATCAGAATTTTCACAACAGAGAAACATGTGAATATAACACAAACCGCCGGGAAGAAATTTTTTCTTGTTATCATGACTCATCCCTCCCCGTCAATTCTCTGATATACTTCATAAAAGCATTTTTGTAACTACGGTTTAACAGAACTGTCTCCCCATTTGTCAGCCTCAATTTCATTCTCATATTAAAATCCACATCCATTCGGAGGACTTTGAATACATTCACACACATCGATTTGCTGATCCGAATCAGGCCGTTTGCATGGTATGTCTCCAACAGTCCCTGCAACGTAAAATCCAGCTCATATACGTCATGATCAAGATATGCAAAGCATTTCCGGTCTACAACCTCGCAATAATATATTTCGGATAGGTGAATGATCCTCTGTTCCTGATCCTTTGCACCTATCACAGTATTCATAGCGTCAAGATACTCAAACAATCCTGAAATCTGCGGATTCAGCTCCCGATAGTGGATATCGACATAATCCTCTTTTATATCCTTCTGATGGTACTTGTTTATTTTCATAATAATGTTGAGATATAATACAGATATTCCAATATGGCAAATAGCACATAGTGTTCATATCAATCGTAAAAATCTTCCTCCTCATCCAGCAGTTTCTTCAAATCATCTATATCCGGTAGTGCTTTTTTCAATTCTTCCATCATATCCTTGGATGTTTTATAAGTTGCCCGGGGTTATCCTATCATGCGTAAATCCTATATGCAAAATAGCTTCAATCGGAAACTTTCTTTATGATTTTCTACGGCCTTTTCGTAGTTTTATTCTTCACTCATAATAACTCCCGCATATTGATCATCTCTCATGGAATATTTAAAGTTATTTCTGACATACATCGTATGCAAATAGCACCTTGATTGTCAACTGATTTGACATCATATTATCACACTTTCCAGTGTGGCTGTCATACTTGCATCCACCTATCTATTGTCTTTCTTCTTTCATGGCACGCTGATATATTATTATCATAACAGTCCCAAACACGAACCACCAAAAGACTATTGCTTCACCTATTCCTGGCAGAAAAAACGGCCTCCTCGGCACTATATCTGTAAAGATATACGCTGCCAGGAATGCCAGCGAACATAGGCAGAAAAACATATTTCTCCTTGCTTTTGCCTCAGCCAGTTTTTCCTTTTCTACTTCCTGCTTCAGCAGATTTCTGGCATGACGCTCCCTGTGTACATAGTCCTGAATCCGTCTTTCCGCCTCCTCTATGCAATGATATCTGAAATTATTCATCTTTAGTTTAAGTTGGTCATCGCGAAAAGCCACGGCTTCGTCTGCTTTCTTTTTTTGGTGTATCAATTCCATCTTCTCCTTCTGGAGTTCTATGTTCGCTTCCTGTAATGATTCGATCTGGTCCTGCATCTGTTCCAAATCGGTCAGAAGCTGATCGACGCTTAAGGAGTCTTTCATATCGTTCATTCCGTTCCACCTCTTTTCTCTTTACCCGTTCTGCAAGTTCTGCAAGGTTGCGAGCTGTTCTTCTAATCTCACTTTCTGTGCGATCAATGTTTTGATCTGTCTGCTCAGCTGTTCGTTTAAATTCAGTGATTCGTCGAGTTCTTCTCGAATCTGTCTGTTCTCCGTGTAAATCTCCTCGATCTCCGTCTGTTGTTCTTCCAAAATATTCATCATCGCCTCTTGCTTTGTCAAAAGCTCCAGCACGCTCTCTAAATAATCGGAATCGTTCAATCAATTCACCTGCCTTTTCTCTGATATACCCTGTCAGCTTCTTTGCCTCTTCCATGATCTGCTTCCTGATCCGGTTCCGAGCCCGGATCTCTCTGTTGACTTCACAGCGGTCAGAAACCTTTCCTGCCTGTTCCATTTTCCTCGCCGTCACGCCTTCATGGATCTGCGGTTCAATTTCGATCCCCTGTCTTTTATAGGATCGATGGTCGATCTGTTTATCCGGTTCCAGATACCGATTACAGTGTTCTGCCCATGACTGCCGCCATTCTTCGGTTTTCGCATGATCGTTCCAGTCGTTTGCCGGAATCGTGATCCTCTCCCATAGTTTCTCGGTACCTTTTCCTTTACGGATCCTGACTTTCTGCTCACCACTTTCATCCAATACAGGGATCCGGTACTGTTCTGACGGCCGGTGGCCGTTCTCGTCTTTTTCTTCTTTCGGATCATAAGACGGCTTGCAGGGATCATAAACCGGTCTGCCCTCTTCATCTCTTGCATTTGCAAATACCGATCGCGTCTTCTTCTCCCAATTCTGTTTCTCATCAATTCCTCGGACTGTCAGAAGAATATGCGCATGTGGATTTCCATCCCCTTTATCATGGAGTGCCCAGTCAGCGATCATTCCCTTCCTGACAAAGTTTTCTTGGATGAAATCCCTGACACACGTAATCTGTTCTGCCCGTGTCATCTCTACCGGAAGTGCCACTTCTACTTCCCGGGCGAACTGTGCATCGCTGCGAACTTCCACCTTCTGTACTTCATTCCAGAGAAGTTCTCTGTCGAGGTATCGCTGCGGTGCATTTTCCGGAAGGAGGATTTCGTTTAAGACAACTCCTCCCTTTCTGGAAAAATCGTGTGTGATCCCGGTCTCATCATTGTGCAGCCGTTCTCCGGAACGGTATGCCGCACTGGCTACTGCGGATCTCCCGCCTGTGCGGCCGATGATCTTGATCGAACAATGATAGATCGCCATACTGTATCCCCCCCTTCAATCCGGCCGTGGATTTCACATCGCAGGGTCATGACAGGGATACAGGATGAAAGCCGTCAGCATGACTGCCTCCGTGGCATAAGCGGTCTGCATGAAATGCCCGACGCCGGAACGCGCACTTATTTGGGCTCCGCCCACATATAAGTGCGCCCTTACGAGGTAAGGGAATACCGAAAGATCACATCCTTTCTGCATCTCTCATCCCCGCCTCATCATCCGGTTTCTCTGTTTTTTCCAATCCTGTTTTCCCATCCTCTGTATCTCCCGGTCCCATCGCTCTGGTATAATAATTCCCATTTCGTTCCTGGAGATTCAAAAAATTCATAAGCCGTGTTGCATCTCCATCAACCAAGGGCCTTCCGAGCACCGACTCAGCTACTGCTCCGCATTCGATCAAACGCTTTGTACGTTTTTTTCGATCCTCTTCTTTCTTTCTCTTTTCGAGCTGCTTCTTTTTCGCTGCAAACTGTTTTGCCCGTTCCATCGCTTCTGTTTCTTTCCTTGCCTCATCGGCAATCCGTTCTTCTAATGTCCTTTTTGCTGCCATCATTCCGCTCCTTCGACCACAAAATGCCAAATCAGTCGATGATCCCTGAAACCCCATATAGCTGAATTTGCCTCATAGGATTGCTTTCTATCTCATGATTGGCATTACATTCCTGCCAGGTCGTGTACTGCCATCTGCGTCCAATATGTTGTTATTGTTTCCGGCGCATGATAAAGCGTCGTAAGTAAATACGCTCTTATGTTTCCGATTTTTGAAGTCGTTTGCCGAATTGTATGCGCTGCATACTGTAGATGTCTCATTTCCAGTTTCAGGAAACGTGACCTCACCACTTCATATGGCAGATCCTCTTTTCCAATACGGATTGTTTCACGAGCATGACACACCACATCACAGATTAGCAGATACATTTCTTCATACATCCCACGAAGAGAAACGTCCTCCTCCTGCATCAGGTAATCATATCCAATCTGATCACAAATCAATCTCTTATATGATTCCTGATCGATAGATAGATTTCTCTCTGTTGTAATCTCTGTCGTATTCTCTGTATTTGTCCCTCCCTCTGAGGATGCGTATGTACACTCAGAAGAAGTAGTATGTGTACTTCTATGTACACATATGTCACCCTGACTGATGTCTTCTTTACCTTCATCTGATTCTATGTTCATTTCCAATCGTTCTGACTCCAATCTATCTGGTTCGAAAGTAATCTCACTTAGTCGTTCCGGGCATAATCCTATGTAGAGCACATTCGGAACAATTCGATTCCCAGTGTCAACATTGCGCAGTTCACGATAGATCAAACCCATCTCCTCCAATAGATTCATCGCATCCTTCACCTGCTTTTTTGAAAAGCCAAAGTGATCAGCGAAATCCTGGTAATTACGCTGAAGGAGATCTGCCGCAAACTTCTTTTTCCATCCAATGACACGGCCTGTCTTTTCGTCACGGATTTCAACCGGACGAAACCAATAGACAATATCAGCCAATATCATAATCGCATTAGGGTTTGGTTTCCCCGATGCATATGTGATCTTTTGAAACCAAATCGTTGGCACAACATCGCCTGTAATGTTCATTTTTCCGATGCGATCAACTGCATCATTTCCCGTTAACATCATATTATTTTCCTCTTTTCGTGGATAAAATCGTGGATGATGATGGTTTTTAGACGAAAATTGAAATTACAGTATAAATAGAAAAAGAGCTGCAACCACTGTAATTACAATGGTTGTAGCTCCTAACATGCGGATAGGGGGACTTGAACCCCCACGGGTTGCCCCACCAGAACCTAAATCTAGCGCGTCTGCCAATTCCGCCATATCCGCAAGCAGAAAAATCCTATCATATCGCCGCTTTTTCTGTCAAGGGGGGCAGGCACCTGTATTCTTTTTTGGAATACTGATACGCTTTTTATCAATTTTTCATTTTGGTTTCCTAATTCTATAATTTTCTCAGAAACAAATTTTCAGGTATTGAGAGCCAAAATTCATAGTAGAAGCAGAAAGGTGGCAAACATGAACAAATCAAAAGCAAGCGAATTATTTGGTTTTGGGAAAGGATGGGGAACGATCATCTACTGTCTGGTGATGTTCTGGTTTTACGCAGGCATGGTCAATGACAGCTCCAACATCGTAGCACCGGCAGTAGCAGAAAAACTTGGCATCCAGGCAGGCAGCGTCTTAAGCATGGGTACCGTAGCCGCGATGGTCGGCGTTATCTTCTTCTTTGTAATGGGCGCGGTCAACCGTAAGATCGGTCCGAGGGTGACATCCTTCATCTGCCTGATCTTAGGCGGCGTTGGATACTTCGGCATGGGTCACGCAAACAGCCTTGCACAGTACGCGATCTCCCTTTGCATCTGCACGATCGGCTGCATGAGCGCAGGCTACATCGCAGGCGGCGCGCTGGTCGCACAGTGGTTCCCGAAGAAAAAAGGTATCGTTATGGGTTACACCACAATGGGCCACAACATGGCAACCGGCTTCTTCGTACCGCTGATCAACTTCCTCGTAGCAAAGCTTGGCGTTACACACGCAGTTGTATTCCCGGCGATCCTCGTTATGATCGTTGGTGTTGTCGGTCTTCTGCTGATGAGAAACACACCGCAGGAGCGCGGCATCAATCCGGATAACGTATCCGACGAAGTCTATAAAGCAGAATACTTCCAGGAGGAAGTAGACGACGATGCAGGCTGGACCGTAAAGAAGCTGTTCAAGAGAAAAACCTTCTGGCTCGTAGCAGTCGGCTCCGGCGGATTCCAGTTCGTATCTACCGTTATCATCACACAGCTTGTTGTCAGAAATACACAGGTCGGTTTCTCACAGAATCAGGCGATCGCGATCATGACGATCCTCGCATTTGCAGGTATCCTGGGTTCCTGGATCATCGGTGTCCTGGACCAGAAGATGGGAACGAAAAAGACCATGATCTTCTTCGGTTTCTGGTATGCGGCGGCGCTTCTTCTGGAAGTCACAGAGATCCGCGTTCTGGTCATCGTATTCCTTGTCATGTTCGCACTCGCACTCGGCGGATCCGCGAACTTCACGACATCCCTTCCGGCAGCGGTATTCGGCCGTCACGGATTTAAGAAAGTAAACAGCGTGCTGTTCCCGATCCAGGCACTGGTATCCTCCTTCGGATTCCTGGTAAACGGACAGGTACTGAACGCAACAGGGAGCCTCAGAATGTCCTATGTCATCGCAGCCATCGCAGCGATCGTCGTAGTTGTGATCGTATGCTTCATCGATGAGCACAAGTACAACCGTGACTTCATGACAGAGGAAGAGGCTGAAAGCTTTACAAAACAGCTTGAAGCAGAGTAATACGGAGGTTTTTATAACATGAGCATCACACCAAGAGAAAATATGTTACGTGCTTACCGGCATGAGCTGCCGGAATATGTACCAAACGGCTATACCGATCTGATCATCTGCGATTCCTTCGGCGAGCGGTATTTTGGTGAAGGCGTCGGCAACGACTGGTTTGGCGTAGAGTGGACACACACGCCGGAACTGAATTCCCAGACACCGACACCGTTCAAAGAGCTTTTGGAAGATCTGGAGGACTGGCAGGACACGATCACCCTGCCGGATCTCGACAGCTATGACTGGGAAGCGATCGCTGCAGAGACCACCAAAGACTGGGATCGTGAAAACAAGGTCGCTCTGTGCATGCTCTTAGAAGGGCCGTTCGAGCGCATGACCAGCCTGATGGGATTTGAAAATGCGGTCTGCGCGTTTTACGAAACGCCGGACGAGGTGCATGAGCTGTTTGAAGCGATCACCGAGCACAAATGCAAATATATCAAGATCCTGAAGAAATATTTTGACTTTGACATTATTGCATTCCACGATGATTGGGGCGATAATAAGAACATGTTCTTTGACATGGATATGTGGCGCGAATTCATCAAGCCTTATATTCAGAAAGTCATCGACGCAACACATGCGGAAGGCATGATCTTTGAAATGCATTCCTGCGGATATATCTATCCCTGCATCGCAGACCTGGTAGAGATGGGAATCGATTCGCTGCAGCCCCTGCAGTACTGCAATCCGGTCGCTGATATCAAAAAGGAGTTCGGTGACAAGATCCTCTTAAGCGGCGCGATCAATTCGCAGGGCGTCTTAGAGCAGCCAAATGCGACCGAAGAAGAGATCCGCGCAGAGATCGACCGCGCACTTGATGAGATGGCACCCGGCGGCGGATATGTTGCACTGGTTCCGATCATCAATCCGCATGTGGCAGAGATCGTAATCGACGAAATCTCCACCTATGGAGCAGACTTCTATAAGAGGTAACAGAATATGCATAATGTGGATGTCAGAAATGTAGACCTGGGACAGATCATGTATTTTATCAAGGTTGCGGAAACAATGAACATTTCCAAGACCGCGGAGTACTTTCATTTAACGCAGCCTGTCCTGTCAAAAAAGATGGCCGGTCTGGAGAAACAGCTGGATCTGCAGCTTTTTATCCGGACAAACCGTCTGGTTTCTCTGACACCCGCCGGCAAATATCTGTATGAAAAATGGAAAAACATTGTCAGCGGTCTGGAGGAGGACATTCAGCAGGCGCATATCCTGCAAACAGGGCGGAGCAAAAGCCTGGTGATCGCCTGTATGGATTCCTTCCGGCCGGAAAACTTTCTGGTTCCGCTGATCGAGCAGTTTCGTGCGGATCATCCTGACATCCATCTGCGGATCGAATCCGATGCGGCGCAGGACATCCGGTCTCTGCTGCAGAATAATGAAGCGGACATCATTTTTTCCATCCAGTACGATTTTGACAACAGGGATATGGATCAGATCACCTGCCGTTTCTTTGGCGAAACGCCGCATTGTGCCTGCATGAAGCGGACAAATCCACTGGCCGGTCACGAAAGCCTTTCCATAGATGATCTGAAGTACTCGGAGTTCATCTGCATCTCTCCGCAGGTGCTGCCGGAATACGTCCACATGCTGCACGAGCTGTGCCAGCCATACGGGTTTGTGCCAAACATTACAAACTACGTAACATCAGCAAATTCATTGACGTTAAACATTTATTCCGATCAGGAGATTTTTATCTGTGATAAATACTATGCTGATGGCAATTCTGAAAACCACGTACTGATTCCGATCCGGGATACAGCGAGCCATATCGTTGTCGCATGGCGCAAAGATAATCCCAAGAAATATCTGTCCGATTTTATCAAAACAACAGAAGAGGTGTTTCACCGTTGATGGTGAAACACCTCTTTTACGCTAAGGGGTCAGGCACCTACTTCATCTCATAGAGTCCTTTTAAGATTGTGATGATCTGCTCTTCGTCCCAGTCGGATGAGTTGATCACCATGTCATAGTCGGATGGTTTTCCCCAGTCCTTATCTGTGAAATATCCATAATAGGATTTTCTCTGCTTGTCCGTCCGGCGGATCATCTCAGACGCGGCGCGCTCGCCGATGTTTTCCCGCTTCATTACACGCTCAATACGGTCTTCCATCGAAGCCGCGATGAAAACGGAGATCACGTTCAGATCATGCTCTTTTTCAAGGATCGCGTCGGCGCACCTGCCGACAAAGACACATGAGGATTCCTTTGCCTTTTGCAGAATAAAATCTTTCTGCAGTGCAAACAGGATCTCGCTGCTCGTCTTCCCGTAAAACCGGGGATTTGATCCTTCATAAAAAACAGGACGGAACATCGGATTCGGCAGTTTCTCATCGCTCTTTTCGAGAAGGTCTGCCGGAAGGTCTGTTTCCATGAGTGCTTTCGTCAGGATCTCTTTATCATAATAAGGAATGGACAACTCTGCTGCGATCTTTTTCCCGATGTTGCGACCGCCGCTGCCAAACTGTCTGCCAATACATAAAATCGTATTCTTTTGCATTTTTCTTCCTCCCTAAAACCGCCTGTTATGAATCCTCTTCTTCTTTTTTTACCATCCTCTGGCCTTTTTTGCAAACGATCCTGTCAAACAAAGCAAGTGTCCCCGGCAGGATCAGTAAGATCAGGATCACTGCCGTCAGCGTTCCGATCGAGATCGTGCTGCAGATCTGCCCGATCATCGGATTCGCAAACGCGTAGCTCATGATAAACGTTACAATGATCAGGATCAGGCCGGATGTCATGATCGTATGGATCGAGCCGTCATACGCCGCCAGCAGGGATTCCCGTACGTCCTTTGACTTTCGGTGCTCCCTGTAATGGTTCGTATACAGGATCCCGTAATCGATCGTCGCGCCCATCAGGATACTCTGTACGATCAGAAGCGCCAGGTAATTGATGCTAAGATCCCTGAGCCCCATGCTCGTCATCATGACATAGACCGCTGTCTGGATCAAAAGCACCAGAATGATCGGCACGGACAGTGAGCGGAATGTCAAAAGGACGACCAGAAAGATCGCGAGCGCCGTCAGCAGGGAGATCCGGTTCAGCTCTGACCGGAAGGAATTCGACATTTCATAGGCCATCGCCGAGTTGCCGATCAGATGATAGTTTCCCTCTCCGAGCGTCTCATTGCAGCGCTTTGTCAATTCTCCGATGTAATCAAATGTCTCATCAGACTCCGCCGGCAGCCACGCTGCGATCATCGCCAATGAATAGTTCGGTCCCACGAGCTGCCCTGCCGCATCGTTGATCTCTTCCTGCGCATCGGCAAGGTCCGCCCGGACTTCTTCATCAAAGAAATCCGCAAATCTTGCATCCTGCATCGCCTCATTATTCAGACAATCGACAAATTCCTGAAAGGACATCGTCCAGTTATTATTATAAGCCTGTTTGCTGAAATAATAAATATATAAAAGTTCCAGCTGATTCAAATCCATGTCTGTGCCAAAGCCTTCCATCAGCTGCATCATCTCTTGGGGCGAATACTTTTTGCCGGATAAAACCGCATCCACGATGCGAATGCCGGATTCAAGATCCTCCCTGCTGTCCGCATCGATCCGGTCTGCCATTTCCGGATCACTCAGGACTTCGTCATGAATGAAATGCAGAAACTCTTCCGGGCTGAGCCGCCATCCGCCGGTCTGACCGTTCTTATATAAATACAGCGTATACAGCATTCTCGCCTGGTCTGTTTCCATCCCGAGAAGATCTGCCATCGCATCCGCTGAATATACACTGCCGGACTTTGCTGCGTCCATGATCTTTTTTAATGTCTCAAGCTGCGAAAGTTCAGATTTCCCCATCGCGGAAGAAAACTGATCCCTGTTTTCCAGAATATGCGAAACAACGGTGTAGAGCGAAAGCCTGTAGCTGCCGCTGTCTTTTCCGATCGCGTCATACGCATACAAAAGCGCCATGTTTTCTTCATCCATGCCAAACAGCTTCGCTGCATCGGCGGCGCTAAGCTTCGCGCCGGAAATGGTCAGCTGCATCATGGACTGCAGCTGCTTCAGATTCGCGACCCGCTCTGCGCCCAGCATGGAACCGTACTGCTGATCGGAAGCGACATCGTTGATCAGAAAGTCAACAAATTCGGTTTCCGACATCGTCACGCCGGCGGCTTTTGCCGCAAGTTTTTCCATGACGCGTGCTTCCACCATTTTTGCCACTTCTTCTTCGGAAGGCGTCGCTGCCGCTGCTGCCTCCTGCGCCGCGGCCTGCGCCGCTTTTTGAATGTCTTCTTTTGCCTTGGCGGTCGCTGCTTCGATCTGTGCCTGCATCGCAGCGATCTGTTCCGGTGTCATGGCTGCCATTTCTTCCGGTGTCGGCATCATCGAAGCCATCTGCTGCTCCATCTGCGCCTGCATTTCAGCAGCCTTTTTCTGCGCTGCCTCATTTGCCTTTGCTTCGACATCGGCAGCGATCTCAGCCTTGATCTCTTCGATTGCTTCCTGCTGCAGTGCACCCATTTCGGCATCAGACAGATCCTTGCTGACCTTTAAAATAAACAGCTGCTGCACATCGCTTTCCTTCATGGAAAATGCGCCCGCCAGCGCTGCGGGATTCTTTTGTTTTGTGATCTCCTTTTTGTCAGCATAGTGAGACAACGACTGCATCTGCGCCTTCTGATCCGCATCCATCTGAGAGGCCAGGGTATCATTTTCAAGCACATCTCCTGTCAGAAAAGCGACCAGCTCCGGAAAGGTTTTCGTCCCCGTATCCACATCGCCCTGCGCTGCAAAATACTGGGCATAGAGAAGCCTTGCCTGGTCTTCGCTCATCGAAAGCTCAGACGCCATGTCCTGATAATCCCTTTTTTGATCGATCACTTCGGGATCGGTATAGTCCTTGAGCTGTCTGATCTGCGCAAGCGTATCCGCGTCGAACTCTGAAGCGTAATCCGGATCATTTGCCACATCATTTAAAATAAAGTCGATCAGCGTCCTGATATCCAGAGTCCCGGTATCGATCCCGCCGTTTTGGATGTAGTAATACAGGTACAGATCACCCGCCTGGCCGCGGTCCATTTCGAAAAAGTCGGCGATCTCTCCGATCGTCATCTTTGTCACCAGAAGCTCTTTGTTTGCAAACTTTTTGATCTGATCCTTGTTGTCTTTGACATCATCATCAAGATCGTCCGCGAATGTTTCGTTTTCCAGCACATCATCTGCGATGAAGTTCATCAGATTCGCTGCGCTGATCCGTCCGGTCGCGCCATCCATGAAATGATAGTAGTACAGCATCTGCATGACATCATCGGTCAGCTTCATTTCCTCGGAATCAAATCCGTCCATGTCTTCAAGCTCGTTTACCAGCTCTCTGGCATGGTATTGTTTTCCGATCGTCGTGCCATAGGACATGACGCTGTCCACTTTTCTGTCATTTTCAATCTCATCGAGCATACGCGCGACTTTTTCTTCATCCTCGTTACGATACAGAAGGACGATCTTATTGGTATCCGGGAAGACCTCGTTGATCTTGCCTGTGGCATTGTTGATATAGGTGATGTCGGTATTGCCTCTGGCAAAGAATGACGCGATAAAAAGAAACGCAAAGACCGGTACGATCAGACGCCGGAAACGGTAGCTGAAGTTTGCAAGCGGCTTCATCGGCGGATGCGGTACCTTTTTGCCAAATTTGTGGATCCATTTGTCAAACGTTAAGATCAGCGTCGGCAGTACGGCAAAGACGCAAACCATGCTTAAGAACACGCCCTTTGCCAGAACGACGCCCATATCCTGACCGATCTTAAAGCTCATAAAGACGAGCACAAGCATGCCGACGATCGTCGTGACCGCGCTGCTGGACACAGAAGAAAAGACATGTTTCAAGGTCCGCTTCATCGCTTCGCGCCGGTCGATCGTCACCAGAAGTTCCCGCCGGTATTGATTCATCAAAATGATCGAGTAGTCCATCGAAAGGACGAGCTGCAGGATCGCAGCGATCGAATAGGTCGTGTCCGAAACACCCGAAAGAAATACATTGGTTCCCATGTTGATCAGCACAGCGATCCCAATGGTAAAGAGGAATAAAAACGGTTCCACCCACGACGGACAGAGCACGAAAAGGATTCCGATCAGGATCACAATCGCCACGGTTACGCCAACGATCGGAAACTCGATCTCCGCACTGTTGCTTACTTCATATTCCATGATGTAGGAATCGTTGTCGACATAGGATTCATCCAGAGTGTCTTTGACCGCGTCGACTTCTTTGCTCGAATCCTTATACGGAACCGTCAGCTCATACAGGGTATACTGGTCTCTGTTGTACGCTTCGTCATCCGCTTCATAGGCCACATCATCCACATATGTGATCTGTTCGAGCTCGTCTGCAAGCGGTTCCTTTTCCTCCTCGGAAAGACCTGTAAACATGACGCGGATCGTCGAATCATTCATCGCGGAATCCGGGAACTCTTCCTCCATCTTATCGAGACCGATCCGCATCGAGGAATCATTTGGCAGGAACTCCGCCATGTCCGTGATGATATTTACTCTGGGCATCAGAAAAAGACTGACTGCCGTCAGTACCAAAAAAATGATAAATATGATCTTGTTCCGATTCACCAAAATTTCTGCCAGTCTCTTCATAAATCTATCATACATAGAACGACACTCTTCGTTCAATCATCAGATTTATGACGGACGTCTCTTTTTGCAACATGTGTTGCAGAAGTCGATGGGCTGTGGTATGGTAGAACCAAGTTTAAGATAATCTAAAGACAAGGAGTTCGCCCATGAATAAACCTGACCCGCGCACTATTTTCACAAAGACCATGCTCAAAACTGCCTGCCGCGACCTGATTGAAAAAAAACAGCTTGCAAAGATCACGGTCAACGAGCTCTGTGAGAAAGCAGGTGTGAACCGCTCCACTTTCTATCGCTATTATCCGGACATCTACGCGCTCTGGGCTGAGATTGAGGAAGACAGCTTTACCGATCTGATCAGCAGGATCAATCTTCCGGATGCACGTGACCCGAAAGTGTTTTTCAGCGACCTGTTTGACGCGATCAAGGCCAATCAGATCCTGACGCCTACCGCGCTTCAACACGCAGACTCCAGTCTGCTGATCCCAAAGATCATGGAGCATTACAAGAGGGTCGCCTTTGTGATCTGGCAGATCAATCAGCCGGGACTTTCCAAACGGCAGCTCGAATACCGCTTCTCTATTCTTCTGGGCGCGCTTACTGCCACAGTCCAGGAATGGATCCAGAACGGCATGACGGATTCCAGTGACGCGATTGCCGAAATGATGAAGGAGTTGGGTTTCTGGGGGCTGTTTGAGGGATAAGAAAAGACCGCATCCAAACCGGGTGCGGTCTTTCTTTGTCATTTATTCTTCATTAAATTTTCCAGTGATCTCTCATCACTCCACAGAATTACTTCTCCTGCTGCCAGGGACTCTGCCACACGGATGATCCGCTGATTTGAGGAACCTCGAAACTGCAGCATCAGCTCGTGCTTGTCCTGTTCAAACTCACCGTCTACAAGGATGTCGATCAGAGAAAGCATCTCATCTGTCACTTCGCATCGGGGATGATCGTCTGGAAGACTTTCATTATTATACCTTAATTCACACTTCTGTTTTCCGGTAAGCTCTTCAAACAGATATCCTGAAAAACACCAGATATCTTTCTTCGGGAAATACTTTTTTACGTCCCTTAACAGTTCTGTCAAAGCCTTCTGATTCTCCGGTTCAAACGGTTCTCCGCCAAGCAGCGTCAGCCCGCGAACATAATCCGGCTTCAAAGACTTCAGGATCTCATCTGTTGTCTCTTCTGTAAACGGCTTACCATATTCAAAATTCCATGTTTCCGGCTGAAAACAGCCTTCACAGTGATGTCTGCATCCGGACACGAACAGCGTTGTCCGCACGCCCGGGCCGTTTGCGATATCACAGGTTTTGATTTCTCCGTAATACATGACACAAATACCTTACAGATGCAGCACGCGGTCCTTGATCTCCTGCGTCCGTCCCTGGTTCCAGAACTGGCTGCCGATGTAGCCGCAGGTACGGCGCGCTACATTCATCTTGCTTTGCTCACGGTTGCCGCAGCACGGGCATTCCCAGATCAGTTTATTGTCCTCTTCGACGATCTGGATCTCTCCGGTGTATCCGCACACCTGACAATAATCACTCTTGGTGTTCAGCTCAGCATACATGATGTTGTCGTAGATGAACTGCATCACTGAGATGACTGCATCCAGATTGTTCTCCAGATTCGGTACTTCCACATAGCTGATCGCACCGCCCGGAGAAAGCTCCTGGAATTCCGATTCGAATTTCAGCTTTGTGAACGCATCGATCTCTTCTGTGACATGCACGTGATAGCTGTTGGTGATATAGTTCTTGTCTGTCACATCGTCGATAATGCCAAACCGCTTCTGCAGACATTTCGCGAATTTGTAGGTCGTGCTCTCAAGCGGTGTACCATATACGGAATAATCAATGTTCTCTTCTGCTTTCCATTTTGCGCAGGCATCGTTTAAGTGCTTCATCACTTCCAGCGCAAACTGCTTTGCAAACGGATTGGTATGTGTCACGCCCTTCATATAACGGACGCACTCGCTCAAACCGGCATATCCCAGAGAGATGGTTGAATATCCGTTATAGAGAAGTTTATCGATCGTCTCACCCGGCTCGAGCCTTGCAAGCGCGCCATGCTGCCAGAGGATCGGAGCAACGTCAGACGGTGTGCCCAGCAGTCTCTCATGACGTGCGCGCAGTGCACGATGGCACAGCTCCAGACGCTCGTCGTAAATCTCCCAGAACTTTTCTTCATTTTTCTGTGCACTCAGCGCGATGTCGACCAGATTCAGTGTGACAACGCCCTGATTGAAACGGCCGTAGTATTTTCTCTGGCCCGGTACATAGTTTTTGGCATTTGCGACATTTCCGATCCCGGCTTCTGTAAAACGATCCGGCGTCAGGAAGCTTCTGCATCCCATGCAGGTGTAAACGTCACCCTTTTTGAGCTCGATCATTTTCTTTTCGGAAATGTAATCCGGCACCATACGTTTTGCCGTGCATTTTGCTGCCAGCTGCGTCAGATCCCAGTATTTGCTGCCTTCCCGGACATTATCCTCTTCCAGAACATAGATCAGCTTCGGGAATGCCGGTGTGATATACACGCCCTTCTCGTTTTTGATGCCCTCGATGCGCTGCTTCAAAAGCTCCTCACAAAGCATCGCCAGGTCATCGCGCACCTGTCCCTCCGGGACTTCGTCCAGATACATAAAGATCGTGATAAACGGAGCCTGACCGTTTGTCGTCATCAGTGTGATCACCTGATACTGGATCATCTGCACGCCCTGCTTCACTTCTTTCTTCAGACGCATCTCCGCAATGTTGTTGATGACTTCTTCCGAAGCCTCAATCCCGTTTGCCTGCATCTCTTCCGCAACCTCTGCGCGATACTTATCGCGGCTGCACTGTACAAACGGTGCCAGGTGAGAAAGCGAGATGCTCTGTCCGCCATACTGGGAGCTTGCGATCTGCGCAACGGCCTGTGTCGCGATGTTGCATGCAGTTGAAAACGTATGCGGCTTCTCGATCATCGTACCGCTGATCACGGTACCGTTCTGCAGCATATCTTCTAAGTTCACCAGGCAGCAGTTATGCATGTGCTGCGCAAAATAGTCCGCATCATGGAAATGGATGATGCCTTCTTCATGCGCTTTCCAGATATCCGGCTCTAACAGGAAACGCTTGGTGATATCCTTGCTCACCTCGCCTGCCATATAATCCCGCTGCACGCTGTTGACCGCCGGATTCTTGTTGGAGTTTTCCTGCTTCACCTCTTCGTTATCATACTCAAGAAGCGTCAGGATCTGCTGATCTGTCGAATTGGACTTACGGATCAGCGCTCTCTTATAGCGATATGTGATATAGTTTCTCGCCACTGAAAACGCGCGCTGATTCATGATCTGGTTCTCAACAAGGTCCTGGATCTCTTCTACGGAAAGTGCCCGGTTCATGCCTTCACAGATCGTACGCATATTCGCAGAGATCACTGCGATCTGCTCCGGTGTCATGCGTTCATTGTCCGCCACACTGTTGTTTGCCTTTTCCACGGCAGCAGTGATCTTGCTCAGATCAAACTCCATCTCCGTTCCGCTTCTTTTGATGATTTTCATTTGTTTTCTTCTCCCTGTCCCGTTCTTCTTTTTCGTCTGCCGCATCTGCTAAAAACCGTGCCGACACGCAAAAATTTAGACGGCGCAGGCGGTACTGCCTATGCGCCGTCTTCGATTTTCAATTTTACAACATATAGTTATTAAACTCAACAGGAAATACTATATCTAGTCATTTTTGACATGTTGCACAATTCGGATTCTTTTCCTATACCTCTTTTTCTAACTTTTCGATCGCAGCGTTGATCCGCTTTAAGGATTCTTCTTTTCCCAATAATTCCAAAAGCTCTGTCGCGCCGCCGGGTGTCATCTGCTTCCCGGAAAGCGCCGTGCGGACCGGCCACATTACAACACCGTTTTTGACTTCTTTTTGGGCTGCAAATCCTTTCAACAACTCGAACAGAACGTCATTGCTGTAATCTTCCTGTGCTTCGAGCACCGGCACCAGTTCTTTTAATACATTCAGCGACGTCTCCGGTGTGGATTTCATCTTCTTATGTGCATACATGGAAACATCGTATTCCGGTACTTCCTCCAGGAAATCGATCAGATCATGAATATCCGGGAAGATCTCGATTCTGGTCTGTACCATGGATGCGATCTTTTTAAGATCCAGATCACGTGTTACGGTTTCCCTGATATACGGCAGTGCCATCTCATAAAACCGCTCCGGATCCATTGCTTTAAAGTACTCACTGTTCATCCAGCGGAGCTTGCCCATGTCAAATACTGCCGGTGATTTGTTGATATGATGGTAGTCAAACTTCTTTACCATCTCCTCAAGCGTCATGATCTCCTGATTGTCCTCCGGGCTCCATCCAAGAAGACCGACAAAATTGATCACAGCCTCTGTCAGAAAACCCTGCTCGATCAGATCTTCATAAGAAGAATGTCCGCTGCGCTTGGAAAGCTTCTGATGCTCTTCATTTGTGATCAGCGGGCAGTGGATGTAAACCGGCTCTTCCCAGCCAAATGCCTGGTACAGACGGGTGTACTTCGGCGCGGAAGACAGATATTCGTTTCCGCGGACCACATGCGTGATGTTCATCAGATGATCGTCCACAACGTTTGCAAAATTATAGGTCGGATATCCGTCGGATTTGATCAGGATCATATCATCAAGCTCCGCATTCGGCTGGCTGATCTCTCCGTAGATCTCGTCACGGAAGGATGTCGTTCCCTCATTCGGAACATTTGCGCGGATGACATACGGCTTGCCCGCATCCAGATTTGCCTGGATCTCTTCCTCGGAAAGATGCAGACAATGCTTGTCATAAAAACTGATCTCCTTATCGCCCACCTTCTGCTTTAAGCTTTCCAGACGCTCTTTGTCGCAGAAGCAGTAGTACGCTTCCCCTTTTGCGATCAACTCTTTTGCATATTTTAAATAGAGGCCGCTTTTCACACGCTCGCTCTGCACGTAAGGACCATATTCCCCCTCTTTATCCGGTCCTTCATCATGGACCAGTCCGGTTTCGGCAAGGGTGTGATAAATAATATCTACCGCGCCTTCCATGTAACGCTCCTGGTCGGTATCCTCGATCCGAAGCACGAATTCTCCATCCTCATGCTTTGCGATCAGATATGTATAAAGTGCTGTTCTTAAGTTCCCTACATGCATCCGTCCGGTCGGACTCGGTGCAAAACGTGTTCTGACTGTAGCCATGCGATTCTCCTTTATATACGATTTCAACGAATTCCATCTTACCGCAAAGCACACTTTATCGCAAGTATTTCTACGGCCGAATTCTGATGACGGCTAAAATGAAAGTACATGTCCTACGAGCGCCGTATTCGCAGAATGCTCCGCATTCTTGCTCATATCGCGCTGTCGCGCCATAAAAACAAGGCATCCGAATTCTTTGCGAGCCAGCTCTCAGATTTCGGATGCCTTGTTTTTGCACCGCTCGTAGGACACGTAAAAGGGCACTACTCCAACATTTTTCATTGAGCAGCGCCCCCTTACAGTTCGATTGGACTCATTCAGTTCCTCCTTGAGTTCCTTCTTCTCGTCCTGTACCAGATTTCCTTCTCCTTGGATATCGATGACATCCCGGGAAACCTTCTTTATTCAATTGATTACAACCGTTCCTTCCTCTTATTCTTCTTCCTGGCTTTGTACTGGCAACCCCCGAGGTTCCTTACTTTACTCTATATAGCCCAAGGTTTTTGATTCAGAAGCGTTTGTTTTTTTCTGAGTACAATATAATCGAAAAACGGAGAAATGTCAATATCTTGATTGACTTTTCTCCGCTTTTGCCAATATTTTTCTCTCTTTTTGTGCAATTTATTCTAAATTGTCAGAATATTTCGATTTGCCCTACAATTTCACCGGAAGAATACATTTTACTGGCTGACCGGACGCTTCCCTAACGTTACCGTTATGGTATTTTCCTCATACTGTCCGTTGTTCGCCCGCATGTATTTCAGCTCGACTTCTTTCCCTGCTTCGCAGTAGGACAGGTCGGATTTGAGTTCGTCCATCGTAGAAATATCATGACCGTTAAAACCGGTAATGATATCGCCTTTCTGCAGTCCGGCACTCTCTGCCGCTGTACCCGGTTCTACCTTTGCAATGAAAATGCCCTCCGGCATGTCATAGGTCGCCGCAGCTGATGATGTGACATCTACACCTGCGATTCCCAGATATGCCTGTTCGGCTTCTGCAACTACTTCCCGTTCGATCAGGTCATTGATGATCGGTTCGGCTGTGGAGATCGGAATGGCATATCCCATCCCTTCCACACTGGTATCTGTATATTTTACGGAATTGATACCGATCACTTCGCCGGCAGCATTCAGAAGCGCGCCGCCGCTGTTGCCGGGGTTGATCGCCGCATCTGTCTGGATCAGCGTGTTGGTCACACTGTTGCCACTGGTATCCTGTGCTGTGATCTGTCTGTCAAGCGCACTGATCACACCTGTCGTAACGGACTGTCCGTATCCGAGTGCATTTCCGATCGCGATGGCCTGCTCACCGACACGCAGAGAAGAAGAATCTCCGAGCTTTGCGACTCGGACGGTTTCTTTTGTGCTGTCCTCTAAATCCTTTTTGGCAACGGTCACAACAGCCAGATCTGATCCGGGCTGGGTCCCCTTTACACTTCCTTCGGCAGTCTCATCATCTGAAAAACAAACTGTCAGAGACGTTGCGCCCTCAACCACATGATTGTTCGTTGCAATATATAAAAAATCTGTATCGTCTGCCACGATGATTCCGGACCCGCTGCCTTCACTCTGATACTGGTTCGGCGTGCCAAAGAAATCATAGTATTCTGTCATGCCGATCGTAGTGATCGATACAATCGATGGCATCACTTCTTCCACGACTTCTGAAACATCGCTGGCATATATCGCACCGGTTCCTTCTGTCTCTACAGACTTCAGGTTCTGCTCCGGCTGCGCACTGTCATCTGCCTGGCGCAATATAGAAGAAGATTCTCCTGTATTTTTTTCCGGTCCGTTATTGATCGCAAAAACGATCCCGCCTGCGATCAGGCCAAACACAACGGCAAAAATCACACATTTGATCAGGTTCAGACCGAATCCGCCTTTTTTCTTCTTCCGGTTTTCATTTTCATACTCTTCCATGACAGCCCCTTTGCCTTTTATCTCTCATTGCTAATGCATAACAATAATACGCTACGGATTACTCCGTAGCGTATCATGAATTTGTGTTTAAATTGTGTTCTGTTGCCGCTGGCTATTCTTCTTCACCGGTATCTTCTCCGGTGCCTTCTCCGGTTTCACCATCACCCTCTTCAGCAGAAAGTGACTCGGGTGCGTTGCCGCTGAAGTCATCGCCCTCATTAAACTGGTCATCTTCTGCACTGTCTACGGTGCATCCTGACCGTTCTGTGATGATATCACTGTATTTCTTTACTGTCTCAGACGGCTCGTAATCCTCAGCACCGTAGAGATATTCATGCAGTTCAACTACATTTGTCTCAAGATCACAGGGAATAACCGAGCTTCCGGCCGACGGCAGTGTCCTCGTCGTCCGCTCAAACGGGAATCCATGGCTGTCCTCCATATCGTATCCGACCATAACACGAGCCATCGAGATCATATCCGCTTCTGAGAGATCCGACTGGATATCCGGCATGATCGTCTTGATCAGCTTGTTCAACGTTCTTAAGTTAGAGCCTTTTGCTTTCTCCACCATCTTGGAGAAGATGATCCTCTGGCGCTGTGCACGCTTGTAATCGCCGCCTTCAAGCTTACGGATCCGGGCATAGGAAACTGCCTGTACGCCGTCGAGATTGTGTTCGCCGATCGAATCGATCATAGGTGATTCCCGATCGAGGTACCAGTTTGTCTCATCGATAACGCGGTTGAGCTCTTCAAGCTCTGCCTCACTCGTGATCTCGACCGTCACCCCGCCCATGATGTCAACCGCTTCTGCTACAGCATAGAAGTCAAAGGTAACATAACTGTCAATATCCAGATCCAGGTTCTTATTCAGCATGGAGACCGCCCGCTCCGGGCCGCCAAATGCATATGCCGAGTTTGCCTTATTAAAGGAACTGTCTCCTTCCGGACCGACATCCAGATAAGTATCACGATAAACAGAGACCAGCTTGATATCCTTCGTGTCATTATTGATGCTGACGATCATAATAACATCACTCAAGCCGGAATTCAGTTCTCCAAACTCACGATTGTCCAAACCAAACAGTGCAATCGTAGTATAACCGCTAAAGGATGCCAGCGTCTCCTCGTTCAGATCATTTACATTTACATTATCATTATTGAGGCCAACCTGATTATACAGACCCAGATTTCTTACAAAGATCATACCGATGATCAGCACCGCTACGATCACAATCTCGATCAGAAGTATGATCAGCTTTATCATCCGCCTTCTTCTTGCCATGTTGCCTTCTCCATCTAAATGGTTTGTTACTGTCACAGGTTTTGAAGTGTGCAAAGTCAAAAACTATCATATTCCATTCTCAAAAAAAAAACAACTCCTAAATTATTTTCCTGCTGTTTCTTTTTCCGAGGGGCAACCATGGTTTTACACAACGGTATCTTACTTCTCATCTTTTTTAGGTTCAGACTCTTTCAGTTCGTCCCTGTATCTTTCAATCTGAGCCTCTCTTTTTTTTCTTTCTTCAAAGAATCCGTGCCGGATCTTTTCTTGAAGCGATTCATGAATTCTATCTAATTCACTAAACTGTTTTTCCTGCTCTTCCATAATATCATACAGTCGTGCATGTTTTACTCCATATTCATTCATCTGGCGCAGGTTGCGCGTTCTTTCCGCATGCCGCTTCTCTGCCCTCTGCTCCATCCGGGTCATGACCGCGCGGTATTCCCGCTCCAGCTCATCATTTTCTCTCTCTATCTGCCGGATCAGGTTTTCCAGTTCATCTTTCCTGGCTTTGTCCATCAAAGTTTCTCCTTTGTCTGTCACCTGTCAAGAGAACCGCTAGGTACGGTTTGCTTCTGCCATCATTTCGTCAAAATCCGTAAATGCTGTCCCCAGATTCTCTATATTGTTAGCCGCAGTAATCAGACCGTTTCCATAGGTGATCAACGTATTTTCTTCCTCATTAAAGGCATCTTTACTGTTGCCATTTGCCGATATCGTAGATTTGGAATCCTCCGAACTCAGCTCCTGCCCCGCAAAATATCCTGCTGCTGTTTCGATCTCCGAAGCATTGTCATTAATATCTGTCTGGTCTATTCTAAGTCCCATCACATTTCCTCCTGCTCTCTATCATTCTTCATAGGGCCATCGAAGAAGGATATTCTGTACATTTCCGTCCGCATCGGTTTCTATTTCCAATATTTTATCACCCTCGATCCAGTCATAAAAAATATTCCCGTTCTCTATTTCTCTTTTTTCATTCGCCTCGCCTATCCTATCTTTCAAGGCCTCATATGTCGCCTGATCCAGAGAGATATCCATCAGGAAAACTGCGTAATCTGCCTCATTGTCATCGATATCGTAGTAGATCGCATCTACTTTTTCCCCGTCAACGGATGGGCTAAAAATGATGCCTGTATTTATCCCATCCTTTTGCGGGTTCAAGTAATAAGCGTATCCATTAGGATATAACCCTTGCCGTACCAGCCACACACAGGTTCCATCCCAGTCATCTCCTAGGCCATACCCATTTGTATTTGCTTTATCAAGCCGTATATCATTCCACACCGGATTGCTCTCTTTTTTGTTGGCATGGATCAGGTCTGCCGCAATAACAACAGCTGCAGCAACCACTGCAATCAGCACAACTCCTATACTCTTTTTCTTCATCATCTTTCTCACTTAGATCCTTTACAAATACGCAATATCAAAGGCCACCAACACACCGTTCCGGTCGGTTTCTATGATCAGCTCCTTGTCTCCCTCTTCCCAATAATAAGTGATCTTCTGCCCATACTCTTTCTTATCCTTTTCTTCTCCGGCCATTGTCACAATGTCACTGTAGGTGGTTGTCCGATCCATACGTATCCCTGCCAGATAAACCGCACAGCCTGCTTCGTTGTCACCAATCTCATAGTAAACAGACCGGACGCCGTTCCCCTTTGAATCTCTGTCGATATTACAGCCAGTCATTTTCCCATCTTTTAATGGTACGCAATTCACGTTTTCTTCAGAGTCTAATCCGGCATCTTCCATAACCTGCAGAAGGGTATCCCAATCCTGACCAACATAGATTTGACCTGACTGATCAATTTGCACATCGTTCCATACAGGATTATTCTTCTGTTTTTTCCCATAACCCCATCCCGCCGCGACAATTATGATAATAGCTATAATTAATATCACAGCCAGGATCGTCTTTTTTTTCTTTTTCACCGTTATCTTCTCCTGATTAAGTGGTTCCTTTTTGTAATTTCGCACGTTCCTCCCCAAAGAAAGAAAATACACTTTTTCCATCCTCCGTATGATTGTTGATGAGGTCATCCACCCTCATTACCATCTCCATGTCCATGTCCTCCGAAAACAGTTCTCCTTCTCCGGTTAACATCTTTTTAGCATATTCATACTCCTCGCTGTCACTTCCCACTTGCCCCTTAATGTCTTCCAAAACCGTTTCTGTGTCCCAACCATCTTTAAAGTCTACAAAGAATCCACACCCTCGACTCTCCCATTCGCCCATCAGATACAGAGAATTAGGATCGTACAGTCCTCCATACGTTATCTTGACCTCTTTTTTCTCGCCACTGAAAATGTCTGCAGTGTTCATCATACCAAAATACTTATAGTAATCTTTCTCTTCAGCTTCCAGCATCTGTTGATCCAGTTTCTGTAAGTTCAACAACAAGTTAACCCCATCTACAATAACAGATGTCACACCAGACGTCCCGGCCTTTGCCATGTTTGTATAGTTCTGTGCATTTATTTCTGTCATCGAATGGGCAATCGTATAATTTTTTATCCACTCATCCGTATAATGACTCAACCCGGACGGATTACTTGCTTTTCCAGATGTTCCCATTTTCACAGCACTTAGGCCAATGGCCGCAGGCGGACAATAAACTGCAAGCCCTGCAATCGTCAAATCTAATGCCATATTTACCAGAGTTTCCTGCACTGCTTTTTCCTGGCTTTTACGGATCTCGATCAACTCCTGCAAATCTACCGCCACTCCTTTGCTTGTTATATCCGTTACGCTTCCCCCCACTACCTTTAGCGGTTCTATTGGCTCATTTTTCCAATCCGTTTGGGTCATATCAAAAGAATAGTTATATATATCCTCAATCGACAAATTGTCTATCGCTTTTAAACGTTTTTGCGAAGACGAAGATCCCGATATTTCCCATGCAGCCTGCTCAGAACTCCAAATATCCGCCGACATCAAACGACTGTAATAGCGGGAATACATATTTTCCAAACCTGCGGCATTAGGGCCATATGCCGCTAACACCGTTGCATCTCCCTGTAAAAGAATCAAGCTTCCAGCCATGAGCATCTCTAAGTATTTTGGCGTCCCATATGTTATCTCTTCCCCATTCGCATCTATCTTATTTGACGTAGACGCCAACACAGCATTATTGAACGTTTTAAACCGCTCCTCACCGTCTACAAGCTTTCCGTTCTCATCAAAGACCAGAAGGTGACTCGAATAATTGCCCAAAACCAGTGCCATGGAATCCGACAGTTCTTCCGGATAGATCTTAAATGCATCCGCATATCCGTCTTCCCCATCCATCAGATGCAGAAAGAACTCTTTGTCCGTATCCGTCAGACAAAGCGACCAGTCATTTAAGAGTTCTACGGCTGTATAGTTCAGATCGTTGCACATATAGTCGATCTGCTTTTGTGTCACGCCGCTGTGCAGCAGCGCTGTCCTTGCCGTCTGCTCCTGCGCATCTGCCATCTTGGTTCGCCAATCGGCATTCATGTCCGGTGCATAAACCCCGTTCTCATAACACCCATTCATGTTGGCGATGGCATCCGCGATCAGCCCACGGATCCCGGCGCTGTCGGAGAACAGACTGCTGGTGGATGATTCAATATCTTCCCATGCTTCCTTTTGCCTTTTATATTCGTTATATTTGTTCTCATAGGACTCAGCCATACTCCCGCAGGATATCGCCGCATTCGTCAAATCCCCTATTGCAAACCATGTCCAGAAGCTTGACGGATGTGCGATCTCATCATAATAGGCCTGTGCCAGGCTCTCATACTCTTCCTTAGACTCCAGCGCTTCTTTCATGCCGGGAATAATGATACTTCCATCCAGCTCTTCACTTCCAACATCGGATGACAGCTTGTTAAAGTCTGCTGTTGTCAGTCCGTTTGCCACGCTTACGGAGTCAGCCACTGTATAAAAATCGCTGATCAGAAGACGCAGAGAATCCACTGCTGCACCCTCCTGCTTCCCGCTGGAAACAAAGCCTGCCAGCGCAGACTTCGCAACTGTCAGCGATGTATTATTATCCTCAATGATCGACGTCGCGCTGCTGCACTGACTCTGAATATCTGTGGGATTCAAATAATCTGTCTCTGTCATACTTTTTCCCATAATTTCCTCCTATACCTGATCTCTGGCATTTTCCGGCAGCCGGATGCGGCGGCATTGTCGGTTTTTCATTAATATGCCGTCCGGCATCGCCGGCATCTCGTTATAACGCAGCGGGAATACCGTCAAATACCCCTGCCCGCTTAGCAGAAGCCCGTTTCGGGCACTTTTCAAACTCTGACTCAAAGGATCCGCTCCCTTTAGTTTTCCGGCATCCGCAGAGATCAGAAATGTGATTCCGTACTGCATGGCACGTTCAAACCGTGTGGCGATCACAGCGGCACTGCTTCCCGCCAGTTCGATAAAGTCATCAATTTCATCGATTACGACGACCCATTTCTCCAGACCGGCCGCTTCCGGAGACGGATTCTCCCCCTGAGCGGTTCTCTCCGCCAGGATAGCTTCCCGCGCTTTTGTTTCCTGCTGTATGGTGTTTGCCAGATCCTCCAGCTCCTCCGTTGTGGTAATATATTTCGTCTTGTCTTTATAGAAAAACAGTCCTTTTTGTCTGGAATCTATTACATACACCGTCTGCGTTCCCACGATCTGGTTCAGCAGCGTCCGCAATGCGTTTGTCTTGCCGCTTCCGCTTTCTCCCAGGATCAGAAACGGCGAGTGCTGTCTGTCTATGCCAAGCGGCATGACGGTTTCACTGTCAAGCCCCACGACCCAGCGGAAATCCGGATCCGGATAACGCATTAATTCTCCAAAGGAAAGCTCTTCCGGCAGGATTGGAATCTGCGGCGCTTTTTCCCCGGGATATGCTGCGATGATTTCATTTACCTTTTCCTGTATCCGTTTTCCATAGTCGACCTCGTCTTCAAATGCCACCGGCGTATAAAGCTGCATGATATTAGCAGTGTCTCCCGCCTTGACCATGGCGCGCCCTCTGACCTCCGGGAGGCGGTACTTGCTTCTGCCGGTTAATGTGCGCACTTCGCTCTCTTCAAAATTAAATCCGGCTATCTTGTTTTTGAAGTTATTCAATGTTGCAAACCGGATCGCGTTCGTTCTGCTCGCCGTGACCACAACATAGATCCCGACACCGGCACCGTCTCTGGTGAGTCTGGTAAAAAATTCTTCCCGCTCATAGCCAAGCTCTTTCAACGCATCATAGTTGTCAACTAAGACAGCAATCGCCTTCAGCGGCTCTTGTGCAACTTCGTTATATACGCTGAAGTTCTGCGCCATGACTTCCGCGAATTTTTTCTTTCTTACACGGATTTCTTCAGAAATGCGTGCCTCGAATTTGTTCAGTTTTTCCTCTTCATCCAGCATAATGTAGGCCGCAGTATGCGGCAGACTGCTCAGCGCGATCAGAGCATTGCTTCCGAAGTCCAGAATATACAGGTTCAGCAGACTGACCGGATGATGCGCTGCAAGCTGCAGGGCAATATTGGCCAGGAACACAGACTTCCCGTACCCGCCTGACGCGATGTAGACGATATTCCCATCTTTTGTCAGGTCGATTTCATATTCCCGCTGCGCCTGTTCCTGCGGTACATCGACAACACCTGCAGCTACAGTAATGCTTCTTTCTTTTTCAGAAGAAAGATCCATATGCGGATTTACGATCTTCTCAGAAAGCGGAGGCAGCCACGGTGCTGTAACAGGCAGGTGATTTTCCATATGCCAGATCTGGTGAATATGGCCGATCACTGCCTCCAGCTGTGTTCTTTCCGGCGTAACCCCTGCCTCTGCTCCCCGAAGGTCCTGATTGATCAGCATCCCCTGTCCGAGCTCATTCACCAAATAGATCCTGTTGTCCTGTGTCACATTTTCCTCTGCTTCCGGCATGTAATCCGCGCCGGACCAGGCCGACTGAAACAATTCATAGATTTCATTGTTCCCTACCTGCAGATATGCGCGTCCCGTCTGAAGAATATTTGCTGCATCTGCCGTGTGCAGGATTTCCTTACTGTCAGATTCGGTCTGCACCTTCAGGCAAAGTTTAAACCGGCTGTTTGACCAGATTTGATCGTCTACGATTCCGGCTGGCTTCTGCGTGGCAAGGATCAGGTGCACACCCAGACTTCTTCCCACACGCGCAGTGGAGACCAGCTCTTTCATAAACTCCGGCTGTTCTTTTTTTAACTCGGCAAACTCATCGCTGATGATAAACAGGTGCGGAATCGGCTCTCCCGCCTTTCCGGCGCGTAACAGGTCTGTATAGGCATTGATATGATTCACTTCCATGGTCCTGAAGATTCTCTCCCTGCGGCGCAGTTCACTCTGAATCGATTCCAGCGCACGCATGCTTTCGCTTCCGTCCAGATTTGTGATGGTCCCCAAAAGGTGAGGAAGATCCCGAAAAAGCCCCGCCATTCCACCGCCTTTATAGTCAATCAACAGAAATCCTACCTCATGCGGATGAAAATTAACCGCCAGTGAAAGGATATAAGACTGGATCAGCTCTGATTTTCCCGAACCGGTCGTTCCTGCAACCAGACCATGCGGACCATGTGCCTTTTCGTGTAAATTCAGGTAAAGCAGATCCTCCATGTTCCGCATCCCCAGCGGAACCTCCAGGGATTTTGCGGCATTGTTTTTCTTCCAGCGCTCTTCAATTTGAAGTTCCTGAGGTGTATTCACCTCATACATCTCCAGAAAAGATACTGTCTCCGGTATCCGGCTGGTGATTCCCTGCTCATGGATCAACGCGCCAAGGTCTCTGGCGATTTCTTCAAAGTTAACACCCTCTCCGTCATCGAGCATGATGTCCAGATTGACATATTCTTTTTCATCCAGCAAAAGACGCCCTGTCTTTGAATGCTCCAAAGAGAGTACTGTCTCAATATTTTCCGGCAGACTGGCCTGCTGCTCCCCGCTGTATATAACAGAAAATCCAAGCGTCCTGCCATAGCGCCCTCCCAGATATTCCATAATAGAATGATCTGCGATCATTTTCGGTTCATCTATAATAAACAAATAGTGGGGCAAAAAAAGCGTTTCTTTTTTTCCCTCATCCAATCGTTGCATTCGATCTTTCAGTTCCTGATACAGGCTTCCCAGTACCTGGTCTCTGGCACTTTCTGTGCTGATCAGGGCTCTTAAGTTAAAGTTTTGCAGTGTCAGATGCCGCAGCCACTTTGTCCATCCGAACACATCATGGTCTTCCTCTGAACAAACGATGATAAACTGCAGTTCGTGATAGCTATGTGCAGCGGAAAGCTGACTGATATAAATTTTCAGCTGTTCGTGGATCACATGCTTTTCACCGATCAGCCCTACGTGTGTATTCTTTAAATCTACAATTTTGGGTTTCTCCAGATAACTATATGTTTCCTTCAGATACCTACCGTCTTCAAGATATTCGTCAGTGTCCAGATCAAGCCCTGTTGTTTTATCTTCAATGGAAAAACTTGCCTTTCCATAATATGTTCCGACAGAAATGGTAAGAAAATCCGTATCCTGAGGACTTCGTTCATAGATTCGGCTGCTGTAACGGTGCACCATTTCAGCAATCCCTCTGATATCCGGATAATTATACTTCCACGCTTCTTTTTCCCTCGTCCATTGATGGAAAATTTCTTTTCTTTTATCAAGCAGATATGCCGTATAAAGTTCTGCCTTCCTTTTTTCTTTTTCTTTTCTCTGCTTCTTATCCTGGACAAATTTCGACACGGAAAGGATCGTCGTCATAACCGTCGCTCCCAGCGCCATCAGCATATAGGCGCCGCGATGCAGTACGATTCCAATCGCGACTGTAACTGCCAGCATTCCCAGCGATGGAAGGATCATCTGGATGAGCCCCCTTCTGTTGGAATAAGACGATGGCTTTGGTGTCTCAATTTTTATAATACTCTCGTCCGGTGTTTTAACCGTTCTCGGCGACCTTCTGTAATATGGAAAGTCCGGTCCCGGCAGTTTGTCTTCAGCAATTTCCGGTAAAAGGATTTCCGTGTTTGCCTCGCCCTGCCAAATGCGAACGGATTGCCCTCCGCATACAACTTTTACTATGCCAACGCACAGGACATCTCCTTCTCTGAGACTATGTGTCCCATCACCAATTCTTTTCCCGTTTAACCGGATATCGGTTTCTGTGCATCCTTCTACAGACACTTCTGAAGCCGACAGATATAGTTTTGCTTCTAAACCTGCAATGCAAATATCCGCATCCTTATCGGCGATAAACAGCATTTGGGGTCTGTCAAAAGACTTCTCCGCCTGTCCTGTTTGCGCCCATCCGGGCTGTATATCGGCATTCGGATCCGGATATTCCGGTTCCAGCCAGTCTCCGGCATAGATCCCCGCTTGCACAAATGTCAGCTCCGGATCTACGTATTCCTTCTTTCGTCGGGAATATACCGCCATGTTTTCGGAGATACCTCTAGTGAGGCCATTCTCTCCAAGAGCCCTGAAAACATCAACGATCCTCTGATTTTCCAACGCCCTGATATCAAAACTTTTATCTGAATTCTGTATCGTTATAGTCAGCATATCCCGTCCTGTCTGTCAGCTCCTTTTTTTGAGGAAAAGGGATGTGTAAACATCCCTTTTCCAAACATTTGTTACCCTCTGTTCGCAGTACCTGCTGCTTCATCGAATTCCTGATATTTTGTTGCATTTGCGACAACGCCGCTGCCAATATCGGAAATAAGCTGTTTCATCGCCTCGAAGCTCGGCTGCATGTCTGCTACTCTCTGAGCGTAGCCTTCATATCCGCTACCCTGCCAAAGCGAAGGCAGCTGATTGTTGATTACATCATTCAGCCAATTCTGGAGATCCTGAACTGCCTCCTGTCTGGCGGAAATAGCCTGTCCTTGTGAAATGACTTCTGAAAAGTCCATTTGCAGTGCCATACTTTTACCTCCTTTTTTCTGGATTTATAACAATAACCCTTAGGTTAGGTTATACGATTTATTATTGTGGAACGGTTGCACTCTCTTCCAGTCCGTAGTTTTTGGTAATCTCATCGATTCCGGACTGAATCTCCTTAAGGCTTTGCTGCTTTTCTTCTCCGCTCAGTCCGTCGTCAGCCTGTGTTAATTCTTTGTCCAACAGATATGCATATAAGAGCAATTCATCGTCCATAAGCGACATTGCCGTTTCCTCTGCCTGCTTCGCATCAAGGCGGCCAATATAGATCCAGTAGTCCAGATATCTTTCATCGCTTTTTACAGAGACATTTTTCGCTGCATTCTGCCGCTGTTCCTCCGACAGACTCTCACTTTGCAGATACGCAAGTGCCAGAATATATTTCTGATCTACGTCAAGCTCCTCTACAGAAAGCTCCTGCAGTGCTTCTATCAACTCGCCATAATTGTTTTCTATATATGCATTTCCTGCCCGGTTCACAGCCTGCATATAGGGCAAGGTATCAAAATACTGTTTTCCACCGTAAACTGATGCTGCAACTGCCCATGCTGCCACGATCGGAAAGGCGATCCGCAGAATCCGGTGGCGCAGGCGGCTTACCGATATCATTTCCTTCTTTTGCCTGTCCAGATACTCTGTGCGGTATTCTTCAAGAAATTGCACAAGCTCTTCTACGGTTCTGATATTTTGCAGACGTTCCGTAAGTTCATGCTTTGCGTAAAGGTCCTCTCCCCCCTCCAGATAGTCGCTGTAGGAATATTTCCCTGACAGCGCCCATCCGCACAACGCCTTGTACTGCTCCGGAAAACTATCCGCATTATCGCTTCGAATATCTCTGCTTTGAACGTAAATACTCCCGCAGGGATGGAAAAACACGTTTTCCGGGCTCATAGAAAAACGATACCGTTTTGCGTCTTCTTCAAATTTAGCCGCCAATATCAGGAGATTCATGACTGTGACAAAGTCCTCTTTTCCGACCTCATCAAAGGGAAAAAGCCCGGATCTGTCATAACAAAAGATGATGTCATCTCCGTCCTCACGCCATGTCATGTCCAGAAAATGTTCTCCGGCCGCGGAAAGTTTTTCCAGATCAAACTTCGTAGCAGCTGATAGTTCAGCTTTTTTTATCGTTTCTTCAAACTTGTTATTCGTATCCATCCTGACCTGCTATATTATGCTGTAACTCCAGTGTCTGCTCCATAAGCACTTTTTTTCGCTGCTTTCTTCTCATGTAATGATATTGCAATACTAAAATCACACAAACCATTATCACAGAAGCTGCCGCCGGAAATGCCCATGAAGGCAGTTCTGTCACAGCTGCGGAAGGCGGGGTTCTGTGAACCGTCATCTCCTGGCTGTCTGTAAACAGCCGGCTATACAGCCACCCATCGTTCTGCTCTGTAATCTTTCCTGCAAACAGTTCTTTTTCCAAGTCCTGCTGTCTGGCAGTCTCTTCTTCTTTTTTTGTTTGTGTCGCTTCTTCGAAGCTGTTATAAAACACGCCCAACCGGTTCAGATCTGTTAGCGAGGAGTGTGTATTCCCTTCTAAACCGTTCTGTGACGGATCCAGCTGCAATTCCATCTACACCTCTAATGATAAATAGATCATTTTACTCTGTTACTTTGCATGGCAATTCGTGCTACAAGTATGATCGCCACCCCGGCTGCTGCCGCCAGCAACAGATATAAAAACCCTGCTATCGAGTCATCTTTGGTCTCTAAAACGCCTTCATTTTGAACAGCAGGCGGCTCATTTGCTCCTTGTACATTGATATCTGCCTGTGCGGTTTTCTTGCTGTCCCGTTCCTCGATTGTGGTAGGAGAAACCATGAATTGGTATGCCTCTGTATAAGCAAGGCTTCCGAGCCTTGTATACGGCAGCTGCTGCGTAAGTGCTGTCAGGCTCTCCCTGTTTGCCGCTGTCGTCTCTTCTTTCTGTTGTTTTATTTCTGCAAGGCCCGACGTGACCCTTTCGTTAGAAGCTTCATTCAGTTCTTCCAGCGTGGTGCGCAAAGATTCGATATTCTTGCTGTTTGCTTCGTTGATTTCTGCAAGTCTTTCCTCAGAAGCTGCGTCCCGCCGCGCAACAGCCTGCTCCAGCAAAGCAGCACTCCGCTGCATCTCATTTTGCTGCGTCATAAGATCCGTCTGGCTGACTTCACTTTCCGGCCGGAATGTTCCGAGCGTTTCCAAAAACGTCTGGATACTCTGTCTGCCGGTTTGAACTGCAGCATCAACATCGCTTCCAGCATTTTCTACATCTTTGCTATAGGTCTGCTCCAGACGTTCTGCCAGTCCGCCCCAGTCAAAGCGTTCTATGATTGGCTGTGGAACGGCTCCATCTTCGTCCGACATGAGATAAGGTGCCAGTTTTGTTTCTTCATTTGTCAGGCTTTCTCTCAATCCCTCAAGTGAAACCTTCTCCTCTTCGCTGTTTGCGTTCTCCTGATAACTGTATTCTGCCTGAACCGGCTGAATCTGTTCTTCAATAATGGCCTCCACCTGTGCTCTGCCGGGCGCTTGTTCTTCGCCGGCTTCTGCCGCGGTCAACTGCTCGTTTACAGCGTTTTGCAGGCGTGCCGCCAGTTCTTCCTCATCAACAATGTACTGTGATGACTGCTCACCGTCCTCCGGATCTGTCTCCTCTACTTCCAGATACGGAATCTCCACCCGGGAAGCGTCTGCTCCTTCTCCTGTCGAAATCAACAGCAGATCAGATCCTCCACTTTCAATCGTGATCGAATGACTTTGTTTGGCATTTTCAATTTCTTCCAGTAATCGCTCTGCAAGCGCGTTCTTTGCTTCCGGCAGTTTTTCATTATATGTAAGGACTCCATCAACGACTTCCATGCTAAGGACATTATTCCTGTGGGCTTCTTTCAGGAGATCCCTTAACCCTGTTTCAAAAGTGTTCAGCTTTTCGTCATACGCAGTACCTTCCTGCATCAGAAAAGTTTTTAAATCCGCCTTCGTCTGATCAGAAAAACGAACATTCGAAAATGCATCCGCTATCCCCGCAATATCTGTATCCAGAGCTTCTCCCCGGCTGCGGACCTCTTCGGACTGCGCATTAATCCGGTTTGCTGCATTCTCATAAATATCCTGCAGGGAATTCGCTGCGCCCCGCTGCGTTTCCGTAAAGCCGCTTATGTCAAGCCCCTCTCTTGTGATCATCGCGTTTTCGGCCGGCGCAATGGTCAGAAGGGACGTCAGATCATCTGCTCTCAGCGCCGCGATCGCCTCATTGTCTTTCTCATCATTCTCCATGATCTTTACCGCGGTATCCTGTGCATCGTGAAATCCTGAGAGAATACTATCCACATACATATATTCCACGCCGTCATTCAACATCCGGTAAAATGCCTGTACATCATAGATTGCCTGTTCTTTATCAGAAGCATCTAAGTTTTGATTAAATTCATACCGAAGAGACGCTTTCTGCGGTGCCCGGCTTAAAACGCTTACAATACATTCTGAAAAATCCGAAGGAATTACAATATACGCTGCATATGTCCCATCGGTAATTCCATTTCTTGCATTTTCCAGGCTGGTCATCTCTACGCTGTTCCCTCTGTCTTCTATCAGACGGGTGCTGTAGTAAATTCTGTCCCCGGTCCTGTTTGTGCCAAGGTCCAGGTTTACTACTGCAATCTGGTCACTCTGGTCTGCACTTACGCTGTCTGCCGTTTCCTCTTCTTTTATTACGCCATTGTTCTCCCCCTGTTTGGCTGCTTCAGCCACTGCCTTTTTTTCTGTACTGCGCTCACCCAGGTAATAACTGCCTGCCGCAAGTCCGATACATCCGACCACAACCAATGCGGGAATAACGATCTTAACTACTTTCATTTTCGTCTCCAATACCCCATTTTTTTCATACATTATCCAGGTATCTTATCAGCAGTCTAATAACTATGTACAAACAAAAGCTGCCTTCCCCATGTTTACGGAAAAGACAGCCCTCATTTTTCCTTTTTCTGTTATTTCTCTAAAAAAATATATGGAAAACTTGTCAAAGATTCTCATAATGTGTAAAATGCTTCTCATGAACACACATAATTATAATAGTATAAAAAACTTCATCCGGAAGATCGAGGGTCTGGCTGAGGTCATTTGTTTTGCTATCATATATTTTCAGATCTGGATCATCTTTTACAGACATGTATCCGGCGAAAACACTTTTTTTGGAAATGGAAAATTCATCCTGATCGGTATTTATGCCATTCTGGTTTATATTCTGTTTTTTTATTGTGATGCGTTTAAGTTCGGATATCTTAAGTTTGTCGACGCACTGACGGCGCAGTGGATCGCGCTTGTCATCGTCAACATCATCACGTATTTCCAGATTTCCCTGATCGCTACCCATATTCTGAATCCGCTGCCAATGATCCTGTTGACGATCATTGAATTTGCGCTGTGCATTGTTTTCGTCTATTTGTTCACATATATCTATCATCGGATGTATGTTCCCAAAAACATGCTGATGATCTATGGAAACAAAAAAGCCATTACGCTAAAGATCAAAATGGAGAAGCGTTCTGACAAATATCATATTTCAAAGGTCATCTCCGCATTTTCAAACCGCGAAAAACTGAAAGAAGAAATTCGTAAGCACGATGCCGTCGTTATCAACGACGTACCGGCAGAGATCCGGAACGATATTTTAAAATACTGCTATGGCGAAAAGATCCGTGCATACGTTGTGCCGAAGATCACCGATATCATCATCAGCGGCAGCGAGGATATCAACCTGTTTGACACCCCTCTTTTCCTGGTCAAGGGAACCGGACCGACGCTGATGCAGCTTGCCATGAAGCGCCTGTGCGATATTATTCTTTGCATCATCGCGCTGATCCCCGGTCTTCCCATTATGCTGGTTGTGGCGATCGCGATCAAACTCGATTCCAAAGGCCCGGTCTTTTTCCGTCAGGAACGCGTCACAAGAAACGGCAACACCTTTGAGATCTTAAAATTCCGCAGTATGATCGAGGGCGCCGAAAAAGACGGTGTCGCGCACCCGGCTGAAGATGAAGATCCGCGTATCACACGCGTCGGAAAACGAATCCGCAAAAACCGTATCGACGAGCTTCCGCAGATCTTTAATATCCTGAAAGGGGATATGAGTATCGTCGGCCCCCGTCCGGAGCGTCTCGAGCATTACGAAAAATACAGCAAAGAGGTTCCGGAATTTTATTACCGTACGAAGGTCAAGGGCGGCCTGACCGGATACGCGCAGATTTATGGAAAATACAATACCTCTCCTTATGATAAGGTTCGGCTGGATCTGATGTATATAGAGAATTATTCTTTGATCCTGGATCTGAAGCTGATCCTGATGACGCTTCCCACTTTATTAAAGCGGGAGTCAACAGAAGGGTTTGATAAAATCATTCAAGTCGAGGAAGTCGTTCATTTGCTCGAGGAAGAAAAAGCGGAACAAGATGCGCAGATATAGTCAAAGAGATATGTAAAAAGGTGCCAGGCATCTCCTGGCACCTTTTATATTCTTCCCCGTTACTCTTCCTCAAGGATCTCCATCGCTTTCTTCACCTGATTATCCTGCAGATAATCATAGTCTCCCGACAGATCTCCCGAATACTCGTACTCAATCTCTACATCCGGTGCAACACCGCCTTCATCCTGAACACTGTATCCGCCGGAAGTGAAATACTTCTGGGTCGTGATCTGGAATCCGCTTCCGTCTACCATCTGATAAACGCTTTGCACGATTCCCTTGCCAAATGTCTGCGTTCCGACAAGTGTCGCTACACCTCTGTCCTTTAACTCTCCCGCAAACACCTCTGAGGCACTTGCAGAATTGCCGTTCACGAGAACTGCGATCGGAATATCAAGAACTTCCTCATCCGTCCCGTTGATCTCTTCTCTTTGGCCATACCGGTCTTCGGTATAGATCATCAGTCCTGCAGGAAGGATCTCATCGAGCGCATCACATGCGGCTTCAAAATTCCCTCCGAAGTTATCCCGAAGGTCTATGATCAGCTTGTCCATCCCTTCTTCCTGAAGGCTTGTAATGCTTTCCCGCATCTGGTCATCGGTCTGACCTGAAAAGCTGCTGATCGAGATATATCCGACATCGTCCGATAACATCTGATCCTTTACTGTCGGCGCTTCGATCTGCGCTCTGGTCAGTTTCTTCGTAAAGGTCTCAACGTTCCCGTCATCCGCTGCTTCCTCTGACTCTCCGGCATCCGTATTCGTAACCCTGCGGATCGTCAGCTCGACCTCTGTTCCTTCTTCTCCTCTGATGTGGGAAACGAACTCATCCAGATCCATTTCTTTTGCCTTGTACTCGTCTGCCTGCAGGATCTCGTCCTGAATCTGCAGCCCTGCTGCCTCGGCCGGAGACCCTTCATAGACGTCCGTGATATAGACTCTGCCGTCCTTATCCTCTACCAGCGCAGCGCCGATTCCGGCAAAGAATCCGGTTATGCTCTCATCCTCACTGGCGTATTCGTCTTTGGAATAATACATCGAATACATATCCAGGCCGTCAAACAATCCGGCATACAGGCCTTCCTGATAGGTGCTTTCATCAACCTCTTCGTAATAATACTGGTCAATGACATCCACCAGCTGACGGACCTTTTCCCGCACGCCCGGCGTCAGCATCGAGAGAGAAATTTTTGACCCGGTATCTTCATACCGGGCCACCCGGTAGACATCCGGCAGCACAAATACTGCCGCAATGACCACTACCGCTGCAACGACGCCTGCCAGGAATCCTGACAGGAAGCGCCGTCTTTCTTTTTTCTGTTTTTTATCATACATTGATATGCCGCCTTACTGTAACCCGGCTTCCGATAAAACCAATTCCTACTCCAAGGATCAGGCCGATCGGTACCATGACCTGGAACACACTCCATGCCGGCAGGAAGTCGATCAACGCATTCAGGAATCCGAACCGGTCTGCAATATACTGGATGATCCGTCCGTACATCTCATATAAGATGACAAGCGGAATGATCGATCCGATCAGGCCGATCAGAATACCCTCCACAATGAACGGTGCCCGTACCAGATAATCCGTCGCACCGATCAGCTTCATAATACCGATCTCTTCCCTTCGTACCGCAATACCGGTTCGTACGGTATTACTGATCAGGAAGATCGCAACACAGATCAGAATGATAATGATCGCACCGGATACCAGACTCAGCAGCCGGTTAAAATCTGTCAGCGTATTTGCCACGCCCTCCGACTGTCTGACCTCTCTGACGCCATCCAGCGATTCAAGATATGTAACCAGCTCCTCCTGGCCTTCGATATCCTTCATATAGATCTGATAGTTTGCGGAGTTTTCCAGCGGGTTGTCCTGCTCAAATCCTGCAGCCGCCTCTTCATCTCCGTCAAAATACTCTTCTTTATAGTTTTCCCAGGCATCATCCGCGGACATGTAAATATACTCGGAAATGTCGTCCCTGGCTGCAATCTGTGTTCCGATATAATCGATGCTTTCCTGCGGAAGCCCCTCATCAAAGAACACGGTGATCGCTACTTCTGATTCTACATTTCTGACCACATGCTGGAAGTTGGTAACGATCGAATAGAAGATACCAAACATAAAAATACAGGCAGCCATGGTCGCGATCGACGCAACCGAAAACATTTTATTACGCCAGATGTTCGCAAAACCCTGGCGGACCGTATACCCGAATGTATTAAACTTCATCGTTCACACCACCTATCTGTACGTTTGCGAAGAACTCTGCAGCTGCATCTGCTGATGCCTCATCCGGCTTCTCATCGGAAACGATATTGCCCATCTGCAGCGTAACAACTCTCTTTCTCATTACCTCGACGATCTTTAAGTTATGTGTAACCATCACAACCGTGGTTCCTCTCTTATTGATCGTATCAAGCAGTTTCATGATCTCCCATGCCGTATTCTCATCCAGGTTACCGGTCGGCTCATCGGCAAGGAGGATCGCAGGCTGGTTGATCAGCGCACGTGCAATCGCCACACGCTGCTGCTCACCACCGGAAAGCTGTCTCGGCTTGGAACGATACTTGGATGCCAGGCCAACCATCGCCAGCATACGCGGTACGTTCTTTTTGATCCGGCGCTTCGGCACTGAAGTGACACGCTGCGCAAATGCAACGTTTTCATAAACATTCCGGTCCTCTAAAAGGCGGAAATCCTGGAACACGCAGCCGATATTTCTGCGATAGTGCGGCACCTGCCGTCTTCTGATCCTTGAAAGCGGTTTGCCTTTTACAAAAATCTCGCCGTCTGTAGGATCGAGCTCTTTTAACAGAAGCTTGATCAGTGTAGATTTACCCGATCCGCTGTCACCAACGATGAAAACGAACTCGCCCTGATCAATATGGATATTGATATGATCCAGGGCCGCTACACCCGGCGTATACTCCTTTGTTACATTTTTTAAAGTAATCATTTCGGTCCCTCCTGACCCCTTATCAGGATCACAGATTTTTCCTATTACATAAAACGGGGACCCCGATTGACGTGTCCCCATTTTATTGTTCGATGTTCTATTTTATCGTAAATCAGCTTAATAATCAACTGTTTCCATATATTTCATATATTTGACGACCATCAGCGCGATCTTAAATGTGATCGCATCCTCAAAAACACGCAGGTCCAGACCGGTACTTTTCTGCAGCTTATCCAGCCGGTAAACGAGGGTGTTCCGATGGATATAGAGCTGTCTGGATGTCTCTGAAACATTCAGGCTGTTCTCAAAGAACTTATTGATCGTTGCAAGCGTCTCCTCGTCAAACTCATCCGGTGACTTTCCGCCGAAGATCTCGCGGATAAACATCCTGCAAAGCGGGATCGGCAGCTGGTAGATCAGGCGGCCGATGCCAAGCACGGAATATGCGATGATGCTGTGATCTTCAAAAAAGATCTTTCCGACATCCAATGCCATCCGCGCTTCCTTAAAGGAACGGGATACTTCCTTGATCTCATTGACGCCCGTACCGTAAGCCACACGGACCTTTCCGTGATCTTTAAGCACCTGCAAAAGCGTCTCGGCAGTTTTCTCAAGCACAGACACATCCGAATCCGGTGCCACTTCCTTTACAACGATGATATTCTTATCATCTACAGCCGTCACGAAATCCTGGGAAGCATTGCCAAGCGCCTCCCGCACACGCTCCATCTCATCGCCTTCTTTTTCATTTTCCAGCTCAATGATGTAGACCACTCGGTTCACATCCGTCTCGATGTTAAGCTTTTTCGCACGGTTATAAATATCTACGAGAAGCAGATTGTCAAGAAGCAGGTTCTTGATAAAATTGTCCTTATCAAACCGCTCTTTATATGCCTGCAAAAGATTCTGGATCTGGAATGCCGCGATCTTTCCAAGCGTGTACAGATGATCGCTTTCCCCTTTAGTCAGGAGCACATACTCCAACTGAAACTCATCAAACACTTTAAAGAACTGGCAATCTGCCACGATCTGACTGTCTGCTGGGGAATCCACAAATACCGCTGCCGGCTCTGTATAATCATTCACTTCCGGAAATGTACTGGCCTGTACTTTTCCGTCTATATCGATCACACCATAATCTACTTTGGTGATCTCTTTTAATCCCTCTAATGTGTTTTGTAAAATCTGATTTGAAATCATCTCGTCCTCCTTCCCTGTGCTTCTCTGCACAGATGATAAGGTTCTACTTTATTCTAAGCAAATTACTTAAAAAAGTAAAGGATTTCGGCCGATTTTTTATGCAAATCATCTTTTTCATCCCGATTTCTTTCAGATTTTACTCAAATTTTTATCCTTTTCGGCAAAATTACTAAATATGAAAAAAACTCGATCTTTTTTCAAATTTTCTGACAAATGTTTTTTCTTTCAGATATTTCGACAAAAGCCCGAAAACTGGACTTATAAACAGAGTTATTCACATTATCCACATTTTTTAGTTGCATTTTTTTGTATTTTATCCAGAGCAAACCAAACATTTGTTTTGTAAACTTTTGACAAAACACCGGCTTTTCCATGCGTGAGATTCAAAAAATACCGGTGGATATGATATACTAAAAACTGCTTTCAGACACTCTGCATCGTTGGGATGCGCACAGTATGGATTCCCGGAGATTGATATGGCAGATTACCCGAAGATCATCTATCAAAGCGGCACCGATGAGATCGTTGAAAAAAAATCCAGATTCATCGCATTTCCTTTTTTGATTTCTTCTGAAGAGGAAGCACAGGAGATCATCGCCGCGCACAAAAAGGAATACTGGGACGCACGACACAACTGTTATGCCTATGTCCTTGGAGACGATTCCCGCCACCAGCGCTACAGCGATGACGGAGAACCCGCCGGCACTGCCGGGCGGCCCATCCTGGATGTTTTGCTTGGAAGAGGCATCACAAATGCACTGATCATCGTAACACGTTATTTTGGCGGCACGCTTCTTGGCACAGGCGGACTGGTACGTGCATATCAGAAGTCTGCCTCGGCAGGTCTTGATGCATGCATTCTGTTAGAAAAGCAGACAGGCACCGCCTACACCGTCACCTGCGACTATACGACTGCAGGAAAACTTTCCTATCTGTTCGCAAATGAAGAAGTTCCGATCACGGACACGCGCTATGGCGAAGCGGTCGAGACCGACCTGATCCTGTCAGATGAAAAGAAAGACCGGCTGATCAAACTGTTAAATGACACCACTGCGGGCAAAGCCGGAATCGAAGAAAAAGAGAAGGTTTGTTTTGGTATTTTAGACGGGAGAGCGATCTTGTTATAGGCGGTTGCTTTTCATTGCCTCTGGCGCCCGGCTACCACGGGCATTATGTCTGTTTCTAGTCTGAGTTGGCTTACTTGTCAGCTCATTTTCTTTTTTGACCCACGTTTGGTATGACGCCAGG
>SVDH01000008.1:57731-85689 GCA_015057865.1 Lachnospiraceae bacterium
ATAAACATAAAATGAGCTGACATTCATACAAATGTCAGCTCAAATTTTATAAACCATCACACTTTTCGAATACTATGGTCTGTGATCTCAACGATTCTCTCTTTATACAGCTTCCCGACTGCACGCTTGAAGGCGTTTTTGCTCATACCGGCTTCTTCCTGTATGCGTTCCGGGCTTGCCTTGTCATTAAATGGCAATTCGCCATGATATTTTTCCAGGAGTTCTAAAACGGCATCGGCATCCTTATCGGTCTGCAGATAAGCCTTTTCGCGGATCGACAGATCCAGCTTTCCGTCCGGCTTTCTCGCGGTGACACGCGCACGGATGGTCTGTCCGATCTTTAAATGCTTCGTATTCTCATGCACTGGTATGCGTGCCGAGTAGAAGTCATCAACGGCAAGGAATGTGCCGAAGTTTTTGCTGAATTCATAGACACGGCCTGTTACTTCATCGCCTGCCCGGTAAGGGGAATCGGTCGAAAGAAGATCATAGATGCCGCGCATGGAGGCACAGAGCCGGCTGCTTTTGTCGAGATACAGCGTGACAAGGATCTCATCACCCGGAGCCGGCTTGCCGATCATTTCTTTATAAGGAAGAAAGAGATCTTTTTCGAGCCCCCAGTCCAGGAACGCACCGATCTTTGTCACCTGCAATACGCGAAGTACGGCATAGTGTCCAATCGTAAGGAGCGGTTTGCGCATCGTGGCGATCGGGCGGTCCTCAGAATCCCGATATAAAAAAACCTGAAAGAGATCGCCGATGGCGGTATCCTCCGGGACTTCCTTTTTGGGCAGAAGGACTTTTTCGTCTGCATCTGCGGATTCTGCAAGATAGACGCCGAAGTCTGTTTTCTTAACGACTTGCAGTTCGTTGATTTCTCCTAGATTCATATGGTGCTCCTTTCGCAAAAAGAAAGCTGCCGCATCAATAGGTGCAACAGCTTCTTTAGAGCTGGCCCACAAGGATTCGAACCTTGAAATGACGGAGTCAGAGTCCGCTGCCTTACCGTTTGGCTATGGGCCAATATGTTCAACAGATGATATTATATCGGATGTATCAGGAAAAAGCAAGTGTTTTTCTGCCATACCTGCTACTATTTTTGGAACACACCCGATTGGTAAAACAAAACCACTTTATTTCTTCTTCCGCTTCGGGATCAGATACTTCTGGATGACCATCGCGACAGGCAGGAATCCGAAAAAGACGACCAGCGACAGCACGAACCTGTGCCAGTCTGCCTGATTCCCGAAAAACGGGATATAGTGTCTGAGCACACGCATCAACGGCACCTGGAACGCAATATAAGGAAGTGTATATATCCCGACCTGATTCACAAGTGTCATCCCTTTTAAAAATCCATTCTTTCGGGACGCCAATATAAAGCATATCGCGATCCCGAATGTCGTTGCAAAGGCTGAGCCGTAAAAATAGCCGAGATTCTGATAAGAATCCGCGATCATGGAGACTCTTCCGTTCCAGAAGAAAAACATAAATCCGATCGCAAACAAAAGCAGGATCAAAAGAACCGTCTTCACCTTTCCGATCCGGTCAAGAAACGCTTCGACCCGCTCAATATATTTCAGGAAAAAATATCCGCCCATAATAAAGATCATTGCCGTAAACGCGGTCTCCACATGCCAGATCCCGCCGCCCGGGTGCGCAAGAATGCCGCATGCATATGCAGTTGCTGTTACGAGAAGACAGCTGACGACGATTGCAGCATCTGACCGGCATTTCCGCCAGATCAGGAAAAAGAACAGGTCCGCGAGGAACAGACAGCAGATAAACCATGTCGTGTTCGAAGCCATCCGGAAGCCGGTGTTCTTATTTGACAGCAGGACTCCCACCGCAAGCTGCCATAGCTTTTGCGGCGGTTCCGCGCCAAACTGCGTAGTCCAGTACCAGATCGGGGAAACATAGAGATTTAAGAGAAAATACGGGACGACCAATGCCAGAAGTTTCTTTTTGAAATACGGAAGAATGCTGCGTTCTTTATTAAACGCAAACGTCATGCCGGAGACGATAAAAAACGCCGGCATATGAAAGGAATAGATGTAATCATTGATGTCCTGGTTTGTCGTCGTGTGCGCATAGATCACAAAAAACATCAGAAAACCACGGAGGATGTCCACCCACGGAATCCTCCGTACTGTCTTTTTTAGCTCCATTTATCAAACCTCAAAGATCAGATCGCCATAGGTCGGCATCGGCCAGGTGTTCTTATCGATCATCAGCTCTGCCTGGTCAACCGGCAGCCGCAGGCCATACATTGCCTTTTTCACAACATCACGATAGAAAACAGCCTGATCTCTGCCCGGTGTCATATCCGCACCGTGACTTGCTGCCACCTCAAGGCGGTTCAATGCTTCTTTTGTATCCTTTAACAGCTCACAGAGTTCCCGCAGCAGGTTGGTCTGAACGCTGCAGTCACAATCCGGAATATCCTTGATCATAGAAACCGACTCTGCCAGATCTTTCGTTGCGTGCACCATTGCCGGAATGATATCACGGTTTGCGATATCGATCATCGTACGCGCTTCGATATTCATTTCTTTCGAGTATGTCTCATACTGGATCTCCATACGGGACTCCAGCTCTGCACGGTTGAAGACATGGAATTTTTCAAACAGCGCAACCGCCTTCTCGCTTGCAAGCGCCGGGATCGCATCCACCATGCTGGCAATATTGGGCAGTCCGCGTCTGGCAGCCTCTTCCTTCCATTCATCGGAATATCCGTTTCCGCTGAAGATGATCCGCTGATGCTCGATCGCCTGCTTTTTGATCAGATGCTGTACTGCTGCCTCAAAATCATCGGCCTGTTCCAGCTCATCACACGCCTCGGAAAACGCCTCCGCAACGATGGTATTTAATACAATATTCGGTTCGGAGATCGAGTCTTTTGATCCGACCATACGGAACTCAAATTTATTGCCTGTAAACGCAAACGGTGACGTCCGGTTTCTGTCGGTCGCGTCTTTTTCAAATTCCGGCAGCCATTTCACGCCGGTATCAAGGATACTGCCTTCGATCGAACGCGTTGCTTCTCCTTCGCTGACCAGCTGCGCGATCACATCCTCGAGCTGTTCGCCCAGGAAAATCGAAATGATCGCCGGCGGTGCCTCATCCGCGCCAAGCCGCAGGTCGTTTCCGACATCTGCAGCAGACTCCCGCAGCAGATCCGCATGGCGGTCAACCGCTTTCATGATACAGGTTAAGATCAGCAGAAACAGCACGTTTTCATGCGGGGTTTTGCCTGGCTCTAAAAGATTCACGCCATCATCCGTCGTCAGGGACCAGTTATTGTGTTTACCGGAACCATTGACCCGCGCAAACGGTTTTTCGTGAAGCAAACACTGCAGACCATGACGGTTTGCTACTTTTTTGAGCACTTCCATGATCAGCTGGTTGTGATCCACTGCGATGTTGCAGGTCTCAAAGATCGGCGCCAGTTCATGCTGTGCCGGCGCCACTTCATTATGCTGTGTCTTCGCCGGAACACCAAGCTTCCACAGCTCTTCATTTACATCCTTCATAAAAGCTGCGATACGCGGACGGATCGCACCAAAATAATGATCTTCAAGCTCCTGCCCCTTAGGCGGCATCGCACCAAACAGAGTCCGGCCGGTAAAGATCAGATCCTTCCTTTGACGGTATTTTTTCTGGTCAATGATAAAATATTCCTGCTCCGGTCCGACAGACGGCGAAACCTTCGTCGAAGTCGTGTTCCCAAACAGGCGAAGCAATCGAAGCGACTGCTGATTGATCGCTTCCATCGAACGCAATAACGGTGTTTTCTGATCCAGCGCCTCTCCTGTATAGGAGCAGAAGGCTGTCGGGATGCAAAGCGTCGCGCCCGCCGCGTCATGGCGGACAAACGCAAATGAGGTGCAGTCCCATGCCGTATAGCCGCGCGCTTCAAATGTCGCGCGCAATCCGCCCGACGGAAATGATGAAGCATCCGGTTCTCCTTTGATGAGTTCCTTTCCGGAAAAACTCATCAGTACCTTTCCACGCTCATCCGGAGACGAAATAAAGGAATCATGCTTTTCTGCCGTCACGCCGGTCAGCGGCTGAAACCAATGTGTATAATGTGTCGCGCCCTGATCGATCGCCCATTCCTTCATCTCATGTGCAATGATATCCGCCGTATCCGGATCCAGATCCGCACCGCTTTTGATGCACTCTTTTAATCGCTGATAGACCTTTTTGGGCAGGCGTTGCTGCATGACCGTATCATTGAATACGTACTTGCCAAACACTTCCGCCACATTAAAATACTCTCCCATTTTGCTGTTCTCCTTCTCCCTTTGCGCTGCTTAGAAGATATCCGGCATCGGACTGTTCATCGATTCGATGACATCCTCTCCCACCATAAATGTAATCTCACGGAACCGGTTGTCGATCACGACATGATCATGGTCCCCTCCAAATTCGCCATCAAGACTCCACGGCACTTCTTTCGTCGAAAAGATCTCGATATGCGATGTTTTAAACGTATAGATATGATCGCTTGGCAGAAGCCTTGGCATCATCAATGCCGCGACCACTTCCTGCCACATGATCGGATTGGTCGGGCGGCGGATCAGTGACACCTCAAAAACACCGTCATTTAAGCTGATGCCCCGGTCCATCGTGTTTTTCAGGCCGCCCACATAATCAGAGTTACTGATCATGCCATAGACAAAATCATCCTGGATCTGTCTGTCATCCGTCCTTACCAGCATATGATAGGACGGAATGTCCTGCAGCCGTTTTGCCCCTTCAAGAATATATGCCACATGACCAAATACATGTTTCATATTCTGCGGTGTCTGATATGAAACATCCGAAAACAGTCCGAATGCTGCCACATAAACAAAATAGTCATCATTAAACGCGCCGACATCACACGGATATGGCTTTCCGCCTACCGCGATCTCAGCAGCCTTTAACATATTGTTTCGCGGGATCTTCAGTGTGTGTGCAAAATCGTTTGTGCTTCCGGTAGGGATATAACCAATGGGAACACGATTCTCCCGCTGCATCATCCCTGTCACGACTTCATCGAGTGTCCCGTCTCCGCCGCTGCACACCACAAGATCATATGCGCCGGCTTCTTCCCTTACTTTATCTTTTGCAAAATCCTTTCCTGTTGTCGCGCAGGTTGTCACCTCATATCCCTTATTTGCAAAGATGTCTATGATCTGTGATAAAACAACGCGAACCTGTCCCCGTCCTGAATGAGGATTGTATATATAGAGTAGTTTTTTCATGATGTCATTTCCCTTCACGCAGATTCTCTGCGATCACAGAAAGCTTTCTAAGTCTATGGTTGACGCCGGATTTTCCTACCGGCGGATCCAGATATTCCCCAAGCTCCTGCAAAGATACATCCGGATATTCCAGCCTGACCTCTGCCATCTGACGGAGTGCAGGCGGAAGATTTTCGAGTCCGGTATGTGCAGCAATATAGCGGATATCCTCCACCTGTCTGCCTGCAGCTTTCACGATCTTCTTGATATTGGCGGTATCGCAGTTAAATTGTCTGTTTACGCCGTTTCTCATTTCCTTAAGGATCCGCACGTTTTCCATCTCCATCAGAGACTTGTGTGCCCCAAGGACATTCAGCATATCAACAATATCCGTACTGTCTTTTAAATATACCACAAACCGACCCTTGCGTTCCGTGATCCGGCCATCTATCTCAAATCGTTTTGACAGCTGCACAATGCCGTCCGCATCTTCTCTGGTCTTACAGGTCCATTCCAGATGGTAGGATTTTTCCGGATCACTCATGGATCCTGCCGTCAAAAATGCACCGCGCAGCCATGCACGGCAGCTGTCTGTATCCGGAAAGGTCCCCGTTTCATGCCATAGCCGAACTGCTGCGGACACCTCTTCTTTCAGTTTGCCGCCAATCTCTGCCGGTATTCGGATCCGGTAACGGCGGTTCTTTTGCTTTCCTTCTGAAGTCAGGACCTCAAGCGCCGGACTTGCGGCATTCGTCTCTTTCATCAGAAGCACGATCTTTTTCGCGAGCAGGACCTGATCCGTTCGGGCTACATAAACCCCTTCTTCCTTATGATCCCCAAATGCCCCCAGAAAATGCAGGATCGCATAAAGCTCCATGCGGCGCGTCTCCATCCCCGGCGCCTGTTCTCTGGATAGTTCTTTTTTGATATTTCCGGAAAAAGACATATCGTCCCTCCGCTATTTTCTTACTCTGTCAGCATCTCTGTGTTCCAGATTCACAACATACCCCTTCTCTTTTTTCAGAAGGTCGTATATTGCATTGGCGATCGTAACGGACCTGTGCCTTCCACCGGTACAGCCGATGCTGATCACAAGATTGTTTTTTCCTTCTGCCACATAGTTCGGGATCAGGAATTCCAGCATATCAGACAGTCTGTCCAGAAAGCTCGCTGTCACATCGCTTTGCATGACATAATCCCGCACCAGCGCATCATTTCCCGTCAGGTCTCTCAGCTCATCCACATAATAGGGATTGGGCAAAAACCTGACATCAAATACCAGGTCCGAATCCTCCGGCAGTCCATACTTAAACCCAAAAGATAACACCGTAATCATCAGATTCTGGAATGTCTCTTCCGAAAGAATGATCTGTTCGAGCGCCGCCCGCAGATCCCTTGTCAGAAGCTCGCTGGTATCGATGATCGTATCTGCTTTTTTTCGCAGATACATAAGCCGTTGTCTTTCTTTTTCAATCCCCTGCTCAAGGCGTTCATTTCCCGAAAGCGGATGTGAGCGCCTCGTTTCCTTATAGCGCTTGATCAGCACTTTATCGGATGCGTCCAGGAAAATGATCCGCAAAGAAAGCTTTCTCTCCTGCATCGCCTCCGCGGCATGCTTTAATTCGGCCGCGGTCGAACCGCTGCGGCTGTCGATCCCCAGCGCCACTTTCCTGTAGGGAGAACCTTCGGCGTTTGCCAGATCGATAAAATTCTCCAGAAGAGAGATCGGCAGGTTGTCGACACAGTAAAAGCCGTTGTCTTCCAGTATCTTCAATGCTGTTGATTTTCCCGCGCCCGACATACCGGTCACGATCACATATTCCATATGCCTCTCCCCTTTTTCTCTCAGACGTTACCATCCGGTCTGTTAAAATTCACCAAGCAGACGCACCTCTGTTTCGAGCGGTACCCCGAACTGCTCCTCTACGGTTTTCTGGATCAACCGGATCAGTGCCAGCACATCTGCAGATGTCGCACCGCCTTTATTGATCACGAATCCACAGTGCTTCTCGGAAACCTGCGCACCGCCGATCGTGTAGCCCTTCAGGCCCGCGTCTTCAATCAGCTTACCTGCGAAATGTCCTTCCGGACGTTTGAAGGTGCTGCCTGCACTGGGATATTCCAGCGGCTGTTTTGACGTCCGTTTCTGCTTCAGTTCCGCAAGTACGTCTGCGATCTTATCAACATCGCCTTCTTCCAGCACAAATTCCGCTTCCAGAACGACACTTTCCTTCTCCGGCAGATTGCTGTGCCGATAGGAAAGTTCCAGTTCCTCTGCGGGAAGCCGAACGATCTGTCCGTCTTTTGTAAGCACTGTTGCCGCGATCAATGTGTCTTTGATCTCTCCGCCATACGCTCCGGCGTTCATGATCACCGCACCACCGACGCTGCCGGGAATCCCTGAGGCAAATTCAAGCCCTGTCAGTCCTTCTGCCGCGGCCTTTGCGGATACGGCAGAAAGCAACGCGCCTGCCTGCGCTGTGATCTTATGGTCCGCCAATGTGATCTCGCCCATCATACGGCCGATCTCGACCACCACGCCCGGAATGCCCTTGTCCCCGACGAGCAGATTACTTCCGTTTCCGATGACCGTCAGCGGGATCGCCTGCTCCCTGCAAAACATAATGACACCCGGAAGGCTGTCTATATCCGGAGAAACCAGATACTCTGCCGGGCCGCCGGTCCGGAATGTGGTATGCCGGCTCATCGGCTCATCCCGCAGTACATTTGCTTCCCCTGCGATGCTGCATAATTTATCAAATATATCCATACCCTGTTCTCGTCTCCAATCCGATTTGTCTTACCTGTTCTGAAGAAATGCTTCGTAGCAGCGTTTTGCCTCATACAGATCTGCCTTGCTGATGATCTCCCAAGGCGCGTGCATATTCAAAACCGCAACACCGCTGTCAATCACAAGCATATCATAATTCCCAAGGATATATGCGATGGTTCCGCCACCGCCCTGGTCAACCTTTCCAAGCTCTGCCGTCTGGAAGCATACGCCCGCATCATCTAAGATCCTTCTGATCGCTCCGACGTATTCCGCGCTGGCATCATTGGATCCGGATTTGCCGCGCGCGCCGGTGTATTTATTAAATACAACGCCTCTGCCAAAATACGCACAGTTTTTCTTATCCATGACTTCCGGATAATTCGGATCAAATGCCGCACTGACATCAGAAGAAAGCGCACGGGAATTGGTGAGTGCTCTGCGCACCTTCAATTCACTGTAATCGCCCATTGCGGCCAAAAGCTCTGCGACCGTGTTTTCAAAAAACCGTGACTGCATGCCGGTCGCGCCGACACTGCCGATCTCCTCTTTATCAACCAGCAGACATGCGCTGGTATATTCCGGCGTCCCCATTCCCTCGATCGCTGCATAAGACGGGAATGCACAGACTCTGTCATCATGTCCGTATCCCATGATCATGCTGCGGTCAAGGCCGTAATCTCTTGCCGGACCCGCAGGAACCACTTCCAGCTCTGCGGAAAGGAAATCCTCTTCCTCAATCCCATAGGTCTCTTTCAGAATCTTTAAGATCGCCGGCTTTACTTTTCCGGCCGGTTTCTCTGCTGCATCCTCTTCCTTTTCTTCCTTTGCAGCCGGCATACTTCCGATGAGCACATCCAGGCGCTCTCCTTCCACACCTTTTGCCAGCTTTTTCTCCATCTGGTCTGCTGCCAGATGGATCAGAAGGTCAGATACACCAAGCACCGGATCCGCCGGGTCTTCACCTATGCAAACCTGCACCACGGATCCGTCTTTTTTCGCCACAACGCCATGCAGCGCCAGCGGCAGTGTGACCCACTGGTATTTTTTGATCCCGCCATAATAATGGGTGTCCAAAAGCACCAGATCGGTGTCTTCATACAGCGGATTCTGTTTGATGTCAAGACGAGGTGAGTCAATATGTGCGCCCAGGATATTCATACCCTCTTCGAGCGGACGGGTTCCGATCACAAAAAGCGCCATGGCTTTTCCCTTGTTTTCCGCATAGACCCGCGCTCCCGGCACCGGCTTTTCACCGCTTGCGATGATGTCTTTGATATCCCGAAATCCCGCTTCCTTCGCACGGGTTTTGAACTCCGTCACGCATTCGCGCTCCGTCTTGCATGTTGAAATAAACTGACGATAATCTTCTGCAAAGGAAAAGACCTCCTTTTTCCGGGTATCGTCATATCTTTCCCACGCATTTTTTCTCTCCATATCGATTTCCTCTTTCCCGTATGTTTTTATTTGATATCAGACTGCCCCATGCCGGCCTGCACACGTCGGTACAGCTCGTGCGCCGCATTGTATCCCATTTTTTTCTGGCGGAAATTGACGGCAGCCGACTCACAGATGACCGCCAGGTTTCGTCCGGGCCGGATCGGGATCGAATGACACGGAAGCTTTAATCCCAGAATCTCTGTATATTCTTCTTCCAGACCAAGACGGTCATAGGTCTTGCTCGGATCCCAGTCTTCCAGCTTGATCACAAGTCCGATCTTCTGCTGTTCTTTTACGTGCTCCACACCGTAGAGCGTTTTGACATCGATGATCCCAATGCCGCGCAGCTCAATAAAATGTCTCGTGATCTCGGGTGATGTACCAAGCAGCGTTTCTTCGTCCACTTTCCGGATCTCTACCACATCATCCGTTACCAGCCGGTGTCCGCGGCGTACGAGTTCCAGCGCGGCCTCGCTTTTTCCGATACCGCTTTCGCCCATGATCAGGACTCCCTCGCCATAAACATCTACCAAAACACCGTGCATCGAGATCGCCGGAGCGAGTTTATAGGAAAGATACCGGATCGCCTTTGACAGAAACTGCGAGGTTCCCATATCCGTCCCCAAAATCGGCACCTGACATTCATCTGCATACTGCAGCATCAGCGGCTCCGGCTGCATTCCTCTGGTAAGTACGATGCAGGGAATCTTTTCCCCCATCAGATCCGGATAAATCCGCTTTTTCTCCATGTCGGGACGTGATCTTAAATACGAAGTCTCCACCATACCGATCACCTGCATCCGGTCTCCGGCAAAGTGCTCGAAAAAGCCTGTCAGCTCGAGTCCCGGCCGGTTGACCTCGGAGGTTGTGATCATCCGCTCTTCAAAATCATCCGTTTTAAAAAATGCTTTCAGATTTAAATATTCTGCAGCTTCTTTGACCCGCAAGCCTTTTCCCTTCATCTGTTTTTCTCCTCTTTCTCTTCTTCATGGAAAAATCGATATACCGATTCCGCCGCGCGACGGTTCATGTGCTCCGGTTCTAAGAGCTGCTCCACATCCGCCTGCCGGATCTCATCGATCGAGGCAAAATGCTTCATCAGCGCCTTCCTTCGCTCCGGTCCGATCCCCGGAATATCATCCAGGACAGAATGTACCTGGTCCTTCCCCCGCAGCGACCGGTGGTATTCGATCGCAAACCGGTGCGCTTCATCCTGGATCCTGGTGATCAGTTTAAAGCCCTCGCCGGTCTTTTCAATCGGTATTTCCCTGTTATTATAATACAAACCTCTCGTTCTGTGGGAATCATCTTTCACCATTCCGCAAACCGGGATCGAAAGATGCAGATCAGAGAGCACTTTTTCGGCGACATTGACCTGTCCTTTTCCACCATCCATAAGGATCAGATCCGGAAACTTTGCAAACCGTCCCAGCTCCTCATCGGGATTTTCCCCTGTAGCCAGAGCCGCAGCTTTCATTTCTTCTCTTTCTTTTAATCCATGCTGAAACCGCCTGGTCAGGACCTCATGCATGGATGCATAATCATCCGGCCCTGTCACGGTCCGCAGACGGAACTTCCGGTATTCATTGCGCCGTGGTTTTCCCTTTTCATAAACAACCATCGATCCGACCGATTCAAATCCGCTGGTATTGGAGATATCGTATGCCTCCATCCGTCCGATCTGCTCCAGGCCAAGCAGCGACGCGATCTCTTTGACTGCGCCGATCGTTCGTCCTTCTTCACGACGGATCCGCTCTTTGTCACGGCTTAAGATCATCTCGGCATTTGACGCCGCCAGCTCGACAAGCTTTTCTCTGCTTCCTTTTTTAGGAACCCGAAGATGCATTGCCTTTCCGCGGCGGTCCGAAAGCCAGGCTTCGATCGTTTCACGATCCTCTACCTCTGTCTGCAGCAGGATCTCTTTTGGCAAAAACGGCGTGCCCGCATAATATTGCCGCAAAAAGACTGACAGAATATCCCCCGGCGTATCTTCATTTCCGATCGTCACATGAAAATGCTCTCTTCCAAGCAGCTTCCCTTCCCGGACAAAGAATACCTGCACGACCGCATCGCGGTCATCCTTCGCAAGCGCGATGATGTCCCGATCCTCTCCGTCGGAATCCGTGATCTTCTGCTTCTGTGCCACTGCGCGCACATTCGAGAGCAGCTCCTTATATTCCGCTGCCTTTTCAAACTCCAACGCCTCTGCTGCTCTGTGCATCTTTTCTTCCAGTTCGGATAAGATCGGCTTGTAATCACCGCTTAAGAAACGGACCGCTTTCTGCACCCGTTCCTGATAGTTTTCCTTTGTCACATACCCCTGACAGGGCGCAGGGCACTGGTGAATATGGTAGTTTAAACACGGCCGCTCTTTTCCGATGTCTCTGGGCAGCACACGCCGGCAGGTCCGGATCCCGTAGAGCTTGCACAACAGCTCGATCGTCTTTTTAACCGCCCAGGAGCTTGTATACGGTCCGAAGTACTTTGACGCGTCCTTTTTCATCTGCCTCGAAAAAAGTACTCTGGGATATTCTTCTCCCAGAGTCACTTTAATATAAGGATACGTCTTGTCATCCTTTAACATTGTGTTGTACTTCGGCCGGTGCTCCTTGATCAGGTTGCATTCCAACACCAGAGCCTCCAGCTCCGAATCTGTAACAATGTATTCAAATCTGCGGATACGGGTCACCATCTGCTCGATCTTCGGCCCTTTATATCGCGACTGAAAATACTGGTGTACCCGACGATAAAGATCGACCGCTTTTCCGACATAGATGATCTCATCGGTCTCATCATGCATTAAATACACGCCCGGCTGATGCGGAATCTTTTTTAATTCAGTTGGGATGTCAAACAATTCATCCACAGCTTGTTACTCCTCATCAAAGATGTCTTCATCCGGTGCTTCTTTCTTTGTCTGACCGAGCCCGAAGTCTTCGAGTGTCAGCTGGTCTTCCCATCCTCCGGCCTTTCCGGCCTCTGCGCCGTCTGCCACAGTCCGAAGCGTCGTATCCTTAGCATCGTCGGAATCATAATCCGGATTCATCTCACGGAAAATATCCATGAATTCTTTACCGGTGATCGTCTCGTGCTCATACAGATAATCCGCGATTTTCTCGAGTGTCTCACGATACTCGATCAGCATCTGCTTCGCCTTTGCGTAAGCATCATTAATCATCTGTTTTACGACGTCATCCACCTGCGCGATCGTCTCGTCTCCACAGGTCTTCACCGCACGGCCGTCCAGATAGCGGCTTTCGATCGACTCTAAGCCCATCATGCCAAACTCATCCGACATACCGAACTGCGTAACCATCGCGCGCGCGATCCTTGTCGCCATCTCGATATCGTTGGACGCGCCGGTCGTGATCGTATCGGATGTGATCTCCTCTGCTGCGCGGCCTGCCATATAGGTGATGATACGCGCCTCAAGTTCCGCCTTTGTCTGGAGGAATTTCTCCTCTTCCGGCGTCTGTAATGTGTAGCCAAGCGAACCCATCGTACGCGGTACGATCGTGATCTTCTGCACAGGTTCTGCTGCCTTCATCAGTGCTGTCACAAGCGCATGTCCCACTTCATGATAAGCCACAAGGCGTTTTTCCTTCGGACTCATGATGCGGTCTTTTTTCTCTTTACCCGCGATGACTACTTCAACCGATTCAAACAGGTCACTCTGATTGATCGCTTTTCTGCCATGTTTCACTGCGTTGATAGCAGCTTCGTTGATCATATTTGCAAGATCCGAACCGACACAGCCCGCTGTCGCAAGTCCGATCTCTTCAAAATCAACGGTCTCATCCATTTTCACATTCTTCGAATGCACCTTTAATGTTGCGATACGGCCCTTCAGATCCGGCTTGTCTACGATGATCCGGCGGTCAAACCGTCCCGGTCTCAAAAGCGCCTTATCCAGGATCTCCGGCCGGTTCGTCGCCGCAAGGATCAGAACACCCTTCGAAGAATCAAAACCGTCCATCTCGGCGAGCAGCTGGTTCAATGTCTGCTCCCGCTCGTCGTTGCCGCCGCCATAAACAGAATCTCTGCTCTTACCGATGGCATCGATCTCGTCGATAAAGATGATACACGGCGCGTTTTTCTGTGCCTCTTTAAACAGGTCTCGTACACGGGACGCACCCACGCCGACAAACATTTCCACAAAATCCGATCCGGCAAGGGAGAAAAACGGTACATTCGCTTCTCCTGCAACCGCCTTTGCCAGCAGCGTCTTACCGGTACCCGGTGAACCCACAAGCAGCGCACCCTTCGGGAGCTTTGCGCCGATCTCTTCGTATTTCTGTGGATTATGCAGGAAATCAACCACTTCCTGAAGTGATTCTTTTGCCTCATCCTGCCCTGCGACATCCGCAAATGTCACACCGGTCTTTTCCTGCACATACATCTTGGCATTGCTCTTGCCGACGCCCATAATACCGCCGGCGCCTCCGCCGCCCATGCGGCGCATCAGGAATCCTAAGAGGATCCAGACGATGACAAGCGGGATCATAAAGCTTAAGACAGATCCGATCCAGTATGATGCGGTACTGTCATTCTCCCCGACAAAGTCGACGTCATGCTCCTGCAGGAACTGCACAAGCTCTTCGTCATTTAAGCGTACGGTCGTGTATGTTTTCACACTCGATGACATCGGCAGCGTCGGCAGCGAGTTTGTAATACTGTCTGCCGCATCTTCCGATTCATCCTGTGTGTCTTCCTTTGGTGTGATCTCAAGTGTCGTAGACTTGATCACGACCTTTTCTACCTTGCCGTCTTCCACCATCGTCATGAAATCAGAGTAACTGATCTCCTGCTTGGTGATGTTTCTCATATTGTTGGTGAGCGTCGACATCAAAAACAGAACCACAAGCGTTACAACTACAAACCAGAGAATGCTCTGCCCGTTCCGTCCGTTATTATTGTTCTGATTATTTCCGTCTCCGCTGTTTTGTTGATTCGGTCCATTGTTATTCATAAATGCTGCAATGATTCTGCCTTGCGGCAGTCCTTTCTAAAAGTTATGTATAAGCTACGTGCTGCTTCATCGCTCAGGAGCTTATACGCTAAAAAAGATGAAATTATCCCTTATAATCAATATCCAAAATATTCTACTATTTTACAACACTTATAACAGGAAATCCATAAAATCTTTGAAAAATATATCTATATAACATGCAAACACCCCGGGCGAATGCCCGAGGTGTTCCAATGGGGTTGATGACAGTGAGATGTCTTATAAGCAAAGCTTTGCATCTGTCATCATTATATAAGTCAAAAATTGTCCTGTCTGTTGCCATGGCAAAAAAATCGAAACTTTTTCAACTTTTTCTCTCCTGCCCGGCGGACAGATTTGTTGCTATTGCAACAATTGAAAATGTTTTCCTTTCGTTTTCAGGAGCCCGTCCTCCTCCATCCGGCTCAATTCCCTCGAAAGTGCGCTTCTGTTCACGCATAGGAACGCCGCCAGTGCCTCCCTGCTGAAGGGAATGTCAAACGCCATCTGCTTTCTCTTCTTCTGTTCATAGTTCAGGTAAACCAGAATACGTTCGCGAAGGTTTCTTGTCGACAGAATGTCCAGCTTCCTGTGCTGTCTGAGATTTTCATGAGAAAGGATACTGATCAGGTTTTTCAGCATCTGAAAACTGACCTTTTCCCCCAGCTGCCGGTAATCCGTAAAAAACCATTTATGAATGCCATAATTGGTCACATCACTTTCTGCCACATAGTAATACTGGCTTTTCTGATCAGCCTTTTGCAAAAACTCCATCCCGATCACACCGTTTTCGCGCAGCAGATGCACCGCAGATTCCGACCCGTCCTGAAACAATCGCTTGACGCTGACCTCCCCTTCCAGGACGACATCGATCGAATTCCAGGTTTCTCCCTCATGGATCAGTATTTCTCCTTTTTGATAATAGGACAGATGTCCCCTCTCGGATCGAACAAGATCTTCGATCTCATCGATCGGGACCCCGGCAAACAGCTTCGCTTCTGATAACTTTTTAATTATTTCCGCATCTGACAGTTTTTTTACTTCTGATTCCATAGTCCCTCTTTACATAAAACCCGTGGCAGATTCTTACGGTGTTTCCACCTTCTTTCTGCTTATTGTATCAAATCAGAAGTATAATAACATCCATTTTTATTAAGTATTATTCAGTATTTTGCATAAATCATATAAAAAGAAGCCCTCCTGCGAGGGCTTCCGGAATTCATGTTTCCTTATTTTGAAATAATGTCTCCCATTCCTGCTATGTCGTACCCGCTGCTGTAGCGGAATTCCTCCTGGAATTCGAACGATCTTAAGATCTTAAGCATCACCTGTACCGCTTCTGTTTCCAGAATACTTTCCTTGATCACAAGATCATAGCTTTCTTCCTGAAGCGGTACAAATGTCACGCCCCTGGTACTGAGCGCCGTTTTTTCCGGCCCGACACCAACATCGGCTTCGCCTTTGCTGACCGCGCCGGCCACAGACAGATGCGTCCTGCGGGCATTGTCATATCCTTTGATGCGGTGTCCGTCGATGCCAAGCTGCGCAAGATGAACATCCGTCAGAATACGCGAACCCGCACCTGGCTCTCTGTTTGCCATCACGATATCCTCACGCCCGAGATCTTCCCAGGTAAAGATCTTCTTCGGATTCCCTTCCGCCACATATAACCCTTCTGTCCGGGTGCATATATGAATGATGACAGTCTGACACCCCGGCAAAAAGGCTTTTACAAACGGTATATTATAAGAATCTGTTTCGCTGTCCCACATATGAGAAGCTGCCGCTGACACACGGTCACGGTAAAGCATAGTCAATGCATCATAGCTTCCTTTATGAATACATTCTGCTTTCAGCCCCGGCACCATCTCCATCATACGTCTTGCAAGATGATTCAGGATTTCATCATTCCCGCAAATACGGAACACATTCGGCGAAACGAGAGACGCATCATCGCTGCTCTCCTGGTCATCTGTTTCTAACGCCAGATTCATTTCATTTACTAAAGCATCTGCTCCCGTTCCCGGAACATCCTTTCCCGGCCGCTTTGCTTCAGATGCTTTTCCGCTGCGCGATCGATTGATGTACTTTTGCACATCATCATAGGTGAAACGCATCTTCCTTCCAACCATATAGCAATCCAGTTCGCCCCTTTTCACGAGAACATAAACTGTATTTTTTGCAATATTCAGCATTTCCGCCACTTCGACTGCCGTCAATGCATCTTTATTCATATTCATCCTCCAAAACGCTTTCGCATTCCTTCATATTATAATCATCTATTATATATCATAACAGAACATGATGATTTTCGCAATAAGCGTTTTGCATCGCTTCTTTTTGTCTTGTTTCGTCACGCGTCGTAGCATCCTGCATGTTTTGCGTTTTGTTGCTATAGCAACAAAACGTTACGAAACTATACAATATGCACTACAAAATCCTTGGATTTTAGAATTATTCTTGTAGGATCTGTGTATTGAAATGACGAAACGAAACGAATATAATTGAACCATAACAAAACAAAACGAACGGCGGTTCAAACATAACAAACAGACCACCGTCACCAAAAAGAATTCACAAAAGATGAAAGGAGAAACAAAATGATTAGTGCAAGAAATCAGATCAAAGGTGTTGTAGCAGAGGTAAAAGAAGGTGCAGTTAACGGTATCGTTAAAGTAGACGCAGGCGAGGGAAACATGATCTCCGCTACCATTTCCATGGATTCCATTAAAGAGCTTGGCATCGTTGCCGGCAAGGAAGTAACTGCTGTAATCAAAGCAACATCTGTTATGATGGCAAACGGCAAATTAAACATCAGCGCAAGAAACCAGCTGACAGGTACTGTTTCCGCAATCAACGAAGGCGCTGTAAACGCAATCGTAAAACTGGATGTAGCAGGCGGCATCGGCATCACATCTACCATCTCCATGGAAGCTGTAAAAGACCTTGGTCTTGAGGTTGGCAAAGAAGCAACCGCGATCATCAAAGCAACTTCTGTAATGATCTCTGCTTAAAATCTTTTATACGGTTATACTTTGACGGCTTTGCGACGTCCGCTGTTAGACTTTGACGGCTTTGCGAGAATAAGTGTTAAAAAGAAACGACTTTGCGTAGTTTTTTTCGCAAAGTCGTCTTTTTTTAATACAATCAGAACTCTCCCGCAGCCAGATACTCCTCTAAACGGTTAAAATATCTTCCCGTATGCAGGCCGTCCATCAGACCGTGATGAACCTGTAACGTAAACGGCATCATCAGCCTGTCGCCTTCCCATTCATATTTTCCGAAGGTAATTTTGGGATTCGTATCCTTTCCCAGTGTTTTTATCGTACGGATAAAGTGCGTGTACCGGATCCACGGAATCGAAGAAAAACTGATGATATCATTTGCGAATTCCGCTTCTCTCGGATCTACATCGTCTGCAGGCAGATCTGCCTTTTCACGGTTCTTTCTCGCATACTCCTCCATCGTATCGTAATCATCACAGCGAACCATCGAGAAAGTCTCAGCACCTTTTTTCAAATGTGTATTGGTGGCAACCGTATGCTCAATATCGTACGGTTCACCATTCAGCATCCGGTACTGAAAGTTCGGAATCTCATTTGCGATTTTCGTTGCCGCATAGATCATACAATAGGTAAACGAAACACCTTTTTCTCTTGCAAACCGATATATATTGGTCACATCGATATCTTTTCCGACAATGATATAGGGAAACTGCGCATCTACATAACTGTTAAAATGTGCCGTCCGGTCCCATGTTGCAGTATCAATCTTTCTCATTGAAAATCCTCCCTCGTCAGATCTACCATCATCCCGCAATAAAGTCCTCTCTCGTCAGATCTACCATCATGCCACCGGAAAACATTCCACCACATTCCCGGCTGATCACGTCCCGTACAAACTCAGGATCTGTCACCACGAAGCTTGCGATACTGTCTACCCCATAATCAAATAACACCGGTGACAGTGTCGATGTCGGTCCCATCAGCGTAAACTGCGCACCATCTTTTTTCAATTCCAACAGGCGCTTCAGCGTCTTATTGATCAGCGTCATACCGGTTGAATAAACCACATCCATTTCCGGCAGCAGATATTCACAGGCACAGTCGGGATAATCGCCTTCTCCCGGATTTCGTTCCAGTATGTACAGGTCCGATAGGCCTTCCAGCTTCTTTTCCACATTTCTGAAATGCCCGATCAACGCAACCTTTTTGTCCCGCAGCTGTTCCGGATCATTCATCGGATTTTTCTTCTTGCGCTCTTCAATCGAAATGTTCTTTTCGTCGGCAATCTCAATCCCGTACGCTTTCAGACGCTCTTTGTTATTATACCAGGCATTGATCGCCGCCATCCCCATCGTTGCCTCTTCCATATTCCAGGACTTTGCCTGCTCCGCCACTTTCTTTAACGGCTGTCCCACAGGTCCGTCAGGGAACACCGCCGGTCTGCTGGCGCCTTTTGTAAAGTGCGCGACACCACACAGTTCCCCGCTTCGAAGGCAGGAAAAATGTCTTCCCGGAATGTATTCGTCTACGATGAGATCCTCCGGTATCCCGGCGATCAATCTGTCATATAATTCCCACATGCTACCCTCCATATCTGTTACCGCAGCCCAATCGTCATCATCAACGGCACCGTCACCACCGCAAACAGTGTCGTCAGGAACACCGCCTGTCCGGAAGCTTCCAGATCCCCGTGATACTGTTCTGCGATCATCGACTGTGCTGCTGCCGATGGCAATGCTGCTGACATGATCAGAATACTCTCAATCATCGGATCCATCTCAAACGGCAGGATCCGAAGCACTGCAATCGTAAGCAGTGGGATCGCCAAAAGCCGCAGCGCGGTCAGGATAAACATTTTTTTATCCTTGAAAACAACGGCGATCGACATCCTCGACAGCGACAATCCGACTACCAGCATCGACAAACCGCTGGAGATGTCACCCAGATATCCCAAGAGATTTGCCGCAATATCAAATAACGGAATATGGAATAACGCAAAGATCAGGCCGGCCACCACCGCAAAGTTGATGTTTGTCAAAAACATCTTTTTTACACTGATCTTATCCGCATCAGGCACATTTTCTGTCAGCATCTTTGTTCCGATCGAGAACAACAGCAGATTTGAGATCATGTTACCGAGCACCATGATAAACAGTCCGCGGTCACCAAAAACAGACAGCGCCAACGGCAGTCCCATAAATCCATTATTGGAAAACACACAGTTGAACATCCATGTTCCACGCTTCTCTTTTGGAACCCGGAACAGCCTGGTGACCACAAGGCCAAAAAGGATAGATGCCATATGGAAGGCTGCGATAAACGGAATGATCAAAAAATCCCGTCCCATGCTTCCCGATCCCGCCTGACTGACGATGGAAAGAAAGATGGTGACAGGCATCGTGATATTTAAAACAAGCGCCGAAAGATCCGGCGCGCTATCTTTTCGAATCCATCCGATCTTGCCGGCAAAATATCCGACAAAGATCAGAGCGAATAAAATGATTACACTTGTTGCTATTGTTTGCATTGCGTTTTACTATACATCCCAGGCGATGAAAGCCCAGCCTTTTTTCCCATCAAACATACAAGACATATACTCTACCCGCGGAAGATATCCCATATCGATAACTGCATTGATACAGGAACGGAAATAGGAAATCGTATCTGCCCCTTTATAACGAAAACCGCTGATCTCCCCATCGTTCAGATCTACATGCAGAGTGATACACACCCGCTTTTTCGCATGTGCAGAAAGCTTCGGTAAAACAATCATCGGATCAACATCAATCAGCGATCTGCTCGCAAAGACCATGTCGCAAACCGGCACATCTGTCCAGTCATCATAAAACGACATCTTTTTTAAAGTAATGCTTGTAATCCCTTCTGCTTCGATTACGTTCCGCACTGAAGCCAGCATCTTTTCCGAAATATCTCCGCAAAACACCCGATGACCGTCATCCGCCAATGGCAGGCAAAGCGTTCCGGAACCACAGCCCATGTCCAGCACCGTATCTCCCGGAACGATCCCACTGCGCAGAAGAAACTCCTCCGCATACGGACTTCTTCTCTTATAATGTGTGCAAGGCTTTGCTTTTTCATCCCATAATGCCGCCTGCGCTGCTTCAGCTTGTTTGCTCAGGTATCTCTCTTCATACATGTCAACTATTATACATCACTTTTCAGGTTGTGGGAAGCAGACTTATCCTGAATCAGATCGGACAACTTTTGTTCACTAGAATACACACGAAAAACAAGGCTGCCACACAAAAAGAATCGTGTGACAGCCCTGTCAAAAAGCCTTGTGCGAAATACTGACGAAGTGTCTGCTTGACCTTACCGTCTCGGCATATAGCCTCTGTAGTTTGCAAGGTTGTTGGACATTGTAAAGTCAGATACGCAGCAGCCGATAATCTTATGATAAGGCTTTAAGAACGGGAATTCATCCTGCTGTGCCCATGCCGGTTTGGCAATAGCCTTCGTATCTTCTACGGCTACTTTGTGCCATGCGGACTGGTTTTCAAAGAACATCTCAAATACATGCTCCATTCCGGTTCCGCCGTTGATCTCTTTCTTTACCTTGCTGTGAAGGATTCTCGTGCACTCCGGTGCTTTTTCGAAGATCGGAATCACTTCTTCAAAGAGCCACTTGTCGCCTTCCTCTGTGGATACGCCTTCCGGATAGCCGATCGCGAAGTTCCAGCGATAGTTTGCGCCGTCTTCGATGTTGCGGCCGGCACCCTTGATGTCATCTTCCCACCACATCGGGCAGAAGCAGAAAATAAACGGATTTGCGCCCTCGACATTTGTTGAGCGGGCTTCGTTTCCGATATCGCCGTCTTCTTCCGATGCTGCTTCCGGTCCAGGACCGTTTTTCATCATTTCCAGAATCTCCGGTGTGATGTTGCCTTGCCATAACAGAACTTCCGGCGGGAAAGTCTCAGCGATCGCCTTGATGCCAAGACGCGGATCCAGATCGCTGACCAGCCAGTGATGCTCCGTCAGCTGCATCTTTGCATATCCGAAACGATCTCCATCCGGCGGGCACGGATAAGACGGATAAAATGCATATTTGGTTACATACGGCTCAAACTGGCTGATACTGTCCGGTACATGTGTCTTGTAAAGCCAGCGCTGCAGGAGCGGTCTGTAATCTTCTTTTGCAACGTTTACATAGATAAAGCTTCTCATTGGTTCAAATTTGAAATCTGCCATATCATTCTCCTTTGATCAAAACCATTATACATCGTGCATCATATTTAATCTTATTTTATCATTATGAAAACATCTGTGCAATCGATATTGCGGATATGTATAGTGCGGATATCGGATGTATCAGGGCAATTGGTTGACAACCATATGGCAGATTAGATAAAGTGATAATCAACAAAATCGATCGCAGAATTGATGCGGATTAGAGGAAAATATAACCATGAGTAAAACAAGTAAGCTTTATGACAGCCATCCCTACGAAACAGAATTTGAAGCAACGATCCTTTCTGCCGAACCGGTTAAGAAGGGCTGGAAGATTGTCCTGGATCAGACACTTTTTTTCCCGGAAGAAGGCGGACAGAGCGCGGATACCGGATATCTGGAGCCGCTTGCCGACCAGAAGGAGGGAATGTCAGCCTGGCTGGTGACAGATGTGCAGATCCGGGGAGATGTCATTTATCATATGGTTTCTGTTCCAAAAGAATTGCGTCCGGAAGCCGGGATGAAGGTAAGCGGAAAGATCAACTGGGAAAGACGTTTTTCCAACATGCAGAACCATACAGGCGAACACATCCTGTCCGGTTTGATCCATACAAAGTATGGATTTGATAATGTCGGATTTCATCTGAGTGATAACATCGTTACATTTGATCAGAGCGGATATCTGACGCCGGAACAGGTGAAAGAGATTGAAAGGGAAGCCAATCGCATCATCTGGGCAGACATGCCGGTGACCGCAAAATATGTCGCGCCGGAAGATGCAAGAAACAGGACCTACCGCAGTAAGATTGAGATTGAAGGAGACGTCCGCCTGGTAACGATCGGAGATGAAAAGGATCCGATCGATGTCTGTGCCTGCTGTGCACCGCATGTTGCCAGGACCGGCGAGATCGGTCTGATCAAGATCCTGCGAAGCGAAAAGTATAAGGGCGGAACACGTCTGACGATCCTTTGCGGCAGCCGTGCGCTTGCGGAAGTTTCCGGACAGCAGGAGCAGATAGAAAAGATCTCTCACCTTCTTCGCGCGAAGCAGGAGGAAGCATTTGAAGCAGTCTCTCATCTGTTTGAAGAAAATGCCGCCCAAAAGGAGCGCCTGATCAGGTTGCAGGAAGAAAAGATCCGGCGGCTGGCAGAAGAGGCAGTACATGCAGGCAATCATGTCTGGGTCTTCACAGAAGACCTCGACCCTCTGCCGCATCGTAATCTTGTCAATCTTCTTGCCGAGCGCTGCGACGGGTATGCCGGTGCATTTTTGCAGACTGGCAATTCTGAATATCGTTTTATCATTGGCAGTAAGTCAAAGGACTGCCGGGAAGTCGCAGCACTTCTCCGTGAACGTTTTGGCGCAAAGGGCGGCGGAAAGTCCGAAATGGTACAAGGCTCTGTCTGCGCCGAAAAAGAGGACATCGTTTCTGCTCTTTTGGCAGAGATTCTTTCAAGCGGAGCTTGATTGGCAAATGTGCACGGACAAAAGCTGTGCTTTTCCCATTACGCATCAGCATTAGGTGCCTCATCCTCATCCACATTGATCCGCTTCAGTTCTCTTCTAAAGAACAGATCATAAAGCACCGGCACGATGAACAGCGTCATCAATGTTGCGTACAGCAATCCTCCGATCACGACGACTGCCATATTCCGGCTCATGTCTGCTGCCGCATCCCGGCTGAAGACCATGACGATCATCGCAAGGACCGTCGTCAGTGTCGTCATCAGGATCGGACGCATACGGTCGCGTCCCGTCTTGACAAGCGCTTCTTTCTTATCCATGCCGTCAAGCCGCAGCTGGTTGACATAATCCACAAATACGATACCGTTGTTTACTATGATACCGGCTAGCATCAGGAATCCCATCATCGCTGTGATCGCGATCTCCTCTCTGGTGATAAAGATCGCCAGCAGACCGCCTGTAAACGCCAGCGGGATCGTAAAGATGATGATAAACGGTGACATAAAGCTCTGGAACTGCGCTACCATGATCAGGTAAACCAGGATGATCGCCATTGCGATCATAAAGAAGAGCTTCTGCATCGCGTCATTGATCTCTTCACTCTCGCCCGCGATCTCGATCGTATAACCATCCGGCGCCTCATAGGCTTCCAGTTTTTCTTCCAGCTCACGACTCAGCAATGTCGTATTATAGCCCTCCTCAGGCTCTGCCGTAACGGTAACATAATTCTTCTGATTTTCCCGCTCGATCGACGCGAGTGACTTGCCTCTTTCTACCGTCGCAAACTCACTCAGCTTATGCGTCTCTTCGACCTTTTCCCCGTCCTCATCTGTTGATTCCGTCGTGAACTCATAATCCATGAGTCCATCCACATCGACCGCATCATTTTCATTCACGATGATAACATCATAATCTTTTCCGTCGAGTGTCAAAGCGGTTGCTGTCTTTTCTGTCGTCAGATTGGAAGACAGCTCCTGGAAAATCTGTGCCACCGTCAGGCCGCAGCGCATCGCCTCGTCCTTGTTGATCGTCAGCTCAATGGTCTCGTCCCCGTCTTCCTGGCCGTTGGAAATGTTCGTAAATCCTTTGACCTCTCCGACCATTTCCATTACGTCTTCACTGATCGCAAGAAGCTGGTCATTGTCATCTCCATAGATATTTACGGATAGTCCCTGCGCCATGTATGCAGAAAAATCCATATTGGACTTCGATACCGAATAATCCTCCAGATCCAGTCCCTCACAGATCTGCTCGAGCTGATCTGCCACGGGGCTGTTGTCTTTGGCCGTTTCCTCATCCAGAAGAAGATATCCGACCAGATTGTGTGTGCTGCCGGTATTTACCAGCATACTGGATGCATCCTGACCGGAATCGTTCGACCCCGACATCATGCCGACATATTCCACGCCCTTGATCGCCGTCATCTGCTCCATCGCCTGGTCTGCCACACGGAACGCACCCTCATCATCGAGGTCTTCATTGACCGTCATCGAAACAGACATCTGCTCGCCGCCCATCGTCGGAAGCAGAACAAGTCCTGTCTTCGTTGCGCCATATCCGCAGAGAACCAGTAAAACAACTGCGATCGCGATCGGGATGATCTTCACCTTCAGGAAATAACGGAGTACCTTTTCGTATACATTGTAAACCTTATTCATAAAACGCTGCGGCTTCGGCTCCGTCTTTTTCAACATGGTTGCACTCATCGCCGGAACGACACTCAGTGCGACCAGCAGACTTGCCAGCAGGCTGTACGTGATCGTCAATGCCATATCCACAAACAGCTGCCGCACGATACCGTCCGTAAACACGATCGGCAGGAAAACGCAGATCGTCGTCAGGGTTGAAGCCGCGATCGGTGCCGCCATCTGCTTGGCACCCTGTACTGCCGCCTTTGCTGCCGGAACGCCAAGTCCCCGCAGACGGTAAATATTTTCAATGACAACGATCGAGTTGTCCACAAGCATACCGATGCCCAGCGCCAGTCCGGACAGGGAAAGGATGTTCAGTGAAATCCCCGAGAAATACATCGCAACGACTGCCAGCAAAACGGAAAGCGGAATGCTGATCGCCACAACGATCGTCGGTTTTACCGCGCGCAGGAACAGTGCCAGCACGATGATCGCCAGGATCGCGCCAAACAGCAGGTTCTTCAGTACCTGGCTGATGATCAGATTGATATAATCCCCCTGATCCATCAGGTTCATGATCCGAAGTCCGTCATTTTCTTCCTGCAGCTTCTCGATCGCTTCCTTACAGGTATCGGATACTTCTGTTGTGCCAGCTGTGCTGATCTTTGAAACCGACAGCAGAACCGCATCTTTTCCATTTACACTTGCGTAGGCATCTCCGGAATTATCGATCCAGGTTACATCCGCAACATCCTTTAACAGAACATCTCCGATTCCATCCATGTTGATCAGGACATTATTCTCGAGCTCTTCTACGCTGGCATACTCGTCCCCGACTTTCAGGAGATACTGATCCTCACCTTCATAAATATAGCCTGCCGGCATGGAGAAATTCTCAGCCATGATCAGACCGGACAAAGTGTCCAGACTAACCAGCTGGTCAAGGTTCGCGTTCTTAAGGGCTTCATCACGGCCCTTTTTATAAGCTTCTTCTGCCTCTTTGAGCTGCTCTTCTCCACTTGTGATCTGATTCATGCCATCAGCGATCTGCGCTTTGCCTGATGCAAACCCGCTGGCTGCCAGGATCTTCCCGGCCTCCATTGCCGAATACTGGTCAGATGCTTCCTGCACCGCTTCGTTCACGGCATCCAAAGCCGCCTGCGCGCCCTGGATCTCGGTGTTCAGATTTGCAAGCTCGGTATCGATCTGCGGAAGACGGTTAACGGCATCGGAAAGCTGTTTCATGGAATCAGCCGTCATCGCATCGGCCGCCTGTGACATAGCCGCCATGTTCTGGGCCATTTCCGCCATCGCCGGATTCATTCCCGCCATCGCCTGGCTCTGTTCTGCCATTGTTGCGATGGCAGTCTTTAATGCATCCAGTTTCTCAGGATTGTTCGCCGCATCTTCTACATCAGTCGGGAAGGTCTCTGTATCAACGCCCATCATCTGCGCTGCCGCCTTCATCTGATCCGACTGCATTGACTCAAGCATCTCATTGACCTGATCATAATTCCCCTGCACATCAGCATCTTCATAGGCCTTCTTCTCTGCCTCTAATGCTGTCTTGGATGTCTGCAGGGAAGACAGGTTTGCTTCATATGCAGCCTGTGTTGCCATCGCCTGGTCAAGCGCCTTGCTGGCGTCGCCTAATTGATTGGCGGTTTCCTGCTCCTGGGAATCCAGATCTGCCTGTGCGCTTTCGAGCTCACTTTTCGCATCCGCAAGCTCGGCCTTCGCGTCATTGATCTCTTTTTTTGCATCCGCAAGACTGCTGTCAACATGTGCTGCCAGCCTGTCATTCACATCTTCTACTTTTTCTTCGTTCAGCCGGATCTCAACCGATTTCTCCAGCAGACCTACGGTATTCACGCTGGCCACGCCGTCCTGGCGCTCCAGCTCCGGGATCACCGTCTCATCGATGAAATCGCTCAGCTCATAAATATCTTTTCCTTCATAGTCAACACTGGCGTATAAAACCGGAAGCATGTCCATGGACATCTCGATGACCATCGGCTTGCCCGCGTTTTCCGGCAGCGAGATCAGATCCAGCGCTGTCGTCAGCTTGACCATCGCGCTGTCGATATCGGTATCCTCTTCAAACTCCAGCATGACCATACCGTAGTTCTCACTGGATGTGCTGGTGACATTAACGACGCCATTGACCGTGCCAAGTCCGGCCTCGAGCGGCTCGACGATCTCCCTCTCCACTTTTTCAGGAGAAGCGCCCGGATAAGTTGCCACCGTCACAATATAAGGAATCGAAAACGTCGGCAAAAGGTCTGTCTTCATCCGCGTAAAGCTGACCGCTCCCAAAAGCAAAACGATGACGACCGCAACAAATATTGTAAAAGGTTTTTTCACACTGAATTTCGGCATAAAGAATGGTCCCTTCTAAAGACTTTTATATAAAAATCTATAACAGAGTAATTATATCGGTTATAAAAGCCTGTGACAAGCTTTACCTGCCAAACACGGGCGTTCCGACTCGGGTTTTTGATATGGTCATATTTTGTCACAATGTGTCTGCCGTTTCAAGTTTATTAAAAACCATTTCAAAACAGAAAAATCGCCAGAATCCGCATAAACACTGGATTCTGACGACCTCTAGGCAGTGAGGAATCGGGGATTCGAACCCCGGACAACTTGATTAAAAGTCAAGTGCTCTGCCAACTGAGCTAATTCCCCATAGTATTCAATTTTAGAAATGCCCAGTTCCGGAATCGAACCAGAGACACGTGGATTTTCAGTCCACTGCTCTACCAACTGAGCTAACTGGGCATTGAGTAGCGGGGATAGGATTTGAACCTATGACCTTCGGGTTATGAGCCCGACGAGCTTCCAGACTGCTCCACCCCGCGATAATAAGAAATGGGCGGAGAAGGATTCGAACCTTCGAAGGCGTCGCCAACAGATTTACAGTCTGCCCCCTTTGGCCACTCGGGAATCCGCCCATATCAAAAATATTTAGTTAAAATGGGACCTACAGGGCTCGAACCTGTGACCCTCTGCTTGTAAGGCAGATGCTCTCCCAGCTGAGCTAAGATCCCATACAATACCTACATGACTATATTAATAAACGACCCTGGACGGACTCGAACCGACGGCCTCCGCCGTGACAGGGCGGCGCTCTAACCAACTGAGCCACAGGGCCTTATAGGAACTTCATTCCCTCAAAACTTCATACAGATCTATGTTAGTCAAGCCCTCGAACGATTAGTAACAGTCAGCTCCATAC
>SVDH01000032.1 GCA_015057865.1 Lachnospiraceae bacterium
CATCCAGTCCACAGAAAGAGATACGTTGACCGGATTGTACAACAGGGAATATTTTTTCCGGTATGCTGAGCAGTACGATCAGTTCCATCCGAACACAGAGACGGATGCCGTGATCGTAGACATCAATCATTTTCATATGATCAATGAGCGGTACGGAAAAAGCTACGGAGATGAAATCCTGTGTCAGATTGGAGAGAAGCTCCTTGAAGCGATCAGCGCAAAGGGCGGGATTGCCTGCCGCCGTGAAGCAGATACATTTTTGGTGTATTGTCCGCACCGGGAAGATTATGAGGAAATCCTTGAGAATGCTTCTGTCAGTCTGAGAGATGAGGACACATCCGAGAACCGTGTGCGTCTGCGGATGGGAATCTATTACTGCACAGATAAGTCCATTGATATTGAGCGGCGTTTTGACCGCGCGAAAATGGCTGCAGATATCGTAAGGGGATCATTTACGCAGTCCATCGGGATCTATGATAATGATCTGCATAAGAGACAGCTTTATGCGGAACGTCTCATAGAAGACTTTGCGACCGCAGTCAAGGAAAAACAGTTTGAGGTTTACTATCAGCCAAAGTTTGACATTCGTTCCGACACGCCGATGTTAACGAGCGCCGAGGCACTGGTGCGCTGGATCCATCCGGAGCTGGGGATGATCAATCCGGGCGTTTTTATTCCGTTGTTTGAGGATAATGGTCTGATCCAGAGACTGGATAATTATGTCTGGAGAGAGACTGCCAGACAGATCAAGGAGTGGAACGACAGGCTTGGCTGTGCCATCCCGGTTTCTGTCAATGTTTCCAGGATCGACATGTTTGATCCTAAATTGCCGGATACATTACTGGAGATCCTGAATGAAAGAGATCTGACCGGTAAGGATTTTCTCCTTGAGATCACGGAATCGACCTATACAAAGGATTCAGAAAAGATCATAGCGACCGCGAATATTCTTCGGGAAAAAGGCTTCCAGATCGAAATGGATGATTTCGGGACAGGGTATTCTTCGCTGAATATGATCTCAAGTTTGCCGATCGACGCATTAAAGCTGGATATGCAGTTTGTCCGCAATGCGTTTAAAGAGGGTGGCAATACGCATATGGTAGAAGTAATCATCGGAATATCTGATTTTCTGGGTGTTCCGGTCATTGCGGAAGGCGTGGAAACAGAAGAGCAGCTCCATACATTAAAAGCACTGGGCTGTGATATCGTACAGGGATACTTTTTCTCAAAACCGGTTCCGGCAAAAGAATTCGAACCATTCATTCTGCAGAAAAAAGAAGCAAAATATGCTGCGACAGAGGCAGAGTTTGCTGCGAGAGAACAGGAACAGACGGAGAGCGAGCTGCTTGCACGGAAGGCAAAGCTGGATCTTTTGCGTGAGGGGGCAGGCGCAGCCATAGGCCTGGATGACAGCTCATTGCCTGAGCAGCAGGTGAAGGAGCATACCGGGATCCAGTTAAAAACAGCATCCATCTTTTTCGTTATTCTGGCATTGATCGCTGCAGTGGCACTTTTGGTCTCAGATATTGCGGTTGGCAAGGGATATCAGCGTATGTCACAGGCGAGTGACCGTTATATCTCTGCACAGATGGCTGCAACCAATATGGAATCCGGATCGGATTATCTGACAGACCGGGTACGCTGCTTTGTTGTGACCGGTGAGATTGATTATCTGAATGACTTTATTGAGGAAATTCAGGTTACCAAACGAAGAGATAAGGCGGTAGAAGATCTCGAAAGATTGCTTGCAGGAAGTGACAGCAATGCCATAGATGATCTGAACGCTGCGCTGTCCTTATCCAATGAGCTCGTTAATATCGAAAACAAAGCGATGCGGCTGATGATTGAAGCAGAGGATATCGACTTGTCCGTTGTTCCGGAGGAGATTGCGGAGATCGAACTGACGCAGGATGAGCTGGCGATGTCTAAGGAGGAATTGAAGGAAAAGGCACAGACGCTTGTTTTTGATAATAATTACATGCATTACAAAGACCGCATCAGGGAAAATGTCAATCTGTGTACACAGTCATTGATCCATTCTTCGAGTCAGGAGCTTGAGAGTGCTTCTGCGAACCTGTCCCTGCTGGTTAACCTGCAGACAGCATTGACGATCATCTTTTTCCTGATCGTTCTTGCTATCATTATCATCATTACATTGATGGTTCGTAAGCCGCTTACCAAAATGGTCCTGAGTATGCAGGAACAAAAAGAGATCACACCGACCGGTGTGGAGGAACTTCGCTTTGTTACCCGTATTTATAACCAGGTCCTTCATGAGAACAAACATGTCAGGGAAAAACTCAGTCATGAAGCATCACATGACGCATTGACAGGATTGCTCAACCGCGGTGCTTATGATCTTCTGATGGAGAATACGGATAAAGAACATATGGCATTGATCCTGATCGATGTGGACTATTTTAAACAGGTCAATGATACCTATGGACATGCTGTCGGAGACAAGGTGTTAAAAAGAGTTGCGGATCTGATGAAAGACAGTTTCCGATCTGTCGATATCCTCTGCCGTATCGGCGGCGACGAATTTGTAGTTGTCATGACCCGTGTCAACAGCTCCATGCGTCAGCTGGTGCGTGATAAGATCAACCGGATGAATGATATCCTGCAGCATCCCAAGGATGACCTGCCGCCGGTATCCCTTAGTGTCGGTGTGGCATTCTCAGACCGGGAGAATCCTGAGGGAGATATCTTCCATGATGCGGATGCAGCTCTGTATGAGGTGAAGGAAGCAGGTCGGAAGGGCTGCGTGATCTTTGGAAGCCCGGCCGGAAACAAAAAATAAGGATTTTATAACATCGGTTTCAGAATCTTTTCAAATAATCCGGGGATATTCACATCGATATCCCCGCGGTAAAAGATACCTCCGTAGAGTACCGGTGCATTTTCAATCGGAACGCTGACAAGATGCTTCATATTTTTGATCGGAGCACCATCAGAGAGCAGGCCGATGCCCATACCGGACTGAACCATCATTAAGACGGTTTCTACATTGTCATAACGGGCAATAATATGCGGCTCCAAACCATTGCGGCGGCAAAATGACAATGCATAATGGTATTCTTCGGACGTGTCCGGATGTCCATGCATCAGGAAAGATTCTTTTTCCAGTTCGCGGACAGCGATGCGTTCGCGTGTGGCAAGCGGATGGTCAGAGCGCATGATTACGGAGATATGATACTCTGCCATCAGTTTATACGGGAATTCCCTGGGGACTTCATCCATGGTAAAGATTAAAAAAGCGGCGTCAAGCTGCTTTTTTTTCATGCGTGTGATCAGCTCGGCTTTATTATAGCGATAGCATTGAATGGAAAGATCCGGGTTGGTGCTGCAGTATTTTTGTATGGAAAGCGGCAGTTCACAGGTCAGTGCAAAGTTCAAAAACCCAATGTTTAAGGAATGTGGGATTGGAAGCTGATCGCGCTGCCCGATTTCCTTGATCACAGTATATAGTTCTTCTTCGTTTGAAAACAGCGACGCGGTTCTACGATACAATTCCTCGCCGGCGTCTGTCAGGATCAGATTCCTGTTGGTGCGGACAAACAGCGGCGTACCAAAATCTTTTTCCAGATCAGAAATGGCTTTGCTGAGAGAAGACTGGCTGACAAATAACAGATTTGCAGTATGTGAAATGTTTTTTGTTTTGGCGACTTCATAAAAGTATTTAAGCTTATTATAATTCATAGTGTATGTATTCCTTTGTCAGATATATAAAATTTCGATATCCGGATATTATTATATAGCATTTGTTTCGATATCAAAAGAGGTTTATACTAATACTCATAGAAGAGAAAGGAGTTTACTATGAGATTATCGGCAGATATTGTGATTATGGGAAGCGGCGCTGCAGGTGTCAGCGCAGCGGATGCCGCATTGGCAAAAGGAAAAAAGGTTGTCATCTTTGAAAAAAGACCGTTTCAGGGCGGCGTAGCCAATTGCGCGATCCAGTTTATTATTGTTCGGAATGAGAAGGAATATCAGGACAAGGCGTTCCAGCTGTTGTATGAATACAGTAATTACAATGGCAACCCGGCCGTGATCCGTCAGTATGTGAATAATTCCTGGCGGACAAAAGAGTTTATCGAGCGGATGGGTGTTAAGATGAAGGCTGCAGATCTCGTTCCGTTAGAAGATCTGGGTGCCCCGGAACGGGCAGATGGATTCCCGCCGGCATTAAATGTGCATGGGGATGACTGGATGGCCCTGGGTCGTGGAAAGGGGCATGGCGGTGCCCTGATCTGTCTGAACGGCAGACGTGATATTGAAAAACGAGGCGGCATTTATCTGCTGGATACACCTTTGACAGACATTCGCATGGATGAGGAAGGCAAGGTCTGTGCTGCGGTCGGGGTCAATAACCAAACAGGAGAAGAGGTTGTCGTAGACTGCAAAGCGGTGATCATCTGTGCCGGCGGTATGATGGACGATCCGGATATGATCAAAAAGCATACCGGTTTCAATTATACCGGAAAGAATGCGCCAAACGGCGGTAATGTCACATTTAACTGTTTCCCGAATTCGAAGCAGACCGGTGACGGACATAAGCTTGCCTGGAAACTTGGCGGTGCCGTGGGAGCGGTTTCCATCGAGGGGCATGACCTGATCCCCGGACCGGGCATCGAGATGAGTACCGCATGGCTGACCTATAATCAGTTTAAGATCATGACAGAACAGCCATATCTGTGGGTCAATGCAAACGGAGAGCGGTTCCTGGATGAATCTCTTTCCAACAATCATATGGCGATCAACAGAAGCATCCGCAATCAGCCGGGCCGCGTCAGCTATATGATCTTTGACGATGATACGCGCCGGCATCTGGAGGAGGAAGGCGTTGACTATTTCTATTTTGTATTCCCGGCAGATAAGCTGACAGATATCAAAGGACAGTTTGATGATCTGATCAATAACTGGAAAAACGAGCATGTGTTTATGGAGGATACACTGGAGGCGATCTGTGAGAAAGCCGGTATCGATGAATCCGGTCTTAAGAAGACACTTGACCGTTATAATGGCTTTTGTGACAGCGGTGTGGATGAGGAGTTTGCAAAGGATGCAAAATATCTGCGTCCGGTACGGAAAGGCCCCTTCTATGCGATGCGTGTATTCTGCGGCGGTTACAATACGATGGGCGGTATCCGTGTGAATGGAAATATGCAGGTGATCACAGATGCGCAGAAACCGATCGAAGGTCTTTTTGCGGCAGGTGACAATGTTTTGAATGAGATTTACGGAAATCCGATCATCGGAGGACTGGGAGCAGCGTATTTTGCAATGCCGCTCGGGTTTGCGGCAGGTGACAGTGCAAGCGATTATATTGACACAATGTCTTGACAAACAGGAGGAAATGCTATGAAAATAGAGATTAAAGATTATTGCATCCGTTGCGGCATCTGTGTTGGATTATACCCTGAACTGTATGCACATAATTTTGAAGAAGACAAGATCGACATCCTGGCAGATCCGGAAACACCGGAGCAGATTGAACGGGCAAAAGCTTCAGCGGCGGATTGCGCTGTAACAGCAATTTTTCTGAATCAGGGATAAAGGAGAGTCTTAAAAATGGAACATCAGAAGATCGCTTTCCCGGAATATACCGAGGAATGCCCGGAAGGCGTATATGAGCTCATTACAGATGTAAATGAGACGCAAACGGATTCAAACGGCATCATGCGTCCGGGAGATCTGGTCAGACAGATACAGGTCATGGTGGAAAAGCACCTGGACCGGTATTCCGGGACGACAGTGAAAGCCCTGCAGGAAGCGGCATTAAGCTGGATCATCGTATGGAATGAATTGACGATCCAAAGGCTTCCGAAGGCCGGCGAACAGATCCGTATGCGTGTATGGGCAGGGAAAAAGCAGCTGGTCATGCATACCAGGAAATGTGCGATCTATACGATGGACGGAGAGCCGCTTGTAGCGATGGCAGCGCTGTTTATTCTGATGGACCAGAAGACAAGAAAGATGGCAGACGATCCGCCGGAATTGGAGCAGCAAAAGATCGTAAAGATTCCGGGTGAGCCGAAGCCGCCCAAAATGATGATGCCGTTTCCGGAAGAGTTTTCTGATGAGATTGAAAGAACGGTTCAGCCGGAAGAAATCGATAAGTATGGGCATATGAACAATTCACATTATCTGGATTGGATGGATGAGCTTCGGGAAAATACGGATCTGAAAGGCCGCGATCCGCAAAAGATCTGGATCGAATACACAAAAGAGATGCTCGAAGGCTACCGTGTGCAGCTTCAGTATACCGTGTCGGAAAACACGTTGTATCTTGTGGGCAGCAGCCAGGGCGAGCAGAGATTTCTTATAAAAGCAGAATATCGGTAATAAAAAAAGGGGAGGTACATGATACCTTCCCTTTAGTAATGATCAGATGATGAAAAAGATCAATGCCAGGATAATGTCAACGATGACCATCAGCCATGGGTTTAGCCGGAACTTCTTTTTGACAATGTAGTTGACCACGGCAAGCACGATGATGAATAACAGAATTCCAAACCGGCCGCGTTCAGTTGTGCCGGAAAGGGAGATGCTGGAATTGACCAGGGAGAGCATAACTTTGATCAGGAGTCCGCAGACGATCGGACGGATCCACCGACTGATAAAAGCGATCGCATTCAGCTTCGAGATACCTGCATATAAATAATAGATCAGGTAGAACGCAGCGCAGGAAGCACCGATCGAGCAGGCAAATGCAGAAATGCCGGATAAGATACCGAGTGCAGTCACACCGGTTGCGTTATATCCGATATAGTAGCCGACGCCGAACAGTGTCTTGCAGAGGATCGAACCCGGCAGGACATTTACGACGGTAATGATCTGACTGTAGAATAGTTCTTCTGAGACATAACCTGTTTCAACAAACATGCCATCTGCGATCGTCAGATATGCATCACCGCCACCGAATGACATGACGGTAGAGAGCAGGTCTCGCAAAAGAAATGGGATCGCGTTGTTTAAGATGATGACGGCAGGGATCGATAATACAACGATAAAAATGAGCCAGAGCAGAAACGTTTTGCCCATTCTTTTCTGATCGATCTCAAGACGTATCCCGGTCCCTTTTACAGACTGGATCAGGCCGATAACGGAAAGCGCGATCATCAGGATCTCCACAACGGGCATGAGCACGGGAACATCCGCGAGGATTCCGGCTTTTCCATGTCCAAGCAGGAAAATACCGCTTAAAACGACCGTTGAAATGATGTGAAATGCATTACGATTCCCATGCAGCCAGAATGCGATGAAGAATACAACGGCAAGCATGTTGATCGTGCTGACGCTGAAAAGTGATGTAGCATCTACGCCAAGCAATTTTATGATGGCATTGCCGCAGGTGAAAAAGCAGATCAAGGCAACGACAAGATAGGTCCGCTTGAACCGCCGTTCGCTGATGGATCTGTTTCTGACAAATACATTTGCAATATAATCGCAGAGAAGTGAAATGATGAATGCCGCCACGCCGACAGCGGCAATGTTGATGTAATTTAGTGTGTATTCGTTTAATGAGGAAAGGATCATAAACAGTACAGCTGCCATGATCACACCAGGGAGCGCAAACAGGACCGGGCCTAAAAGCATTCCCTTAAAGCCATATGCATGGTCGCCAAGTGCGCTTGAGAGTTCAACCGGGAGCGCGCCGGGCGTCAGATTGGCAACAATGACATCTTTATCATAGGTCTCCTGGTCTTCGTCAAAATCCTCATTGCGGACAAACGCGTCTTCCATAACAGGAACCAGCGCATTGCCGCCTCCGAATCCAATGAAACCAACCTTAAAGATTTCTGAACAGAAACCTTTGAACTGCATATCGATATTTCCTCCAAAAAAAAGTCTACATAGCAGTTTACCGAATTATAGCTGCAATTGCAAGAAACATCCATCTTACGCTGGACGGGAGTTTCACAGTTGTATTATAATGGGTGGTACTTTAATTAAAAAATGACCGGAGGTAAACATGAAAATAGCAGTAACATATGAGAACGGACAGATTTTTCAGCATTTTGGCCATACAGAGGCATTCAAGCTTTATGAAGTGGAAGACGGAAAGGTGATCTCTTCAGAAGTGATCGGCAGCAATGGCGCCGGACACAGCGCATTGGCAGGCCTGCTTGCACAGCAGGATATTTCTGTTTTGATCTGCGGCGGTCTGGGAGAAGGCGCAAAGAATGCGCTCACCCAGGCTGGGATCGAGGTGTTTTCCGGCGCGCAGGGAGATGCGGATGCTGCGGTTGAAGCATATCTGAAAGGTGAACTGGTTTCGGCAGGCGTGAACTGTGATCATCATGATCATGAAGAAGAACATGGCTGTGATCCGCATGGCTGCGGCTCATGCGGCGGCTGCGGCGGTGCACCGCAGATCATTTTTGAAGGAAAGAATGCAGGGAAAACCTGTCGCGTACATTATAAAGGAACCTTTAATGACGGATCACAGTTTGATTCTTCTTATGACCGCGGCCAGCCGCTCGAATTCATCTGTGGCGCAGGCATGATGATTCCGGGATTTGACAAGGCTGTCCTTGAGATGGAAGTGGGCGAAACAGTGAACATTCACTTAATGCCGGAAGAGGCATATGGCATGCCGGATCCCAGAAACGTTTTTGAGATCCCGTTTACAGATCTTCCGGGATCGGAAGAGCTTAAGGCAGGCGAGCAGGTCTATCTGCAGGATCAGTCCGGACAGGCATTTCCGATGAAGGTGATAGCAGTTACAGAAACGACCGTTACGTTTGACGGCAATCATGAGATGGCAGGAAAAGAGCTGAACTTCCAGATCGAACTGGTAGAGATCCTGTAATACAAAAGGAATAGTAAGATGGCAAATACGAACACCACCTATGAAAAACTGAAATCCCTGATGCTTGCACAGTCAGCAAAAATGCGTGAATTAAACCGGGTGATTCCGGTATCGGGCACTCGTTATGATCTGCCGCTGGACGGTAGGGAGATCAATATCGTTTATTTCAAGGCGGATAAGAAAAATGCGCCGCTTGTACTCGGATTTCATGGAGGCGGTTTCCTGTTTGGCGGAAACGCGCTAAATGACGCGATGTGGTCTGCAGTACGCGATACGCTTGGTGTCAATGTGGCATCCATTGATTATCGGAAAAGCCCTGATCACAGTTCGACAGATGCGATCATGGACGGATATGATGCGGCGGTTTATTTAAAAGCGCATGCAGAAGAGTTTGGTTTTGATCCTGATCAGATCTCTGTCATGGGAGCCAGTGCCGGAGCCAATCTGGCAGCCGGACTGTGCATTTATGCAGGACAGAACAATCCCGGTTTGATATTAAACCAGATCCTGATCTATCCGCTGGTCGATAATGTGACGCCAAATGAAGAAAAGAAGGACGGGCATCTGAGCGCTCCGCCGGATCAGATCTTCCGTGATCTGCATTGCACAAACGAGCAGGCAAAGACATCGATCGTTTCACCGATCTTTGCTTCTGACGCGGAACTCGCTGTCCTGCCGAATACCGTCATCTGTACAGCTGATATCGATTCCCTGAAAGACGAGGGTCTGCGCTATGCGGACCGCCTGAAAGAAAACGGGGTTCCGACATCGCTGATGATTTGTGCCGGCATGCCGCATATCTTCTTTGAAGTCGGATTTGGTGAGATTTCAGAAGAGGAACTGCGTTCGTATTCACCTGAGCTGCAGGAGCTGGTGAAAAACGGCGAAGCGCATCGGGCTTCTGTTGAGGCACTGGAGTTTGCCGCAAAGCATTTTCGTAAGCTTGAAAAGATCATTCTGGTCGATCTTAACGATCAGGAGATCGGCGGGGAAGAGAAGCTCCGTACCCATGAAAAAAGTCTTCTGCACAGGGCGTTTTCCGTTTTTATCGTTAATGGCGATCAGATGCTGATCCAGAAACGCAGCCTGACAAAATACCATTCGGGTGGCCTCTGGGCAAATGCGTGCTGTTCCCATCCGAGAGTCGGAGAAACGTTGGAAGAAGCCGTCCATCGTAGGCTGCCGGAAGAGGCAGGATTTGACTGTCCGTTGAAGGAAGTATTTTCCTTCACTTATCGGACCACGTTTTCCAACGGGCTGACAGAGTATGAGTATGACCATGTGTTCCTTGGTGAATACTGCGGAGAAGTCAATATGAATCCGGAGGAGGCATCGGAATGCAGATGGATTTCCTTTGCGGACCTGAAAAAGGAAATGTTAGAGACGCCGGAGCGCTTCTGCAGCTGGTTTATGATCGCGGCACCAAAGGTGATGCAGATCGTGGAAGGGAACAGATAACGGAGAGATGATATGAAAGTCCACATTCATCGCGGACAAAACCAGATCGGAGGATCTGTCATCGAGATCTTTACGGATACGACCAGGATCTTTTTTGACATTGGCGCAAATATGGACGATGATCATGCTGCGGTCGTTCCGCCTGTGGAAGGACTGTTTTGCGGGAAACGGAAGGTGGATGCGGTATTTCTAACCCATTACCATGCAGATCATGCGGGGCTTTTGGGAAAGATGCTCTCAGGGATCCCGGTCTATATGGGACAGACTGCATATGAGATCTTTAAAGTGGGAGAGACCTATCGGAACCGGATCACTGCATTCCGTCCGCAGTTTGTTTCCGATCAGAAGAAGATCGTGATCGGGGATATCACCATTACGCCGTTTCGATGTGATCATTCCGCGTATGATGCATATATGTATCTGGCAGAGGCGGATGGAGAGCGCATTTTATACACGGGTGATTTCAGAAGTCACGGACGACTGGATTTTGAAAAACTGATGAATGCCCTCCCCGAAGTCGATACGCTGATCACGGAAGGCACTTCGCTGTCACGGGATCTGCAGGAAAGGTCTGTGTCAGAGGATGCGCTGATCGATATGGGGAAGGTGTTATTAAAAGACCGGCCGGGGCCGGTTTTTGTCGTGATGTCGCCGATGAATATCGATCGTCTGATCACTTGTTATCAGATCGCGCTTCAGACAGAACGTACTTTTCTGATCGATCCGTATGCGGCGCAACTGGCTAAGGCTGCCGGAAGGGAGACAATCGGACACCCGGTGCCTGACCCCGGAAAGGATCCGGGCATCCGTGTGTTCTGGACAGACGGGAAGATGATCCCGGCCAGACTGCGCGGATATGGCAAAGCCGGCATCAGCATGCGGGGAATCCGTAAAGAGGAGAAGTTCCTGATGTGTGTCCGCCCGGGCATGAAACAATATCTGCATCAGCTTTCAGAGCTGGTTGATTTTCGCGGTGGGACACTGATCTATTCGATGTTTGCAGGTCATCTGGAGCTGCCGTATTTTACCCGTTTTATGGATTTCATGGAGAAAAAGGGACTTGAGCGGCATGTTCTTCATACCAGCGGGCACGCTGATCCGGAAGCGATCGATCAGCTGATCTGTAAGGTGAAGCCGAAGACGATCCTGCCCGTACACACGGAAAATGCAGGATGGTTTTTACGTTACGAGCCCGAATGCAGGGTGATCGTATAAAAGTATTAAAAAAAATCCGAACAAAATGAATGTCAAGTCTTTTCTTTTGCTCCAAGATATGCTATCTTTTTTGACGAATATGGTCATATATTGTGGTTGATATTGCGAATTGGAGAAAAGATATGGAGATTGAGATCGATCAGAATCAGGCGGGATATGAACCGAAAGAACACCCATGGATCGAGATGCCGACAGATGACACATTAGATGATGCGATCAGGTTTAGTCTTGACGAGATCAGAGTAGGGTAAAGGGTATTGTAATGGATAAGATGGTAAAAAAGCTGGGTGCCTATAAGGGCATTCAGGTACCGAAACTGGATCGGACCATCTCTGATGAGGAGATGCAGATCGAGCTTGACCGCGCCGCAAAATGCGCAGCGAGGACATTTGAGAAAGATAGTGCCGAAGAGGGTGATTGCATTGTCATCGATTTTAAGGGCATGATCGACGGTGAGGCATTTGCCGGCGGGGAAGAAAATGATTGCCCGATCGAACTCGGATCGGGAAGATTCATCCCAGGTTTTGAGGAGCAGCTGTTTGGTGCCGGTAAGGGTGATGCGATCAAAGTAAACGTTACATTCCCGAAGGACTATCAGGCGGAGGACCTTGCAGGAAAGGATGCTGTTTTTGATGTTTCTGTAAAAGCGGTTTACGGACTTGAAGTTCCCGAGCTGACCGATGAGATCATCAGAAAAGTCTCAGAACAGGACACGATCGAAGAGTTTAAGGAATTTGTGACCGGTGAGATCCTTCGGAAGCGGGAAACCGATTACAGCCGCCAGAAGGAGGATTTCCTTGTGGCTAAGATCGTAGAGGATTCTGAGATCGAGATTCCATATGTACTGATCAATGAACGGGCTGAGCAGATCCGCCAGGATCTTGAAAAGCAGCTGAGCCAGTCAGGAAAGACGCTTGGGCAGTATCTGCAGGCAAACGGTCTTTCCAGAGAGGATTATCTGAAGCTTTCCGAAGAGGATGCAAAGATGATGCTCGAAGGCCAGGCGGTTCTTGATGAGATCGCGGAGATCGAAGGGTTTACCTTTACCAAGGAGGAGCTTGAGGAAGAGATCGAAAAGCTGGCGGGACTTTATAACATGAAAGTCAAGGAGCTGCGCCAGACAATGGGGCTTTTCGGAGAGAACATGCTTGGAGAGGACATCAAATCCAGAAAGGCAATCGACTTTGTACTTGCACAGAGTATCGAAGTATAAGGATACCGTTTATTTTCGAATATAATAAGATTTGGCGTCACCTCCAGGTGGCGCCTTTTATAAAAAAGGATGGAATCGATGCACATCGTAGTTTGCCTGTCAAGGGACAGGACCGTGTTTTCAAATATTACATATTTAGCCGACGGAGGCGGGTTTACACATGCTTCCCTTGGCTTATCGGAAGAGGCGGAGTTTTACTATAGTTTTAACTTCAAAGGGCTGAAAAAGGAGTATCGTACTTCTATGAAAAAACGACCGCGGGAGATGCAGCGGTTTATCGTAGCGGTTCCGGATGAGGCCGGAGACAAACTGCATGGGATGATCGCCGAGATGGAGGCGCAGAAAGAGAAGTATCAGTATGCCAAGCTGGGTGTGTCTCTGCGCCTTTTGAATCTGCCAAATGAGAATCCGAAGGATGATGAGTATTACTGTTCGCAGTTTGTGGCGGCTGTATTGAAAGAATCCGGCTGTGTTGATATCCAAAAGAATCCGGCTGACTGTACGCCGAATGATCTTCTTGCGGAACTGCAAAGAAGCGGGCAGATCGTCAGGGTGGAAGAGGAGTCTGATATGATGAACCCCGGCGAAGCTGTGATCGACAAGGCCGCGGATCAGGTTGGAAAAGGGCATGATAAGCTTTCGCAGGCGATCGCTGACAATTTAGATAAAGCGCTAGATGGCGATGGGAAAATCATCCCCGCACTGGCGCTGCAGCTTGGGATGAACAAGCTGAATCCCTTGTATGAAAAGGTGATGAACAAGCTAGATGTGGCTGAGGATGCCGTGGGCGAGAGCCCGGAAAAACTCGCAAAACTGACCAGCGGATTATTGAAAAACGGGTCGGAAAAGTTGTTGGAAGCAAAGGATAAGGTAGATTCTGCATTGCCTGATAAACATGGAAAGAAAAGGTGAGATTGCATTATGGAAAGAGAATCACTTGGCTCCCGCATGGGGTTTATCCTCCTGAGTGCGGGATGTGCCATCGGTATTGGTAACGTCTGGAAGTTCCCGTATATGGCCGGATCAAACGGCGGCGGGGCTTTCGTTTTGTTTTATCTTTTCTTTTTGGTCGTGATGGGTGTTCCGATCATGACGATGGAGTTTGCGACAGGGCGCGCATCGAGAAAAAGCCCGGCAAAACTGTTTACACAGCTGGAAAAGCCCGGACAGAAATGGCATCTGCATGGGCTGATCTGTATGGTCGGTAACTATATCCTGATGATGTTTTACACGACAGTAGCAGGATGGATGCTTTACTATCTCTTTGCAGCCGTGTCCGGTAAATATGAAGGGATGGATACCGAAGCAGTCGGAGGATTGTTTGGAGACCTGGTGGCAAATCCGGTTCCGATGGTCCTTTGCATGGTCATAATCTGCGTTCTGGGATTCCTTGTGATCTCCATCGGTCTGGCAAATGGCGTGGAACGGGTCACCAAGGTGATGATGCTGCTCCTTTTGATCCTGATCGTTGTACTTGCGATTCACAGTATCACGTTAAAAGGCGGTATGCCGGGATTGAAATTCTATTTAAAACCGGATATGGCGGAAATCCAGGCGGTCGGTCTGGGCAATGTGATCATCGGCGCGATGACGCAGGCGTTCTTTACATTGAGCCTGGGTATCGGATCCATGGCGATCTTCGGAAGCTATATCGGAAAAGACAGAGCGTTGTTCGGTGAGTCTGTCAATGTGGCGATCCTTGATACATTTGTTGCAATCTGTGCAGGACTGATCATTTTCCCGGCCTGCGCGGCCTATGGCGTTGATGTAGACAGCGGTCCGAGCCTTCTGTTTATCACTCTGCCAAATGTTTTCAATCATCTTGCCGGCGGACGGATCTGGGGAAGCCTGTTTTTCCTGTTTATGAATTTCGCAGCGTTTTCAACTGTTATAGCGGTATTTGAGAACATCATATCCTGCTGCATGGATCAGTTTGGATGGAGCAGAAAAAAAGCCTGCTATATTAATATTTTTCTGATGATCGCGCTGTCCCTGCCGTGTGCATTGGGCTTTAACCTGCTCTCGGGATTTACGCCGTTTGGCGAGGGCAGTGTCGTACTGGATCTGGAAGATTTCATCGTCAGCAACCTGTTGCTGCCGATCGGTTCGCTGATCTTTTTGACCTTCTGCACCTGGAAATGGGGATGGGGTTGGAAAAACTTCATGGAAGAGGCGAATACCGGCAAAGGTCTGAAGGTCAGAAACTGGATGCGGGGATATCTGACCTATGTGCTTCCGGTGATCGTCGCTGTGATCTTTGTCATGGGACTGGTCAATAAATTCCGCGGATAAAATAGTCAATTGATTATCGAACAGAGGGAATATGGAATATTTTGATATTGTAAAAGAAACGGGAGAGCCGACAGGAGAGATCGTATCGCGTGATATCGCGCACAGAGACGGGATCCTTCACAGGACGGCGCATGTCTGGGTGATCCGGGAATGTGACGGTGAAGTGCAGATCCTTCTGCAGAAACGAAGCATGGATAAGGATTCTTTCCCGGGAATGTATGATACTTCTTCTGCAGGACATATCCCGGCCGGTGATGAGCCGCTCCCTTCCGCACAGAGAGAACTGGCGGAAGAACTGGGGATTAACGCAGAATCAGAACAGCTCGAGTATATCGGCACATTTCGGATTCAATACGAAAAAGAGTTTCACGGCAGTCTTTTTCGCGACAATGAGATCTCATGGGTTTATGTTTATCGTGAACCGGTGGATATTGCGCAGCTGACACTTCAGGCGTCAGAAGTAGAAGAAGTGCGCTGGTTTGCATTGGATGAGGTTTGCGAAGAGATCAGACACAGCCGTGCGCGTTTTTGTGTCCCGTCAGGCAGTCTGAGGCTGCTGCAGGAATGGCTATAGGGATTCGTATTGCTCTTTGCTGATGTCTCCGTTTACGATCATCTGATTGAGCCAGAGCTTCAATGTCTCTATCGTGACGGAGATCTCATCGAGCTGCTTTTTGATCGAAACAAAGTCTGAAAGCTCATCCGGATCGATCCTGTCATCAGCAGAGATCCGGATCAGTTTATCTTTTTCGTCATTGAGCCTGTTCATAGAGCTTAACAGGGTTAAGACGATCTGGGACAGATTCGTAAACTGTAATTCCGGGACAGATTCTTTCCCGATCTCACAATCATTCGCACAATAATAATTGCAAAGCGAGGGCTTTTTATAAGCTCTTGCCATTGCAACGACATCCTGCGGGTTGATCTGCATCTGGCCGTATTCGATCTTTTCGATACGGCTTTCCGAAATATATGTTTCTTCACTCGCCTGGGCACGGGTCAGTCCGGCTTCCTCACGGCTTTGGAAGTAGATGTTTTTGTTTTCCTTTGTTGATCTTCTTGGCATATTGATATCCTCCGCCAATATTATATAGAAAAAAATGTTCGAAGGAAAGTTTTTGTGGCATAATAGGTAGTGGTTTTATGTACAGTATTCGTTGATTCGACGCGAGGAATATGATATGGAAAGCCTGATCTTAGGCATCAGGGTCATCCTGCCGATCATTGTGTTTATGGGGCTGGGATACCTTTTTCGAAGCATACGCGTAGCGGGAGAGAAGACATTTCGTGAAATGAACAAGGTTTGTTTCCGCTGTTTTCTCCCGGTTATGATCTTTTATAATATCTACCGGTCCAATCTGCATGAGGATTTTGAACTGTCGGTCCTGATCTTTGCGATCATCAGTGTTCTTTGTGCCTTTTTTGCCGCCATCCTGTTTACGAATCAGGCATTTCGCGGCAGTAAAAACCGCTCAGTAGTGATCCAGGGGATCTATCGCAGCAATTATGTGCTGTTTGGCATGGAAGTGACCAGAACGATCTGCGGTGAAGAGAACATGGGAATGGCCAGTATTCTGGCAGCTGTGATCGTACCGATCTTCAATGTCCTGGCAGTGGTGCTGTTTGAAGCATATGGAAGCGAAAGCAGGAATAAGCTGCATGTTTTAAAAGGGATCGTCACCAATCCGTTGATCATTGCGTCGGTACTCGGTATCGTGGTGAAGCTGATCGATCTGTCTCTGCCCGGACTGGCGGAGAACATCGTTGGAAATGTCAGCCGGATCGCGACGCCGCTGGCGCTGATCTGTCTGGGTGGAACCTTTGCCTTTAAAAAGATTGGAGAATACAAAAAGGAATTGCTTGTCAGCTGTCTGGGCAGGCTGGTAGTCGTGCCACTGATCTTTTTGACGATAGCGGTTTTGCTTGGTATCAGAGGTTCCAATCTGGTAGCGCTGATGGTGATGCTCGCTTCGCCTGCAGCGATCTCTTCTTACACCATGGCCTGTGAGATGAAGGGGAATGGAGAACTCGCCGGAATGATCGTGGTATTCACATCTGTCCTTTCGATCATTTCGATATTCCTTTGGGTTTTTACACTGCATATGATGAAATTATTCTGAATAATGCTATAATACAAGTCAGAAGGGAGACGGAAAGATGTATTTAAAGATTAATTTAAATGATGAGGATTTTATCGAGTTTAACAGTTATTATATTATGAAATCCGCCCGTGGAAAGCGTTCGATCATGTTCGGACGGGTTTCCATCCTGATCGTGGCGATCCTTGCGACGATCATCTTCTTCGCGGCAAATGCGAATTCCAAGTTTATCATAGCAGAGGCGGTCGTTCTGCTTGCGATCGGTGTCATCTGGTTTGTGAGCTATCCGCGAATGATCCGGAAAAATATCGCAAAAAGAGTATTAAAGGTGAGAAGAGAAGGCGGGCTTCCATATGAATCTGAAGTGGAGTTAAGCTTCCTCGATGATGTGATCGTTGAAAAAACTGCGACGACAACCAGAGAAACACCGTATTCTGACTTTAAGGAAATTACACAGACAGATAAATATATTTATCTTGCAAAGCATACGGCGGAGTCGATGATCATTCCGTTAAGATGTCTGGAAGATAAAAATACATTTCTTGCATTTTTGAAAGAAAAGATTAACTGATACGACGGGACTTCATTGTTTCCCATTTTGAATGTGAATTACTGAACTTGTTTTTAGAATAACTGACAGGGCATGTTCTGTGGTACAAATAGATTAGTTAATAAACTGGTTTTATTCTTTAGGAGGGAATCTTGCCATGGAGCAGAAGAAAATGGAAATCAATGTGAAACATGAAGTGATCGCACAGGGCGCAGGCACTGCTTCCACACCGGATCAGCTTGCTTTTATCCGTATGGTAAAAAACAACCTGAAAAAAAGCGATATTACGTTTGAACCTGCACTTGGCACTCCGCCATCTGCGCAGAAGGCAAACCGTCTGATGCAGGCAATGCGCCAGATCGTCATCAACAACATGGCGATGCCGGCAAATACGACATGGGTGATCAATGGCCAGCAGCTGATGGATCAGATCATTGCAACACCGGAAGATTCTGATGAGCTGCATCTGGTTCTGGATTATACAGAAGAGATCGACAGCACAAAAGAGACGATGCACATCGATGTTCCGGCACCGGGCTTCCAGGAGTTTGAAGACGCTTCTTCGACACCGGATCAGCTGGCATTCATTCGTCAGGTTAAGCTGACGCTGGCAAAGCGTGGCGTTGTATTTGATCCGACACTTGGCAATCCGCCGTCTGTCATCAAAGCAAACCGTCTGATGGCGACTTTAAAAGAGATTGTTATTAACAGTATGGATAAGCCGGAAAATATCAGCTGGGTAGTGAATGGTCAGCAGGTGATGGATCAGATCATCAACACACCGGAAGATGCAGAGGGGATTCATCTGACGATCGATTATTATGTAACAGAGCATGACGGACCGGTGCATCAGCCAATGGTTGATAACGCAGCTATGGGCCATGCTGCAGCGATCGCGGAATCCGCGATCCAGGCGAACGAAAACAACTAATCTGACAGATCACTGATTGACAAATCACCAAATCCAGTCTATAGTTCATATATCATATATTTACTTGAGGGAGTAGTTCGCGCGGTATTTCGTTACAGCGTGGTTTGTCAACAGTCCCGGTCCGGATCCGTATCCGACCTGGCAAATCTTAAAGAATGAGACTCATGTATGTTTACTTTTTGTAGGCATACATGAGTTTTTTTGTGAGATGGGGTAGATTTTATGCAGATTTTCAGTACATTACCGTTTCAGATCGTATTATTACTGGTTGGATTTGTGCTTCTGATCAAAGGCGCAGACTGGTTTGTGGAAGGCAGTTCAAGTATCGCGAAACGCCTGATGGTGCCGACGATCATCATCGGTATGACGATCGTTGCGATGGGAACAAGCCTGCCGGAAGCGGCGGTCAGTGTCCGTGCTTCTTTTGCGGGAAACAATGAGCTTGCGGTCAGTAATGTAACGGGGTCCAATCTGTTTAATCTGCTGGTTGTGATCGGACTGTGTGCGATACTGAACAATGTTCCGATCAAACGGGATACGGAAAAGAAAGATATTCCGTTTTCGATCGGCATCACGGTCATCATGCTTGTTCTTGGCATCGTGGGGATGGCACTGGGCCATGTGGACGGTTTGATCTTTATTGCCATTTTTATTTTTTATCTGCTTCGTATGATCACAACAGCCATGAATAAACGTTCCGAGGAAACAGACGGTGCTTTAAAGGAAAAGCGGGAAGGCGCAAGCCTGCAGGCTGCATTGGTAGCACCAAAGCCTGTGTGGCAGTCGGTGCTTTTGATCGGCATCGGCATCGTCGGGATCATTTTGGGTGGCACATGGGTCGTCAATGGCGCAAGTGCGATCGCGCTGGCATTCGGTTTAAGCCAGAACCTGGTCGGGCTGACGATCGTCGCGATCGGCACGAGCCTGCCGGAACTGGTTACATCCATGGTGGCTGCAAAGAAAGGCGAAGTTGACCTGGCGATGGGCAACGCGATCGGTTCAAATATTTTCAATATCCTTTTTGTCCTTGGTATTGCGGCAAGCATCAGTCCGGTTGGTTTTGATACAGAGAATATCATAGACATCAGCATCCTGATCGGAGTCAGCCTGATCGTCTGGGCTTTTGCAAAAACCGGGAAAAAGATCGGCAGAAAAGAAGGCCTTTTGATGATCGCGATTTATGCGGCGTATATGGTATATATCTGCCTTCGTTAACTTTTTATAGTCAAATGAGGCTAAAAAGGGTATAATCCTTATAACTCTAGTTTTTAGTGGGTAATAAATGAAGATGAGGAGCTTTGTAACATGCTGGAATTAAGAAACCTTTCATTTGAAGTAAATGATGAAAATGATCAAAACAAAGAGATCATACATAACCTTAGCCTGACAATTGATGATCAAAAGTTTGTCGTTATCACAGGACCGAACGGCGGAGGCAAGTCTACACTTGCGAAACTGATCGCGGGAATAGAAAAGCCTACCAGCGGACAGATCCTGATGGACGGTGTTGATATTACAGATAAAAGTATTACCGAGCGTGCACAGATGGGGATCAGCTTTGCGTTTCAGCAGCCGGTTCGTTTTAAAGGGCTCCAGGTTCTTGATCTGATCCGCCTTGCGGCACAGGATAAGACGATGGCACCCGCGGCAGCATGTGAATACCTGTCTGCAGTCGGTCTTTGCGCAATCGATTACATCAACCGCGAAGTAAACGCATCACTTTCCGGTGGGGAATTGAAGCGGATCGAGATCGCGACGGTCCTCGCGCGCAAAACACGTCTGTCGGTTTTTGATGAACCGGAAGCCGGGATCGACCTTTGGAGCTTCCAGAACCTGACACGGATCTTTGAAAAAATGCGGGAGGATATCAAAGACAGCTCGATCATTATCATTTCTCATCAGGAGCGGATCTTAGAGATCGCTGACGAGATCGTAGTACTTGCAAACGGAACGATCAAACAGCATGGTACGAAGGATGACGTTTTACCGGGACTGATCGGTACGGAATCTGCCATTAATGCCTGCGAGAGACTGTTATAATCTGGATGTAAAGGAGAGAAATGACCATGCTGAAGATGGATGACATACAAAAAAGACTGATTGAAGAGGTGGCTGACCTGCATGAAGTTCCGGAAGGCGCATATAATTTCAGGGCAAACGGAGCGCTTGCAGGCAGAAATACTACAGCAAATATTGACATCGTATCAAAAGAAGACGGCAGCGGTATTGATATTCATATCAAGCCGGGCACGAAGAATGAAAGTGTACACATTCCGGTTGTGTTGAGTGCAAGCGGATACAAGGAGACCGTTTATAATGATTTCTATGTCGGTGACGATGCCGATGTCGTGATCGTGGCAGGATGCGGTATCGATAACTGCGGAAACCAGGATGCACAGCATGACGGGATCCATCGGTTCTATGTCGGTAAGAATGCCAAGGTGAAATACGTTGAAAAGCACTACGGCTCCGGAACGGGTGAAGGGAAACGGATCTTAAATCCGGTTACGGAAGTGTATATTGAAGAAGGCGGATCTGTTGAGATGGAAATGGTCCAGATCAAGGG
>SVDH01000009.1 GCA_015057865.1 Lachnospiraceae bacterium
CTTACTTCAAAATGATATTTAAACGCAAAAGCGCTCTAGGATGTGTATCCTAGAGCGGCTTTGTCTTCAGTCTGAGACTGTCGCAGTACGCGACAGTCTTTTTTTATATCGGAGTGACAGGATTTGAACCTGCGATCTCTCGCCCCCCAGACGAGCGCTTTACCAGACTAAGCCACACCCCGTGATTTTACGAACGAAAGAAGTATAGCATATTTTTAGTGCCATGCAAATAGATTTTGTTTAAAATGGCATCAAGTGCACTGTTTTTGCAGTTTGCGGCATTGCCTTTTTGATTTTTTTATACTATATTGATACTGTTGTTGTTTCATATATTAATGGAGATGTGAGCTGTGAGAGAGATTACACCGGATAATTACAAGCCTGACGAGGAGGAAATCGTCGAAGAGGCAGAAGAAGTAATTGAGGAAGAGGTCATAGATCCGGAAGAGGCTAAAGATACGGCTGATGAGCCGTTTGATGAGACATCAGAGATCGAAGAGACAGTTGAAGATGAAGTCGTAGATGAAGACAGTGGGGAGACTGCTTCAGCACCGATTGAAAAAAAGAAAAAAAAGGGACTGATCGCACTTTTGATCTGCGCGATCATAGTCGTTGGCTTGTATCTGACTGGATTTATTGTGTTCCAGACAGCATTTTTCATGCCGAAAACATCTGTTAACCAGGTAGATGTATCCTGGAAAACGGACAAAGAAGCACAGGAGCTTTTGACAGCTGATGTGGAAGGCTATGCACTGACGATCGAAGAACGGAATGACCAGACGGAAGTACTCAAAGGTGCCGATTTTGGCGTTCAGGCAAAGCTGGATGATAAGGTAAAGACCGCGTTAAGCGATCAGAAAACCGGGCTTTGGTTTGTCGATGTGTTCAAAGACAAAGAGATCCATTTAGATGATATAGCAGAGTATGATGTCGATGCATTAAATGAAGTGATCCCGACATTGAACTGTCTGGATGAGTCACAGATGATCCCTTCAGAAAACGCGACGATCTCTGAGACGATGACTGACGGGGCATTTACGATCGTAGATGAGGTTTATGGTACGGAAGCGATTCCGGACAATGTTTATGCAGCGATCAACGAAGCGGTTGCCGGCATGGAACCGTCGGTGAATCTTGCAGAGAAAGGATGTTATATTGATCCGGAGTTGAAAGCAGATTCACCGGAAGCGCTTGCAGCGCTCGAAGAAGTAAATGATATTGCTTGTATGACGATCACCTATGAGATGGCAGGAACGGATCCGTTCCTGGTCGATGGCAATGTGATCCGTCAGTGGATCGATGTCAGCGATGACCTGGAAGTCACCTTTGACGAAGAATATGTTACAGATTTTGTCGATGCATTTGCAGCGGAATATGATACATCCTTTACGGAGCGGGAGTTTGTCAACCATGCAGGCGAAACGGTGATCGTTCCGGGTGGATATTATGGATGGCAGCTGGATAAAACGGCAGAAGAGGAACTTTTGCTCGAAGAATTAGAAGCAAAAGAGGATGTGACAAGAGAGCCGTGCTGGAAGCATACGGCGATCAGCCTTGGAGAGCATGAATACGGCGACAAGTATATTGAAGTGGATCTGACCAGACAGACCGTTTACCTGATGGAAAACGGAGAGGTTGTATGGGAAACACCTTGCGTAACGGGAAAGACTTCCCGACGCCATGGTACGACTCCCGGTATGTATTCGATTTATATCAAGCAGAGAAACCGTACGCTGAACGGACGGAATGATGACGGCAGCGAGTACCATTCTCCTGTCTCCTACTGGATGCCGTTTAATGGCGGACAGGGGCTGCATGATGCAAGATGGCGCGGTAAGTTTGGCGGTTCGATCTATGTTTACAGCGGATCACACGGCTGTGTAAATCTGCCGACCTCTGCGGCAGCAGAGCTTTACGACATGGTCGAAGTCGGAACGCCGGTCATTGTCTACTGGTCAAATACTGAGGACTGATGAAATGAGTTGGACTGATAATGTGCGCACAGTAGTTCCTTATACGCCGGGTGAGCAGCCAAAGGAACAAAACATCATTAAGTTAAATACAAATGAAAATCCCTATCCGCCTTCTCCGTCGGTGCGTGTGGCGGTCCGTGAGGTTTTGGAGGAAGGGATGCGTCGCTATCCGGATCCAAGTGCGGATGTGCTGGTTTCCGCGATCGCAAAGGAATATGGCGTAAAAAAGGAAGAGGTGTTTGTCGGAGTCGGATCAGATGACGTTCTGGCTATGGCATTCCTGACATTTTTCAACAGTGAGAAGCCGATCCTGTTCCCAGATATTACCTATTCATTTTACGATGTCTGGGCAGACCTTTACAGGATTCCGTATGAATGTATACCTTTAAAGGATGATTTTACGATCGATCCGGCTGATTATAAAAGAGAAAACGGCGGCGTGATCCTGCCAAATCCCAATGCGCCGACAGGTGTCGGCATGGGTGTGGATGCGATTGAAGCAATCATCAAAAGCAATCCGGATTCTGTGGTGATCATCGATGAAGCATATGTGGATTTTGGTGCGGTTTCCGTATTGCCTTTGATACAAAAATATGATAATCTTCTGGTCGTTCAGACGATGTCAAAGTCCAGATCCCTTGCCGGGATGCGGATCGGGTTTGCATTTGGTGATGCAAGACTGATCAGGTATATAAACGATGTGAAATTCTCGTTTAATTCCTATACAATGAATCAGACGGCACTGGCAGCAGGTGTCGCGGCAGTAGAAGACCGTCCATATTTTGAGACATGCTGTAAGAGGATCATGGCGACGCGGGAATGGGTCAAAGAAGAACTGATTGCTTTGGGATTCTCTTTCCCGGATTCTAAATCAAATTTTATCTTTGCAACCCATCCGGAATATCCGGCAAAGAAGCTGTTCGAAGAATTGAGAAAAAGGAAGATCTATGTCCGGTATTTTGCAAAGCCGCGCATTGACAATTATATTCGGATCACCATTGGAACGGATGCGCAGATGCGGGCGTTCCTGAATGCAGTCAAAGAGATTTTAGAGAAATGATAGCAGGCGGTATAAATTTCCGCCTGCTTACAGTTATTTAGAGGAGGTAGCCAATTACATGGATGCGATTGTAAACTGGTATATGTCCACGATCGGTACACATATACCGCGGGAACTGTCGGTGTTCATCATATCGATGTGCCCGATCTTAGAGCTCCGCGGGGGACTGATCGTGGCAAGACTTTTGGATCTCCCAATGTGGCGGGCGATTTTTTTATGCGTGGTCGGAAATATCATTCCGATCCCGTTCGTGCTTTTGTTCATCAAACAGATCTTAAAATGGCTGAAAAAGATTCCGGGACTCGGAAAAATCGCACAAAAGATTGAAGACCGGGCAATGTCCAAAAAAGACGGTGTCGAAAAAGCGGAGTTCTGGGGACTGGTTGCATTTGTCGGCATTCCGCTGCCCGGAACCGGTGCGTGGACAGGGTCTTTGGTGGCATCACTTCTGGATGTCAAGATCAAAAAAGCGGTTGTTGCAGAGCTGCTTGGAATCTGCATTGCGACAATCATCATGAGCCTTCTGATGTACGGTCTGGTTGGAAATGTCATCGGTTGACAGACTATTACTATGTATGTAAAATAATACATGGAATGTATACAAAAAACAATTTTTGCTTATAGATAGAGGATATCATTATGGATAATATCAGCTTGAAAGCGCTTGCGAAGATTAATCTTGGATTGGATGTAACAGGCAAGCGGGAAGACGGCTATCACGATGTCAGAATGATCATGCAGTCAATCCACCTTTATGACAGAGTAGAGATTAAAAAGACCCGTTCTCCGAAGATCCGGGTGGAGGTAAATCTATACTATCTTCCGGTTGATGAGAACAATCTGGTCTACAAAGCGGCTGCGCTCATGAAGGAACGTTATGGGATCAAGGAAGGTGTGCGGATCACACTGCAGAAGTTTATTCCGGTCGCGGCAGGTCTTGGCGGCGGCAGTTCAGATGCTGCAGCTGTTCTTGTTGGGATGAACCGGATGTTTAAGCTTGGCCTGAAACAGGAAGAGCTGATGAAGGTCGGTGCCCAGATCGGTGCGGATGTCCCGTTTTGTGTGATGCGGGGGACGGCGCTTGCAGAGGGGATCGGTGAGAAGCTTACTGCTTTGCCGCCGATGCCAAAATGCCCTGTCCTGATCGCAAAACCGGGCGTTTCGGTTTCAACGGCTGAGGTTTATCAGAATTTGAAGCTTTATGACGGGATGCAGCACCCGGATATTGACGGAATGATAGAAGCGATTCAGAATAAAGATATGAACGGTATTGCGGCAAAAATGGATAATATTCTGGAAACAGTGACGATTCCCCGTTATCCGGTGATCAAAGAGATCAAAAAGATCATGATGGAAAACGGCGCGCTGAATGCGATGATGAGTGGCAGCGGACCGTCTGTTTTTGGCCTTTTCCGTGAGGAAAAAGATATCCAGGCAGCATATGAAGCACTGAAGGCATCAGAATTGGTGAAGAATCTTTACACGTCAGAGATACATCATAACCGACGGTAGGAAGGAGGATTTGATGACCGATAATCTTGAGTTAAAAATGGACGCATACCTGCCTTTGAGAAATGTTGTTTTTCAGACGCTCCGCACAGCGATCCTGACAGGAGAACTGCAGCCGGGAGAGCGTCTGATGGAGCTGCAGCTTGCTGATAAGCTCGGGGTTTCGAGAACACCGATCCGTGAAGCGATCCATATGCTGGAAAAAGAAGGGCTGGCAAAGATCGTGCCGCGTAAGGGCGCGCATGTTGCAAAGATGACGGAAAAGGATCTGATCGATGTATTGATGATTCGAAAAACACTCGAAGATCTGGCATTGCGCACAGCATGCGAACTGATCACCAAAGAAGAGCTTGAAGAGTTGGAAACAGCCATGCACCTGTTTGAGGATGCGACAAAGCAGGATGATGTCGTGATGACAGCACAGGCAGATGTGGCATTTCATGATGTGATCTATAAAGCTGCAGACAATCCGAAGCTTTTGAATATTTTAAATAATCTGCGGGAGCAGATGTATCGTTATCGCGTGGAGTATTTAAAGGACAGCAGCATTTTTCCGCAGCTGATCAAAGAGCACAGACAGATGTATGATGCCATTGTAAGCGGGGATCAGGATGCGGCGGCAGAGTTTCTTGATAAACATCTGCATAATCAGGCAATGGCAGTTAGAGATATCATCCGTGAGCAGGAGTAATATGACAGGAAATATCAGGCTTGACTTAAAGAGCAGCCATCAGGTGCCCGGGCAGACGGCGCAGGAAATGACGTCCTCTGCACCAGGCACCTGCTTTATCAAAAACGGGAAATATCATGTGCTGTATGATGAGGTTCAGGAAGGCGGAGACGCAGTGATCAAAAACCATCTGATCCTTTCAGAAGAGCAGATGGAACTCAGGCAAAAGGGAGCGATCCGCTCGAAGATGGTGTTTTCCGAAAACAAAAAGCATGCAACCGATTACATTACGCCATACGGGCAGATCCCAATCGTGATCCATACGAGTACATATGAGGTTGCAGGACTTTTGGAAGACGCAAACGAGATTCGTGTTGTTACAAACTATCGAATGGAGTCCGGCGGATCAAATGTAACAGAATGTAAGATGGAGATTACGGTGCGTACTCTGGAGCCGTAAGACAGGGAAGGTCTATGGAAGATACAAAAAAAGACAGAAAGTATGCGCCGATCGGTGTCTTTGATTCCGGTATCGGCGGACTGACAGTGGCGCGTGAGATCATGCGGCAGATTCCGCATGAGGATATCATTTATTTCGGTGATACTGCGCGCGTACCATATGGAAGCAAATCAAAAGATACGATCATCCGTTTTTCACGGCAGATCATTCGGTTTTTAAAGACAAAGAATGTCAAAGCAATCGTTGTGGCATGTAATACTGCAAGTGCACAGGCGTTAGAGGATATCAGACCGGAGCTGGACATCCCGATCCTCGGCGTGGTAAAACCGGGTGCCCGCGTGGCGGCAGAAGTGACAAAAAACGATAAGATCGGTGTGATCGCCACATCGAGTACGATCGAAAGTCAGCTGTATAATCGCGTGATCCATATGCATAATCCAAAGGCGCAGGTGTTTGGAAAAGCATGCCCGCTCTTTGTTCCGCTGGTAGAAGAGGGCTGGCTTAAGGACCCTGTGACAAAAGAAGTGGCCTGCCGGTATCTGGAACCTTTGATGGCGTCAGGAATTGACACACTGATCATGGGATGTACACATTTTCCGCTGCTTCGTTCTCTTCTTCGTGAGATCCTGGGAGAGGATGTGACACTGGTCAATCCGGCTTATGAGACAACGAAGGATCTGGAACGTGTCTTAGAAGAAAATGGCATAGCCAATGACGGTGCCGGAAGAGCAGATGGTCAGCGGCATGAGTTTTATGTAAGTGACGCTGCGAATAAATTCCGCACGTTTGCGGATTCTATTCTGCCATATGGGGTAGACAGAACGCAGCTGATCGATATTGAGTCGTATTAATGGAATAGAAAATGTGCCAGGCAGGGATGCCTGGCACATTTTAAGATATCTGTTTTATTTTTCACCCATCAGCCGTCTGAAAAAGTTCTTTTTCTTGACCGGTTTTTCAAGCTGGCCGCGGATGCCGCGAACATCTGTGATGTAAAGTCCGCTGATCGTGGCTTTTACCTCTTTTTTGACCGGGATGATCTGGAAAACCTGTGCGTCTGCAACGAAGGTCATGATCCTTGGTCCGACTTTGGCTTTAACGATCGGTACTTTAAACAGCTTGCTGTACCACGGAACGCCGTCGATTGCTTCCTGCGGAAGACCGGATTCTTTTAACTTCATCTTTTTCTTGTCAATCACAAGCATGTTAACCTGCTGCTTGTATTGTTCTATCTGCGACTGCTGCTCTTCCTGCCGTTTGCTTGCGCGCTTGTTCAGAAAATACAAAATGATAGCAAAGGCTGCAACGATTGCAGCAGTAACGATGATCGAAACTAGTAATGATACGCTCAAAACATTTCCTCCTTTATCGTCATACTGCGCCTATTCTAACATTTCCGTAAGGGATTGGCAAGGTGAGAGGACACATTTTTAACACAAATTATGCCTTTTCATCCCCCACTGAATGTGCTATATTGTAAAACAATGGTTTATTTCGCATTTTTATTTTGCGGTTGATATAGGAACCAACATCAGATTGGATAGTTTTTTGACAAGAGAGGCAATAGCATGAAGAAAAGAATTGTTTTATTAACAGCAGCGATCGCTATGGCGGCAGCAACATTGCTTGGCGGATGCGGCACCAGAGGAAGTGAACTCAGCAGTATCACTTCGGCAACAAACGAGACAATCGGTACACGTCAGATCTTATCTGTACTGGACTATGATCCGGCCGATCAGGTGAAACTGCCGAAGGATTATATGAACATGAAGATCAAGCTGGAGGATTCCTATCTGGTAACAGATGATCAGATTCGGGAATACGCAGAGAATATGCTGATGTACAGCCCGGTCCATGAGGCGACCGATAAGACAACGGTTGAGGATGGAGATATTGTTAATCTTGACTACAGCGGAACAATTGACGGGGAACCATTTGACGGCGGTACGGCAGAAGATCAGTATCTGACGATCGGATCGGGTTCTTTTATCGAAGGATTTGAGGAGCAGCTGGTCGGCAAGGATGTCGGAACAGAATTCGATATCAACGTTACCTTCCCGGAGGACTACGCAAGTGATGAAGTAGCCGGAAAGGATGCTGTATTCCATATTAATCTGAAAAACATTTCAGAAGAAAAGACGATCACCTATGATGAGCTGACAGATGATTATGTGGCTGAGAACTTTACGATGTATGGTGTCTCTACGGTTGATGAGTTCAAGAACATGATCTCTCAGCAGCTGCAGAGTGAGAATCAGAGCCAGCAGTCTCAGGATATCCAGGCAGCTGTGATCGATAACCTTATTGCGGACAGTGAAGTCACGGTTCCGGATGGTCTGGTTGACAAACAGATCGAGCAGGCAAAAGACGGTATGGCAAAGCAGGCTGAGACATACGGTATGGAATTGGAAGAATTCATGACGACATATTATGGCATGTCTCTGGATGAATATATTGAGCAAGTTCGCCCGGATATCGAGGACAGCGTCGTAGAGCGTCTGATCCTTCAGGCGATCATCAAGGATCAGAAGATCGAAGTGGAGACTTCTGAGTATAATTCCTTTATCTCTAATTATTCCAACTATTATGGTATGGAGAGAGATGAGATCATCGAAATCTTTGGCGGACAGCGTCAGATGATCTTAAGTTATGCAGAGAATAAGGCTTTGGAAGCAGTCATGGGTGCTGCAGATGTGACGACAAAGATGCCGGTTCCGGGATCAGATAACACAGACAGTTCTGCGCCGGCGGAAGGAGAATAAGATGGATCTTGTGAATATCCGGGATTTGTTCCGGAATCAGGAAAAATATGTTGATACGATCATTTCGGTTGGCGGATGGGTCAGAAATATCAGAAGTTCCAAAAACTTCGGTTTTATTGTGATCAATGACGGTACGTTTTTTGAACCGCTTCAGATTGTCTATTCTGACGCACTTGAAAATTTTGCTGAGATTGAGAAGATCAATGTCGGCGCGGCGCTGATCGTAAAGGGCAAGCTTGTGGCAACACCGCAGGCAAAGCAGCCGTTTGAAATCCAAGCGGAAGAGATCGCGATCGAGGGCACTTCTACGCCTGATTATCCGCTGCAAAAAAAACGCCATACATTTGAATATCTGCGCACGATCTCGCATCTGCGTCCGCGTACGAATACCTTTGAAGCAGTGTTCCGTGTACGTTCGCTGATCGCTTATGCGATTCATAAGTTCTTCCAGGAGCGCGATTTCGTTTACGTGCATACACCGATCATCACAGGAAGTGATGCGGAAGGTGCCGGTGAGATGTTTGCCGTTACAACACTGGATCTTTCCGATGTCCCGATGGCAGACGGAAAAGTGGATTATACACAGGATTTCTTCGGAAAACCGGCGAATCTTACCGTCAGCGGACAGCTGAATGGTGAGACCTATGCACAGGCGTTTAAAAACATTTATACCTTCGGCCCGACATTCCGCGCGGAGAATTCCAATACGACACGTCATGCGGCAGAGTTCTGGATGATCGAACCCGAGATCGCGTTTGCGGATCTGGAGGATGATATGATCCTAGCGGAGAGCATGTTAAAATATGTGATCCGTTATGTGATGGAGAATGCACCGGAAGAGATGCAGTTTTTCAATAAGTTTGTAGACAAGGGACTTTTGGACCGCCTGCAGCATGTACTCGATTCGGAATTTGCAAGAGTGACTTATACAGAGGCGATCGAGCTGCTTGAAAAGCGCAACGACCAGTTCCAGTACAAGGTTTCCTGGGGCTGTGATCTGCAGACAGAGCATGAACGCTGCCTGACGGAAGAGATCTTCAAGCGTCCGGTTTTTGTAACTGATTATCCGAAGGAGATCAAAGCATTCTACATGAAGTTAAATGATGACGGAAAGACCGTAGCGGCGATGGACTGCCTGGTCCCGGGGATCGGTGAGATCATCGGCGGCAGCCAGCGTGAGGAGGATTATGACAAGCTCCTTACAAGAATCCATGAGCTTGGATTAAAGGAAGAGGATTACGGATTCTATCTGGATCTTCGTAAATACGGAACGACCAGACATGCAGGGTTCGGACTTGGATTCGAGCGGTGCGTGATGTACCTGACGGGTATGGGCAATATCCGTGATGTGGTACCGTTCCCGCGTACGGTTAATAACTGCGAACTGTAAGATGAACTGCCGGTTTTCATATGAGAGTATGGAAGTCGGCAGTTTTTCCTATCCGATAGAATTGGGGCATTTATGAAAGAAAAATGGGTTTTGACAAGAAAGGGTGCGGATTACGAAGGATTGGCAAATGCACTGGGTGTGGATCCTGTGATCGTAAGGATTCTTGTCAATCGCGGTATGAAAACAGAAGAGGAGATGCGTACTTATCTGTACGGCGGAAAGGAAGCGCTTCATGATCCGCACCTGTTAAAAGATATCGACCTGGCCAGTGAGATTATTTCTGAAAAGATCTCTGCGGGTAAAAAGATACGGATCATCGGGGATTATGATATCGACGGCGTGATGGGGTCTTATATTTTGCTGCAGGGATTTGCAAGATGCGGCGCTGTGACGGACGCAGCGATCCCGGACAGGATCAAAGACGGGTATGGGATTAACGAGGCACTGATCCTGCAGGCCAAAGAGGATGCAGTGGATACGATCGTAACATGTGACAACGGGATTTCTGCGATCGAGCCGATCGCATTGGCGAAGAGCCTGGGAATGACGGTTGTTGTGACAGACCATCATGAAGTGCCGTTTGATGTTGTTGACGGTCAGCGTATGGAAAGAAAACCCGGTGCGGATGCGATCGTAAACCCGAAACAGGAGGAAGATCATTACCCGTTTCCGGGGCTTTGCGGCGGCGCGGTTGCCATGAAGCTGATCCAGGTGTTGTATGAGAAGTGCGGGATCCCTGCATCCGAGGCAGAGGAGTTTTATCAATATGCCGGATTTGCGACGATCGGTGATGTGATGGATCTGCAGGGCGAAAACAGGCTCCTTGCAAAGCTCGGACTGGAAGCATTGAATCATACTGAGAATCTCGGACTGCGCGCATTGATCGCGCAGAACGACCTGGAAGATGCTGAACTGAAAGCCTATCATGTCGGCTTCCGGATCGGTCCGTGTCTGAATGCGAGCGGAAGGCTTGAGACAGCCCAGCTTTCGTTAAAGCTCCTGCAAAGCTCAGAAACAAAAGATGCAGTTCCGATGGCGATCGAGGTCACAAATCTGAATCTGCAGAGAAAGGAAATGACTGAGGCTGCGGTGCTTCAGGCGATCCGGTCGATTGAAGAAAACGGATATGGGACGCAGCGTGTGCTGGTCGTATATTTGCCGGACTGCCATGAATCGCTTGCAGGAATCGTGGCGGGACGCCTGCGGGAACGTTATCATCGCCCGTCTCTTGTGATCACACAGGGAGAGGCCGGGGCAAAGGGATCGGGCAGATCCATCGAGCAGTATTCGATGTTTGAAGAACTGAACCGGCATGGAGAACTTTTCACAAAATATGGCGGGCATCCGATGGCGGCCGGTTTTTCCCTGCCGGAAGAAAACATCTCTTTGCTTCGGACAGCCTTGAATGAGTCTTGTTCTCTGACAGAAGCAGATCTGATCCCGAAAGTAAGGATCGATGTCGATATGCCGATGAGCTATGTAAGTACTGCGCTGATCGACCAGCTTTCGATGCTTGAGCCATTTGGGAAGGCAAATGAGAAGCCTGTGTTTGCGCAGCGCAATGTGGAGATCCGGTCTTGTAGGATCATCGGGAAGAATCGTAACGTGTTACGCATGACGCTTCGTCCTGCACCGGGATATGAAGTCGAAGCCATCTATTTTGGCGACCCGGAAGATCTTTTCTCTGCAATCGAAGAAAAATATGATAAGATAACAGCAGATGCAATGAGACAGGGACGGTACCGGGACGGGGTCAAGCTGCATTTTTGCTATTACCCCGAGCTGAACACCTGGCGCGGTGAGACAAAGCTGCAGATGCAGATCATCAGCGTGAGTGCGTGAGAAGGAAAACATGAGTAGTTACCAAACATTTGCAAGTGTATATGACCTTTTTATGGATAACGTGCCGTATGATGAATGGTGCGAGCTGTATGCGGATATCTTAAAAGAGTACGGGATCACGGAAGGGATCATGCTGGATCTTGGCTGCGGGACTGGCGCGATGACACGTCGGTTTGCAAAAAAGGGATTCGATCTGATCGGTGTCGACGCGTCAGCAGAGATGCTGGATATGGCGAGAGAGAGTGAGGAAAAAGACATCCTCTACCTCCAGCAGGATATGCGTTCATTTGAACTTTACGGAACTGTGGCAGCGGTGGTATCTGTCTGTGACTCGATGAATTATATCCTGGAAGAAGAGGATCTGCTGCAGGTCTTTAAGCTTGTGAATAATTATCTTGATCCGGGCGGGCTGTTTGTATTCGATATGACAACGCCCTATCAATATGAAACTGTCCTCGGAGAGAATTCGTTCTGTGAGAGCCGGGATGAGGCAGCATTCCTTTGGGAAAACTTTTTTGATAAAGAAAGCAGGATCAATGAGTATGATCTGACGCTGTTTGTCCGGGACGAAAAAGAACAGACAGAGCGCTACAGGCGTTTTGTAGAAACGCATTACCAGCGGGCCTGGAGTCCGGACGAAGTGAAATCGTTGCTGCAGAAGTCCGGGCTGGAACTGCTTGGTATTTTTGGGGAAGATGGCAGAAAGCCACTGGAAGATAGTGATGAACGCATGTATTTTGTGGCACGTGAGTGTATGAAATAAATCAAAGGAGACGGTCGATTATGAAAGATGGTTTTATCAAGGCAGCAGCGCTGACACCAAAGGTGCGCGTGGCGGACGCAAAATATAACGGCGCCCAGATCCGCGAGATGATCACGAAAGCAGCGGAGGATGGAGTTCAGGTGCTGGTATTTCCGGAGCTTTGCATTACAGGATACACATGTGGGGATCTGTTTTCCCAAAAGATTCTGCTCGATGAGGCGAAAAAGCAGCTTTTGCATATCGCAAAGCATACGACAGGGCTTTCTGTGATCGTGTTTGTCGGACTGCCGATCGTTTTCAAAGGAAAGCTCTATAATGTAGCAGCGGCTGTCAGCGGCGGAGAAGTCCTTGGGCTGGTTCCAAAGAAAAATATTCCGAACTACAATGAGTTTTACGAAAAACGGTATTTTACGGAAGGGATGGAAGAGCCGGAAGATATTGAGCTGGAAGAGGGCGTGAGTGTGCCGATCGGAACCAATCTTTTGTTTGCCTGCACGCAGGTTCCGGATCTGAAGATCGCAGCGGAAATCTGCGAGGATCTCTGGGTGCCGTCGCCGCCGAGCATTCGACATGCGCTGGCAGGAGCGACTGTGATCGCAAATCTTTCCGCAAGCGATGAGATCACAGGGAAAGCCGGTTACAGGCGCGATCTGGTCTGCGGACAGTCAGGACGGCTCTACTGCGGTTATATCTATGCGAGCGCGGGACTTGGCGAATCCACGCAGGATGTCGTCTACGCCGCACACAATATGATCGCTGAAAACGGTTCGATCCTGGCAGAAGCAAAGCGTTTTGCGAATGAAACGGTCGTGACAGATCTCGACCTCGAACGCGTCATGCATGACAGGATTCAGAAAACGACGTTTTCCTATTCTGATGAATACTATGAAGAGATCCCGTTTGATCTGGAAATGCAGGAAACAGAGTTGATCCGTTCGATCGATCCTTCGCCGTTTGTTCCCAAAAACATGGCAGACCGGAATGAGCGCTGCGACGAGATCTTAAACATTCAGGCGATGGGACTGGTAAAACGCCTGGAACATACCAATGCAAAAACAGCTGTGATCGGTATTTCCGGCGGACTTGATTCGACACTGGCGCTGCTCGTGACCGTACGCGCATTTGATATCCTGGGCCTTCCGAGAGAAGGCGTTCAGGCGATCACAATGCCGGGATTCGGGACGACAGACCGCACCTACGACAATGCGGTTTCCCTGATCCGTGATCTGGGCACAACCTTTCGCGAGATCCCAATCCGTGACGCGGTGACAGGACATTTTAAAGACATCGGGCATGATATCAACAATCATGATGTCACTTATGAAAATTCCCAGGCGAGAGAGCGGACACAGATTCTGATGGATGTCGCAAACCAATGCGGCGGCATGGTGATCGGCACCGGCGATCTCTCAGAGCTTGCGCTTGGATGGGCGACCTATAACGGAGATCATATGTCGATGTATGGCGTGAACGGCTCGATCCCGAAGACGCTGGTACGTCATCTGATCCGGTATTATGCGGATACCTGTGAGGATGAAAAGCTTGCAGCTGTATTATATGATGTTCTGGATACGCCGGTCAGCCCGGAACTTCTGCCGCCAAAAGAGGGACAGATCAGCCAGGTGACAGAGGATATCGTGGGTCCTTACGAGCTGCATGATTTCTTCCTGTACCAGGTGCTGCGGTTTGGCTTTTCGCCGAAAAAAATTCTCCGTCTTGCAAAGATTGCGTTTGACGGAGAGTACGAAGATGAGACCATTTTGAAATGGCTGAACACATTCTACCGAAGATTCTTCAGCCAGCAGTTTAAGCGTTCCTGTCTGCCGGACGGACCGAAGGTCGGATCTGTAGCGGTTTCGCCGCGCGGGGATCTCAGGATGCCGTCTGATGCATCATCCAGACTGTGGCTGGAAGAACTGGAGAGATTATAGAAAGAAAAAATGCCCCGGGGATACACCCTAGGGCATTTTTACATAGATTTTTTCAAGCCGGTTTCCGTCTTTTGCGTGCACCTTAAAGATCGTCCCATCTTCCTCGATAAAGGTTTCACCCACCTCGGGAATCCGGTCGGTTAATCCGATCAGGTACCCGCCGAGGGAATCATAATCCTCTGATACGAGTGAGAGATCAAAGTCGTGGCAGAAGTCCTCGAGATTATAGGAAGCATCAACGAGGTATTCCTTTTCAGAGATCTGCGACCAGGGTGCTTCTTCGTCCGTATCATATTCATCCTGGATTTCGCCGACGATCTCTTCAAGCAGATCCTCTAAGGTGACCATGCCGGCGCAAGCGCCATATTCGTCTAACACAATCGCCATGCCGACGCGCTCCTCACGCATTTCCATAAACAGCTCGGCGTTGTTTTTTGATTCATAAGTAAAAAACGGTTCGCGCATGACTTCCCGAAGGGAAAACTGATCAAAATCTTTGAGCAGCAAATCTTTAATGTTTAGAATGCCGACGACATGGTCGGTGGAATCTTCGTAGATCGGGAAGCGGGTATGCATTTCTTCACGAAACACAGCAAGGACATCATCGAGTGTCGCGTCGATGTCAAACATCGTCATGTCAATACGCGGGATCATGATCTCGCTTGCCTGGTCATCACCGAAGTCAAAGAGGTTGTTGATGATCTCTTTTTCCTCTTCCTCGATGACGCCGCTTTCCTGTCCGACATCAACGACCGTTCGGATCTCGCGCTCTGTCATACCTTCTTTCTTTTTGGAAGGATCCACACCAAGGAGACGTAGAACGCCGTTCGCCAGGAGATTGATGATAAAGATCACCGGCGTCAGGATCGTCATGATGACGTAGATGATGCCGCAAACGCGCATCGACATACGTTCTGCGCGAAGGGTCGCCATGGTTTTCGGTGTGATCTCGCCGAAGATCAGAACGATGAGCGTCAGAACGCCGGTCGCGATCGCCACACCGCGGCTCCCAACGAGCGCAAGCATGATGGATGTTGTCAGGGAAGACGCAAACAGGTTTGCGATGTTATTGCCGATCAGGATCGCGGAAAGCATACGGGAAGGCTGTTCTTTCAGCTTCAGGACCCGTGCGGCCCGCTTGTTTCCTTCTTCTGACAGTGTACGCATTCTGATCTCGCTGACAGTCATCAGCGCCGTTTCCGATGAGGAAAAGAATGCTGATAAAGCGATCAGGATGATCAGGATAATGATTTTTATAATGATTTCAGAACTCATGAGAGTAATATATCGAAACTTTTCTGATTTGGCAAGTTTGACGGGAATGTGGCATTATTTTCAAGTGTTTTCTAATGAGAAAATACTTTCTTTCCGAATGAGAGTATGCTATACTCGTCAATGTATGAGCACATATTCCCGGAATGGGATAAATAATAGGAAAGGAGTGCGTACGAGATGAAACACATCAAGACATTAAGCACCAGAAATCTGCAGCAGTCCGTAAAAAAAGGCGGATGCGGTGAGTGCCAGACTTCCTGCCAGTCCGCATGCAAGACTTCCTGCACAGTAGGGAACCAGAGCTGCGAACAGAAAAAGTAATCTTTAGCAACGTAATGGGGTTTTGTGTTAGGCCGTATGCCAGGCATGCGGTCTTTTACATGTTTATGCAGGAGGGGAGCATTTGATCCATCAATATCAGAGTCACGGTTATAATATCGTGATGGATATTAACAGCGGGTCTGTACATGTGACAGATGATGTCACTTACGAGATCCTGCCGTTTTTTCAAACAAAAACAGAAGATGAGATCTGTGAGCTTCTGTCCGGGAGATATACACAGGAAGAGATTCGTGAAAGCTGTGCCGAGATCAGGGAACTGATCGAACAGGGGACGCTTTTTACGGAAGATGACTATGAACCGTATATCGATTCATTTTCAGATCGTCCGACGGTTGTCAAGGCGTTGTGTCTGCATATCGCGCATGACTGTAACCTTGCATGCAAATATTGCTTTGCGGAAGAGGGAGAGTATCATGGCGGACATCGGGAGCTGATGTCCTTGGAAGTCGGAAAGAAGGCACTGGATTTCCTGGTGGCGAATTCCGGCGGCAGACGAAATCTGGAAGTAGACTTTTTCGGCGGGGAACCGACGATGAACTGGGAGGTTGTAAAAGAACTGGTTCATTATGGCCGGGAGCTGGAAAAGACACATGATAAGAACTTCCGGTTTACACTGACGACAAACGGCGTTCTTTTGAACGAGGAGATTGAGGAGTTCTGTAATCGTGAGATGTCAAACGTGGTTTTGAGCATTGACGGACGAAAGGAAGTCAATGACAAAATGCGTCCGACCAGGAACGGTATGGGTAGTTATGATCTGATCCTGCCGAAGTTTCAGAAGTTTGCAAAAAGCAGGGGAGAAAAAAGTTATTATGTGCGCGGCACATATACGCATTTTAATCCGGATTTTGCAGAGGATGTTCTTCATCTGGCAGATCAGGGGTTTGACCAGATTTCGGTGGAGCCGGTCGTGGCAGAGCCGACGTGTGACTATGCACTGACAGAGGATGATCTGCCGAAACTGCTTAGTGAGTATGACCGTCTGGCGGATGAGATGATCAAAAGAAAAAAAGATGGAAAGGGATTTAACTTTTTCCACTTCATGATCGATCTGGAAGGCGGGCCATGTGTGGCAAAGCGTTTGTCGGGCTGTGGATCGGGCACAGAGTATCTGGCGGTTACGCCATGGGGAGATCTGTATCCGTGTCATCAGTTTGTCGGCAATGAAGCATTTTGCATGGGCAACGTAGAGGAAGGTGTGAAGCGAACCGACCTTGTCAGTGAGTTTAAGGCGCTGAATGTCTATGCAAAGGAAGACTGTAGAGATTGTTTCGCACGGTTCTACTGCAGCGGAGGCTGTGCGGCGAATTCATGGAATTTCCATGGAACGATCAGCGGAACTTATCAGCTGGGATGTGAGCTGCAGAAAAAACGCGTCGAGTGTGCGATCATGTTAAAGGTCGCTGACGCGATGGCGCAAGAGGAGTGTTAAGAGTATGAAAAAGAGAACAGGTGCCATCCTTTTGGTAATATTCCTTGCGATCATTGTCGCGCTGGGATATTTTTCCTTCGGGGTTCTGAGAGGAACGATGCACAAAGACCGTGAAGAGGGCGTTAAGCTGGGTCTGGATCTGGCCGGTGGTGTCAGCATCACGTATCAGGTGGATGCAGATGGAGAGCCGACCAAGGAAGATATGGACGATACCATCTATAAGCTGCAGAAGCGTGTAGAGGGTTACAGTACGGAAGCACAGGTTTATCAGGTTGGTGATGACCGTATCACCGTTGAGATCCCGGGTGTTTCCAATGCAGCTGAGATTTTAGAGGACCTCGGTTCTCCGGGTAGTCTTTCCTTTATGACAATGGACGGAACCGTTGTGTTAAACGGTAACGACGTTGCAGATGCGCAGGGCGCACAGCAGGAGGATCAGACCACTGGAGCACGTGAGTATGTCGTTGAGCTGACATTAAATAATGATGCGATTGAGAAATGGGCGACTGCCACGAGTGAGAACATCGGCAATCAGATCGCGATCGTATATGATGATGAAGTCATTAGCGCGCCGGTTGTTCAGACAGCAATCACGGACGGTAAATGCGTCATCAATGGTATGAGCAGTCTGGAAGAAGCAAATGAGCTGGCATCCTCGATCCGAATCGGTTCTCTTTCTCTTCCGTTGAAGGAGTTGGAGTCAAAGGTAGTAGGGGCACAGCTCGGTACAGACGCGATCTCAACGAGTATCAAGGCAGCAGCGATCGGCGTATTGATCGTTATGGCATTCATGATCTTTATATACTGGATTCCGGGTCTGGCATCAGCACTTGCGCTTTTGATCTATTCCGGTATTGTTGTATCGCTGTTACATCTGTATGATGTTACATTGACCCTGCCGGGTATCGCAGGTATCATCCTTTCGATCGGTATGGCCGTCGATGCGAACGTCGTCATCTTCGCCCGTATCCGGGAGGAGACGGCGGCCGGGCAAACGACCGAAAATGCGATTAAGATCGGTTTCAAAAAGGCTTTATCTGCCATTGTCGACAGTAACATTACGACATTGATCGCGGCAGCAGTTCTTGGTATTTTCGGAACCGGTCCGATCCGCGGATTCGCAGCGACCCTGGCGATCGGTGTTGCGGTCTCGATGTTTACAGCACTGGTCATCACACGCTGGATCCTTCGTTCGCTGCATGCGATCGGATTTAAAGACCTTAAGTTCTACGGCGTGAAGAAGCAGCGCAAGACGATCGATATCGTCAAAAGACGTCTGGTCTTTTTCCTGATTCCGATCTGCCTGATCGTGATTGGCCTTGCAGGAATGGGCGTGCACAATGCTAACAAAGGCAACCCATTGAACTTCAGCCTTGAGTTCATGGGCGGTACATCTACGAATGTCACCTTTGAGACAGATTACACGCTGGAAGAGATCGATGATACGATCGTTCCGCAGATCGAGGAGATTACGGGTGACGGTAACGTTCAGGCAAATAAGGTAGAAGACAGTACGACCGTACAGTTCAAGACACGTACCCTGTCTCTGGATGAGCGTCAGGAATTCAATAATGTAATGCTGGAAAGCTATGGTGTTGCGGAAGAAGATATTACTTACGAAAACATCAGCTCGACCATCAGTTCAGAGATGCGTTCCGATGCGATCCGCGCAGTCATCATCGCGACGATCTGTATGCTGATCTACATCTGGTTCCGGTTTAAGGATCTCCGATTTGCAGGCGCTGCGGTTCTGGCATTGGTACATGACGTACTGATCCTTCTGGTGTTCTACTCATTATCCTGGACATCAGTCGGCACGACATTTATCGCATGTATGCTGACCATTGTCGGATACTCGATCAACTCGACGATCGTCATGTTTGACCGAGTCCGCGAACATATACAAACAGAGAGCATTGGTTCGGACGAGGATTACAAGAATATCGTCAACACGAGTATTACAGAGACCTTGTCACGATCCATCAATACGAATATCACATCGTTAATCACGCTGGTATGTCTGTTCATCCTGGGCGTTTCATCGATCCGTGAATTCTCCGGCCCGTTGATCGCAGGTATCATTGCCGGTGTATATTCATCCGTATTCGTTACCGGGTCGCTCTGGTATGTATTCCGGACGAAGATCGGAAAAGAAAAGAATAAGAAACGGTATGAGATCGCCAATGCGAGAGCCAGCAAGGTAACCTATGGCGCAGACGCAGGCAAGAAGAAAAAGAAAAAACGTAATAAGCAGAAAGAGCATGACGACAAGATTATCGTATAAGCGCTTGCGGAGCAGCACGTCAGCTTATACGATAGTAATAAACCACCAAACACAAGCACTATGAGGGGAGATACAAATGACCGCAATGGAAGAATTAAGAATCACAGATCCTGAGGTCGCAGCAGCTATAGACAGTGAATTGAAGAGACAGAATGAGCATATTGAGCTGATTGCATCTGAGAACTGGGTATCCGAAGCAGTAATGCAGGCACAGGGAAGTGTTTTGACGAACAAATATGCAGAAGGATATCCGGGCAAACGTTACTATGGCGGATGCCAGTGCGTCGATGTTGTAGAACAGCTTGCGATTGAGCGTGCAAAGGAACTTTTTGATGCTGAGTATGTCAATGTTCAGCCGCATTCCGGTGCGCAGGCAAACATGGCAGTGCAGTTCGCACTTCTTGAGCCGGGAGATACCGTCATGGGTATGAACTTAAGCGACGGCGGGCATCTGACACATGGAAGTCCGGTCAATTTCTCCGGAAAATATTTCAATATCGTTCCGTATGGTGTCGGTGCTGACGGCAATATCGACAACGACGAAGTTGAGCGTATTGCGATGGAGTGCAAGCCAAAGCTGATCATTGCAGGTGCAAGTGCTTATCCGCGTACCGTTGACTGGAAACGGTTCCGTGAGATCGCAGACAAAGTCGGCGCATATCTGATGGTAGACATGGCGCATATTGCCGGTCTGGTTGCGGCAAAAGTATTCCCGAACCCGATCTATTATGCAGATGTTGTCACAACAACAACACATAAGACACTGAGAGGTCCGCGCGGTGGTATGATCCTTGTTTCCAAGGCATCCATGGAGAAGAACAACTTCAACTTTAACAAAGCTGTTTTCCCGGGCGTACAGGGCGGTCCGCTGATGCATGTCATTGCGGCAAAAGCAGTATGTCTGAAGGAAGCACTGACAGATGAGTATAAGGTATATCAGCAGCAGGTCGTTGACAATGCGCAGGCTTTGGCAAACGGTCTTCTTAAGCGTGGTATCTCACTTGTTTCAGGCGGTACAGACAACCATCTGATGCTGATCGACCTGACACCGCTTGATAAAACCGGAAAAGAAGTAGAGAAGCTTCTCGACGATGCACATATTACCGCAAACAAGAATACGATCCCGAACGAGCCCAGGTCTCCGTTTGTTACCAGCGGTATCCGTCTGGGCACACCGGCCGCTACGACCCGCGGTTTAAAAGAAGATGACATGGACCGTGTGGCAGAAGCAATCTCAATCGTGATCTTAGAAGGTGAAGCAGGCGTAGAGAAAGCTCGTGCGATCGTAAAAGAACTGACCGATAAGTACCCGCTGATCTAATGGATAATACACTCTCGAAACCCTGATCCGGTTTCGGGAGTGTTGGTTTATGATAGAGGAGGATGACATGATAGACATAAAGCTGATCAGAGAAAATCCGGATCTTGTAAAAGAGAACATCAAAAAGAAATTCCAGGATGCAAAGCTGCCGCTTGTAGATGAAGTGCTTGAACTGGATAAAAAGGCTCGTGCCACACAGCAGGAGGCGGATGCACTTCGTGCCGAAAGGAATCAGATCTCAAAGCAAATCGGCGGATTGATGAAACAGGGCAAAAAGGAAGAGGCAGAGGAAGTGAAGAAAAAGGTCGCTGAATTTGCCGCACGCCTTGAGGAACTGGAGGCGCAGGAAGGCCCGCTCCAGGAGGAGATCAAAAACCGCATGATGCGTATCCCGAATATCATTGACCCGTCCGTTCCGATCGGTAAAGATGACAGTGAGAATGTTGAGATCGAGCGTTTTGGCGAGCCGGTCGTACCGGATTTTGAAGTGCCGTATCATACAGAGATCATGGCGAAGTTTGCGGGTATTGATCTTGAATCGGCCGGAAGAGTGGCAGGAAATGGCTTCTATTATCTGCAGGGAGATATCGCAAGACTGCATTCTGCTGTTCTTTCCTACGCAAGAGACTTTATGATCGACCGCGGCTTTACCTATTGTATCCCGCCATACATGATCCGCAGCGCTGTTGTTTCCGGCGTTATGAGCTTTGAGGAAATGGATGCGATGATGTATAAGATTGAAGGCGAAGATCTTTATCTGATCGGTACATCCGAACATTCCATGATCGGAAGCTTTATCGATCAGATGTTGGAGGAGGATTCCCTTCCGAGAACGCTGACAAGCTATTCTCCGTGCTTCCGTAAGGAAAAGGGTGCCCACGGCATCGAGGAGCGTGGTGTTTACAGAATCCACCAGTTTGAAAAGCAGGAGATGGTCGTCGTATGTAAGCCGGAGGATTCTCCGTACTGGTACGATCAGCTGTGGAAAAACACTGTAGATTTCTTCCGCACACTGGATATCCCGGTCCGTACGTTGGAGTGCTGCTCAGGAGATCTGGCAGATCTTAAAGTAAAATCGCTTGATGTGGAAGCATGGTCACCGCGCCAGAAAAAATATTTTGAAGTCGGCAGCTGCTCGAATCTGGGTGATGCACAGGCAAGACGCTTAAGGATCCGTGTTAAGGGAAAAGACGGCAAATATTTTGCACATACTTTAAACAACACGGTTGTAGCTCCGCCACGTATGCTGATCGCATTTTTAGAGAACAATCTGCAGGCAGACGGCAGCATCCGGATCCCGGAAGTGCTTCGTCCATACATGGGTGGCAAAGAAGAGATCAGGTGATCGGGCTTACCGTTTGGTTTCCTGCTTACTTTGCAGTCATGTAGCGATATGAAGTAAAACCATATACCATTTTTTGTTTAATTTTATTCAGAAGTTTTTTCCTTCGTTTGTTGCAAATAACATCTAATGGTGATAATATTGTTTTTGTCTGGAGAGTTTGTAAAAAGACTTCCCGGTAAAGACGTTTAACTTAGTGGTAAAGGAGAAGAAAAATGGCAAAAAAAGTAGTAATCGCTAGTGCATGTCGTACAGCAATCGGTAAAATGGGCGGTCAGTTCGGTAACACACCGGCAGTAGAGCTTGGTTCAATTGTTATCAAAGAAGCAGTTAACCGTGCAGGCATCAAGCCGGAGCAGGTTGACGAAGTAATGATGGGTTGTGTAATCACAGCTGGTCTGGGCCAGAACCCGGCTCGCCAGGCTTCCATCAAAGCAGGACTTCCGGATGAGGTTCCGGCATTCACACTGAACGTTGTTTGCGGTTCTGGTCTGAAGTGTGTAAACGAAGCAGCTAACATGATCATGGCTGATCAGGCTGACATCGTTGTAGCAGGTGGTATGGAAAACATGTCCATGGCTCCGTTCGCACTGCCGAAAGCACGTTTTGGTTACAGAATGAACAATGGCGTTCTGATGGACTGCATGATCAACGACGCACTGTGGGATGCTTTCAATCAGTATCACATGATGATTACTGCTGAAAATATCTGCGATCAGTGGGGCCTGACCCGTGAAGAGCTTGATGAGTTTGCAGCAGCTTCTCAGCAGAAAGCAGTAGCAGCTCAGGAAAGCGGCGCATTTGACGAAGAGATCGTTCCGGTTCCGGTTAAAGTTAAGAAAGAAACCGTTATGATCACAAAGGATGAGGGTCCGCGTCCGGGTACAACAGCTGAGTCTCTTTCCAAACTTCGTTGCTGCTCAGGCAAAGAAGGCGGTCTGGTAACAGCTGGTAACGCTTCCGGTATCAACGACGGTGCTGCAGCAGTTGTCCTGATGAGCGAAGAGAAAGCTGCTGAGCTTGGTGTTAAGCCGCTGGCTACATTCGTTGCTGGTGCTCTTGGCGGATGTGATCCGAAGATCATGGGTATCGGACCGGTTCCGGCTACAAAGAAAGCTCTGGCTAAAGCTGGCCTGACAATGGATGATATCGACATCATCGAGGCTAACGAAGCATTTGCAGCTCAGTCTGTAGCAGTTCAGAAAGAACTGGGCTTCCCGTCAGAGAAACTGAACCACAACGGTGGTGCAATCGCTCTTGGACATCCGGTAGGTGCTTCAGGCTGCCGTATCCTTGTTACTCTGCTTCACCTGATGAAGAAAGAGGATGTTAAATACGGACTGGCTACACTGTGCATCGGCGGTGGTATGGGCTGCGCTACAATCGTAGAAAAAGCTTAATTGTAAGTTCGCTGTTTGATTCTTACGAAATAGAAAGATCCCGAATCTCTAACAGAGGTTCGGGGTCTTTTTTCGTTGTGTAAAAACGGGAAACAGCAAAAAAGCAAATTGGTACTACCAAATGTGTTAAAAAAATATCAAAATATTCCGTTTTCCTATTTACTTTTAGCAAAAGTGTTTTATAATGTAATTAAGAGCTTTCCAAACAGTAACCGGAATTGTTTTGAAAACGATGGCCGGGGTTTGGGAATCGATTAGCAACGTAAGTTATTTTAAAGGAGGAAAGATGCCATGAAAGTTGGAGTTATCGGTGCAGGTACGATGGGTAGCGGTATTGCACAGGCGTTTGCAGTAAAAGACGGATATGAAGTATATCTGTGCGACATCAATCAGGAGTTTGCTGACAGAGGTAAAGCTAAGATTCAGAAATCTCTTGAGAAAGCTGTTTCCAAAGGAAAGATGGAAGAAGCTGCTAAAGATGCTGTTCTTGCAAAGATCACAACAGGTGTGAAAGATATCTGTACAGAAGCAGATCTGATCGTAGAGGCTGCACTTGAAGTTATGGATATCAAAAAGCAGACATTCAAAGAGCTGCAGGACATCGTTCCGGCTGGCTGCATTTTCGCAACCAATACATCATCCCTGTCCATCACAGAGATCAGCAATGGCCTTGACCGTCCGGTCATCGGCATGCATTTCTTCAATCCGGCACCGGTTATGAAGCTCATCGAGGTTATCAGAGGCGAGACAACCACAGATGAGATGGTAGCAAAAGTTATTGAGATTTCAGAAGATATCGGCAAGGTTCCGGTAGAAGTAAACGAGGCAGCAGGCTTTGTTGTTAACCGTATCCTGGTTCCGATGATCAACGAGGCAGTTTGCGTTCTGGCAGCAGGTGTTGCAAATGCAGAAGACATCGACACCGCTATGAAGCTTGGATGCAACCATCCGATGGGCCCGCTGCATCTTGCAGATTACATTGGTCTGGATATCTGCCTGGCGATCATGGAAGTTATCTACAACGAAGAAGGCGATTCCAAATATCGTCCGTCACCGCTTCTCAGAAAGATGGTTCGTGCAGGCAAGCTTGGCTGCAAGACAGGAGAAGGATTCTTCAAATATTAAGATGTATCAGCTCTCGAGCTGCAAAAGAGAAGTCCGTGCTTGCACGAGACTTCTCTTTTATTGCGAGGGGCAACAAGTTTGAGCAATGAAGATTCACGAAGTGAAACGAGTGGATCGTGTTGCGAAAACTTGTAGTGTGGTGGGAGTTGCGAAGCAACGGAGCCACACGGAGCTGATACATCTTACGTGTGAAACACGGAGCAATCCGTTAGTTGATACATAAGCTACAACAAAGGCAGGGTCATGGCGACCCTGCCTTTTCATATGCTTCATTTGTCAGATACAGCATCGTACGATCTTCATTCATATGCCCTTCGGGCAACAGCTGATCAACGAATGCCTTATGCAGATCCTTCCTGACATCATCCGGTGACAGATTGGCTTTTTCTGCCAGTTCCTGTACAGAAACCTCTGTCCGCCGCTCGATCCATCCGATGTAGCGAAAGAATCGGGCGAGATACTTGTAACGGCGCACACCAAAAGGAAAGCTGATGCAGCCTGTGACAAGCACGAGAATACTTATATACAGGATCAGCTTGTGCAGAATGGAGTGTCCGTCTGTCACTGTATATGCGATCAGACCGAAAACACCAAGCACGATAAAATTCAATCCGAGCGAGATCGCGATCGAAACGGCTACAGTAGGAACAGCAGAAAGCGGGAAGGCAGGTTCGGGAACTTCTTCCTCTTCATTTTCATCCCCGTCTTTGTTCCAATCGTCATCATCATCCCAGAGAGATTGTTTTTTTCTTGGTTTAAACATTGACATATATCCCATGGGGGTATTATAAGGGATTTCCTGTGAAAAAACAAATGCAGCGTTTTTTTGAGTGCCATTCGATTTTGAATATGTTATGATGATATCAGGAAATATTCTTGAATTATAAGGAGCAGAAGATGTATCGGGAAATTGCGAAGCTGATCATGTACGGAGATCTTGACCATTCCAGTGTGCTTTATGAAATGGGCGAGATTTTTCGTGATTTTGAAGAAAAAGAGAGCTCTCCGGCGAAGCTGACACAAAAGGTTTATACTGCCGTGAAGCATCTTTTGATGGTAGCGACGGATTACGGGTTTGATAAAAATCTGTGGCATAACTATCTGACCTGGTTTTTCATCATGAATGAGAATCCGTTTTCACTGACCTGTGAAAAGGTTGGTGCCAATAACGGTAGTGTAAATCACTTCGCGACAAATGATTTTGCGGTAATGAAGGCGCTGTTTGATTATGATTTCAAACCGATCGAAGAGGCGCTTGGTATAGACTGCTTTTCGATGATCTCAAACTATCAGTCGATCCAGAAAAAGGATCTGATGTACAATCACAATGTCAGCGAAAAGGTGCAGGCACTGTCGGCGCGGCTGGAAACGGCGGATACGGCAGAGGATTTTTTTGATATCGTTACAGGATTCTATAAAGATTTTGGCGTTGGCATGTTTGGCCTGAATAAAGCATTCCGGATCCGGGAGAATACAAGCGGTGATCTTACATTTTTACCGATCAATAATATGGACACCGTAATGCTTACAGACCTCGTTGGCTATGAGCTGCAGAAGGAAAAACTGGTGGAAAACACACGTGCTTTTGTGCGCGGTGCCAAGGCCAACAATGTACTGCTTTACGGGGATGCGGGAACCGGGAAGTCGACCAGCGTAAAAGCGATCGTCAATGAGTTCTATGATCAGGGGCTCAGGATGATCGAGATTTATAAGCACCAGTTCGGACAGCTTTCCAATGTGATCGCACAGATCAAGAACAGGAATTACCGGTTTATCATTTATATGGATGATCTTTCCTTTGAAGAGTTCGAGATCGAGTATAAATTCCTGAAAGCTGTGATCGAGGGCGGTGTTGAGACAAAACCGGACAATATTCTGATCTATGCAACATCAAACCGCAGACACCTGATCAAAGAGACATGGAATGACAGAAACGACGTTGAGGTCAGCCAGGGAATGCACCGTTCCGATACGATGCAGGAGAAGCTCTCATTGGTTGCACGATTTGGTGTTACGATCTTCTATGGAAAACCATCACAGAAAGAGTATTTCGAGATCGTAAAACATCTTGCAAAAGAAGCCGGTATCGAGATGGAGGAAGAAGAACTGCTTGCCGGTGCAAATAAATGGGAACTTTCGCATGGCGGTATTTCGGGAAGAACAGCGACACAATATGTCAATCATTTGCTTTCAAGTGAATGTGAATGATAAAAAGAAAGGGTGCAGGATATGAAAGTAAGTTTTATAGGCGCAGCACATGAGGTGACAGGCAGCTGTCATATGATTACGGTTGGCGACAAACATTATCTGGTGGATTGCGGTATGGAACAGGGCCCGGATCTTTATGAGAATCAAAGGTTGCCGGTATCCGCGTCCGATATTGAGGCAGTGTTTCTGACACATGCCCATATTGATCATTCCGGTCTGCTTCCATTGTTATACAAAGAAGGCTTCCGCGGTCAGATCTTTGCAACCAATGCAACAACACAGCTTTGTGTGATCATGCTTAAGGACAGTGCCCACATCCAGGAGCAGGAGGCGGAATGGAAGAACAGAAAAGCGATGCGTGCCGGAAGTGCTAAGGTGGAACCGATCTATAGTGTAGAGGATGCGGAAAATGCGCTCACGCTGTTTGTTCCCTGCGATTATGACCAGGATGTGGAAGTCAATGAAATGATCACGCTGTGCTTCCGTGATGCAGGCCATCTTCTGGGTTCGTCCTTTATTGAGATCAAAGTAAAAGAGGATGGAGAGGAGACGAAGCTTGTCTTTTCCGGTGACCTTGGAAATGGGAACCGTGTGCTGATCCGTGATCCGGAAGTGCCAAAAGATGCGGATTATCTGTTCATCGAGTCAACTTACGGTGACCGCCTGCACGATACACCGCCGGATTATGCGGTAGAGCTTGCGAAAATCCTGCAGATGACATTCCAAAGAGGAGGAAATGTTGTGATCCCGGCATTTGCAGTCGGCAGAACGCAGGAAATGCTTTACTACATGCGCGAGATCAAGCAGCGTCAGCTTCTGCCTGACTTTGCAGGGTTTAAAGTATATGTTGACAGCCCGATGGCGGTTGAAGCGACCAATATTTTCAATCGCAACGTGCTGGAATGCTTCCGGCAGAAAGATGTTGAACTGATCCGGCAGGGGGTCAATCCGATCCGGTTCCAGGGACTTGAGGTTTCCGTTACCAGTGATGATTCAAAAGCGATCAATTTCGTTGAGGAGCCGATCGTGATCATCTCTGCTTCCGGTATGTGTGAGGCCGGCCGTATCAGACACCATTTAAAATACAATCTCTGGCGTCCTGAAAGCAGTGTTGTATTTGTCGGATATCAGGTGCCGGGTACGCTTGGCAACCAGCTGCTAAACGGTGTTTCAGAGGTAAAACTGTTCGGTGAGAAGATCAATGTTGCAGCACAGATCATCAATCTTCCCGGAATCAGCGGACATGCAGACAGGGATCATCTGACCGCCTGGGTTGAAGGGATGGAGAAGAAACCGAAGCGTATCTTCGTCGTTCACGGTGAGGATGTTGTTACTGACAATTTTGCCGTACATCTGACAGAGACGACCGGTGTTCCGGCAATCGCACCGTACAGTGGAGATGTTTTTGATCTGACGACGAATACGCAGATCGCGATTGGCGACAGGAAGCGGAAGGCAAAGAAGAGCATTGTGTCGACTGCAAAACTTCTTCCTGTTTTGGCAGAAGCAGCGCAAAGACTTGCCGCACTGGTCCGTTCCTGTGCCGGTATGGCAAATAAGGATCAGAAAAAGCTGGCGAACCAGATCAATGAGATTTGCGATCGTTGGGAAAAGAAATAAATTGATTCTTGCTTTTTTGTGAAAAAGACAGTAATCTGGAACAATAATACATACAAAAAAGAGAGAAGGATTATGATAGATTTATTAGATTCACATACACACAGTCTTGTCAGCGGGCATGCATATAACTCCATCAACGAGATGATCGCGCAGGCAAGAGAAAAAGATTTAAAACTGATCGCGGTTACGGAGCATGGACCGGCGATGCTTGGAAGCTGTGGGGAGCTTTACTTTAGGAATCTAAAGATTCAGCCAAGAAACCGTGACGAACTCTGGACGCTGTTTGGAGCTGAAGTCAACATTCTGGACTGGACAGGTAAGATCGATCTGATGGAAAGTACCTTAAAGCAGCTTGATGTTGTGATCGCAAGCATTCATCCGCCAACCTATACGAAAATAGAAGATGCCGATGAAGATGTGATCGCAGAGAAAAACACAACGGCCTATATCCGGACGATGCAGAACCCCTATATTAATATCATCGGCCACCCGGATGACGGCAGATATCCGGTGCATTACGATGAGCTGGTCCGTGCTGCAAAGGCATATCACGTTCTGTTGGAGGTGAATAACACTTCCTTCCTGGAGCGCAATTATCGTCAGAATGCCAGGGAAAACTATATGAAGATGCTTACATACTGTAAGCAGTATGAAGAACCGGTCATCATCAATTCTGATGCACACCTTGATCTGGAAGTGGGTGAGCATACGGAAGCGTGGAATCTGATCAAAGAAGCAGACTTCCCTGAGCGCTTGATCGTAAACACTGATCTTGATCTGTACTTCTCATATATTAATTACAATCCTTTGTTTAAATGAGATTCATAGTAGATTTAACTCTTTACTTTACAACGTTAAAATGTTAAAATGAGCGGCAGGAGGTGCAAGATGAGTAAAACAATTCGAACAGAGGCAGTGGATCATCTTTTTGAAGCGATCCTGCTGCTTAAGGATAAAGAGGAATGCTATACTTTTTTTGAAGATGTGTGTACGGTGAATGAACTTTTATCCCTCTCACAGCGCTTTGAAGTGGCGTACATGCTGCGGGAGAAAAAGACTTATCTTGATATTGCAGAAAAGACCGGTGCATCTACCGCTACGATCAGTCGTGTCAATCGTTCATTGAATTATGGAAAAGACGGTTATGATATGATCTTTGATCGTATGTTGAAAGAATAGGAGTGTTTATGCAACTCAATAACGAGCAGCAGAAAGCGGTTCTCCATGTTGATGGACCGCTTTTAATATTGGCCGGAGCAGGCTCCGGAAAGACACGGGTTTTGACAAACCGGATCGCCCGCCTGATCAGTGAATGCAATGTTTCGCCATGGAACATCCTCGCGATCACATTTACCAACAAGGCGGCAGATGAGATGCGCGAGAGGATCGATGATCTTGTCGGTCTTGGATCCGAGAGTATCTGGGTTGCGACCTTTCATTCGACCTGTGTCAGAATTCTCAGACGGTTTATCGACCGGATCGGATATGATACGAATTTTTCGATCTATGATGCAGATGATCAGAAGAACGTCATGAAAGAGATCATCAAGCGTCGTAAGATCGATACCAAAATGTATAAAGAACGCTTTTTCCTGAACGCCATTTCATCTGCAAAGGATGAACTGGTCTCACCGGAGGCTTTTAAAGAGCAGGCGGGGGAGGATTTTATCAAAAAGATGCAGGCTGATATATACGAGGAGTATCAGAAGACCCTGCATAAGAGCAATGCGCTCGATTTCGATGATCTGATCTATCTTTGCGTGAAGCTTTTAAAGCAGGATAAAGAGGTTCGTGATTATTATCAGGACAGATTCCGCTATATTTCCGTTGACGAATATCAGGATACCAATACGGCACAGTTTGAGTTGGTGCGCCTGCTGGCCGGAAAATACAAGAATCTTTGCGTTGTCGGTGATGATGATCAGTCGATTTATAAATTCCGCGGCGCAAACATCAAAAACATCCTGAATTTTGAAAAGCATTATCCAAATGCAAAGGTGATCAAGCTTGAGCAGAACTATCGTTCCACCCAGAATATCCTGGATGCGGCAAATGCTGTGATCTCGCACAATATGGGACGGAAGGAAAAACGTCTCTGGACGGATCAGGAAGCCGGTGATAAGATCGGATTCTATCAGTTTGATACGGCTTATGAAGAAGCAGAGCATATCGCATATGAGATTTCATCACTTGTCCGTAGAAATGAGTTTTCCTATGGAGAATGCGCGATCCTTTACAGGACCAATGCGCAGTCGCGCCTGTTGGAAGAAAAACTGGTATCTGCCAATATTCCGTATAAGATCATCGGCGGGATCAATTTCTATTCCAGAAAAGAGATCAAAGATGTTCTGGCTTATTTAAAGACGATTGAAAACGGGCAGGACGATCTGGCGGTCCGCCGGATCATCAATGTGCCAAAACGCGGCATCGGCGCGACGACGATCGGCCGGATTCAGGAATTTGCAGATGAGCAGGGGATGCCGTTTTTTGATGCTTGCCGTCAGATCGAGTTAATTCCGACGATCAAAAAGGCAGCAGATAAGATCAGAGATTTTGCAAATTTCATTCTGGTATGCAGGGCACAGCTGGCAGAAGGCGGCATCGGGGAAATGACGAAATACCTGCTGGATGCGACAGGTTATATTGATGACCTTCGCGCAGAGCATGATGAGGAAGCGGATGCGCGGATCGAAAATATCGAAGAGCTCTTAAATAAGATCACAGACTATGAAGAGACGGCAGAGAATCCGACATTGACGGAGTTTTTGGATGAGGTATCTCTTGTCGCTGATATTGATAATCTTGAAGAAGGCCAGGACTATGTTGCATTGATGACGCTTCACAGCGCAAAGGGGCTGGAATTTGCCAATGTTTACATTTCGGGGATGGAGGATGGTCTTTTCCCGAGCTATATGACGATCACGGCAGATGATGAGTCAGAGATGGAGGAAGAACGCAGGCTGGCATATGTGGGAATCACCAGGGCGAAAAAACGTTTGACACTGACCTGTGCGAAAACCAGAATGACCCGGGGGGAAATGCAGTATAATAAAGTATCGCGTTTCCTTGCTGAGATCCCGAAAAAACTATTGACCGGAAACGGACGCCAGGAAGATGCGCTGCCGCTTTATCAGCAGGCAAACCGTGGATTTGCACAGGCCAGAAAGAGCTTTCGCAGTGAGGATGTGTATGGCGTTGCAAGAGCAAAGAGCAGCAAAGCACCGTCAGACGTGCCAAAAGCAAAGAACATCGGCAATGCCGGTGCGGCCGGAAAACCGGATTATAATGAAGGGGACCGTGTACGACATCCGAAGTTTGGAGAGGGCACTGTGACATCGATGGTGCTTGGCGGCCGGGATTATGAAGTGACGGTTGATTTTGATGATTTTGGCACAAAAAAGATGTTCGCACAGTTTGCAAAAATGAATCGGATATGATAAACTCGGTTACATGAAGGTTACTTATATAAAGAGCGTTCATTAGATTTCAAAAAAGGAGCGGATATTATGAGAAGTGTAGAGGATATGGCAGCATTATCCAGGCTGGCGAAACTGATCAAAAGAGAAGAAGAAGACGACAAATTAAAGACAATACTGATCATTGTCGGGCTGATTGCGATCGCAGCAGTAGTAGCGTATTGCGTATACCGCTATTTTAGACCGGATTATCTGGATGATTTTGATGATTTCGATGATGACTTTGACGAGGATTTCTTTGATGATGATGTAGCTGAGATCAAAGAGCCGGTTTTTGAAGACGACGAAGCATAAAAGATAGTTGTCTGAATAATCTTGAACATGTAAAAAGGACTGCTCATATGAAGATATATGCGGCAGTCCTTTTGTGTATATGAAAAGGAATATCCGTGAAAAAAGGGGAAATTTATGAAGGGAAGGTAGAAAAGACCACCTTTCCGAATAAAGGACATGTATATGTAGAGGGAAAACCGGAGCCGGTGACCGTGAAAAACGCATTGCCGGGGCAGACGGTTTCTTTTTGCCTTACAAAAAAGAAACATGGGAAGTTTGAAGGGAATCTGCTTTCTGTGGTCACGCCCGGCCGGGATGAATTGGCAAAACCGGCGTGCGTTCATGCGGGAATCTGCGGTGGCTGTATTTATCAGTCGCTTCCGTATGAAAAGCAGCTTCAGATCAAACAAGAGCAGGTGCTTTCGCTGCTGCGCCCTGTGCTGCCGGATGCGGATGAATTGTTTGAGGGAATAAAGAAAAGCCCCAGGCAGTTTGGATACCGCAACAAGATGGAATATACCTTTGGGGATGAATACAAAGGCGGACCGCTTTCTGTGGGAATGCACAAGCGGGGCGCTTTTTATGACATTGTACCCGTAACGGGATGCCGGATCGCGGATGCGGATTTTGGAATGATCTTAAAAGCAACCGGAGATTATTTTAGAGAGCGGAAGATCCCTCATTTTCACCGGATGCGGCATGACGGGTATCTCAGACATCTTCTGGTCAGAAAGGCAGCATATACAGAAGAGATCCTGATCGATCTTGTGACAACGGGAGCGAATCTGTATGAAACGGGACTGATCACCGAATGGAAAGATCTCATATTAAAACTGCCTTTGGAGGGGAAGATTGCTGGTATTCTTCATACGACGAATGACAGCGTGGCTGACGTGGTAAAAGATGAAGGCACACAGATTCTTTATGGCAGGGATTCCTTTGAAGAAACCTGCCTTGGATTATCCTTTACGATCACACCGTTTTCTTTTTTCCAGACCAATTCTCTTGGTGCGGAAGTACTGTATGAAACGGCGCGGGAGTATATTTCAGGAGAACTGGATGAATCTGAAAAGATCGTTTATGACCTCTACAGCGGGACAGGGACGATCGCGCAGCTTCTCGCACCGGCCGCCAAGAAGGTGATCGGTGTTGAGATCGTGGAAGAGGCAGTGGATGCTGCCAGGATCAATGCGAAAAAGAATGGATTGGATAACTGCGAGTTCCTTGCAGGGGATGTGTTAAAAGTATTGGATGAGATTACGGAAAAACCGGATCTGATCGTACTCGATCCACCGCGTGACGGCGTGCATCCGAAAGCCTTGAATCACATCATTTCATATGATGTGGATTCAATCCTTTACATTTCATGCAAGCCGACCAGTCTGGCACGGGATCTGGTTCCTTTGCAGGCAGGGGGATACCGGGTCAGACGGCTTTGCTGTGTGGACATGTTTCCCGGCACGGCAAATGTTGAAACCGTGGCACTTTTATCGAAAAGGCGGGAAAGGATATGATCAATCTTACTCATTATAAATATGTCAGGATCCAGGGAAAAGAACTGGCAAAAAATACGATGTACGCAAAGGGCGTATTCAGCATGTGCTGGCAATTGGTGCAGGATGATGCAATGGAAGAAGAGGACAGAGATCTGTACATGGAGATCGACTCCTGGTTTGCAGAGCATCTTCCCTGGCCGCCGCAGTGTAAAAAACAGGAGCCTGTCATCTGCTGGTTTAAGGTTGAGAAAGCAGAGGAAATGATGAAAATGATCCGACCGGCACTTTGGCTGCTGGAAAAATATCATCATGAGTATTATCTGGTTTTTACAAATTTTCCCGGTGAGATCGTTTATGAGGATGAATATCAGGTTGCTGCGTTAACAGATGGTGAGATCAGGATTGCTGAAGTGCAGGAGTCCTGGTCGCCGGAGGATTAAGGATCACATATGGAACTGCTTGAATTAATACTGCTTTTATTAATATGTGTTGTCGTCTCTTCGGCGCTGGATCAGATGATCTCTCGTGTATCGTTGCCATTGATTCAGATTGCAGTAGGTTTTACCATCGCGCTGGTCATTCCGCACCTGGCAAATGTATACATTGATTCAGAAGTGTTCATGATGCTGTTTATCGCGCCGCTTCTGTTTCGGGAGGCAAAAGAATCCGACCGTGTGCAGCTGTGGAAAAATAAAACTTCGGTATTGTCCATGGCGATCGCGCTGGTCATCGCAAGTGTTCTGATCGCAGGATTTGCACTGCATTGGATCATTCCGTCGATTCCGCTTGCTGCAGCATTTGCCTGTGCGGCAGCACTCGGGCCGACAGATGCGGCAGCCGTTTCGGCGCTCGGATCAACGATCAGCTTAAATAAACGGCAGTCAACGCTTCTTTCAGGAGAAGCGCTGATCAATGACGCATCAGGTGTTGTTTCGTTTGAATTTGCGATCGCTGCTGCGGTAACAGGCGCTTTTTCACTCACAGAGGCAATCGGATCATTTGCGGTCCTGTTCTTTGGCGGTATTGCCGTAGGCCTTGTCCTCGGATTTGTGTTAAAACGAGGGATGCTGTTTTTGCGGCGCAGAGGATATGTGAATACCACGATGCATGTGATCTATGAAGTGCTGTCGCCGTTTTTACTCTTTCTGGTGGCAGAGGAACTGCATGTCAGTGGAATCCTTGCTGTCGTAGCAGCGGGACTTCTGATGCAGGAGCATCACGGAAATATCGTTCCGGCGGAGACTGCACAGCGGGAAATGGTCTCAAACAGCTTCTGGGAGGTTATCATTTTTCTGATCAATGGTGTGATCTTTGTGATGCTGGGCATGCAGCTTCCGAAAGTGCTGCACCCGGAGATGATGGGCGGAATCCGCATTCCGATTGTATTTGCAGCGATGTTTGCGGTGACGGCGCTGATCATCATTGTGCGCTGGTTCTGGCTGATCGGCATGGGATTACGCTATAAGGATCCTGATACAGGAGTCCGGGGAATCAAAGAACCCGGAAGGACAGTGAAAGAGGCACTGGTTACAACAATTGCCGGACCGAAAGGTGCAGTAACGTTATCCATTATCATGACGATTCCGTTAACGATGAGGGATGGCAGCGGATTCCCGCAGAGGGATTTGATCATATTCCTGACATCGGGCGTGATACTGCTGACACTTTTGGTCGCAGATATTCTGCTGCCGGTTCTTTCACCTAAGATTGTGGATGAGAGCAAGGAGCGAAAGCTGAAGCTGGCCAGAATTCGTGTTCTGGAAGGTGTGATCAGCGAGATCCGGCAAACGCTGGATGAGTATGCAGAGTCGGACTATGCGCCGGCGGCCAGGCTGGCCCTGATGCGCTACAGAAGGCGGCTGATGCATGAACGTCTGTCAATGGATGCCTGTGCAGAAATGGTCGAAGAGATGGCACAGGAGATTACAAAGGTCCAGCAGGCCAGAGCAGATGAGATCCAAAAGAAATCCTACGATATTCCGGTGGCGGAACGCGCACCGTTTTACGCACTGTTGCGTGAGATCCGTGCGTCACTTGGTTATTTTGGCGGCATGGAAGATACCGGCGCGAAGTTTGAGAGCAGAAAGGGCCGCATTTTTCTGAAATTTGCACGCCTGAAAAAACGTGACTATAGTGATGATCAGGTGGCAAGGACTTATTATGACACCTGTCTGTTTGCGATCGAACTTGAACATGCAGCCATTGATTATCTGAAAAAAGTAAAAGAAGAAGAACCGGCGCGTGCAGAAGTGGCAGACATCCTGTTAGAAGAGCATGAAGCGTCTTTGCAGTCACTCTGGGGACGCATTCATTACGGACAGGAATACTCGGCCGATGCAGAAGCAAAAGAGCGCGAACTATGCGGCTTTCTTTATCGGGATGGCGCAGAGGGGCCGATGCGTCTGATCGGGGATGTGAATACGCCGTTGCCGGAAGGTATTCGTAACGTGACAGGGGAACAATTTGTAAAAGCACTGCAGTATGCAGATGAAGTCGATGCAACTGTTTTGGAGATGGAACTGAATCAGATCCGCAGGATGCGCTTTGACGGTGAACTGACGGAAACGGAAGCAAGAGCATTGCGGGAAGAAGTCTATCTGATGCAGACATCGTTTTTTGGACATTAATAAGAAAGGGAGATAACACAATGGATGACTGGAAAGTTGCAAACCCGGGAAAGCCCGTTGGAGAGGGCGGACGTCAGATGGTGCAGAGAATGAATGATTCTCATAAGCCGCTCAGGGACTGGGCATTTTCATTTCTGGAATGGAAGCACGCGATGCGGATCTTAGATGTCGGATGCGGCGGCGGAGCTGCGATCTATGAGATGCTGCGCCTGTCAAAAGACAGTATGGTGCATGGGATCGATTATTCGGCTGACTGCGTTGCGGCTGCAAGTGAATACAATGCGCCGGATCTGTATTTCCGCGTTTTTATTGAAGAAGGTGATGTTGGTGCGCTGCCGTACGATTCGAATCGATTTGACCTGGTTACGGCTGTGGAAACGGTTTATTTCTGGCCGGATCTGTCTGCCGGAATGAAACAGATCCTGCGTGTGTTAAAAACCGGCGGAACATTTGCAATCCTTTGTGAAGTGGACGGACCGGAACGGATGGACTGGGATAAAGTGAACTTTGATATCCATGTTTATCGCCCGGAAGAACTCAAAGAGATGCTTGAGCAGACCGGTTTTCATGATGTAGAAATCCATGTCAAAGAGAATGGATATATGCTTGTGACAGGAAAGAAATGATGTGCCGGGGTTACATTACTCGTTGCAAAGGATCAAAGCCAGCGTATTGATCATTTCATCGATGTCGAACGGCTTGGAAATATGCGCATTCATGCCGGCATCCTTTTCGGCCTGAATGTCTTCAGCGAATGCATTTGCCGTGATCGCAATAATCGGAATTTGGGAAAGTCCGGGATCTGTAAGAGCCCGGATTTTTCTTGTTGCATCATAACCGTGTCGCAGTTGACCGGATTGTCTTCTGCCAGTAGCAGTCTTTTGCCTGAAAAATCAACTTCCGGTACAGGCGTTTTGTCTGCCTCAGGTACATTGATTTCTTTGCACGGCCCGCTTGCGACAGGGAATGAAACACGAATGATGAATTCTGTTCCGATGCCGGGGGTGGTGTCTACATCGATGGTTCCGCCCATCTGCTCGATGATGCTTTTGCTGATCGCCATTCCAAGACCGGTTCCTTCAATCCCGCTTACCGTAGAGGTGCGTTCCCGTTCAAATGCCTCAAACACTTTGCCGGCAAATTCTTCTGTCATGCCGATCCCGCTGTCCTTGACACGGATCTCATAGCTGGCCTGACAGTCTGCAAAGTCTGTTTCGCAGAGTGTGATCAGCACACTACCGCCTTGATCTGTAAACTTATATGCATTGCTGACAAGATTTAGAAGAACGCGGTTGAATCTGTTTTTGTCACACAAGACGTGAGGGTGTGAAACACTTTGATATTCTGTAGAAAAAGCAATCTGTTTTTGCTCCATCTGAGCGTGGAACAGATCATAGATGCCTCTGATACACGCAGTCAGATCGGTAATGCCTGGTGAAAGCTCGATCTTTCCGTTTTCGATCCGGCTCATTTCCAACACATCGTTGATCAGGGAAAGCATATGGGAGCCGGCGGAGCTGATCTTTGTCAGATATTCATCCACCTGTTCTCTGGAGTTTTCTTCTTTTTTCGCAAGCTCGGTATATGAGATAATGGCATTCATCGGCGTACGAATATCATGGGACATATTTGAGAGGAAGAATGTTTTTTCCGGCCTGTCTCATCCAAGCCATTCGCTTTGTAAAGCCATAATAGCGTACGATATTTGCGATCATCAGGGCACTGCCCGCATAGATAAATAAATTGATCAATATCTGCATAATATGATCCTCTTATATTGAATCTGCGTATGTGTCAAACACGCGTTATTTTGCTGCCATCCCGCGCAGTTCATTCGCATATTCCATAAATGCCTGATAGACATCGGGCGCTTCTTTCTTGATGCGCATCGGGCGAAGGTCTTTATTCAGGAAGCAGTGTGTCGTAGTGCCGGTCAGATGGACGATGCTTTCATCGTCTGCATCGGTCATGATATAAGATACGCCGTACCGCAGCCCGTCAAACCAGTCAAGCTGCATCTGGATCTTAACAGTCCCTCCAAAGGGGACAGCTGTCTTATAATCACAGGAAACAGATAAAACCGGAAACAGGATACCGCGCGATTCAAGTACGTCATAAGGAAATCCGGCCTGTACAAGATAGTCGGTCCGGGTTTCTTCCATCCATCGGATATAGTTGGAGTGGTGTACGATACGCATGCCGTCGGTTTCATAATACTGTACTTTGTGATAATAAGGTTTGATCTCTTTTTTCATGTCAATAAGTCCTTTGGTTTGTAATATCTTTTTTCAAGTTCAAAATATATGTCAGATTATATATAAGTATAAACGTGGAATTAGACAGCGTCAATGAAACATAAAGTATACGTTTCTACATTGGTAAAACAAAATGCCACACAGTTGCTGCACCATCGTTTTTCCTTGCCGTTCGCAAAGTGTTTCCACGCATGCTTCCTATGGTTTCTGAGGGGCACATTTCATAGTCGTTGCCGTTTTTTGATAAAAACGACACTCCTATTCACTCAAAATTTATAGCGGATAATAAATTTTGTCCCCTCAGAAACCTTGTAACTATGCGGAAACACTAATGCTCTCTCTACAGAAAAGCGATGGTACAGCAATCTGTTGTGGTGTATTGTTTTAGCAAATGTCAGTATCAGAATAACGTTAAATACGGGATACAAAAAAGCGTCAATTCTTAGCCGCATATGTTTTTCTTTTGCGACGAGCAGTTAGTGTTTTGGTAAGGTATCAAATTCGTAAAAGGGGCAGAATTTGTGATCCGTCACAAATTCTGAAGCGTGATGAGACGAGTTGTTTTCAAAGAACTCGTCGAATAAAGCGATACCCTTTGGAGAATGTAGATGGCTTATCAAAAACACTCTGCGTAGGAGACTTGAAAAACATATGCGGCTGAGAATGACGCTTGTTTTATATCCGTATTAACATATGATATAGTATAATCACCGTGCAACAGCTGACGTTTTGAGGAATACACTATGAAATACTACTTTGCCCCTATGGAGGGCATTACAGGATATCCGTTCCGGAATACATTTCAGAAATACTTCCCGGGTGCCGACCGGTATTATTCTCCTTTTCTGGTCGCAAACCAGACCTTTCATTTTAAGAAAAAGGAGCTGCGAGATGTGGCGCCTGAAAATAATGATACGCTGACACTGATCCCGCAGGTGATGACAAGTCAGGCAGAGCAGTTTGTATGGGCCGTTGAGGTGCTTGATGAATTGGGATACGGGGAAGTGAACCTGAACCTCGGATGTCCCTCGGCGACAGTCGTGACAAGACATAAGGGAGCAGGACTGCTTGAAGATGCCGGCAGACTGGATCGGTTTTTTGAAGAGGTGTTTGAAGGGCTTCAAAAGAGGGCAGGCGCTGATAATGACTTGCCCGGCATTTCCCTGAAAACAAGGATCGGCTTTTCTGATGTAAAAGAAGCCGCGCGTCTGACAGAGATCTTTAACCGGTATCCGTTTTATGAGATCATCATTCATCCGAGGCTTCGTGAGGAATACTATAGCGGACCCGTACACCGCGATATTTTTAAAGATATGCTTCTTACACTGAAACATCCGGTCGTGTTCAATGGAGACCTGTGTACGATCGGGGACGTGGAAGAACTGAAAGAGGTTTTCCCTGATCTTAACGCAGTCATGATCGGACGGGGCGCATTGCGGAATCCTGCATTGTTCCGGATGCTGCAAATGGCAGAAGAAGGCGGCGATGCGAAAAGCGCAGCCCTTTCAAAAGAAGAACTGCGTCCGTTTCTGGATGAATTGTTTGAAGAATACAGCAGGGAAATGTCCGGTGATGTTCAGGTCATGTTTAAGATGAAGGAGCTATGGACCTATTTAAAGGATCTGTTCCCCGGTTCCGAAAAAGCGATGAAGAAGCTTCGGAAAGCGAAGACGCGGGCGGATTATGAAGCGTTTTTGAATGAGATGATTTAAAACCGTTCATTCTCCATCGCCGGATAGAGGCAGTCCTTTAGGAAACGCTGCAGGGCGGGATTATCATTTTCTTTATGCCATGCCGCGATGATGGTCATCTGGTGTTCTTCTCCTTCGATCGGGACAGCGATGACCTTTTCTTTCATCGACAGATGGTCTGTGACATAGGATGGCAGCAGAGCATAGCCGATGCCTGCGGCCACAGCCAGGATGCTGGTCTCGATGTCATCAGACACATAGCGTACATCCGGCAGAAAGCCGGCATTGGAAAAGGCTTTTATAATGGCAGTCGTTTCACCGTAACGGCTGTCATTTTTCTTGATGTCAACCAACGGATAGTCTTTTAGATCACTGCGGATGATACTGCTGCGATGCGCGAGCGGATGAGAGGCAGGCATTACTGCAAGAAGCGGATATTCCCTTACGACAACCTGCTCCATATCATCCAGATCCTGTTTGGAGTAGCGGATGTTCAGGATAATATCCAGGCTGTGGTTCAGGATCCCGTCGTATAATTCCGAAACATTTTCTCTGGTCAGAGAGAGGCCGACATTCGGGTATTGAATATGAAAATCAGAAAGCAGGTCGGAGAGGCCTGTTTTTTCATAGCCCTTTACAAACCCTAAATGCAGTGTGCCGGTGAATTTCGTATCCGCCTGCCGGGCTCTGTCGATCGCGTCACTGGTCCGCTTTAAGATCGCACGCGCATCGTCTAAGAACGTCCTTCCGGCGGGGGTCAGAGATACTTTTCGATTTGTACGGTCGAACAGTCTGACGCCAAGTTCTTCTTCCAGTGATTTGATCTGTAAGGTCATGGCGGTCTGGGAAATGAAAAATTTTTCTGCTGCACGGGTGAAATTAAGCGTTTCGCTGACGGCAACAAAGTATTCTAACTGTCTGATCTGCATAAAAACCTCCGAATGATAAGCTTTACTTATCATAACATGCAGATAATATGCTTTTCAATGCGTTTTAGACAATATATAATATGATTATCGAATAAAACATCAATCCGGTGAGGGTAAAATGATCTGAAAGGAGTTTCAAGATGGCCGAAGTCAACAAGTATTTTCCACATCTGTTCAGTCCGCTCAAAGTAGGTACAAAGACGATCAAGAATCGAATCGAAGCAGCACCTGCGCTGTTTGCGTTTCTTCATTATATCGAAGGAACCGCGTTTAACTACCATCCGGGTTCACCGGAGCGCGCGTTTCGCATGCTGAAAGCAAAAGCAGAAGGCGGAGCGGGTATCGTTGCATTGGGAGAATTGAGTCCGAACCATACTTATTGCAAGCGTTTCCCGTTTGAACCGGAAATCGATTTTACGTCACGGGATGATGAGATTTTTGAGATCACCAAAAAGACAGCTGAGATGATCAAGAGCTACGGCGCGCTGCCGGTAGGCGAATTGCTTTCTCTGGGTGAGATCAAGTCCGATATCGGTGATGGATGGCATGCAAAGGGTCCTGACGCAAAGGTATTGGAAGACGGCACGATCCAGGACGCGTTTACAAAAGAAGAGATTCAGGAGCATATTCAGGAACACATTGAAGCATGTCAGTGGTTCCGCGATGCGGGCTGGGAAGGTGTGATCATTCACTGTGGTCACGGATGGCTCCCGGCGCAGTTCCTGTCCCCGATGTACAACCATCGTGAGGATGAGTACGGCGGATCATTTGAAAACCGTGCACGTTTTACGACAGAACTGCTTTCGGCTGTTCGTGAAGCGATGGGGCCTGATTTCCTGATCGAGATCCGTGTCAGCGGTTCCGAACATCTGGCAGGCGGACTTGAGATCGAAGACGCAGTGGAATACTGCAAGCTGTGCGAGCCGTATATCGATCTGATCCACGTATCCTGCGGTCATTATCTGAGCTCCTCAAGAAGCTGGGAGTTTACGACAACCTATGCTCCACATGGCGCAAATATCGAAAACGCATCGATCATCAAGAAAAACGTATCGATCCCGGTTTCCGTTGTCGGCGGGATCAATTCACCGGAGCAGGCAGAAGAAGCCATTGCAGCAGGCAAGGTTGATATGGTGGCAATGGGAAGACAGTTTTTTTCAGACCCGGCATTCCCGAATAAGGCAAAAGAAGGAAGAGCGGATGAGATCCGCCGCTGCTTAAGATGCGCCAGATGCTATCCGGGACCGTCAGGGGAGCATGAGACAGAAAAATGGACGGTGAAGTTCCCGCCGCTTGACTCCTGTACGATCAATCCGGATACGGTATGGCCGGCTTCCCATCATAAAGTAATGCCGGAAGAGATGCCGGCGCCAAAAGCAAGCAGAAAGGTGCTGATCATCGGCGGTGGCTGCGGTGGTATGCAGGCTGCGATCACAGCAGCAGACAGAGGCCATCAGGTGATCCTTTGTGAAAAGGCAGAAAAGCTTGGCGGACTCATCAATTTTACCGATCATACAGACCACAAGATTGACATCCGCAACTTTAAAAACCTTTTGATCCGTGAAGTGGAAAAACGGCCGGTAGAGGTTCGCCTAAACTGTGAGGTGACGCCGGAGATGGTCGAAGAGATCAAACCGGAAGCCGTGATCCTTGCAGTCGGTTCTGATGATCTGATTCTTCCGATCGAGGGAATCGAAAATGCGGTTACAGCAATGTCTGTTTATAATGCAGATTTTAAGAACCTCGGGAAAAAGGTCATCGTATTAGGCGGCGGCCTGGTAGGCTGTGAGGCGGCAGCGGATTACATCGATCGCGGCATGGAGACAACGATCGTTGAGATGCAGGAATGCCTGATGCCTGAAACAACCGGACTTTACCGTACGGCAGTGCATGATTTCATTGATCACAACGGCGGAAAGTATGAAGTCGGCGCAAAGGTTGTAAAAGTAGGGAAGGACTTCGTGGTCGCAGAACAGAACGGCAAAGAGATCACATTGCATGCAGACACTGTCGTAAATGCGATGGGACGCCGTGCGCACAGTGTAGAAGATCTGAAAGCGGCGATCAATGTACCGTGCTGGTCGATCGGCGACTGTGTCAGAGCAAGACAGATCGGCGACTCGATCCGGGAAGGCTGGACTGCAGCGATGGAGATCATCTAAACTCCTGAACGCATTTTTATGGAGCAGCCAGAACATATTGTTTTATCAAATGTCATTATAAGAATAAGGGACAGAATTTGTGATCCGCCACAAATTCTGGAGCGTGATGAGATGAGTTGTTTTCAAAGAACTCATCGAATAAAGCGGTACCCTTTGGAGAATGAAGATAGCTTATCAAAAACACTCTGCACAGGAGACTTGAAAAACAAATGCGGCTGAGAATGACGCTTGATTTATATTATTATTAACGTATAAATATTGATTGCGGGAAACCGGATTGCAATAGATGCAGTCCGGTTTTTTTGTGCGTACAGGCTCCAGAACAACACGGTGACGGAATGTATATATTTAAAAACATTTAATTAAATTTCCTTAAAAAGTGTTGACATTCATTTTGAAATGACATAAGATGCACGTCGAGAAAAAGTTAAAGGAATTTAAATAAAACAATTTAAATAAAAGAATTTAACATGTTTCTCGTGTCTAAAAAAGAGGAAAAACAGGAGGACGAAATTATGTCTATGGAAAGAGTAAAAGAGATTATTGTTGACACTTTAAACCTGGAAGCTGAGAAGCTGACACCGGATGCAGACTTGATCAAAGATCTGGATGTAGATTCTATTGATGTCGTTGAGCTGGTTATGGCTCTGGAAGAAGAGTATGACATTGAGATCCCGGATGAGGATGTTGAGAATCTGACAACACTTGGAAAAATTTCCGCATATATCGATCAGAAGGCAGCGTAATGACAGTACAGGAAATCAAAGAATTAATCGGCGCTTTTTCAGGATCTGAAGCTGTTGAAATGGAATTGGAACAGTCAGACATCAAATTAGTGCTGAAAAAAGAACAGGGAATTGTTTCAGAGCCTGTAATGATAATGGGTCATGCAGCGGATGCAGCAGAAAGCATTGCAAAAACTGACATGGCACCGGCAGCAGAAACCGTCGCAGCACCGGCGGCAGTATCGGAAGCCGCTCCGACAGCTTCGGCAGATCTTACCCAGATCAAGGCGCCGCTGGCCGGCATTTTCTATCGCTCGGCTTCTCCGGAGGCTGCACCATATGTGATGGCAGGACAGGAAGTCAAAAAAGGGGATGTCATTGGTCTGATCGAAGCAATGAAGGTGATGAATGAGATTCCGGCGCCCTGCGATGGAGTGATTGAGAATATCCTGGCAGAGAATGAGGCGTTTGTCGGATATGATGAAGTCCTTATGGAGCTGAGCTAAGCAGGAGGGAGAACAGTATGTTTAAACGAATGCTGATCGCAAACCGCGGTGAGATCGCAATGCGGATCCTGCGGTGCTGCGTAGAGCTTGGGATTGAAACGGTTTTGATCCATTCGACGGAAGATGCAGAGTCGATGCCGGTACAGCTTTGTACACAGGCGGTCTGCATCGGACCGGCAGCGACAAAAGACAGTTACTTAAATGTTGATGCGATCCTGACAGCTGCAAAAGCATATGCTTGTGACGCGATCCATCCGGGATTCGGATTTCTGTCTGAGAATGCTGAATTTGCGGAAAAATGTGAAGAAAACGGACTCGTGTTCGTTGGCCCGTCAGCTGAGATCATTCGGAAAATGGGCGATAAACAATCAGCAAGAGAACTGATGAAAAAGCACGGCGTTCCGGTCGTGCCGGGCTCAGACGGTCTGGTTGAAGATGCAAAAGAAGCGGCAGAGATTGCGAAAAAGACAGGATATCCTGTACTAATCAAAGCATCTGCAGGAGGCGGCGGACGCGGTATGCGGACGGCGTTTTCAGAGGATGAGATCGAGCAGGCATTTGAAAGTGCCAGAGCGGAAGCAAAAGCTGCTTTCGGGGACGGTTCCATGTATCTCGAAAAGCTGATCGTAAATCCGAGACATATCGAGGTTCAGATTTTGGGAGACCGTTTCGGACATATCGTACAGCTTGGGGAGCGTGACTGTTCCATGCAGCGCAGAAACCAGAAGCTGATCGAGGAAGCACCGGCAAAGTGCCTGACGCCTAAGAGCCGCCAGGCGATCGCAAAAGCGGCATTAAAGGCAGCCAAGGCAGCCGGATATTACAGCGTCGGAACCGTTGAATTCGTATTGGACCAGGATGGTCATTTTTATTTTATCGAGATGAATACCAGGATCCAGGTGGAACATCCTGTGACAGAGATGGTTACAGGCATCGACCTGATCCGTGAGCAGATCCGTGTGGCGGCAGGACAAAAGCTTTCAATGAAACAGGACGATATTAAGATCCATGGTCATGCGATCGAATGCCGGATCAATGCGGAGAATCCGGAAAAAGGGTTTGCACCTTCACCGGGAACAGTAGACTTCCTGCATCTGCCGGGAGGCTGCGGTGTGCGTGTTGAATCTGCTTTGTATCAGGGCTGTCAGATCAGTCCGTGGTATGACTCGATGGCAGCAAAGATCATTGTTCATGCGCCGGGACGTCTTGAGGCGATCCGCCGGATGCGGATGGCATTGGAAGAGACGGTGATTGAAGGTATTGACACCAACATCGATTTTTTACTGCTGATCATGTTCAACCCGGATTATATGCTGGGAAATATCAACACTTCATTTATCGAAAATCATACGCAGAGTCTGCTTGACTGGAATAAAGCAAGTAAGAATGCATAGGAGATAAAACAACATGAGTTTTGCACAGAAACGACACACGATGATGTCCTTTAAACGGCACCGGGAACAGTCGGCACATGAACCGAAAAATGCAAATGAATACCTTGCAGATCTGTTTGATGACGGAAGCTGGCATGAGATGGAATCCGTGTTTGAAAGTGTGGATCCGCTCAGCTTCCCCGGATATCAGAAAAAACTCAAAGACGCGAAGCAGATGACCGGAATCCCGGATGCGCTCTGTGCGGGTTACGGGACGATCGGCGGAGTGAAGGTCTTTGCGGCAAAGCTCGATAAGAATTTTATGATGGGCAGTATGGGGACGGCGGTCGGTGAACGGCTGACCCGTGTCGTAGAAGCGGCAGGTAAGTACCATGTGCCTTTGATCATTTTTTCCGCAAGTGGCGGCGCCAGAATGCAGGAAGGGATGTTTTCTCTGATGCAGATGGCAAAAACCAGCGCTGCGATCAAACGGTTCCAGGATAATGGCGGACTGTATATTTCTGTTCTGACCCATCCGACGACAGGAGGTGTCAGTGCAAGTTTTGCCATGCTTGGAGACATCATTCTGGCAGAGGAAAATGCGCTGATCGGATTTGCGGGACCACGTGTCATCGAGCAGACGATCGGTGAAAAGCTGCCGGCAGGATTCCAGCGTGCCGAGTTTCAGATGGAGCACGGATTTGTCGACAGAATCGTAGCGGATGGACAGATGAGGAAAGAATTATCCAGAATTTTGAAGCTTCACAGGAGAGTCTCATGAGGCAAAAGAAACTAACACCGTATGAACGTCTGGAGATCGCAAGAGACATCAACAGACCGAAGGTGACAGATTATATAGATGCGCTTTTTGAAGATTTTATCGAATTATCCGGTGACAGGCTCGGCAAAGAAGACGCTTCCATTTTAGGTGGGATCGCTTTTTTTGAAGGCATGCCGGTAACCGTGATCGGGCATCGAAAAGGCAGCAATCTTGAAGAAAATATCAAATACAACTTTGGCATGCCGGGGCCGGAAGGATACCGGAAGGCACTGCGGCTGATGAAACAGGCAGAAAAGTTTCACAGACCGGTGATCACGTTTGTTGATACACCGGGCGCATATCCCGGAAAAGAAGCGGAAGAGAACGGACAGAGCATCGCGATCGCAGAAAACCTGGCCGAAATGAGTGCGCTGAAAGTTCCGATCATTACGATCGTAACAGGCGAAGGAAACAGTGGCGGTGCGCTCGCGATCAGTGTGGCTGATAAGATCTGGATGCTAGAAAATGCGGTTTATTCGGTTTTGTCTCCGGAAGGGTTCGCCAGCATCCTTTGGAAGGATGCCAAAAGAAGCAAAGAAGCGTGCGAGGTCATGAAGATGACAGCGGAAGAACTCTATGCCGGGGGGCTGTGTGATCAGGTGATCCCGGAGGCGGAAGGCGGTATCCAGGAAGATTTTTCAGGTGGCTGCTCGCAGCTGCGAAAAGCACTTCGGACATCTTTGCCGGGACTGATGAAGACAAATGCGGAAATACTTTTGGAAAACCGCTATCAGAAATACAGACACATTGAAGGAGAATATCACGCGATCCGGAAAAAGGCATAATTAGGAACGTGAGGGGAATAATATGCAGGGAATTCAGATCATCGGGATGGGAAAAGCACTTCCTGCCCGGCGAGTAGATAATGAAGCATTCACACAGATGGTAGAGACCAGTGATGAATGGATCAAAAGCAGGACAGGCATACAGAGCCGCTGCTTTTGTGAAGAGGAAAAACAGATGGATCTGTGTGTGGAAGCTGCAGGAAAGGCACTGGCAGATGCCGGGGTCAGTCCGGCTGAGATTGGACTGTGTGTCGTGGCAACGATCACACCGGATTATCATACACCGTCTTCGGCATGTATGGTACAGGAGCGCCTGGGCCTCCCGGAAGATATTCCGGCGTTTGATATCAATGCGGCATGTTCAGGCTTTGTATACGGGCTTGAAGTAGTCAGCTGTATGCTCGGTTCAGATGCGCTGCCCCGCCCGTATGCTTTATTGATCGGTGCGGAAAAACTATCCAGAATCATGAACTTTCAGGACCGGTCTACCTGTGTCCTGTTTGGAGACGGCGCTGCGGCAGCAGTGATCAGACCTTCTGATACACATCGGTTTTTCTGCAGGCTCGGCTCACAGGGAGATGCGCCGGCATTGAATGCACCGGGCGTCGGCTATCCGGAACCATACATCCATATGGATGGCAGAAAGGTGTTTCAGTTTGCGGTCCGCGCGATGGAAAACGGAATCCGGCTATTGGAAAAAGAGACCGGCGTTTTGGCAAATGAGATCGATCAGTTTATCTGCCATCAGGCAAATGAGCGAATCATCAGACATGTGCAGAAAAAGCTAAAGCTTCCAAAAGAGCGGTTTTACATGAATCTTGACCGGTATGGGAACACCTCCGGAGCAAGTGTTCCGCTGGCCATGGCTGAGCTGATGGAGACCGGCAGTCTGAATCCGGGGACAAAGGTATACTGCCTGGGATTTGGCGGAGGCCTTACCTGGGGCGCGGCATATCTTGAGTTTTAAAGCATTTGCGTAACAAACGAGATACCCACATTTGTTGTGATGAAATATGAGAGGAATAAGAAAAATGAGTTGGCTTACAGAAACATTAAACATTCAATACCCGATCATTCAGGGCGGTATGGCGAACATTGCTACCGGTGCATTTGCTGCAGCAGTTTCTAATGCAGGCGCACTTGGCCTGATCGGCTCAGGCGGTATGAACGCAGAGCAGCTGGCAGAAGAGATCCGGATCGCAAAGGAGAATACCGACAAACCGTTTGGCGTGAACCTGATGCTGATGAATCCGGATGCGGACAGAATCGCACAGCTGCTTGCGGATGAAAAGATCCCGGTGATCACGACCGGTGCCGGTAATCCCGGAAAGTATATGGAAAAATGGAAAGCAGCCGGCAGTATCGTAATCCCGGTAGCAGCCAGTGTGGCACTTGCAAAACGAATGGTACGAGCAGGTGCGGATGCTGTAATAGCTGAAGGGACAGAGAGTGGCGGACATGTCGGTGAAATGACTACGATGACACTTGTGCCGCAGATGGTAGATGCACTGGATGTTCCGGTGATCGCTGCCGGCGGTATTGCAGACGGCAGACAGATGGCAGCAGTCATGGCACTTGGCGCGTCAGGCATCCAGGTCGGTACCTGCCTACTGGCAAGTGAGGAGTGTCCGATCCACGAAAACTATAAGCAGGCGATCATAGAAGCCGGCGACAATGCGACCGTTGTGACGGGAAGAAGCGTCAATGCGCCGGTCCGTGTCCTGAAAAACAATATGACCAGAACGTATCTGAAAAAGGAACGGGAAGGTGCTGACAGAATGGAACTGGAAAAGTATACATTAGGATCCCTGCGTCGTGCGGTGTTTGACGGAGATACCAGAGATGGTTCCCTGATGGCAGGTCAGGTCTGCGGACAGCTGACACAGATCCGCCCGCTTGCAGAGATCTTTGCGGACATGTGCAGCCAGAGGGATGCCGTGATCAGCGGATTACAGGAGATTTTGGTATGAGCATTGCCTTTTTATATGCCGGCCAGGGAAGCCAGTGTGCCGGTATGGGAAAAGATTTATATGAATCAGAAGAACTGTTCAAAAACGTGATCGACCGGGCGGATCCGGGATTTGACCTGAAACAGATCATGTTTGAAGCAGATCTGGAAACACTTTCCGAGACACGTTATACACAGCCGGCACTGGCAGCTTTTGCGGCAGGCGTTACAGCTATTTTATATGAAAACAACATCCGGCCTTCCTATGTGGCAGGGCTGAGTCTGGGAGAGTACAGCGCGTTGCATGCGGCAGGTGTATTTGACACAGACACCCTGATCCGGCTGACAGCGTTTCGGGGCAGAAAGATGCAGGAGGCTGCAGAACGGACAGATGGCGTCATGTCTGCCATCCTTGGACTTCCTGCGGAAAAAGTAGAAGAGATCTGTAAAAAAGCGTCTTCTGCGGGAACAGTGGAAGTGGCAAACTATAACACGGCCGTTCAGACCGTGATCGGCGGAGACCGGAAAGCGGTCGAAGCGGCAGAGGCTCTGGCAAAGGAAGCAGGTGCAAAGCGGTGTATGAGGCTGAAGGTCAGCAGTGCATTCCATACTTCGTATATGGATCCGGCATCGGAAGCATTGGAGATGTATTTCAGAAAACTGGTATTTCATCCCATGCAGATCCCGGTCATCTTTAATACACTTGCGCAGCCTCTGGCGGACACACAGGAAGAACAGATCAAATCGATCCTTGTAAAACAGGTGAAATCCGGTGTCAGAATGAAGCAGACCATCGAATATCTTGCAGCACAAGGCATTGATACGATCGTTGAGATCGGACCGGGAAAAGCGCTGTCAGGGTTTGTAAAAAAGACAGCGCCGGAGATCAAAACCTATGCGATCGGAGATGTGGAAAGCCTTCAGACCGTGCTGGACGAATGGAAGAAATAAAGCGAAGTTGGAAAGGGTTTTAAAGAAATGGAATCAAATCAGAAATTCAGCGGCCGCACCGCCCTGGTAACAGGCGGCGGTAGAGGCATCGGCCGCGCAGTCTGTGTACGCCTCGCAAAAGAGGGAGCAGATATCATCATAAATTATGCTGGTCGTGATGAAGCGGCAAAAGAAACAGCGGCATTGTGTGAAGCCTTTGGTGTCAAAACAAAGCTGATCAAAGCAGATGTTTCGGACAGAGCAGCTTGTGAAGAAATGTTTCAGGAGGCGAAAGAGTGGAATGGCCGGATCGACATTCTGGTCAACAATGCGGGAATTACAAAGGACCAGATCCTTCTTCGGATGAAGGAAGAGGATTTTGCCCGCGTGATCGAAGTCAACCTGATGGGAAGCTTCCATTGCATGCAGCTTGCCGGAAAGATCATGCTGAAGCAGAAATTCGGACGCATTATCAATATGAGCAGTGTGGTTGGACTGCGTGGAAATCCGGGTCAGATGAACTATGCGGCAAGTAAGGCAGGCGTGATCGGTATGACAAAGACAATGGCAAAAGAAATGGCGGCAAAAAATGTCACTGTCAATGCCATTGCTCCGGGATTTATCGAAACGGATATCCTGAATGATATGACCGATAAGGCAAAAGAAGAAATGACAAAGCCGATTCCGGCAAAACGTCTTGGACAGCCGGAAGAAGTCGCAGAGGCAGTTGCGTTTTTCGCAAATCCTGACAATGCCTATATTACAGGTCAGGTGCTCTGTGTAGATGGCGGCATGGCAGTATAAGAGCAGAAGAAAGGTAAGAGATTGGCATAGGCCATAAGGAGATCGTATGAAAAGAGAAGTGGTCATCACCGGTCTGGGAGCAGTTTCACCGATCGGAAATGATGTGGAAACAATCTGGAATTCTGTACAGGAAGGGAAAAACGGAATCGCAAAGATCACCCGTTATGATGTGACCGGCCGGAAAGTAACACTTGCCGGAGAGTTAAAGGATTTTGACCCGGAAGCGACCATCGGAAAAAGGGATGTCAAAAAAATGGACAGATACTCCCAGTATGCGATGTGTGCAGCCGTGGAAGCATTTCGCAATGCCGGGATCATGGACCTCGATGAGATGCAGGCAGAAGCCGGGGCAGACGCAGATGTCAATCTGAAGTCCTGGGAAGAGCGCTCCCGCTGGGGCGTTCTGATGGCAAGCGGAATCGGCGGAATCCGTACGATCGAGGAAGAGCAGGAAAAGGGCATGGAAAAAGGCTTTGACCGTGTTTCTCCGTTCTTTATCCCGAAATCGATCTCCAATATGGCGGCCGGACACATTGCGATCCGGTACGGCCTGCACGGCAGCTGCACCTGTGTCGTAACAGCTTGTGCAAGCGGCGGCAATGCGATCGGAGATGCATTTCGACAGATCAGGGACGGATATGCGGACCTGATGCTGGCAGGCGGAGCTGAGGCTGCGATCACACCGCTTTCCATCGGTGGATTTACGACGTTGAAGGCGTTGACACAGGCAGATGATCCGGATCGTGCTTCCATTCCGTTTGATAAGGAACGCAGCGGATTTGTCATGGGGGAAGGCGCCGGTGCGCTGGTATTGGAAGAACTCGAACACGCCAAAAAGCGCGGCGCGAAGATTTACGGACGGATTACAGGATACGGTTCAAACTGTGATGCTTATCACATGACAGCACCGGATCCGACCGGAACAGGTGCTGCAGCATGTATGAAGCTGGCACTTGCAGATGCCGGGATCACGCCGGAAACGGTTGACTATATCAATGCACACGGCACATCGACACCGCTAAATGACAGTGGCGAGACAAAGGCTGTCAGAACAGCATTTGGTGCGCACGCAGATCAGCTGAAAGTAAGTTCGACGAAATCAATGACCGGACATCTGCTTGGTGCAAGCGCGGCTTTGGAGGCGGTGCTCACTGTAAAAGCAATGGAACAGGATTTCCTGCCGCCGACGATTAACTATCAGGTGCCGGATGAGGCATGTGATCTGGACATTGTTCCGAATAAAGGATATGCATATCCGATCAACTGTGCGATCTCGAATTCGCTCGGTTTTGGCGGGCATAATGTAACGTTGGTCTTCCAAAAATAATGAAGCTATACAGTCTTTGACAAAAGTGATATTCTAATAGGAGTAGATTTATGCAATTGAATTCAAATGAAATCGAAGCAATTTTGCCGCATCGATATCCGTTTTTGCTGGTAGACAGGATCACGGATTGCGAACCGGGACAATATGCAGACGGCATCAAATGTGTGACCGCCAACGAGATGCATTTTATGGGGCATTTTCCGGGCCAGCATGTTATGCCGGGTGTCCTTTTGCTGGAGGCACTGGCACAGACGGGCGCAGTTGCCCTGCTTGTCGAAGAAGAAAATCGAGGGAAAACGGTGTTTTTCGGAGGCGTGAAAAATGCACGATTCCGAAAACAGGTCATTCCGGGGGATGTGGTCGAGCTGCATTGTGAGATCATCAAGCGGAAGGGCCCGGTAGGAGTCGGGGCTGCAGTGGCAATGGTAGACGGGAAAAAGGCTGTCGAAGCGGAGATTTCATTTGCGATCCAGTAGTTTAGATGTAGTAGGAGAGGAACGATGAAACATCCGGAAGGACAGACTGTTACAGAAGCATTTGAAGAAGTGTATATGAAGTTCAAACTACATTTTTACAGAGAAATATTTGGTACATTCAGCAGCAGAGAAGCAACGCTGACGACGGTAGAGACCTTTTGCATGGAAGTGATCTACGCGATGCAGTGCCCGACGATCAATGAGTTCGCTTCATTCATCCAGATCTCACCGCCGAATGCTGCTTATAAAGTAAATAGTCTGATTAAAAAAGGTTATGTTGAAAAGATCCGTTCGACAAAAGATAAGAGGGAGTATTATCTGCGTCCGACACAAAAGTATTTAGACTACTATGACATCAGCAGCAGCTATCTGCGTCAGGTCTTAGACCGCCTGACAAAGCGCCTGCCGGATGAGGATCAGGAAAAACTGCAGGAGATCCTGAATATTATGTCAAATGAACTGATGCAGGAGGTACCGGAGTACAAACATCTCGAGAAAGAAGCAGACATCTGAACAGCACACTGATTATGATTGCGCAGACCGTTATGGCTGCGCAATTTCTTTGCTTTATAAACATTTGCATAGCGATATATTCGAAGGTATAATGGTCTCGTATTATTATTCGTAAGGAGGCATTATACAGAATGAAAAAAACGAGTCCATCAATCGATGCATGGTTACAGGAAGCAAAACAGGATCCGCGCGCGGCACAGTGCGGCATGTTTTTGACACATAACGGCGTGGTCCGCGAGACGGCGCGGGCAAGAGTCCGTCAGGGAGACGAGAGTGCGGCACCGGTGACCGGAATGCATTTTTCCTATGATGAAGAAAAGGTGAATGCAGCCATTGAGAAAACATATGAAATGGACGGCATTTATTATATTAAAGTATGGCTGAATGAGGGCGAGCTTGTTGTCGGAGATGACATCATGTTTGTCCTGATCGGAGGAGACATCCGCCCGCATGTGGTTGATGCACTGCAGGCGCTGGTTGGAACCATCAAAAAAGAGTGCGTTGTTGAGCAGGAGAAGACAGTATAATGGAGACCGGAAACAGCAGGGATTACATTGTACGCGGAATCGCTGCAGACGGTGAGATCCGGGCGTTTGCGGTCACTTCCAGAAATCTTGTGGAAGAGGCAAGGAAGCGTCACGGTACCAGCCCTACGATCACGGCAGCGTTAGGACGCCTTCTTAGCGCAGGCGCAATGATGGGGATCATGATGAAGGGAGAGAAAGATCTCCTGACATTGAAGATCACATCAGAAGGGCCGGTGCGCGGCCTGACGGTAACCGCAGATTCAAAAGGAACAGTTAAGGGGTATCCGCTGGTACCTGTCGTGAATCTTCCGGCCAATGACAAAGGGAAATTTGACGTTGGCGGAGCGGTGGCACCGGGGCAGCTTCAGGTAATCAAAGATCTTGGATTGAAGGATCCGTATGTCGGAACCACACAGCTGGTAAATGGAGAGATCGCCGAAGATCTGACCTATTATTTTGCACTGTCAGAGCAGACGCCGTCAGCAGTTGGACTGGGCGTATTGATGAATAAAAACAATACCGTACGTCAGGCCGGCGGTTTTATCATCCAGCTGATGCCGCATGCAAAAGAGGAGACGATCGCGGCACTTGAGAAAACACTGGCAGATATCAAGCCGGTGACGACACTTCTGGATGAAGGTTATACACCGGAAACGATGCTGGAGCTTGTTCTGAACGGGTTTGATCTGGAGATCACTGACCGGTCAGACGCAGTGTTTTCCTGCAATTGTTCACAGGAACGCGTCAGCCGGGTGCTGTACAGCATCGGAAAAGAGGAACTTGATTCGATGATCGAAGACGGGGAACCGATCGAAGTCAAATGTCATTTCTGTAATGAGGCATACCGGTTCACCGTAGAGGAATTGAAAGAGATCAGGGCGGAGTTATAAATGTGGCTTGATGTGATCATCCAATGGATCAAAGCATTTTTCGGAACGGTCGTATTCTGGACAGGGATTGCGGGCATTCTTTTGGTGCTGATTACCATGGTCCGCTATCGGATCCGAAGGAAGAAAAAAACGAACAAAACACCGTCATATACACGTCGGATCGCGCTGATCACAGGGGCATCGAGCGGGATCGGCCGTGCTTTTGCGCTGCGGATCGACCAGACAGAAAAAGAGATCGACGAGATCTGGCTGGTCGCAAGACGGCAGGATAAGCTTCTGGCACTTGCGGGTGAATTAAAGCATGATACGCTTGTGATTCCTGTGGATCTGACAGAAGGACTGGATGAAGACGCATATGACAATCCTCTGACAAGAGCATTGGCGGAACATGAGATTCAGATCGGCATTCTTATCAATGCGGCCGGGTTTGCCAAAATCGGCAATTATGCAAAGGTCAGTTTTCAGGATTCGATGCGGATGATCGATCTGAATGACAAGGCGGCAGTGGCAGTGACACTGGCATGTCTGCCATATATGAAGCAGGGAGACCGTATTGTACAGATGTGTTCGACAGCTGCATTCCAGCCGCTGCAGCATATCAATATTTATGGTGCGTCGAAAGCATTTTTATATCATTACACCAGAGCGCTGCGTATGGAACTTTTTCCGAAAGGAATTGTCGTAACGGCAGTTTGTCCTTTCTGGGTTAAGGATACGGAATTTATCGATATAGCAAAGGGTGGAGAATTACGCCCGCCGATCAGGCACTTTCCGTTTGCAACGACAGCAGAAAAGGTGGCCAAGCGGGGACTTGGCGCAAGCCGTGCCGGATGGGCAGTCGTAACGCCCGGAGCATTCTGCGTGATCCACAGATTCTTTACCAAGCTTTTGCCGCGGGAAGCAGCCATCTGGATCTGGGAACTGATGCGTAGAATGTAAAAATGAAAGGAAGGTGCACATGAAAAAGTTCATTATGGCTTTGGATCAGGGTACTACAAGCTGTCGGAGCATTCTGTTTGATCACAGTGGTCAGATCGTGAGCGTGGCACAACAGGAGTTCCCTCAGATATATCCGCAGCCCGGCTGGGTTGAGCATGATCCAATGGAAATCTGGAACACCCAGCTTTTTGTTGCACTTGAATCCATCAGAAAGGCAGGCGCGGTTGCCTCAGAGATTGCAGCGATCGGAATCACGAACCAGCGGGAAACGACCGTTGTATGGGATAAAGAGACAGGACTGCCTGTGGCAAATGCGATCGTCTGGCAATGCCGTCGGACCGCGGAGAGAATCGATGCACTAAAAGATCAGGATGATCATCTTGCTGATTACATTCATCAAACCACCGGGCTGATCCCGGATGCATACTTTTCCGCTTCTAAGATTGAATGGATCCTGGATTATGCGGATGGTGCCAGGGAAAAGGCAGAGGCCGGAAAGCTTTTGTTTGGCACGATCGATACATGGCTGATCTGGAATCTGACAAAAGGACGGGTACATGCGACAGACAGAAGCAATGCATCCCGTACAATGCTGTATGACATCGAAAAAGACAGGTGGGATCCGAAGCTGCTGGAAGTGTTCCGAATCCCGGAGAGCATGCTGCCGGATGTGAAACCTTCCGGTGCACGATACGGTGTGACAGATGCAGGTCTTTTTGAAGAAGAGATTCCGATCTGCAGTGCTGTCGGAGATCAGCAGTCGGCACTGTTCGGCCATTGCTGCTTTACGGCAGGAGATGTAAAAAACACGTACGGAACCGGATGCTTTATGTTAATGCATACCGGAGAGAAGAAGACATTGTCCGAAAAAGGTCTTTTGACGACCATTGCCGCAACAACGGATGATACGATCCTGTACGCGCTTGAGGGCAGTGTGTTTGCAGCCGGCGCAGCGATCCAGTGGCTGCAAAACGGTCTGCGGCTGTTTGACGACGCTAAAGTGACGGAAGAAATGGCATTTTCGGTAAAAGACACAGACGGCGTTTATGTTGTGCCTGCGTTTACCGGCCTTGGCGCACCGCACTGGGATCCGTATGCAAGAGGAACAGTTGTCGGTATCACGAGAGGCTGCACCAGAGAGCACCTGGTCAGGGCAACGCTTGAGTCGATTGCCTATCAGACAAAGGATATTCTGGATGTGATGCTTCAGGAATCCGGCGCTATGCTGGAGGGACTTTTGGTTGACGGAGGGGTTACAAAAAACAGATTCCTGATGCAGTTTCAGGCTGATATCATGGGAGTGCCCGTTATCAGTCCCGATAATGCGGAGGCGACTGCACAGGGAGCCGCTTATCTGGCAGGTCTGACAGTTGGATTCTGGAAAGATCATAAGGAACTGAAAAGCCTGCAGGGTGACCGGCTGCGATATGATCCGCAAATGGATCCGGCAACAAAGATGAAGCTGCTCCACGATTGGGATCGGGCGCTGGAGCGCGCAAAAGGCTGGATCGAACAATAAATAGCAGGGATAAACCGGAAAAATCAAAAAAGTTAACACAAACTAATTATTATATGTTAAGATAACTTCTGTTAGAACATTCTAATAGAAGTTATTTTGCGTTAGGGGAGAACGGATGACATTAAAAGAGTTAAAGATCGGGGAGTCAGCTACGATCTTATCTGTAGGAGGAGAGGGAGCGCTCAGACAGCACTTTCTCGATATGGGACTTGTGCCCGGGACTGAAATATACCTCGTGAAATACGCACCGATGGGAGATCCGATCGAAATACGGATCCATGGGTATGAACTTACGCTCAGACTCGATGATGCGGCGAAGATTGAAATCGATAAGGTAAAGGACGGGAAAACTGTCGTATCCGCCAAAGAAGATGAGCCGAATACAAGCGGAGAAAAGCATGAGCGGACCGAGCATCCCGGCTTGGGCGAGTCCGGAAAATATCATGTCAAAGCCGGAGAACATCCGCTGCCTGAAGGCACACCGTTGACATTTGCCCTGGCTGGCAACCAGAATTGCGGAAAAACAACACTTTTCAACCAGCTGACCGGTGCCAATCAGCATGTCGGCAACTTCCCCGGCGTTACGGTAGACAGAAAGAGCGGACCGATCCGCGGACTGGATCAATCGGAAGTGACAGACCTTCCGGGAATCTATTCCCTTTCGCCTTATACGAATGAAGAAATCGTCACGCGTCAGTTTATCCTTGATGAAAAGCCGACCGGTATCATCAATATCGTCGATGCAACCAATATCGAGCGAAATCTCTATCTGACGGTTCAGCTGATGGAGCTGGACATTCCGATGGTTCTTGCATTGAACATGATGGATGAACTGATCGGTAACGAAGGAACGATATATATCAATGAAATGGAATCACGCCTTGGCATCCCGGTAGTACCGATCACTGCCACGAAAAACGAAGGTGTAGATGAGCTGATCCGACATGCTTCCCATGTGGCAAAATATCAGGAGCGGCCGGGACGGATGGATTTTTGTGATGAAAATGATCATGGCGGTGCCGTTCACCGGTGCCTCCACGCGATTATGCATCTGATTGAAGACCATGCCCAAAAGGCAGGAATACCGCTTCGGTTCGCGGCAACAAAACTGGCAGAAGGTGACAATCTGGTAATGGAGGCGCTTCATTTAAGCCAGAATGAGAAGGAGCTGATCGAGCATATCGCATGCCAGATGGAAGAAGAACGGGGATTAGACCGTGCAGCTGCGATCGCAGACATGCGTTTTACCTTTATCAAAAAACTGGTGGCGGAGACTGTTGTAAAGCCAAAGACCAGTAAAGAGCATATCAGAAGTCAGAAAATGGACCGGGTCCTGACAGGAAAGGTTCTTTCCATTCCGCTTTTTATCGCGATCATGGCAGCGATCTTTGTCGTGACATTCAATTATATCGGTGCATGGCTGCAGGGATTGCTGGAGACAGCGATCGGCGCATTGACGAGTGTCGTGGATACAGGTTTGACAGCAGTACATGCAAATGACGCGATCCATTCGCTGATCATTGACGGAATCTTTTCCGGTGTCGGAAGCGTCTTAAGCTTTGTTCCGGTCATCGTGGTACTGTTCTTTTTCATGTCACTTCTTGAAGATACCGGATACATGGCGCGTGTCGCGTTCATCATGGATAAGATCCTGCGCAGGATCGGCCTTTCCGGACGGAGTATCGTGCCGATGCTTCTGGGATTCGGCTGCAGTGTACCGAGTATTATGGCCTGCAGAACATTGCCTTCCGATCGTGACAGACGCATGACGATCATGCTGACGCCGTTTATGAGCTGCTCGGCAAAGATTCCGATCTATGCATTTCTGACAGCTGCATTTTTCCCGCGGCGGGGCGGATTTATCATGGTTGGCCTTTACATTCTGGGTATTGTTGTGGCGATCGTGGTCTCCCTGATCTTTAAAAATACGATGTTTAAGGGGGAGCCGGTGCCGTTTGTCATGGAGCTGCCAAATTACCGTATGCCGAGTGGAAAGAGTGTGCTTCGGTTAATGTGGAATAAGGCCTGGGATTTTATCCGCAGAGCATTCACGGTCATCTTTGTGGCAACGATCGTGATCTGGTTTTTGCAGACATTTGACCCGCATCTTACCATGGTCACGAATTCGCAGGACAGTATCCTGGCGATCGTTGCGGGATGGATCGCGCCGGTACTCAAACCGCTCGGTCTGGGTGACTGGAGAGTATCAACGGCACTGATCAGCGGCTTCCTGGCAAAGGAGAGTGTGGTATCTACGATCGGCGTACTGTTTGGCTCGACACAGGGGCTGCTTGCGGCGATCACCCCACTTGCGGCAGGGTCACTGCTGGTATTCTGCCTCTTGTACACGCCATGTGTGGCGGCAGTGGCAGCGGCTAAACGGGAACTCGGCATAAAGTGGGCGCTTTACATTGTCGTGATGCAGTGCGTTGTTGCCTGGATCTGCGCATTCCTGCTGAGGCTGGTCGGACTGTTGTTCGGATTTGCGTAAATACATACTTTTTTGCATACATTCTAAAGATGAGCCACTACAGATTGCTGTATCATCGCTTTTTGCGTAGAGAGAGTATTAGTGCTTCTGCAAGGTTACAAGGTTTCTTAAAGGGCAAAATTCATTATCCGCAATGAATTTTGGACGAATAGGAGTGGCGTTTTTATCAAAAAACGGCAACGACTATAAGGCATACCCTTAAGAAACCGCAGGAAGCTTGTTTAGAAACACTTTGCGAACGGCAAGAAAAAACGATGTGCAGCAGCTGTGTGGCACATCGTTTTAGCAGTGTTAAAAAAGTATTTATTTTCAGAAGCGCCTGATCTCTATCGTGTCATCATCCACATCGGCACTGACGGAAACGACCTCGAGGTCATATCCGCCGCCATCAGGAAGGGTTACGTGAGCAGTATCGCCGGCCCGCTTGCCAACAAGTGCTTGGCCGACCGGTGATTCTATTGTGATGTAGCCCTGCATGGAATTCCCGCGGATCGAGGTGACAAGAACATAGTCCTCTGTCTCCTCCTCGCCTTCAAAGCGGACGGTGACACGCTTGTTGATCCCGGCTTCGTCTATAGCCCGTTCGTCTTCAATGACGACCGCCGTCTTGATCATGCCTTCCAGATAACGGATGCGGCTTTCGTTCTGGTTTTTGAACTGTTTTGCCGCTTTATATTCAAAGTTTTCACTCAGATCGCCGTGTGCACGTGCGGTTTTCACATCCTCAAGTGCCTCTTTCCGAACGACCAGGATCCGGTGTTCCAGCTCTTCTTTCATTTTTTGAATATCTGCTCTGGTTAATCTGTCATGCATAGCTATTGCTCCTTATTCATTGAGATGATCAGCAGAGAATCTTTTGCTGTACTGTGCTATTTTACCACAAACTGGTTGTTTTTCTACGAAAAATTCAATATAATTACTATGTAAGATTTATTAGATCTCCTAATCTTATAATACAATTCAAGGAGGTAGCATATGGAACTTAATATCAAAGCCAAAAACTTAAATCTCACAGATAAGGTCCGTGACATGGTAGATGACAAGCTTGGAAGGCTCGAGAAGTTTCTGCCCGAGGATGCAGACGCAAATGTTACTCTCAAGGGAAAAAAGAATTATGTCAAAGTTGAGATGACCATTCCGATGAAACGGTATACACTTCGCGTAGAAGAAGAAGATCGTGACCTGAATACGGCGATTGACCGCGTACAGGAGATTATGGAGCGTCAGATCCGCAAGTATAAGACACGGTTGACAGCAAAGAAGAGAAAAGGTGATCCGAGTGAAGTCATCGGAGCACCGGTCGAGGCAGTAGATGATGTTATCGAAACAGAAGATGACAGCATTCACATTGTTAGAAACAAACGCTTTGTGATCCATCCGATGAGTGCTGAGGAAGCTTGTCTGCAGATGGATATGCTCGGACATGGGTTCTTTGTTTTTGAAGAAGAGGAATCCGGCGAGATCTGCGTTGTTTATAAAAGAACAGATGGAGAATACGGTATTATAGAAACTGCAAGATAAAGTATTGTGAAAGGCTTCGGCATCGGCGCCGAAGCCTTTTTTTAATGAGAAGTGGAGGAATAAAAAATGGAGACCAGACCATACGTGGCATGGGATGTGATCACATCATTTATGATCGATGTTTTTAAAGCTTATGGCGTGCCGGAAGAAGATGCGAAGATCTGTGCGGATGTCCTTGCGGAATCCGACAGACGCGGAATCGAGAGCCATGGCTGCAACCGGTTCAAACCAATCTATATTGACCGCATCGAAAGAGGAACGCTGCTTCCTGTGACGAACATAGAGATCTTAAAGGAGACACCTACCACTGTTGTGATGGATGCACACGATGGGATGGGCATGGTAGCCAGTTACCGGATGATGGAGATGCTCATTGAAAAAGCAAAAACCTATGGCATGGCAGGAGGCGCAATCCGGAATTCAACACATTACGGTATCGCAGGATACTGGACCGGCATGGCATGTAATGAAGGAATGATCGGTATCACCGGTACCAATGCGAGACCGTCCATCGCGCCGACCTATGGTGTGGAAAACATGATGGGTACCAATCCTCTGACATTCTCACTTCCGACGGACGAAGAATTCCCGTTTTGCATTGACTGTGCCACATCTACCGTTCAGCGCGGGAAAATCGAGTACTATGCAAGAGAAGGAAAGCCGACACCGGCAGGTATGGTCATTGCACGTGACGGCTCTGTTATGACAGACAGTGAAGAGATCTTAAAAGCGCTTGTCAGCGGAGACGCCGCACTTGCACCTTTGGGAGGCGCAGGGGATGAAATGTGCGGATATAAAGGATACGGATACGCCGCAGTAGTAGAGATCCTTTCGGCTGCGCTTGCAGGAGGCCAGTTTATGAAGGCATTGACCGGAGTAGATGAAAACGGCGATCCGAGGATGTATCACCTGGGCCATTTCTTCTTTGTCGTAGATCCGGATGCGTTTATGGGACGTGAAACATTCAGAAAAGTTGCAGGAGATATTTGCCGCACACTGCGTGCTTCTCAAAAAGCACCGGGCCGGGATCGGATCTATACGGCTGGCGAAAAAGAATATCTGGCATGGCTTGACCGGAAAGATAAAGGTGTTCCTGTCGGTAAGGCAGTTCAGGATGAGCTGACAGCATTACGTGACAAATTAAATCTGCCTTATCATTTTACATTTGAATCATAAAAGATGTATAATACGTAAAAACAGGAGGATACATATGACCATCACAAAACAGAGCAATGGAAATGAATTGAAGGTATCAGTTGCCGGAAGATTAGACACGACTACGGCTCCGGAGCTGGAATCCGGGCTGAAAGAATCGCTGGACGGAATCGAAAATCTGGTACTTGATTTTAAGGATCTTGAATACATCTCATCTGCAGGATTACGTGTGCTGCTTGCAACGCAGAAGATAATGAATAAACAGGGAACGATGACCGTTTCCTCTGTGAATGATGTCGTTATGGAGATTTTTGAGGTGACAGGTTTCTCGGAGATTTTAAACATCATATAAGGAGTTTGTATGCCCCCCAAATCAATTTCGGAAATGACTGTCAGACAGCGGTTTCGTCATTCGCTGAGCGCCAGAACATTCCGGACGATTGTAGTACTGATTCTGATGATCAGTGTTGTGGCGATCGGGTTCGGGTTTTATTTGTATGTCGATGCAGTCAGACGGGAATACCGTACGGAAGCGTGGCATCTGGCAAACGCAGCGGCTTCATTGACAGATAGAAGCGAAGTGGTTGAAAAGACCAGAGAGATTCTTGAGATCTATGATTCCATTCCTGAAGAAGAGCGGATCGAAGACGATATCACATATATACGGCAGTTTGTCAAAGCAAAGGATCTTTTGTTTGAAAAGATCCGTTATACACTCCATGTGTTGGAACGGGAAAATGAAGCAGGTTCTGTATATGTCGGGGCGATTGACACAGAGACGAACAAGCTCATTTATATCATCGATTCAGACTATAACCTGGATACGTTCTGTAATCCCGGTTCCTGGGATGAGAACACAGCGGCAGAGATGAAGGTCTATACGGATGGAGCGCGTATCACCTTTATTGACAGGCTTTTGGGAGAACAGGAATCGATTCCTGCTGTTATCACAGATACGGAAGAATACGGACATCTGTGTACGGCAGCATCTCCTTTGTTCACAGATGGAAAGTATATCATCATGATGTTTGCAGACATGGATATGAGTCATGTATTCAGAGTCAGCAGAATCTTTTTGATACAATACATCATCATACTTCTGGCTGCGGCGTTCATTGCAGCTATGGTCATTTCAAGAGGACTCAAAAAAACTGTTGTCAAGCCGATCAATGACCTTGCGGAAGCGGCTTTGGCATATAGCAGGGGCAAGCAGAATGAGGATAGTGATCAGCGTTATTTTGCTGATCTTGATATCCGGACCGGAGATGAGATCGAGAACTTAAGTCTGATCATGCGTGACATGGAAGCTGACCTGAATGAATATGTCTCGAATCTGACAACGGTAACCGCGGAAAAGGAGAGGATCAGTACGGAGCTGAATGTTGCCAGCCAGATTCAGGAAGGCATGATCCCGCATATTTATCCTGCATTCCCGGACAGACCGGAATTTGATATTTATGCTACGATGCATCCGGCCAAAGAAGTCGGCGGTGATTTCTATGATTTCTTCCTTGTAGACGAGGATCATCTTGCAATGGTCATGGCAGATGTTTCCGGAAAGGGAATCCCGGCAGCATTGTTTATGATGGCTTCTAAGATCCTGATCCAGAATTATTCCATGATCGATAAGCGTTCTCCTGCGAAGATTCTTGAACAGGTCAATGAGGCGATCTGCTCCAGTAACAGTGCGGAGATGTTTGTAACGGTATGGCTTGGTATCCTTGAGATTACCACCGGTATCGTCAAAGCAGCCAATGCAGGACATGAATATCCGGTGATCAGGACAAAGGACGGAGATTTCAAGCTATTTAAAGATCCGCATGGTCTTGTCATCGGTGGCCTGAACGGCATGGTATATAGGGAGTATGAGTTTGTTCTTGAGTCCGGCGACTGCATTTTCCAGTATACGGACGGTGTTACGGAAGCAACCAATGCCCAGTACGAACTGTTCGGGACGCAGAGGATGCTCGATGCGCTGAATCTTGCGCCGAATGCAGAACCGGAAGAACTGCTTGAAAATGTGCTTTCAAAGATTTATGAGCATGTAAACGGTGCGGATCAGTTTGATGATATTACAATGCTTTGTATGAAATATTTTACGGGGTCTGTGAATGTGAAGGAACTTGATGTTGAGGCAAAGACAGAGAATCTGCCAAAAGTAATGACTTTCTTAGAGGAATCGTTGGAAGAAAATGAATTCCCGATGAAGGAACAGATGCAGCTGGCTGTTGCAGCAGAGGAAATATTTGTCAATATCTGTCATTATGCCTATGCGCCAAAAACAGGCAATGTACACATGAGGCTTGTTTGCTCTAAAAATCCGACAGCCATCAGCCTGACCTTTATTGATAGCGGAAAACCGTATAATCCGCTTGAAAAGGAGGATCCGGATATTACACTGTCTGCAGAACAAAGACAGATCGGTGGACTCGGGATCTTTATGGTAAAACAGTCAATGGATAAGGTGTCTTACCGGTATGATGACGGAAAGAATATTTTGATTCTGAAAAAGAAACTGCACGGAAAGGGTGAAGCATAGAAGATGCGAATTCAAAGCTATAGAGAAACCTTTGCCCTGCGTGCAGAGAATATCGATGCATTTTCCGAAACACTGGAAACGATCCTGACAGGAATTGAAATGGAACGGCAGAACCGTCTGCGAATCCGCCTGTCATTAGAAGAAGCGATGCTTCGCATGCGTGATCGTTATGGGGAGGATGCAGAGGTTGAAGTTGTGATCGGCAGCCGGTTCAGACGTGCCTATATTCAGCTGGACCATGAAGGAGATCCGTTTAATCCGCTCAGCAATACGGACAGTAAGCTGGAGGACTGGAGCAGTTCATTGCTGACATCCGTGGGACTGAGCCCGCGTTACAGTTATTCCGGAAGGAATAATTCATTAAAGCTGACGCTCCCGGTTCAGGGCATGAATCCGGTTTTAAAACTGGTCATTGCCATTATAGCCGGGATCCTGCTTGGTCTGATCGGAAATCTGGTGCTCTCTGATCAGATGCAGACATCGCTCACGAACATCGTCATGGTTCCGATCTATGATGTCTGGAACCGTATCCTGAACGTTCTGTCAGGTCCGGTTATCTTTTTTATGACGATCACCACCATTTTAAATACCGGAAAGATCACAGAACGGGGTGGTGACAGCAGGGGCGTGATCGCTCGGTATTTTATTTTCAGTATCATTTTTTCGCTGATCGCGATCATTGTTGGCGCGATTCTGTTCCGGCCGGAAGTATATGGGGCCGAAATGAATAAAATGCTTGCGAAGGGGCTGTTTGACCAGATTCTTAGGTTTGTCCCCGGGGAATTCTTTTCACCGTTTATGGAATCAAATACACCGCAGCTTCTGGTGATGGCAATCGTCCTCGGTAACGCACTGAATGTGATCGGCGACCAGGCATCAAGACTTTCCTCTGTCATCAAGCAGATCAATATGATCGGCCTTTTGCTTGCAGAGTGGGTCAGCAGACTGGTTCCGTTTTTCGTCTTTTTCCTGATCGCATATGAAATCTGGAATAGACGGACGGGACTGTTGATCGGTATCTGGCAATATCTGGTCGTGTCTATTGTTTTATCCGTGCTCATTATGATGTGCGTTATTCTGATCGTCGGAGCCAGAAAAAGGGTCAATCCGGGGCTGCTGATCAAAAAGGTTTGGGAACCGTTTGCATTGACGATCCGATCCGGATCTCTGAACGAATCATTTGGCCTTTCCGAGCAGTGCTGTATCAGAAAGCTGGGGATCAACAGGGAGTATACGATCGTCAGCCTCCCGCAGGGGCTTGTTTTATACATGCCGATCAGTATGGTCGGGACAATCATTTTTACAGTATTCGCAGCCAGATACTATAATATTCAGGTATCCGTGGTCTGGTATGTGATGGCCGCGATTCTGGCAGTAGTGCTGTTTGTTGCAACTCCGCCTGTGCCGGGCGCAAACCTTCTGGCGTACACTGTGATCTTTGTACAGCTCGGGATCCCAAGCGGGGCGCTGATCGATGCAATGGTATTTGACATTGTGTTTGGTCTGTTTGCATCCGCGGCAAATCAGGTTATGCTACAAATGGAACTGATCGAACAGGCAGACAAGATCGGTTTGCTGAATCGGTTACGCCTGCGAAAGGCAGATTAAAGAACAGATTTCGTTTTATGGGAAGGAATGGACATAATGGAACAGGTAAGAGGAGAAGTGAAAAACGGGCAGATGGTGATCAATCTTTCCGGCCATGTTGATTCTAATAATTCAGCACAGATTGAGGCTGAGATCCAGGATTGTATTTCTGGAAATGAGAATCTGGATCTGGTCATGGATGTAGAAAACCTTTCCTATATTTCAAGTGCGGGACTTCGTGTTATTTTACGTTTGAGGAAAAACAATCCTGAGCTCTGCATCAAAAATGCGTGTTCTGAAGTCTATGAGATCCTGGAAATGACAGGATTTACACAGATGATGCAGGTTGATAAAGCATACCGTGTGGTAACGATCGAAGGTGCTGAGGTGATCGGTCAGGGTGCGAACGGTACGATTTACCGGATCGACCGTGATAATGTCGTGAAAGTCTATAACAATCCGGATGCGCTTGATGAGATCCAGAATGAGAGAGAAGTGGCCCGTCTTGCACTGATCCTGGGAATCCCGACTGCAATCTCCTATGATGTTGTCCGGGTGGGACAAAGCTATGGATCTGTCTTTGAACTGTTAAACGCCACATCGTTTTCAAAGATCCTTGCAACGGAGCCTGAGCGGATGGACTGGTGTGTAAAAGAATATGTAGATCTGTTGAAAAAGATCCATGGGACAATCGTACCGGAGGGGGAGCTTCCGGATATGAAAGAAACCGTGATCTCCTGGGCGGAATTTATGCAGGATCATCTGCCGGAGGAATATGGAAAGAAACTGCTGCAACTGGTACAGGACATCCCAAAAGACGACCATATGATCCATGGAGATTATCATACAAAAAACGTGGAACTGACAGAAAATGAAGTATTGCTGATCGATATGGATACACTTGCTGTAGGGCATCCGGTATTTGAGCTGGCATCCATGTTTAATGCATTTTCAGGGTTCTTTGAGTGTGACCCGCAAAGGATTCTGGAATTTCAGGGATTTGATATTGATACAGCTCATACCTTCTGGCATCTGGTGCTGAAAGAGTATCTGGGAACAGATGATGAAGAGAGAATCCGTGAAGTGGAAAACAAAGCCCGCATCATCGGATATACACGCCTGATCAGGCGCTCAATCCGAAGAAGCGGACTGGAGACAGAAGCGGGACGGGCTGAGATCGAACACTGGACACAGGAACTGACGGGGCTGCTCGATCAAACCGATACGCTGCAGTTTTGAAATTGTATACGTTTACAAAAATAATTATTTAAGCGTCATTCTCAGCCGCATTTGTTTTTCAAGTCTCCTGCGCAGAGTGTTTTTGATAAGCTATCTACATTCTCTAAAGGGTATCGCTTTATTCGACGAGTTCTTTGATAACAACTCGTCTCATCACGCTTCAGAATTTGTAGCGGATCACAAATTCTGCCCCTTTTCCGAATTTGATACCTTACCAAAACACTAACTGCTTGTCGCAAAAGAAAAACAAATACGGCTGAGAATTGACGCTTATATTATTATCTATTCTAAGCGGTATTGTTTCTTGCATTTGATAAAAAGAATGAAGCCACAACAGATTGCTGTATCATCGCTTTTTCTGTAGAGAGAGCATTAGTGTTTCCGCAAAGTTACAAGGTTTCTGAGGGGGCAAAATTTATTATCCGCAATAAATTTTGGACGAATAGGAGTGGCGTTTTTATCAAAAAACGGCAGCGACTATGAGACGTACCCCTCAGAAACCGCAGGATGATTGCATGGAAACACTTTGCGAACGGCAAAGAAAAACGATGTGCAGCAACTGTGTGGCACATCGTTTTATCAATGCAGAAACGTATGACTACTTAAAAGCGAATCCCCATCTCAGCAAGCTCTGCCTTGACTTCCTCGTACATCGCCTGCCACTCGGGTACAGGCTCGATGGTATCCATATTATAGGAAACATCAAAAGGCTGGCCTGCGTTGCCGTCTTCCATATCGAAGATGTGTTCATATTTTTCAAGGAGTTTTAATACGATCTCATTTGCTTCGGCACGCGTCATGCCCTGTGCAGCGACAGCTTTTCCGACTTCGCCCATCAGGCGTACTTCAAGGCCGGTTCCGTGCGGGACACGTCCGTTTGCTGCGCCAAGTCCCTCTAAGTGTCCGCCGCTGACCGTAACAACGATGGCGTTGGCGGCAACTTCATAGAGGAGTTCTTTGGTCAGGCTGCCGCTTGAAGGCCACAGGTCACAGACGATGATCGCCGGTGCATTTTCCGCAAAAGTCTGGCAGAGTACAGACTGCAGCCAGAGACATCCGCGGGCGGTTGTCGCAACATCCGTGATGTGGATCGGATGACACAGATGATAATCTGCGATCGCAAACAGGTTTGCAGCCATAATAGAAGCGATCATGATCATACAGCTTCCCGGTGCGTCACCGCCAAGGCCGCCTACCATCGTGCAGGCCAGGGAAGCATTTTTCATGCCGTAATCGATGGAATTCGCGGCACGAAGCAGGTTTCCATTGTCCATGATCAGCTCATTAAAGAGCGCGACCAGATGGGAGTCGCAGGGGCGAAGCCACTGATTTGATACGGCAGAGAGATCGCCAAGCTCCGTAACTGCGCTTTCAGCTGCGAGCAGTCCCATGCCCGGACGGCCGACTTTTTCAAGCGCCTGATGCAGATACTGCATCTCCCTGCGGACCGCAAAGATCTCGGTTGGATCCGCACTTTTGACAGGATATCCGTCGACATCAACCAGGGAGCCGCAGGTTAAAAGGTCGATCACAGGTTCTTTTGCGACGCTTTCGACGATCGGATAGTAGAGGCGTTCAGGTGTCGGACATCCCGGGTTTCCGGCCCAGACAGCCGGCGGGCGTTTGTCTTCGACTTTTCTTGCAACAAGCGTATACGCGTCTTTTCCTTCGCCCATTACAAGCTCTGTTTTCATATTTTTCAGCCCGTTATCGATCTCGTCTTCGGACAGTGTCATGATCCGTTCCGTGGACATGTTGTAAATGCCGGTGCGGAGCAAGAGCTTTTTTGCCGCCTCAAACATATCGGCAAACAGCTTGCTGTCTTCCGGGATGATCAGACCCTCGTCCCAGTCAAAATCATATTCGTCGACCAGATCCATTACATTTTCAATGATATATTCCATATCCCAGTCTTCTTTGGAAACTTTTTCACCGGTATTACCGCGTTCAAACAGATCCAGAAATGTTTTTGCATCCATTGATTGTCATCCTTTCTTTTTGATATTCAATAATGATAAGGAGGTTTGAAAAAGGCCGGAGGCGATCAAATCTTTTGAGATTTCAATCGGTTCTCCGGCCGTTTATACATGATTTGTTAAGCGTTGGCGATCAGATTATTCGCCGGCTTTCCATGTGGTCTGAACATTCTCTACGAAGAAGTTCTGCTGGATGATGTCCTCGTCCGCCATGGTTGCGCCTTCCGATACCAGTGTGTTACCGGTATTGTCATTGAGCGGGCCCGCAAAGATATCAACATCGCCTGCATCCATCTGTGCCTTCAGATCTGTTACAGCAGCAACAACATCTTCCGGTACGAAGGCAGCAAAGTCGGTCAGCTTAGAGCACTCGCCACCCCAGTAATAGAAGTCATCCGGTGTTGCTGTGCCTTCTGCAGTCTGGATCATGATGTTCTTAAAGATCGGTGCGAAGTTCCATGTATGGGAAACGATGACAGCTTCCGGAGCAAGTACGGACATATCATTGTGATAGCCGACAACAAAAGCGTCATTTGCTTCACAGGTTTCCGGAACAGCCGGAGAGGAAGCTTCCATACCCATGTATTTGATGCCTGCGTCGATCAGTGACTGTGCAGCCTGGGATTCTTTGTCCGGATCATACCAGCTTTCAATGGATGCAACTTTTACGGTTGCTTCCGGGTTTGCATATTTTGCGCCAAGTGCGTAAGCATTGATCGCAGTACGTACAGAGAACTCATTCATGGAAGCGGCAAAGCCAAGCTCGGTGTTTTCTGCCTGAGACATCAGCTCGCTTGCATAGCCTGCAAGGAACATACCTTCATAGCTTCGAATGTCATAGCCGACAAGGTTGTCTGTTTTATTTCCCCACTGTGCAAAGATAACATCCGGATGCTCTGCAGCGATCGGGGAAAGGAAGGAAGCATAGCCTGTGGATGTGCCAAGGATTAAGTTACAGCCTGCATTGATCAGCTCATCTGCTGCAGCTTCGGTAGAAGCCTGATCCTCGCCGATGCTTTCAAGAACGATCAGGTTCTCCTCCGGAATGCCGAGATCATTCATGGCTGCGACAACGCTTTCATGTGTTGCCTGGCACCAGCCACCGTCATTGATGACATATGACTCGATCTCACCAATCTTTAAATTGGAAAAATCGGTTCCTTCAGCCGGCTCCTGTGCCATCTTGTCTTCGCCGATATAATTAGCAGTACCGGTCGCTGTCGTCGGCGCACCGCTTTCTGCCGGCGCACTGGCTTCTCCGGCTGCCTGCTGCGCCTCGCCGCATCCTACCAGACCTGCAGCTGCAAGTACTGCGGCAAGACAAATACCAATAATTCTCTTTTTCATGTTTTTTCCTCCTTGAAAATGAAACCATTTCATATATATTGAACACGCAGTATTTGCCGTGGTTCAATCATAGTGATCGTTTAGCGCTTTTCCCTGTCATAGGGGATCGTAAGCGCTGCCGGTTCTGCGGAACGTCTCTTCCGGAAACTGCCGGTTGTAAAGATCAGCGCAATGATCGTTGCAACATAGGGCAGTGCAGCGAAAAACTGTGGCGGGATATTCGGGAAAAACATCTGAATATCGATGCCGATGATGCTGATCGCACCAAACAGTAAACCGCCAAATACCGCGATCAGCGGATTCCATGCAGCAAAGACAACCAGTGCGACCGCGATCCATCCCTTACCGCTTGTCATGCCATCGCTCCAGAAGTTTGTCTGTGCGAGAGAAATGAATGCGCCGCTTACAGCCGTCATCGCACTACCAAATATAACATATCCGTAGCGAAGTGCATAGACATTATATCCGGCACTGTCAAGTGCGGCAGGATTTTCGCCAAGTGACCGTAAGATCATGCCCGGTCTTGTCTTGTAAATATAGATCAATGAGACCGGAATGATGATGTACATGATATAGACCAGGATATTCTGATGGAAAAGTGCCGGTCCGATGATCGGAATATGGCACAATCCCGGCAGGTCAAATGCCTGGAACGCCAGATCCGCGTTCACGCCGCTGACACGTTTTCCGATAAAACCGCTTAAGCCGGTACCAAATACCAGCATCGCCATACCGGAAACAGTCTGATCAGCCTGAAGGGTGACAGTAACAAACGCAAACACCAGTCCCAGGACGGCGCCAACGATGATCACGACGATCATGGCGAGCACCAGGTTCTGTCTGTAAACAGCAACCAGATATCCCGAAACAGCACCCATCAGCATGATGCCTTCAAGTCCTAGGTTCATTACGCCGGCACGCTGGGAAAAGATTTCTCCAATGGCGGCATAAAGTACGGAAACCGCATAAATGACAGCGGTTGAAATGATGGAGATGAGTAGTGCAGTAGTCATGCCTGTTCACCTCCTTTTTCAACAGTCAGGGCAGGTTCTTTGATGATATCCGGATCCGGAGGCCCGGAGGCGGGCGGTCCTTCGGTTTGTGTATCCTTTACTTTGACGATCCGGTAGCGGATGAAAAATTCACCTGCGATGACAAACAGCATGATGCTTCCCTGGATCATCGTCGCAACCTGTGACGGAACGCCGGTAACCTGAACGGCAACCGCACTGATCTGCAGCGCGCCAAACAGGAATCCGACGATCAGAACAACCAGTGGATTCAAGGCAGCCAGAAACGCGATGACGATACCGGTGTATCCGGCATTGTTGGGGAGGTCTGCCTGAACCCTGTGGATAATACTCGTGACCTGTGCAAATCCCGCAAGACCTGCAATGGCGCCGCTGACACCAAGTACAAGCAGGATGTTTTTGGCAAGTGACATGCCGGAATACTGTGCGGCACGCGGGCTTCTTCTGATGACTTCCATCTGGAATCCCTTGGTGGTCTTTTTGTGGAAAAAGTAGAGCGCGACCGCCATCAGGATTACGATGATCAGAATGGAATTCACGCCGGTATTGCCGATGTCTGGAAGCCAGTATTTTTCCGGAATGACTCTGGTCTGGGCAACCATCTGATTCAGCTCTTTCCAGGGGCCGTACATCAGATAATTGAGCACATACAGGAAAACATAGTTTAACATCATGGTCAGGATTGTTTCGCTGACGTTCCAGAGCGCTTTCGGGATGGCTGCGATCAGTGCAGCGATCGCGCCACCGGCCATCGCGCATAAAAACATCACGATGATCTTAGGTACAGCCGGCATTTCCGGACCGTACAGGGCGAAGCCGACACAAAGGATCGCGCCTAAAGCATACTGGCCGTCGCCGCCGATATTATTCAGATTCATACGATAACCGAACGCAACGGCAAGACCTGTAAACATCAGGGGAAGACCAGCCTGAATGCTTCGCGTGATACCGCCCGGCGTGCAGATCGTTTTCAGCATTTTTCCGTAAACAGTGAAAGGATTAAATCCAAGTGCAGCAAGAAAAATACCGCAAAATAGCAGTGCCAGCAGTACAAAAAGGATCGGATTGAAGATCCGGCGGCCGATGGAGACGTCAGTGCGTTTGACAACGCGGAATCGTTTACGCATAAGTTGCTGCCTCCTCTTTCTCGCCGGCCATCATACGGCCGATCTCCATAAAATCGGTTTCATGAATATCACGTATGCCGATGAGCTCGCCGTCACATAGAACGCCGACCCGGTCACACATGTTAAAGATCTCCTCAAGTTCTTCTGAAATGAAAACAACAGATACGCCCTTTTGACTCTGCTCTAAGAGGATCTGGCGGATCGCATCCGCCGCACCGATGTCCAGACCCCGGACGGGGTAGCAGGCAACGATCAGAGAAGGATTGCCGGATACTTCGCGGGCAAATAAGAGCTTTTGCTGATTGCCGCCGGACATCAATCCGACCGGCTGGTCGAGACCGCCGTTTTTGATCTCATACTTTTCAACGTATTCCACAGCATCTGTCTGCATCTGGGCATGCTGAATGATACCGTGCTTACTGTAGCGATCGGTATCATAGCTTGTCAGAATGATGTTGTCCATCAGATTCAGTTCCGGGACCAGACCAGTGTGGAGACGATCCTCTGGAATGAAGGAAATGCCCTTTTTGATGTGCTGCTTCACGGATAGTTTTGTGATATCTTCCCCGTAAATGGTGATGGTTCCTTCCGTAACGGGACGAAGACCGGCAATAACCTCGGAAAGCTCACGCTGTCCGTTGCCTGCAACACCCGCAATGCCGAAGATCTCGCCTTTCCGGATGGAAAGGGAAAGGTCTTTTAATGCAGGCAGGTTTTTATCGTTGAGCGCAGTGACATGTTCCATGGAAAAGACGAAATCGTCACCGGTGACATAGGATTCGCGCACATGCGGTGTATATTCCCTGTCGCCGACAACTGCTTTGGTCAGCCGTGCAACGGTCGCATCCTTTGCCAGCATCGTATCTTCGACCATACCGCCGCGAAGTACCGTGATGCGGTCAGCATTTGCCATGACTTCATTCATTTTATGCGAGATGACGACAACAGCTTTGCCGCTGTCTGCCATCTTGCGAAGGGTATCAAACATAGACTGTGCCTCCTGCGGTGTCAATACCGCAGACGGCTCATCAAGAATGAGGATCTCCATTCCCTGATAGAGAAGCTTAACGATCTCCACACGCTGCTGTTCTCCGACGGAAAGCTGCCATACCTTTGCGGCTGCATCGACTTCCAGATTAAAATCCTTCGAACATGCTGCAATTTCTTTTTGCATTTCTTCCTGTTTTAAGAAAAAGTTCTTTTTGTTGGAATAAAGAAAGATATTTTCTGCTGCGGAAAGCGTTGGGATCAGACGAAAATGCTGGTGCACCATACCGATACCAAGCTTTGCGGCATCTTTTGGCGAGCGGATCTCAACACGTTTACCGCGATAGAAGATCTCGCCGCCGTCCGGACGATAGATTCCGGTCAGAATATTCATCAGTGTGCTTTTGCCCGCACCGTTTTCACCGAGCAGGGCATGGATTTCACCTGCATAGATTTTAAGATCCACCTTATCGTTTGCGACAATTAATCCAAACACTTTGGTGATCTGTTTCATTTCGAGGATCAATTCTCCCATGGAGTTCTCCTAAGTTATATATTTTGCACGGACAAAACAGAGATTGTCCGTGCACATAATACAGCAGGTAAATTATACATGGTTTGCCATGAGAAATAAAGATAAAAAATGGTTTTAAATCAAAGCCAATTCAGGAATTTCTCTTTGTCCGCTTCAAAATCAGAAAGGCCCAGTTCGTAGAGCTCTTCTTCAACAGCTAGATCCATGGAGAATGTTCCCATTTTCAGCTTTTTGCTCGGCGCAAAAATAAACACCTTTCCCTGTTCCTCTAAAAGGTAGGAGAGAGTCTGACAGCGTGTATACATCAGGTGACGTTCGTCACACGCTTTGACAGCTGCAGGGAAGTCGCGGCAGAGTGTGTGATAAAGCGGTTTCATTTTTTCGGGTTCTTTTACAAAGTCCCTCGTTTTGGACATGATGATCACGACTTTATCGCATCCCTGATCGAATGCACGCTTTACAGGGATCGCATCGGAAATGCCGCCGTCATAATAGGGCTTTCCCTTATAGCGGATCGGTTTACATGCGGCCGGAAGTGCAGAGGAAGCCTTGATGATCGTATAATCATCCTGTTTGATGTCGTCCTTATTAAAATAGGTCGGCTTTCCCGTAAGAGCATTGGTTGCAACCACTTCGATTTCCGTAGGACTGTTGATCAGTGCCTGATAATCGAGCGGATCGCCGCCGTTTGCATTTGATAAAGTGCTGTAAATATAATCCAGACCAAAAAGATTCCCGGTCTTTAAAAAGCTTTTAACGCCAAAGTATCCCGGCTCTTTCGGATGTTCTGTATAAAACCGTTTGTTGCGTTCACGCTGACCGGCAACAAAGGAGCAGGCGTTTGCGGAACCCGCAGAAACGCCGATGACATAGTCAAAATGAATATCGTGATCAAGGAAAGCGTCAAGTACACCGGCACTATATGCACACTTCATTCCGCCACCCTCAATGACAAGACCTGTTTTTCCCATTTAAAAACCTCTCAAGTAATAGTTTCAGACTTACAGAAAGCATTGTAACGCTTCGTTGTTTTTCTTGCAAGTATACATAAGAAAGATTACAATAGACAGGTATACTTATAGAAGCAGGTTTTCTGTCGTCATCAGGAGGACAGGTATGAATATTATTGACGGAAATTTCAGAACGCCGATGGATTTCGGATGGACGCAAAGTCTGATCGGTGCGATGATCCCGTATTATGGATTAAACGGTTCGGCAAAGATCGCGAGTGTGATCCTGCCGGGGATCCTTAAGGATTTCAGAAAATGTTTAAAGGATGCTGCGGTCGGTGCCGAGATCAAAGAAGAGTATACGGTAGATGACGGAAAGGTGACGATTCGCCTGGTCGGGAGCCGCAGGATGCAAAAAGGTGCTGCGGCCAATGTACTTCATGAAGTGTATGTAAATGAGGAAGCCGTCGTGATCAATGGTATGACGCGGCATGAAGAGGGGATCGGCATCTGATGCAGGAAACAAACGAAAAGAAGCGTTCCGGCAGGAATCAGCTGCTGGATCTTTACCTGACTTTTTTTAAGATCGGCGCGACGACGATCGGCGGCGGATATGCGATGCTGCCTGTTTTGCAGGATGAGATCGTAGCCAAAAGAGGGTGGGCGACGGAGTCTGAGATCATGGATTATTATGCCATCGGACAGTGCACACCCGGTATCATTGCGGTCAACACTTCGACATTCATCGGGTATCGCAAAGCCGGGATTATTGGCGGCATCCTGGCGACCCTCGGATTTGTGACGCCTTCGATCATTATCATTACGATCATTGCTTTCTTTTTGCAGAATTTTGCAGAGTATCCGGTGGTGCAGCATGCGTTTAACGGCATTCGTGCGTGTGTCTGCGTACTGATCCTGGATGCTGTGATCAAACTCGGGAAAAAGGCCTTGAAAGATTACCGTTGCGTGCTTATATTCGTGGCGGTTCTGGCTGCGGCCATGTTTACACCCATCTCGCCGGTTTTGTTTGTGATCCTTGCAGGCGTTGCGGGCGTGATCCTGATGCCGCGTAAAAATAAGGAAAAATCATCGGCTGACAAATCATCTGATACCGAAGGGAAGGAGGGCACATCATGATCCTTCTTCGTCTTTTCTGGGAATTCTTTAAGACCGGTTTGTTTGCAGTCGGCGGCGGTCTTGCGACACTTCCGTTTTTGTATGATATTTCCGAGCGGACCGGCTGGTTCAGTGCGGCAGAGATCGCGGATCTTCTGGCAGTATCGGAATCGACGCCGGGCGCGATCGGCATTAATATGTCGACTTATGCCGGTGTACATACAGCCGGTGTGATCGGCGGTATTGTCGCTACGATGGGGCTGATCTGTCCGTCGATCATTGTGATCATCATCATTTCAAATGTATTAAAGAAGTTTCAGGATTCCAAACTGGTACAGAAGATCTTTTACGGCTTGCGGCCTGCATCCCTTGGACTGATCGGGGCGGCAGGACTTGGCGTCGCAAAGATCGCGCTTTTAAATACAGATGCGTTTCAGGAGAACGGATTGATAAGCCAGTTGTTTGACTGGAAATGCATCGTTCTGGCGGTCGTGATCTTCCTGGTTTACCGGAAACTGAAACATTCGCCGATCTTCTATATTCTGGCAGCTGCAGCCGTCGGTATTATTTTTAAGCTATAGAAGAGTATTTGTTCTGAGGGCAATATGACGGAAACAATTAGAGAAAACCCCCTGGGGTATGTAGAACCGAAAAAACTATTGCGCCAGTTTGCGATACCAAGTATCGTGGCGATGCTGGTGACCAATCTATATAACCTGATTGATCAGGTCTTTATCGGATGGCGTGTCGGAATGCTTGGAAATGCGGCAACGAATGTTGCGTTTCCGCTGACAACGATCTGTTTTTCCATTTCCCTTCTGATCGGAATCGGAAGTGCGTCAAGATTTGGTCTGGAGCTTGGAAGAAGGAATCCGGAGATCGCAAAAAAGACGGTCGGAAATGCGATCATCATCAGTGTCATCGCAGGTTTCGTTCTGGCGGTAGTTGCGGAAACATTCATGGTTCCGATGCTGCACGGATTCGGAACGACAGAAGATGTGCTGCCTTATGCCATGACATATGTAAAGATCACGGCATATGGATTTCCGTGTCTGATCGTCGGCGTTGTTATGAGTAATCTGATCCGCGCAGACGGCAGTCCGAAGTATTCCATGATCTGTATGCTTATCGGATCGATCGTCAATACGATCCTGGATCCCCTGTTTATGTTCGGCCTGGGAATGGGAATGGAAGGCGCGGCATGGGCTACGGTGATTTCCCAGTTTGCGAGTTTTGTCGTTACGATCGTGTACTTTAGAAATATGAAGCAGGTGAAGCTTACCAGGGATGCGTTCCAGCCGGATCTTCGGCTGATCGCAACAAACCTTTCCTATGGATTGAGCAACTGTCTGACGCAGCTCGGGATCCTGGTTGTCCAGATCTCCTTTAACCACAGCCTGATCTTTTACGGGGCACAGTCTATCTACGGATCCAATATCCCGTTGACGGCGTTTGGCGTCATGATGAAGATCAACGGTATCGTATTCGGTTTTTTCATCGGGATCTCGCAGGGCAGCCAGCCGATCTACAGTTTTAATTACGGCGCGGCGAAATATGATCGTGTGAAAGCCGTATACAGGCAGGCAGCGAAGCTGTGTCTGATCTTGGGCCTTATTGCAACGATTGCCTATGAGGTTTTCCCGAGGCAGCTGATGGGAATGTTTGGTACGGGGACGGAACTGTATTTCCAGTTCGCGGTCTGGATGATGCGAACCTTCCTCTGCATGACGATCTTTGCCGGGATCCAGCTGATCTCGTCAAACTTCTTTGCGGCGATCGCAATGCCGTGGAAGGGCGTGATCCTTTCGATGTGCCGTCAGGTGATCTTTATGCTGCCGATCCTTTACATTTTGCCAAGGTTTTTGGGGATACAGGGACTCGGTTATTGCGGCCCGATCGTGGATCTGCTCTCCTTTGTGATCTGTATTCTTTTGATCCGCAGAGAGTTTAAACGGATGGACCGGCAGGCAGCAGCTGCATGAAAAGTATAAAAATATCATGAAGTGGGATTCGCATGTTGACGAATCTCACTTTTTTGTTATAATGGCATTAGCACTCAGAAGAATTGAGTGCTAACAAATGATAGAAATAAGACAATGAGCATAGATTACTTAAGAGAGGATTTACAGATGATAGTAGTACCATTTTATGATGTGATCATTGTTCCTGGCGTGACGATCTATTTCAACCGGGATTACATAACAAGTCTGACTGACCGTATGATCGAAAAAGGCGATGAGATGGTCTTTGTCATGATGAAAGAGGATAAAAAACCGTCAGAGGATGAGATGACACCGGATGATTTTTATCCGATCGGCGTCCGCGCTGTCGTGGAAGGATTCCATGAAAGCAATATCGGGATCAAAACGCTTTCGCGTGTGAACATTGAAAAGATTGACTTAAGCGGAAAAGAGATCAGCGTCCGGGCCACAGAGCGGCCGATCGTAGAAGACATTGATGAAGAAGAACAGCATGTGCGCTTTGAAGAGATCCGGAGTGCATATGCACGGTATGTTTCCGGACAGCAGTGGGGTCTGATCGTCAGAAGCTATGTGATGCAGTGGAAATCGATCGGCGAGATCGCTGCAGCCATGTCTACACGTCTGGCTTTATCAAATGAAGAAAAATACATGATCATCGAGGCGGACAGTACCAGAGAACGCTTTGACCTGATGGAACAGGCGCTGTATGAGTTCCTCGAGATCAGCCGTGTCAGCGACGAGGCGGAGTCTGCGCAGGAAGAGACCAATGCGAAGATCTACAGGGAAGATGCGATCAAAAAGCAGATCTCGTTCCTGCAGAGTAAGCTTGACGAGATGCATCCGGAAAATGTTTCGGATGTCCGCCGGTTTGAATGCAAGATCGAAGAATGCGGTATGAATGAAACTGCAAAAAAAGAAGCGGAAAAAGTCTTAAACCGCATGAAGCAGGAGGGTCAGAACAGCAGTGAATACGGTCTTCTGTATGACTACCTTGATTTTGTGACAGGTCTTACCTGGCGGCCGGATGAGCAGGAGGATATCGACTTAAAAGAAGCGGAAGAGATCCTGGATGAAGATCACTTCGGACTCAAGCGTGTCAAGAACAGGATCTTACAGCAGATCGCGGTCATGACATTGAATAAAAAACAGTCCGGATCGATCCTGTTATTTGTCGGCGCACCGGGTACCGGAAAGACCAGTATCGGACAGAGCATCGCAAAAGCGCTGCACAGAAAGTATGTCCGCGTAAGCCTTGGTGGCGTCAGGGACGAAGCGGAGATCCGCGGTCACAGAAGGACCTATATCGGCGCGATGCCGGGCCGGATCATGGACGGCATCAAAAAGAGTGGAAGCTCCAATCCTGTCATGGTGCTTGATGAAGTGGATAAGCTTTCCCATGATTTCCATGGAGATCCCGCCAGCGCGCTTTTAGAGGTACTGGATCCGGAGCAGAACAGTACCTTTACGGACCACTACATGAATGTGCCCTATGATCTTTCCAATGTGCTGTTTGTCTGCACGGCGAATACGACCGATACGATCCCGGAACCGCTGTTAAACCGTATGGAGGTGATCCAGTTCCCGGGATATACCGCGTCTGATAAATTCCAGATCGCCAGAAGGCATCTGCTTCCGCGCTCGATGGAGACGATGGGCATTAAAAAGAGCAATCTGAAAGTAACGGATGAGGCGATCGAGCATATTATTTCCGATTACACGGCGGAGTCTGGCGTGCGCGGCTTAAAGAAGCGGACAGATACGCTTTGCCGTGTGGCGGCAGTCAAGTTGGTCAGAGGAGATCAGAAATCGATCACGGTCAGCCCGAAGCGGTTAAAAGAGTTCCTGGATACGAATCCGATCCGGCATGATCATGTGACAGAGATGAAAAAGCCGGGTGTCGTAACAGGGCTTGCATGGACGATGGCAGGCGGAGAGATCCTGTTCATCGAGGCAGTCGCTGTAAAAGGCAGCGGAAAAACAGTCGTAACAGGACAGCTGGGCGATGTGATGAAGGAATCGGTTCAGATCGCAATGAGCCTGGTACGGGAAGCGAACCCGGATAAGGAAGAATTCTTCAAAGAGCATGATATTCATATCCATGTGCCGCAGGGGGCAGTGCCGAAAGACGGACCGTCTGCCGGCATTA
>SVDH01000046.1 GCA_015057865.1 Lachnospiraceae bacterium
TCATTCCGGGATTCACGGATGTCCGTCCTGTGACGATGCTCGGACCGATCTACGCCGTTTTTTTCGGATTGCCGGGCTGTATCGTCATGGCTGTCGGCAATCTTGTCATGGACATTGTCAGTGACAGCCTGCGATGGTCATCCATCAGCGGATTCATCGCAAATTTCCTGGGACCGTATCTCATTTATCTGTTCTGGAATAAATGGTCGAAATCGGCGTTTTCATTACGGCGGGGCATGGATCTGCTCAAACATGTCGGGATCATATTTGCATCTGCGATCCTCGAGATGGTCATCATTACGCCTGTGGTGGCATTGGTTTATCCGGAAGTAGACGCGTTTTTGTTTGGCTTAACAGTACTTTTAAATACAGCAGGTTTTCCGATCGTATTCGGTATACCTTTGATGATCCTGATGCAGGAAGAGCTCGGATTCAAGCTTTGGAAAAAAGAGGATTAGGAGGTTGCACATGATGCAACGTTATCAGCAGGAGAGCATACGCTCAGCGTTCATTTTGATGATGGATCGGCGGACACAAAGCTGACGGTGAAAGAAGCAGCTGCTTCGGATGGCAGCAGTGACAAAAACGGGATCAATAAGGGTGATACCACCGGCAAAGATACAACAACGAAAAAAAGCACGACCCCGAAGACTGGAGATGATAAGCATATGGCTGTTTGGTGCATGATCCTTCTGGCTGCTGTGGCAGGACTGATCGTATTTGCGACGAAAGAAAAGCGGAAGATGGGATGAGAAAGATATAAAAGTATAAAAACAATCCTATTGGTGGAGGATAAGACATGTCACCATTATTGATGAAAGCAGTCATTGCGATCACACTTGCGCTGATCTTTTACACGATCGGTGTATGGTCGGAACGTCGCGCTAAGGTACTGAAAATTGGCCATTTGGTTTTTTTCTGGCTTGGTCTTGCCATGGATGCGACCGGGACCAGGATGATGTCTATGATCAGCGATCAGAATCAAAGCGCCGCTTTGGGCATACACGGCATTACCGGTATGATCGCGATCATACTGATGCTGATCCATGCGGTATGGGCAACCATTGTTCTGGCACGTAAAAATGAAAAAGCACAGCGTACATTTCACAGATTCAGTATCGTTGTCTGGATCATATGGCTGATTCCGTTTGTGATCGGTATGATAATAGGGATGAAATAGCTTCGGAAAGGGAAAATATGAAAATCAGTGCATCAAATACAGATGGGGAGATCAAAGCATCGTTTGATTTCGAAAAGGAAGAGGCTGAGAACAGGCAGGATTTTATATATAATCTCAGCACGATGCTGGCCTGTGCGGTCGGAGAGATCACCGATCAGCTTGAACCATATCATATAGAAGGACGCAAGGACTGTGCAGCAAGTCTTCTGGAAGCCGTTAAACTGATGGTTTCGGAATACTATGATGATCTTGCGGAGAAGACTACGCCAGAAGAAAAACAGCAGCTTGCGGAGGCAGGCATGTATGCCTTCATGGAAGAGCAGTATAGCGCATTTTTGAAGGAAAATAATCTGGACGAAAAGGATCTGCTTGACAGAGTCAGAGGACAGAATCCGGATCTGCGGGTTTCCAAGCGGGATGGGGCATATCACTTTGAATTGAATGCAGATGATGGCAGCCATCTTCTGGATGTCGGATCAGTCAGCGCAAATGCTGATCAGCACGATATCGGAACACAGGCGATGATCGCAGGCGTTGTCGCGATCGTCCTGCTAGACAGAGCTTTTGGCAAAGACAATGTCCGTAACATTGCCAGGGCGAAGGGGAGTATCAAGTTCTTCCTGGATATGATGTAAAGAGGACGAGTTGGCTCAGGTAGAATGCTACGGTGCAGGCGCATCCGAAGGATTATAGAAGACATAAACCGGAGAAGAGCATTCCTGGAGAACGGGGATAATAATAAAAAGAACTGTCACTTCTGTGACAGCTCTTTTTTATTGATCGACTAATTCAAATGATTGAGCAATTATGCCATTGCAACCTTACCGCCATCGATGCGCAGTGCAGCACCATTGATGTGGCCAGCCAGGTCAGAAGCAAGGAAAACAGTAGCGGTAGCAACTTCAGCAGGGTCAGCGTATTTTCCGTCCGGATACTGAGCTGCAAAGGTAGCCAGAGCCTGCTCGCGTGTATAGCCTTCGCCAAGCCACTGTTCTTCGATCCGACGCATCATCGGTGTATCAACAGCGCCCGGGCAGATCGTGTTAACACGGATGCCTTCTTTGGCAACTTCTAAAGCAACGCACTTGGAAAGTCCGCCTGCAGCATGTTTCGAAGAAACATATGGAGCCATGCCGGATGCAGCAACGAACTGGCCTTCACTCGTGATGTTTACGATTGCGCCTTTACCCTGTTTTCTCATCTGCGGAACAGCATATTTCATGCCGTACATAACACCGAAAACATTGATGTCATAGACTTTGAGGAAATCTTCTCTGGTAAGCTCTGCGATCGGTTTGTAGCTTCCGTTATCGCCGGAGTTGTTGACAAGCACATCCAGGGAACCCCATTTTGCGATCGCGCCGTCGACAGCAGCTTTCACTTCTTCTTCTTTGCTGACATCCACAACGAAACCGGCAACATGATCCTCAGCCACATCGAGCTCAGCGATCAGCGCATCCAGTTTTGCCTGTGTGCGGGATGTAAGAGCAATCTTAGAACCTTCACTTGCGAATGCCTTAGCGACTTCCTTGCCGATGCCGCCGATAGCACCTGTGATCAAAACAACTTTGTCTTTTAAATTTGAATTCATAATGTGGTCATTCCTTTCTGTTTAATGCTTTAACACGCTAATACAACACATCAATGCTACTAAATATTAGTAGTATTTGTCAAGTCTGACTGCAAAGTGAAACAGTCTATGGTAAGATGATACAAAGCCATGCTGGCTCAGAAGTAATAGGTGTAGAAATAAGGGTTTCAGAATGGATGCAGCAAATGCGCGAAAAAAACAGTATATTGCGATCGACTTAAAGTCGTTCTATGCATCCGTTGAATGCATGGACCGAGGGCTCGATCCGCTGACCACTAATCTGGTCGTGGCAGATGTCTCGAGGACGGAAAAAACGATCTGTCTGGCAGTATCTCCTTCCCTGAAGGCATTTGGGATATCCGGACGCGCCAGACTGTTTGAGGTGGTACAGAGGGTAAAAGAGATCAATGCGGGCAGGCTGCAAAAAGCAGGGAGCTTTTCTGGAAAAACAGCAGATGCCACTGAATTGGCAAAGGATCCCTCGCTTGAGCTTGATTACATAGCAGCCACACCGCGGATGGCGCTTTACATGGAAGTCAGCACACGGATACACCGGATCTATCTGAAATACATTGCGCCGGAAGACATCCATGTCTATTCGATCGACGAGGTGTTCATCGACGCCACAAACTACCTGTCTACCTATAAGATGACGGCGCATGAGCTTGCCATGACGATGATGCGGGATGTGTTAAAAGAGACCGGGATCACAGCGACGGCCGGGATCGGGACAAATCTTTATCTTGCCAAGATCGCGATGGATATCATGGCGAAAAAGGCAGCACCGGATCAGGACGGAGTGCGGATCGCGGAACTGGATGAGATGCGTTACAGGCGTCAGCTATGGACACATCGTCCGCTGACCGATTTCTGGCGGGTCGGAAAAGGATACGCAAAGAAACTGGAGTCATCCGGTATATTTACGATGGGAGATATCGCGCGCTGTTCCCTGACAAATGAAGACCTGCTTTACCGGTTTTTTGGCGTCAATGCAGAGCTTCTGATCGATCATGCCTGGGGCTGGGAACCCACCTCGATCGATCTGGTAAAAGCCTATGAACCGGAGGATCATTCCTTTTCATCCGGGCAGGTGCTGATGTGTCCGTATGATTTTGACAAGGCACGGATCATCGTGCAGGAAATGGCAGATGCGATGGCGCTGGATCTCGTCGAGAAGCGGATGGTGACAGACCAGATCGTACTGACGATCGCATACGAAGCCTTTTCGAAGACAAATCAGATGAAAGATTATAAAGGAGAGATCGCGACCGACTGGTATGGGAAAAAAGTGCCAAAGCATGCGCACGGTACGGAGAATCTTGACCGCCACACTTCATCCGGAAAGCTGATTACGGATGCGGCGCTAAAAATCTACGACAGAACAGTCGACCAGAAGCTGAAGGTCCGCCATGTCATGCTGGTTGTAAATCATGTGCTGGGCGAGGAAACGGCCAGAAAAAAACAGGAGACAGGCTCTTATGAGCAGTTAGACCTCTTTACGGACTATCAGGCCCTCGAAAAAGAGCGGAAAGAGCAGGAGGCGCGTCTCGACAAAGAACGCCAGCTACAGGAAGCCATGCTTTCGATCAAAAAGAAATACGGCAAGAATGCGATCCTGAAGGGATTAAACCTGCAGGAAGGCGCAACCGGAAAAGAACGCAATGAGCAAGTCGGAGGACACAAGGCGTGAGTGAATCTATCAAAGACAAAAAAACCAATCAGGAAGTCTGGCCCTATGAGGACATCGTGGATCTGCCGCATCATGTGTCAAAAACACATCCGCAGATGCCCATGGAAAAGCGGGCCGCGCAGTTTGC
>SVDH01000010.1 GCA_015057865.1 Lachnospiraceae bacterium
ATCCGGAACAAAGGACATCTGGCGTTAACACAGGCCGGACGGATCTTTTATGAAGACGCGTGCCGCATGACCTCAATGATGCGGAAAGCGGTCCAGCATACGCGCGCGGAATCTTCCGGCGCATCCGGAACCCTTACGATCGGATTCCCGCATGCGCAGTTTCTGAACGATTATGTGGTACAGCTCCGTCAGTTTACAAAAGATCATCCGTTCATTGAGCTTTTGTTTACCACGCTCGACAGCAATACCCTTGCAGAAAAGACAAGTGATGGTTCCATCGATATTGCCATCGATCGTGAAATCGTGTTTTCGCGTGATAATGCGATTGAATGGAAATTCCTTTACAGCGAAGACTTTTATGCTATCGTCAGCGAGCGCCATCCGTTTGCCAAAAAAGAGGTCCTTGAACTGTCAGAGCTGAAGAACGAGCATATCCTCGCGATGAACCGCGAGACCAATCCCGGCATGTTTGACATGATCACACACCTTTTCATGGCTTATGATGCATTGCCAAACCTCATCGCGACTGCAAATTGTCATGAGACGACACTGATGCGCGCCCGCATGAATGAAGGCGTCGTTATTCTGATGCCTTCCCTGTTTCGGGACAATATGCCGGACGATCTGGTAGTGGTCCCAATCAATGCGCCGCTCGCCTCGCATACCATCGGTCTTGCATGGAATGTCAAAAATGAAAACCCGGCCCTGCCCATCTTTTTGGATTATTTCCATACCACATAAAAAAAGCCCGGCTTACGCCGGGTTTTTTCAATGGATCTCCTTTAACGGTTATGGTAAACGCAAAACGGGATGAAATGTCCGTCCCGGTAAACATGAACCGAACAATGCATCGTTCTTGCAAGATCAAGTGTATCCGGATCCTGAAACAGCATCCCACTGATGCAAAAGCTCTGATCACTGATCGTCTTCCTCAATTCTCCCATGGAACCGGGCGGATATGACCCGTCCGGGATACGCGTCCACCGGTTCTTGACATGCAGCTGATTTTTCACTACATCATTCGGTCCGGCCGCATCACTGCAGCACCCTTCACTGTCCTCTGATGTAAGGCAGTGCAGACCGTCCTCTTTTCGCTGAAACTCCGCATGGAATCCACAAAGCGGTGCATCACAGGCAGACGGCAGGATCTGGTCTCTCCGGATCAGTCCGTCACTTTGCGATTCGATCGCAGAAAGCATTTCCGGGATGGTGATCCGCCTCCCCTGTTCAAATCTTCCCGTATAGGTAACCGGCTGATAGTGCACGCCGCGGACAGCCGGCATGTGTGTATAAGCAAATTGAAGGATCGGTCCGATCTGATCATCATTGATCCCAGCGATCACAGTCGGAACCAGGACGACACCCAGCTGCGCTTCATCGCAATAACGGATCGCCTGCATTTTTTGATCCAGCAAGGCCTGTCCGCGTACTTTTTGATATACTTCATCCGTCATGCCGTCAAACTGCAGGAATACACAGGATGTACCGGCTTGTGCCAGCGCTTTTGCAAAACCGAAGTCCTGCGCGATCCGAATACCATTGGTATTGAGCTGAATATATGCAAACCCCTTCTCTTTTGCATAAGATAGGATTTTTAAAATATCCGGATGTACTGTCGGCTCTCCGCCGCTGATATGTAGGAATCTGCGCCCTTTCGCATAGATATCATCCAATGCGTCACAGACCTCTTCAAACGGCATGTCCTCACCGGTTCCACCATCAGCAAAACAGTACGGGCAGCGCAGATTGCAGCGATTCGTAATGTCCAGGATCACACAGCAGGTCGGTGTCTGATGCTTTTCACACAACCCGCACACGTATGGACAATCCGGGTTTGCATACGGTTCCGGATGCCATCCCTCGCACCACTTTAAGAAATCTTTCGCATTTCCTCTCCAGATATCCACTCCGTGTACACCGTGCACCGGGCAGAATTTCTCCAGACGCACGCCGTCCGGATATTGCATATATGCCGCAGGTACCCGCTTTTTACATACCGGGCATAACGAAGTTGTCTGGAATAATATTTTCATTGTCTGATAAGCCATTTTTTCTTTCCGATCATGTGTTCCTTGCATTGATAATCTCTGGTTGCCGAGACACAGGAAATTTCCATCCCTTTGTCAGAAAACAGTTTTTGTACCGCCTGTGAAACTGCCGTTTCCTTTGTGCGCTCATCCGGAAGCGTATATAAAATGATCCGCAGCACTTCTTTTTCCATCATGCAGTCAAAATCGACCACCGCCGGATCCTGATAGACAGCCTCTGCGATGTCCCGAAGAAACAGCTCCCCTTTCGGCAGGGAGATGGCATTGGTTTTTCTCCCCCGGATCGTTTCGATCCTTTGCAGCGGGCTTCCACAGGCACAGGATGATGTCGTCATCCGTCCGATGTCTCCCGTACGGTAGCGCAAAAGCGGCATCGCTTCATGATGCAGCGTCGTCACAAGAATCTCTCCATAACCGTTTGCATCCGGTCTGTCAATCTCAAACAGGTGGTCGCACGCCCGCATATGATATCCGTCTGCGCCAAGGCATTCCACAGCACCGAACATGCAAAGCTCCGTCATCCCATAGTGTCTGAAAGTATGACAGTTCCAGTTCCTGCGAAGTCTCTGACAGATCGCCTCGGGCACATCATCTGCGCTCAGCAGCACACTCTTCGTCTGAAAATGCATGCCGTTCTTTTTCATATATCCTGCCAGCGCTGCCATCTGCTGGGGGACGCCGACCAGCACATCCGGCTGTATGCGGCATACCTGCGTGGCCGCATCTTCCAGATCCCGGATCTCTCCGTACACACTCGCCTGTACCTGCATCGGTTCCAGGCCGCGTGCCACATTATCCCCAATACTGCCCGGTCTTCCGCCTGACATCATCACGAGCACCTTATCTCCCGGCTCGCACATCACAGAAAACCCGGTCGGCGCAAATGCCATGGCCAGACGCAGGTCATTTTCTGTAAACGAAATCCGCTTCTGCTGTCCGTGTGTCCCGGTTGTCGGAACCGTCACGACCCTTCTGACGCGATCCGGATGAACACACTGGAATTTCCACTCCTGTCCGATAAGGTCTGTTTCTGATGTCGTCGGCAGGGCCTGAAAATCCTGCATGGAACGGATATCGCATGCTTCCATCCCCTTCAGATGCGCTTCGTAAAACCGACTGTTTTCTTTCAGATATGTGATCAGATTCCGCGCTGCCGCAAGCTGGTATTCGATAAGCCTTTCCTGCGACAATTCCTCCGGAGCAATCTGTAATCTCTGTGCCGTCCAAAGATCCACCGGTGAGCGCGCGATCGTCTTACATGATGTCATCCAATATCTCCAATGCTGCATTCACATAGTCCGGACAGCGTGATACAAACACGCCTGCCTGTTCTGCCTGTTCAAACGCGCCTTCCTCTGAAAAATCAAATCCTGTCAGCTCTCTGCAGACAAGCGATCCGCAGCGTTCGGCAAACTGTTCCTTAAATTCGGAAATCTTTTCGATCATACGCTGATTTCCTTCTACGTCTCCCCATTCAAAGTGGCCGTATTCCGCACCGATCACCATCAGTGCCCCCGCCACACAGCCACAGACATCTCCGTGAAAGCAGCCTCCGCCAAACGGACCTGCCATCCGGAGCGCCGTATCTTTGTCGAGCCCAAGCTCATCTGCCCACTGACTGACCACGATCTGCGAGCAATGGATTTTTCCCGCAAACAGTTCCAATATCTCTTTCCTATCCATACGTTTCTCCTTTCGGATCTTATATCCTCCATGATATAATTAAAAACAGAAATCCGGTTCTGTTAAGGAGGCTCTCATGCACATGCAAGAACAGCTGCCGCTCCGTCCGGGCGGTCTGAATCTGACAAAACAGGCTGCATCTTTCGCAGGCTTAACATCCGCATCCCGTGTACTCGACATCGGATGCGGCAGGGGTGCTTCCCTGACATATCTTCACCGGGAATATGGCTGTCCGGTCACAGGGATCGACTGCTCCGTCACGGCCCTGGAAGCCGCCGGCAAACTGTTCTCCTGCGATCAGGAAACCTTCCCTGACCGGATGAACCATTTTGATCCGGCTGCTTCTGTAAACCTCCTTCTGACAGATGCATCTGCACTTCCTCTGCCGGATGCCTTCTTTGATTTTGTCATGATGGAGTGCACACTGACGCTGTTTGACGAGCCGATGAAAGCACTTTCTGAAGCCGCCCGTGTATTAAGTCCCGGCGGCTGGCTTTATGTTTCTGCACTGTGTCAGAAAAACCCGTCCGCATCCGATCAGATCGTGACAAACGGTCTTCTGCACACGGACCTTTTCTGCGGATCACTGCATGCTCTCGGATTTGAAAAGAGCTCCTTTTGCATTTCCGACCAGACACCTGCTCTGATTCAGTTTGTTGCCGACATGATCTTTCAACATGGCAGTCTGGATGCCTATTTCAAAAAAGCCTCTCTGCAAACGGACGGCTGCATTTTCAACTGCGCGATCGCGCCAAAAGAGACCGGCTACGTCGCCATTTGGGCAAAACGTACCTCCTGATCATTTCTCTTCTAACTGCGCCTCTACCTCTACCATTTTCCCGTTTGCCAGATCCTGCGGGATGAAGACTCTCCCGCATTTCGGGCAGCGCGGCAGTTTTTCACTGAAATTCAGGGATAGATAATCAAAGACTACATTCTGTTCTGTTAATTCCATACCGCATTTCCGGCATTTCCAGATTTCGTTTTCCATGTTCTGCTCCCTTATGTCTCGCCCGTCCGGTTATATTCCCGTATCTGTTCTTTTCGTCACCCTTTAACTAGCGCTCATCCTCCCGGATATGCATGCGATGCGCATACACTTCCCGCAGATGATAAATCTCATCTTCTTTCTGATATTTGACCCAGCAGGTGATGTAGTCTCCGACCATCCGGCAAAGGACTTCTCCAAACTGGTTCTCAAAACCCTCTCCGGTTTCCTCATTGATGTAAATGGTTTTCTTCACATCACGAAGCGGGATCAGTAATCGCTCCATCTCTGATTGAACCGTCTCCGGCACTTCCACAGACAGCGCATCCCAGGGTTCTGTCTCCGGCCGGTACGCTTCGTTCCAATAGGTCTCCAGAATGCGTTGCTTGACAAACCGGTTATTCTCCCGTTTTTCTTCGAGGGTTGTCATCTTCCTGCGGGTTTGGTCCAGATGGAATATCAGATCCAGGATATGTCTGGTCTCTTTCCCGTGTGCGGCAAACACCTCCATACAGTTCACACAGTAGGTCAAAAACATCTCTTCGGATTCACTGCACCGCCGGTTTGCCACTTCATCATAAAAATCCGGATTGGCCAGTTGGATATGTCCGCCGTATCCGCAGCATTTTCCGTTGCTGTCATACGCCGTTACCATACCGCCTGTCCGGCCCGCCAGTTTTCGGACCGCTTCTTTTACTTCGCCCATACCGTATGCGGCACAGGGGTCAAAAACATCATATTTTGTCTGAGCCGCTTCCGGATCTGTGCCGGTCTCTGCAGTTCTGATCGTTCCGTCAGACAGTCCCAGTTCGAGCATTTCATACAGTGAGATCAGCGGAACTTCCGGAAGAAAACGTGCAAACGTCCGTCTGCAGCTTGCGCACGCATAAATGACAGCCGGGCTTCCCATCTGTTCCCAGTCTTCCCGCATCTTTTCAATATGTGAGACAAACTGATCCTCTTCTCCTGCCCAGAGCGCGGGAATGCCGCAGCATCCAAGCCAGATGCCGGTCTCCTTGTGCTGCCCCAGCAGCGCTTCATAGGATTTTAACGGGTAATCCGGATGAACTCCGCCCAGGCGGCACCCGGGGAAAAAGAGGTATGACGTTTCCTTTGCACCGTTTGGTGCCGGGCGCAGCAAAGCGCCTGAAGAGACTGCTTCTTCCATCTCCCGCATCCAGTATCCGTGAAATGCCGGCGGATACAGATTGCTCTTAACACGGTCTTTTCTGGACAGTTCAAATAACCCGCCGATATCCACATGCTCCTCACAGACCTGCGCACAGTGTCCACACTGATTGCAGGACCAGGTCTGTCTCGTGATACACGCCGTACTGACAGAATTTCTCGTCATGCCGTCCTGTGCCACATCGATCGCGATGCGCGGCGGCTTTTTCTTAAACTTTGTCAGAAGGTCACAGTCCTTAAAACACTCCTCACAGTCACACTGCATACAGCGGGAGGCTTCGGTTTGTATTTCTTCTTTTGTATAAAACTCCCCTGTGGGCACAACATGCTCTGTCGGGGCTTCGTTTGGATGCGGCACATCCCTGCTGCATCCGGTCTTTTCCCAGTTTACTGACGCATAGGAGGCATTTCCGGTCTGCAGCCAGGATTCCATCGCCTTTGAGATATCTAAAGTCTGCGCGATCCCGTCGATCCGTTCTGCGCCGGTCATCTCACCACCCATAAAAATCCTGGGGATCCCGGTTGTCCCCAAAGAAGGATCCAGACTTTCCCGCAGTCCGAAGTCCTCTCCGTCCTTTCCGGTCGCTAAAAAGACCACATCGAATGCATCCAGCTCCGACAGGTCCGCCACCTCCTGACCGAAACAGAATGTCACATCTGCAGATGCGAATTTGCGGATCCATTCTGCTTCAAATGCAGGAAAACGCAAATGATCTCTGAGGCTTCCTCCCCAGCCCGGTTCTTTTTCAAACACTGTGACCGGGAACCGTTTTCTGCTCAGATGCAGTGCACAGGCAAGGCCTGCCGGTCCCGCGCCGACCACAGCTGCCCTCTGCGGCAAAGATTCCAGCGTATATGTTTTTCTCTCTTTGTTTTCATTTGAATTTGCGCAGGAACGCTCCAACAGACGGATATCGATCGTCTCTTCTCCGAGAACCGTCTTACGCTGGCAAACGTCCTGACAGGGATGCGGGCACAATTCACTGATCAGTACGGGAAACGGCAGTGATTTGTTTAACTCCTGCGCAGCTGCGCCGATCCGTCCTTTTGCCGCTTTTTTCAGGAATGCTTTGATATCCAGATGAAACGGACAGGCAGCAATGCAAGTGGCCGGCTCTCCGTTGATACATTTTTCGGTAAACGCAAATGCCTCTTCTCTTTTCATGCAATCACTCTCCCGGCATATAATACAGCATGATCTTCATCGTCCCGCCACAGACCATGCCTTCATCAGAAGCAACATCATTTGTCAGATCCAGAAGCATGCTTTTATCCTGCTTCTTTAAAAAAACGTTTCTTGCCTGCATCGTCACTTCATGTTCTCCGCAGCCGCCGCCAACTGTCCCATAGCTTTTACCCAAACGGTCTATGGCCATAATGGCGCCCGTCTTTACCGGCGCTGAACCTGAGCGTCCGACGACCAGCGCGATTACTTTTTCTTCGTTGTTCTCCACATACTCCAAAAAGACCGGATCCGCATTGGTCTGGTCAAGCATGTCCTTTGTGCGATTGTTCTTTTCGCTCCGGACTTTGATCAGTTCTGCAAGGATCGAGATCCCGATCTCTTCCGGCGTAACAGCCCCAATCGACAGTCCGATCGGCGTATAGATCTGATCCAGCCGTTCTCTTTCATATCCTTCCTCTTCGAGTGCGTCCATCAACTGGATCACTCTTCTTTTGGAACCGATCTGTCCAACATAAGCCGGCATCGGTTTTTTCTTATCCAAAAGCGCACGAAGGCACAGTACATCATGCCTGTGCCCTCGTGTAACAACGACAACAAAATCTGTCTCACGAATCTTGATTTTATCGATCGCATTTTCAAAACTGTCACAAATGACCTCATCCGCATCCGGAAAAAGACCGTGATTCGCAAAAGACGGTCTGTCATCTGTCACTACGACATAGAATTCCAATGCGGACGCAAACCGGCACAATGCCTGTGCCACATATCCGCACCCAAGGATGATCAGACGGGTCGGCTTCTGAAACAGCCGCTTATACTCCTGTCCGGCATCCTCTCCCGGAAACACCAGCTCCGTTGATTCGCCCTTTTCATATCGATTCTTTATAGTCCGTAACGCCAGCAAAAATTCTTTTCGATCCATAAGGGCTCCTCCTGTTTCTAGATCGGATTCTCTTTGATGTACTCCAGTTCATCTTCAAACTCGCTGCCGAAGAAGTATTTCGGCGGTGTCAGATCTTCGCCGTTTTGCTTCTTCTCCCAAGCTTCTTTTACCTTCTTCGGTGTTGCGGGCAGATCATAGATCCGTACGCCACACGCATTGTTGATCGCGTTAATGATCGGCATATGTGTACATGCCTGGAAGACTTCTGCTGCGCCGCCTGAGCCAAACGGTCCGTCCGGACGCGGATTGTCTTCATAATATTCTATTCTAATATCATCCGGGATATCTGTACAGGTCGGAACACCGCAATATGCCATATTATTTGCACGATCTGTCGCATCATAATCCTCGCTCAGCGCAAAGCCGATGCCATGTGAGATCCGTCCGTAAGCCTGACCGTCGATTGAAAGTCTGTTGCCGATCTTTCCGATGTCAACCGCCTGTGCAAACTTCAGCACAGTTGTCTTACCGGTTTCCACATCCACTTCAACCAATGCGCATGCAACACCGTAGGTATAGGTTGAGAAACGGTCACCTTCTCCAGTATTCGGATCCTGTGCCGGGTCATAACCTCTGCCGACTTCATCCGCATGACCACGGTATCTGGTCGGAATGCCTTCCGCTACCATCTCCTCATAGGTACGGTAGGTTCCGTCATCCTTCTTCATTGCGCCCAGAAGCTTTTCTGCCGCATCGCAGATCGCGCGTCCATTCATATAGTGCGAACGGCTCGCCGCAGACAATCCGGAATCCGGTGCCAGCTTCGTATCCATGGTTACCTGACGGACTTTCTCCGGATCGATATGAAGCGGTTCAAGTGCCTTTAAGGTCAGTGCCAGTGTACCGATGTCGCCGCCCTGGCCGAGATCCTGCCAGGTATTGTAGACATTGATATAACCGTCGGCACAAAGCTCCAGATCATTTTCGCAATGATCGATAAATCCCTTTCCGACATTAAATCCGCCCATACCCATGCCGACGCCGACATGACGGCCTTCCTTCTTCGCCTCATCCGCGATCGCCTTGAACTCATCATAATGCGGTTTCAAAAGTTCCAGAAGCTGCGGATATGTATAATCATGATATGCTCTGCTGTTGATCGTCAGATCTCCTTCATGCGCCACATTCTTCATGCGGAACTCCCAGGCATCAACGCCTGCCGCCTCTGCCGCCATATCCGTCAGCGCCTCACTCATCGTATAGATCTGCGGTCCGCCAAATCCACAATATGCGCAGGTAAATGCATGGTTTGAAGCGCCTGCTCTCGCCAATGCCTTTACATTCGGAATGTTATAGCCCTGGAACGGCACTGAGATCAGGTTACCAAACGCGATCGACGCCGTTCCTGCATATGCGCCGTGATCCTGAACGACATCAAATTCCACGCCCTGGATCTTTCCGTCTGCATCGCAGGCCAGACGGCCGTTGGAAAAAGTACCGGACCGTTTACCTGTCATATGCATATGTTCTTCATAGGTCAGTGTCATGGAGCATGGCATATCCAGTGCCATGACTGCCACACCCGCGATCGCGAAAATATTTGAGATCGTGGAATAACCGAAGCATCCGCCAGCCGGATTGTCGATCATACGGATCTTTTCCGGATCCATGCCGATCGCCGGCGCCAGCTCATCCCGGCATCCGTACAGATCATGGGTCTTACTCATGATCGTCAGCATCCCGTCTTCATCCCAGTAGCCCTGGAAGACATCCGGCTCAATCGTCAGGTGGGGCTGACGCTGTGAATGCCAGCTGCCTTCAACTACAATATCCGCATCCTCAAAGATCTCCTCTGTATCCTCACCCTTATAAAGCGGTGCAAACAGATACTGATTCGGAATGTTCGGGTAAAGCTGCAGTGCTCCCGGCATAGAAGATTCCAGTACGCTCATATAGGATGGCAGGATCTCCAGATCTGCCTTTACCTTTTTCGCTGCCTCTCTGGCGATCTCTGTCGAAACCGCTGCCACGACTGCGTATACATCACCACGTCGGTTGATCACATCTTCCGCGATAACAGGGAACTTCGGTGCGCCCTGTCCTTTCTGACGCGGTACAACTGCCGGGAATGAAATATCATTGGAGCCCTGCACGTCTGCTGCTGTTAAGACCTTAATAACGCCCGGTATCGCTTCTGCTTCCGATACATCGATGCTCTTGATCTTTGCATGCGGCACGCCTGCCATAACAGGTGCCAGATACGCAACGGTTCCCGGCATCTTCAAAGCAACATCATCACCATAATCCGTCAGACCGCAGACCTTTGCGAGCGCAGTCGGACGTGGCATCTCGCTGCCGTACAGGTCTTCACCCTCTTTCGGCTTCCAGGTAATGTCTTCGATGGTTTTCTCGCCGCGCATCACAGCCGCCGCATCCATGACGCCGTCGATCAGCTGCTTGTATCCGGTACACCGGCAGACATTATGATTCTTTGCAAACCATTCCCGCACCTCTTCTCTCGTCGGGTCCGGATTGACCATCAGAAGGCCATACGCCGACATGATAAAGCCCGGCGTACAAAAACCGCACTGCGCGCCGCCGTTTTTGATCCATGCCACCTGGATCGGATGCAGGTTCCAGGGCGTTCCAATGCCTTCGATCGTAATGACCTCCGCGAAATCCGGGACCTTTGTCATCTTCACGATACAGGATCTTACTACTTTTTTATCCAGGACAACCGTACATGCGCCACAGACACCTTTCTCACAACCAACCTTTGTTCCGGTCAGACCAAGGCGGCGCAGGACATGTACCAGCGTATCCTTTTCGGGATCATAGACGACGTATCGCTGTACGCCGTTGATCACAAGGGATTTTCTTGATATTTTTGCCATAGTTTTTCCCCCATTAATCCATACAAAGAACTGCCTTCAGCACTTTTCCTTCTTTCGTATCTGCAAATGCCTGATTGATATCCTCAAAATCATAATACTGTATCAGCTTGTCAAATGGGAACATTCCTTTTCTGTAATAATCCAGAAGCTGCGGGATAAAGATCTTCGGATTGGAGCATCCTTCCACGACACCTGCCAGAGTCTTTCCAAGTCCCATCAGTTCTTCTTCTACGTGAATGGTCAGCTCCTGCGTTGCGCCGAGAACGACACAGGTACCAAGCGGACGCGTGCAGTTTAAGCTCTGTCTTACGATCGCGCCGATTCCTGTACAGTCGATCGCATAATGCGTGCCCATGCCATCGGTCATATCCTTGACAACAGTCGGCACATCCGGGATCATTTTTGAATTGATCGCATCCGTCGCGCCAAGCTCGATCGCCAGATCCAGACGGGACTGTACGACATCACACGCGATGATCTTGGTACAGCCGGCAATCTTTGCTGCCATCACAGCACTTAACCCCACCGGACCGCATCCTGTGATGATGATTGAACTGTCCGGTCCCGGACGCAGGAAATTCAATACTGCTCCTGCACCGGTCTGGATGCCGCATCCCATCGGTGCAACCATCTTCAGATCGATATCGTCTGCTACCGGAATCAGGTTGTTGACATGTACGACCGCATGTGTCGCAAACGCACCCTGTCCGAAGAACGAGGATACAAATGTATCATCTTTTAACAGACGTTTGGTATTGTCATACTGTACGCCGGAGAAATTCAGCCGGCGGTTTTCTTTGCAGCCATATGGTTTTCCCGTCCGGCAGGCTTCGCATACGCCACATGAGCCAAACGAAAAACCAACCCGGTCACCCGGTGCAAATTCCGTCACACCCGGTCCAATCTTCTCGATCACGCCACAGCCCTCATGGCCAAACACTGCCGGCAACGGAACCGGAATGATCTGGTTTCTTGCCACATCATCCGTATGACAAACGCCGCACGCGGTTACTTTAACAAGTACTTCTCCCTGTTTTGGATCATTCAATTCCAGTTCCGTAATCTGAAAGGGATCGCCCTGTTTTTCAATTAATGCCGCCTTTATTTTCATAAACATTCTTTCCTTTCTCTTTGTTTATAATGAAAAGTCCGGAATTCCCCCTCTGGGAAATTCCGGACTTTTCATCCACAGGAAGTGCTGTCTTATTTCATTTCCGTTCTAAACAGACTTCGTACTTCCCAGATCATCACGGATCCTACTCGACGGTCTCTCCGCGTTCTTTTTTCTTTTTGTAGGCAACGATGCCCAGAATCAGGCATACGACCATTACGCCTATAAGATATAATGCTACGAAGGTATCTACTGGTTGCATATCATCCCTCCTGTTTTTCTCCTCTTAACTCTCTTAACTCATTTAATACGCGAACCTCTTCGTCACCATCATCAAGATGACGGCCCATGCCTTTGAAGACCGCATGTACGATCAAATTCGCAACCAGGCATACGGCCAGACCACCGACGATGTCAATAATTATCCAATTCATACTCTTGCCTCCTATTTCAACCATTCAAAAGCATTAAGCATTCATTTTTGCTTTCAGAGCTGCAAGCTCTTCTTTTTCTGCTTTTTCCATATCTTTCATCTGGCGAAGGAGTCCCTTTTCCCAACCCGGCATAACTGCCAGCAGGATTGCTCCCAGGCCAAGAGATACGAATGCGACCGGCCAGAACGGAAGGGTGAACAGACCTGCCCACGGAGGACAAGCGAAGGTCCACCAGAAGTTCACGGCCGTACATACAATTACCGTGATCCACGCCGCCTTTCGATTGATCCTCCAACACATTCCGAACATATAGTTGACCATGATCGGCATGGAAATAGCAAAGCACCACATAAACAGAGTGATCAGAAGCGAAACCTTCATCGCCGGAAGGAGACATGCCAGTAACAGAACAATGATGCAGCCACGGCTGATTCCCAGGTAACCTTTATCACCCGGCTTTTTGTTTACGATCGGGCAGATCAGGTCATCGATGATAACCTGTGAGGTTGCCAGAAGCATACCGGAACCGGTGGACAGAAGCGCCGCCAGAAGCGATACGATCAACAGACCGATCATGATCTGCGGCAGAGCCTGCAGTGCCAGGTTTGATACCGCCAGAAGCGGGGTGTCTGCTGCGATCGACGGAATCGACTGTGCAATAACAGAGAGGATTACGAAGGGCAGGCAGGCTGCAGTATTGATCAAACCACCGATCAGAGCGCCGCGGCGCATGGAGTGGTTGTCTTTTACTGCCATAACCGGCTGATACATACACTGCTCAGATGATACTGACAGGACATGCTGTACGATCATCGGAATAGCTACATTCATCAATACAACCGGGGTCAGATGGAATATGTTGGTATGCCATTCATTCCCACTTGCTGCAAGTGCTGCATAAACGCCGGCTGCTCCGTCCTGAACATTATGAATCGCTACGGAAACAGCGATATAAGCGCCGACGATCAGTACGATCGCATTGATAACGCCCATGTAAGAAGCCTGCAGGATGCCGCCGAACAAAACGTAGATCAGCATCAGTGCTCCGGCAATGATTACACACCAGGGTGCAAATGCAAGCCGGCCGGCTGTCAGAGCGTAAATACAGGTCGCTGTTCCCAGAAGCTCGGACATCGTAATACCAAGCCATCCAGCCGGTGAAAGCGACGTATTAACAACCTTCATTTTGGATCCGAACAGTTTTTCTGTTGCCTGCGGGAAGGTAACAATTCCATATCTGCTGTTCAGCTTACGGAACCAAGGCGCGATAAAGAGCAGGAAAATCGGTACGAACACACCACCGCCGAGGATGCCCCACCATGCAACTGCTGCACCCATTCCGAACTGCTGCTCGATCAGAGCTGTCGTGTGACCGCCGCCCAGCGGAGCCAGGGTAAAGGCACACATGAAAGCGATCCAGCCGATCTGTCCCGATGCCGTAAAGAAGCTTTTTCCGGAACCACCGTCACCTGTAGCCGCATTTCTTTGTTTTCTTATGGATATCGTGCCGAAAAGAACACTGAAAAATCCAAAGTATATAACCGCAAATAAAATAGGTATCATACTTTTCAATCCCTCCAATAATATTGTCATTATTTACATCGAGTTATCAAAACATCTCTCCCTCTTTTATCACCTCCACCATTTTCCTCTACTCTTAGATACGTTCTCACTGTTTATAAACAGTTTATAAACTTTCCAGAAATTATTACAGCGAACATACTCGATGAGGGCATCAAGTTTTTTCATGCCGACAAAAAAGGTCTGCCGCAAAAATGCGACAGACCTTTATCTGAAAAACATATTTTTCTCTTTACTGTTCTAATTCCCCCAGGATTTCATCACAGCTCATCGCACGGCCAAAGATATCCATGTTGGCGATTGTCGCCGCCTGTGCTTCCGGCGTATGTGCCGAGCAGACATCCGTTCCAAGGACCACCTTATAATCCCTGAAAAACGCGTCCCGGATTGTTGACTCGCAGCAGATATTGGTCACAGTCCCGCAGACAATGATCGTATCCACAGGCTGTTCCATGCCACGGATATTTTTGAGGATGATCTCCAGATCCGTCTGATAAAACGCGGAAAACCGGCGTTTTCGAATGATATGCTCTCCGGGTTCCGGTTTTAATTCATCGATGATCTCAATCCCTTCCGTGCCTTCCCGCATGCCGGCTTCTTTGAGCCACGGCTGGCCGATCACCTCCATCGGACAGAATACGGCATCCGTGATCTGCTGGGTGTAGATCACCGGTATTCCCAGCTCTCTACAGCATTTGATCAACCGCTGGATCTGCGGAATCTGCCCCTTTGCGTCTTTGACTTCCATGATCGCGCCTTCGCGCACAAAATCATTTTGCATATCCACAACGATCAGCGCGCAGCGGTCTTTATTCAACGTCCAGATTGGCATGGCTTTCCCTCGCTTTCTTCTCTAAAACTTATACTTTTTAAGATGCACCAGGTATATCAATTCTCATTACATGCCACGAAAAAACAAAACTTGATTTTCTCGATTTTTCTCTGCCGCTTATTCACTCGGTCTCCGCGGGATGACAGGTTTGCACCCGTCTCCGACCTCGTTGCTATGCTCGAAAAATCTTCGAAAACACTGCGAAAATTGTTTTTTTGTAACATGTAATTGAGAATATGACATACCAGATTGCTGTATCATCACTTTTTCGTAAAGAGAGCACTAGTGTTTCAAGAAGGTTACAAGGTTTCAGAGAGGGCAAAATTTATTATCCACAATAAATTTTGGGTGAATAGGAGTGGCGTTTTTATCAAAAAACGGCAACGACTATGAGGTGTACCTCTCAGAAACCGCAGAAAGCTTTTTTAGAAACACTTCGCGAACGGCAAGAAAAAGGATGTGCAGCAACTGTGTGGCATATCTTAAAGCAATGTTAAAACGTATAGATTACCGAAACAATTTGAAAAATGCCCTCATATCCTCTGTCAGCAATTTGGGCTGCTCCAACGCCGGGAAATGTCCGCCGCATGGCATCACATTCCACTGCACCAGGTTGTAATGCTTCTCGGCCCAGCTTTTCGGCCGGTTGAACGGATCCTTCGGGAAAAATGCAACCCCCGTCGGAGACTTGATCTGCGGATCAGGCGCACCCCAGTGCAACTCCGGATTGTGAAACGATTCATAATACAATCTGGCTGCAGAAAATATGCTGTTCGTCGCCCAGTAAAACATGATGATCGTCAGCAGCTTATCCTTTGTATAAACAGACTCCAGATCGCCGCCGCAGTCACTCCAGGTCCTGAATTTCTCAATAACCCATGCAGCAAATCCGGCAGGCGAATCACACTGCGCCACAGTCAGGGAATCCGCTTTGGTCTCCATGATCAGGTGATAAGCACCTTCCATGAAATCAAACTCCATCTGTCTCTGACATGCCTCCATATCCTCCGGCGGCAGTTCGTCGATCATCGGGACCGGCAGATTTGCGTAGTTTAAATGGATCGCGCATACCTGCTCCGGATAACGGGTCCCGAGTCTTGCACAGATCATCGAACCCCAGTCACCACCCTGTGCGCCATAAGAAGGATAGCCCAATGCTTCCGTCATCAGTACATGCACAGCCTGCGCCATCCGGTCCGCACCCCATCCCGGGTCTTTCGGATGTCCGCTGAACCCGAATCCCGGCAGATCCGGGATCACAACATCAAAGCTGTCCGACGGGTCCCCTCCATAGGCGGCCGGATCCGTCAGTGGTCCGATCATTTCGAAAAACTCATAGCTTGCGCCGGGCCAGCCGTGCAGCAGTAAAAGCGGAAACGGATTCTCCCCTTTTCCCCTTACATGCCAGAAGCGGATATCGACACCATCGATCTCTACGATATAAGAAGGCCATTTGTTCAGCTCTGCCTCCCATTTGCGCCAGTCATAAACATATTGCCAGTAAGCACAAATCTCCCTGATATAATCAATGTTCGATCCGTATTCCCAGCCGGACCCCCGTATCGGTTCCGGCCATCTGGTCCGGCCCAGACGGAATTTCAGATCTTCGAGCACCTCTTCCTCTACATGGATCGTATATGGTCTGACTTCCATAGGCAGCCTCCTCCGTATTTTACAAATCTTCAGGAGCGGTCAAACATTCTTTTTACAGATAGCTGACAAACGCATCCAACGGTTTTCTGACCACATGCACCGGCGCCGGCTGGCAGTCCTCTGCCGCATAACCGAGCGGCATCAACAGAACCATCTGCTCATCTTCCGGCAGTCCAAGCACCTTTTTGCATCCCTCAAAATCGAAATCCATCACCCATGTTGAGTCTACATCCAGCTCTGCTGCCTGCAGGATTGCCTGTGTCGCCATGATGCTCACATCGATCTGTCCGGAAGGATATAAGATCTCTTCCCGGTTGTTGACCCATTCTTCGTCTTTGCTGTAGGCAAATGCCAGAACCGTTCCCGCACCATACCGGCAGGGTGTAACCCCATCGATCTTTTCCATCCATTCCTTACCCTGCAGTACATAGATCTTCCACGGCTGCTGATTGTGTGCAGACGGTGCTGCCTGTGCTGCTGCCAGGATCTGATCCAGTTTCTCTTTTTCTAACAGTTTGTCAGAATATTTTCTGCAGGAATACCTTTTTTTACACAGTTCTAAAAATGTCATAATGTGCCTCCTTTTTCAATTGTCTTATATGCTAAGCAGATGCTTCCCTTCCTGTTGAAGCAACGCGATCCGCTCACCCCACGGGGTTACTTCGATCCCCATTTCTTCCAATGCGTCCTTTGTGCCCAGGTTCACTGCGCATCCGATGCAGGCAGAAAATGTCACGCCTGCCTTTTTTGCGATGTCCATCCGTGCCCGAATCGCCTCATCGTTGATCACATACTTCTGCGTCGCGCCCCAGATGATGACTGTGATCTGATCCCACCAGCCGCGAAGCATGCCGTTCGTGGCATACATCATCACCATATGTTCCGACGTATCAGGATCCGCATTTGTCCACAGGATATGCAAATGTCGATCCGCCACTTCTTCAATCTGTTCAAATGCCTTCATCACTACCTCCTTTCCTATATACTAACCCACTTTTTACTATATAAAGCACGGCGAATACGGTCAAACGAATCATTCCGATAATCCTATCTATTAATTGTTGCGAAAGAAGAAAACCTCCTGTAAAGTAAGAGAATACATACATGTTCTTCTTACAGGAGGTTTTTATCATGTCCATACCATCTCAGGACGTTTTCTCGATACCGGGCTGCCTGCTCTCACACTCAGAACAGGAGGCTGATCCGTCCGCCCGCAGGATCATTCTTGTGCGCCACGGCGAGATACAGGATGCCCATCTGATGCGCTGCATCGGCAGGATGGATGTGCCCTTAAGTGAAAAAGGCCATTCCGAGGCGCACCTGGCCGGGAAATGGCTGAAAAAACAAAACATTTCGTTTTCTCTCTGGAGCAGTCCGCTGACACGCTGCCAACAGACAGCAAAGGCCATTCAGGAAGAAACCGGATGCGGACCGATCCATATAGAAAATGACCTGGTTGAAATGTCTGCCGGCGCCTGGGAAGGCATGACCTTTTCTGAAATTCAGGAAGAATATCCCAGGGAATACGAAGAGCGCGGCAAAAACCTGATCCATTATCAGACACCGGATGGAGAATCCTTTTTTGATGCCGGCGCGAGATTCCTTGGGGGGATCAGAAAGATCCTGACCTTGGAAGATTCCAATGCAGATCCACTCGTCATCGTTGCGCACAGCGGCGTGATCCGAAGCGCCCTCTGTCATCTCGGTGCGTGGTCATTTGATTACATGCTCTGTATCCCGCAGCCAAATGCAGGCATCACGATCCTGCAGGCAAAAAAGAGGGCTGCTCCCACAGATTCGGAAGACGCCTGGGAGATCATCCCGACAGAGCAGATCGGCGTGCCGACAACCGATAAAGAAGTTTCATGATACAAGGAGATTCTGATGAAAAAACCTATTACGATCCATATCATTATTGAGATCCTGATCGCTGCGCTCTTCTGGTTCGTCTGGTGGAAAACGCTGCCCGCGATCAACATTCATGCCCGGGAGATCTGGGTCTTTGTCTTTGCCTTTTTGTTCTTTACGGCACTCAACATCATGGCGTGGCGCTCCCGCGGTTACGGAAAAACTTCCTTCATGGAAAATATGAAGATCCGTTCCGAACAGAGAAAAACGGCAAGGCGCTTCAAAAAAGGTGCTGCCAGTTCTGATGAAGCAGGTTCTAAATCCGGCCGTTTCACTTCTCTCAAACAGCTCCCGCTGCCGGTATGGGTGATCATCGTCGCGATCATCTGTCTGGGTATCGTTCCGATCTTTTCGGATTCCAAGCTGCTGCATGCCAATGCCTACAGCAGCATCCTGCAGGTAGAAGAAGCCGATGCGACAGAACTTCCGGACGCGGAACTGACCAATAAGATCGCGCTGATGGATACTGCTTCCGCCGAAAAACTCGGTGACAGAGAGATCGGTTCTCTTTCCGATGTCGTTTCACAGTATGCTGTCACGAACTATACGCAGATCAACTACTTAGGCGACCCTGTCAAGATCGCACCGCTTGACTACGCAAGCTTTTTCAAATGGTTCCGGAACCGTCAAAACGGAACACCCGGATATGTCACCGTCAGTCCTGTCAAAATGGACGCGGAATATGTCAAACTTGACAGCGGTATGAAATACACACCGCATGCCTGCTTCCGGAAAAATCTGATGCGGCATCTGCGTTATTCTTATCCGACCAAGATTTTCTGGGGGTATCACTTTGAAGTCGATGAAGACGGCAAGGCATGGTTTGTCGCACCCACCGTCACAAAGAAGATCGGTCTGTTCGCCGGCACAGTTGTAACCGGTGCTGTCATTACCGATCCTGTTACAGGCGATACACAGTGGTATGAAAATGATAAGATCCCGACATGGGTGGATTATGTGTTCGACGGCAATCTGATCTGCACGCAGTACAACTGGTACGGTCAGCTCTCCAACGGATTCTGGAATTCCAAGCTGAGCCAGCGCGGCTGCCGGAAGGTAACGGAATCTTCCACATCTGCGGAAGATGGCAGCTTCCTGTCCGATTATGGATTCATTGCAAAGGATACCGACATCTGGATCTACACCGGCATCACATCTGTCAACGGCGACAGCTCCAACATCGGTTTCATCATGTCCAACCAGCGGACGAGCGAGACCAAATACATCCCCTGTGCAGGCGCGGACGAGTTTTCCGCCATGGCATCTGCAGAAGGTGAAGTACAGGAAAAACGCTACGAGGCTTCCTTCCCGTCTCTGATCCTGCTGGACGGAGACCCGACCTATATCATGGTTTTGAAAGACAAGAGCGGTCTGGTCAAGGCCTATGCCTGTGTCAATGTCGAGCAATATAATAAAGTAGCAGTTGCTTCTACACAGGATGACTGCATCCAGAAATATAAGGCATTGGTTGGCGGCACACTTTCCGCAGAGGATGCGATCGACACCAATACTGCTGCCGATGCGGCTGTCGATTCAGATGCTTCTTCCGGCTCTGAGAGCTCGGAAACGAATCCTGCTTCCGGCGCAGGCAGCACAGCGATCGATGCCCCGACGCCGATCGATCTGACCAACGCCGAAGAAAAAGAAATTACCGTTTCGAAGATGGAGACCATCGATCAAAACGGTAATACCTGGCTTTATATTGTAGATAGTGAGAACAACATCTACAGCGCAAAATACGCGGATGTTTTAAATATGCTTTTGGTAAACGAAGGCGATACGATCACGATCCTGACAGACGGAACCTACTATCGATATCCGTGAGTCAAGGGGACGGTTCGGCTTACTCTAAGCCGCAGCGCTCGTCGATCCCCAGCATAATATTCATGTTTTGTACAGCGGCCCCTGAGGCACCTTTTCCAAGGTTGTCGAAGCGGGCCGTTATGCTTGTCTGCTCTTCATGTCCGCAGACAATGATCTCCAGCCTGTTGGTTCCCGCCAGCGTGTTCGCATAGATCGTTCCGCTCACACTTCCAAACGGCAGAACGTTTACAAAGTACGCATGCTGATAGTATTCCTGCAGACGTGCACAGATCTCTTCTGCAGACGGTGTTCCGTTCAGGAGACGGTTCTGCAGACTGATCGTCGTCGCCATTCCTTTATAATAGTCATCCACAACCGGCAGGAATACCGGCGGATAATCGATTCCGCTTACCTTCTGCATTTCCGGCAGATGCTTATGCTTTAATGTCAGCCCGTAAATGCCCGGTGCATCCAGATCTTCTTTTCTTCCATCCGCTTCATAATTCGCGATCATTTTTTTCCCGCCGCCGGAATACCCGGTCAGGGAATAGCAGGTCAACGGATAATCCTTTGGCAGGATCCCCATACGGACAAGCGGTGCCACAGTAGAGATAAACCCTGTCGCATGGCAGCCCGGGTTCGCAACGCGCTTACTGCTTGCGATCGCTACTCTCTGCTCTTTGGAAAGCTCCGGGAAGCCGTAGTCCCATGCATCATTGGTCCGATGCGCAGTCGAAGCATCGATCACACGGACATCCGGATTCTCGATCAGGGAAACCGCTTCTCTTGCCCCGTCATCCGGCAGACATAAAAATACGATATCCGCTGCGTTCAGAAACTTCTTTCGCTCCTCTAAATCATGTCGCTTATCCTCATCGATCCGCAACAGCTCCAGATCATCTCTCTGTCCGATTCGGTCATAGATCTGAAGTCCTGTCGTTCCGCTCTGTCCGTCAATGTATACTTTGGTTTTCATATAATATTCTTCCTTTGTTGTCTTGTTGAAACTGCCCGGTTGTTACTGCAATATCTGGTTTTTAATGCTATCACAAGGGGCTTTTTGCGTCAAATCTCTTCCTGCTTCATGTTCTAAGTGACTATACAATGAAACCGGACGGTGAAAACTCACCGCCCGGCACATTCATACATGAAAAGATTTTTTAAGTGCAGCTATTATTCTGCAGCCGGAATCGGCTCATAGCCTTCCGGAACCTGAATTCCAAGTGCTTCGCAGATTTCCGGATTGTACTCTTTTGTAAATGCGTCTGCATACTGGATCTCCATTGTGGACGGATCAGCACCGTTTGCAAGGATCTCTGCTGCCATCTTACCGGTCTGTACACCAAGGTCATAGTAGCTGATCGACAGTGTTGCGATACCTGCTGCGCAAAGACCTTCTTCACCTGCGATTACCGGAATCTTTGCATCAACAACGATATTCTTGATGGTCTCAACGCCGTTTGCCATCGTGTTATCGGTCGGAACATACAGTGCGTCGCTTTCCTGGCAAGCCTTTGTTACAACAGACTGAATCTCGTTGGAATCAGCTGCTGTGTACTCTGTATAAGAAAGACCGTCTTCTTCCAGAGCTGCTTCGAACTGTTTTGCCTGGAAAATGGAGTTCGGCTCAGCAGAGCAATAGATGATACCGATCTGCTTTGCATCCGGTAAAAGCTCTACCAGCATATCTTCCTGACCGTCGATCGGTGCCAGATCAGAAGTACCGGAAACGTTGATGCCTGTTGTGCCGTTGAATGCGCTCGCATCCTGGCCAAGAGCAGTTGCATAGTCTGTTACAGATGTTCCGAGGATCGGAATATCAGCTGTACCTGAAGTAGCTGCCTGCAGTGACGGTGTTGCGTTTGCAAGGATCAGATCTTTCTTCGCGGAAACGAATCCGTTAACGATCGTGGTATTGTTTGCTGCTTCACCCTGAGCGTTCTGAACGTCAAATTCTACGCTTCCTTCACCTAATGCCTCAACGAGTGCATCCTGGAAGCCCTGTGTAGCTGCATCCAGAGCCGGATGCTCTACGTGCTGTACGACACCAACCTGATATACTGTTCCGCTTGCAGCCGCTTCGCCGCCTGCAGAACCTGCTGCTTCCTGTCCGCCACCGTTAGAACCGCAAGCTGCCAGCGCTGCTGCCATAGCTGCGATCACTGCAATTGCTAAAACTCTTTTTTTCATTTTCAAAATTCTCCTGTCAACAAAATTTCACTTTGACACTTTGACGCGTCAAATTGTAACATCATAGATAATACTCTGATTCACGCATTTTGTCAACTTTTTAGAACTCATTTCCCGGGAATTTCGGAATGCCTGCAAATCCCTTTGCAAGATCCTCATCCGTCGGAATGTAATCCGTCATCTCACCGTCATGGAATCTCTCATATGCTACCATATCGAAATATCCTGTTCCTGTCAGACCGAATACGATGGTCTTCTCTTCGCCGGTTTCCTTACACTTCAGTGCTTCATCGATCGCAACACGGATCGCATGGCTGCTTTCCGGAGCCGGCAGGATGCCTTCAATTCGGGCAAACTGTTCTGCTGCTTCGAATACCGCAGTCTGCTCAACCGCAGTTGCTTCCATCAGACCGTCATGATACAGCTGAGACAACGTCGTGCTCATGCCGTGGAATCGTAAGCCGCCTGCGTGGTTTGCGGACGGAATGAAGCTTGATCCAAGCGTATACATCTTCGCCAGCGGACAGATCATACCTGTATCGCAGAAATCATAAGCAAATACACCGCGTGTAAAACTCGGGCAGGATGCCGGTTCGACAGCTATAATGCGGTAATCTTTTTCACCACGCAGCTTCTCACCCATAAACGGCGCGATCAGTCCGCCAAGGTTTGAACCGCCGCCTGCACAGCCAATGATGATATCCGGGTCAATGCCGTATTTATCCAGCGCTGCCTTGGTCTCAAGACCGATAATAGACTGATGCAGGAGCACCTGGTTCAAAACACTTCCCAGAACATAGCGATAGCCTTCATTCTGTGTTGCCACTTCAACCGCTTCAGAGATCGCGCAGCCAAGACTTCCGGTCGTCCCCGGATGCTCTGCCAGGATCTTTTTACCGATCTCAGTTGTCATTGACGGAGACGGCGTTACGGTTGCGCCATAGGTGCGCATAACCTCTCGACGGAACGGCTTCTGCTCATAGGACACCTTGACCATGTAAACCTTGCAGTCAAGGTCAAAGTAAGAGCATGCCATGGACAGTGCGGTTCCCCACTGACCTGCTCCGGTCTCTGTGGTAACACCTTTTAAGCCCTGCTTCTTTGCGTAATAGGCCTGTGCGATCGCAGAATTTAATTTATGGCTTCCACTGGTGTTGTTTCCCTCAAATTTATAATAGATCTTTGCCGGCGTGCCCAGCTTCTCTTCCAGACAATATGCACGGACAAGCGGTGACGGACGATACATTTTATAAAAATTACGGATTTCTTCCGGAATCTCGATATAAGCATCCGTATCGTTCAGTTCCTGATCTACCAGCTCTTCACAAAAGATCGGTGCAAGCTCTTCCTTTGTCAGCGGCTGATGTGTTCCCGGGTTCATAAGCGGCGCCGGCTTATTCTTCATATCCGCGCGCACGTTATACCAGGATGTTGGCATTTCCTGTTCTTCCAGATAGATTTTGTAAGGGATCTTTTTCTCTTCTGACATAATAAATACCTCCTTGTCAGGTTGGTGGGGTGTAGGTCCGGGTTCTTCAAAAAAGTATAAGCTACGGATTGCTCCGCACTTCGTGCTCCCACAATCCTACAGCCATTCGCAATCCGGCCAACAGGCCTGCTTGCTCATAACTGTTGCCTTGCGCCATGTCTGAGAAATATCTTGCAAGCAAGTATTTCTCAGCCGCGCCGCAAGAGCTTATACACATAAAAAGAACCCATCCCAAACAGTTACTGCTGGGACAGGTTGATCTCATCTACCTGCGGTGCCACCCGGCTTGATGCTTTCACATCCACTTAGCGCATACTCAGGATCTGCCGGAACACCTATTCCTTTGAAAGCATACCATCATATGCCAAACTTTGTTTACGGAGGTTTGAATCTCCGTCTCCCATACTCTGTAAAACATTTCTGGTCGCCCTCAGAAGTCCATTCGGCAAAAGCACTTTTGCTGCAATCCCACCGCCTGCAGCTCTCTCGAAAAAGGAGGCTATCGCTTACTCACTCTTCTTCAACGGTTTCACAAAGCTTAGCACATCATTTTTTCTGTGTCAACAAATAAAATGAAACTTTTTGTTTTGGATAGCTACTAAAAACATCGGACATTTGCCCGGAGTATTTGCTCCGGTTTGACACGCTTCGCAGGATATGAGATAGTATAGATAACTTTTGTTATAAACGATTCTATATATAAACAGGGGGTTGACGTTATGAAAAAACGTATCAAAAGAATTATCACACTTTCCCTGTCGGCTGCACTGGTGATTTCCATGTTTGTCGGCTGCGGAAAGCAGGAAGAAGAAGTTCAGAAGATTTCCAGTGTAAAGGCCGTCGTAGAAGAAGAGCCTGTCGATGAGCATCCGGGGGAAACACGCAGCCCTCTTACAGGTGAATGGATTCCGGATGCGCTTGCTGCACAGCGTCCGATCGCTGTTATGGAGAGCAACAACAAATCATCCCTGCCGCAGTACAGTCTGACGCTGGCAGATGTTGTTTACGAAGCACCCATGGAAGGCAAAGAGACCCGCTACATGCTGGTCATCCAGGATTGGAAAGACATCGAGATGCTGATGCCGATCCGCAGCTGTCGCCATTACTTCCTGTTCTGGGCGAATGGTCTGGATGCCATCTATGTTCACTACGGACAGTCTTATATCGCAAAAGATTATCTGGAAGAAGATACGGTTTATAACTTAAATGGTATGGATGGTGATCTTGCAAACGTTACCTTCTTTAGAGACTCCTCCAGAAATGCGCCGCAGAACGCTTATGCAACCGGCGAAAGCATCCAGGCAGGTATTGAAAAGCGTGGCTACTCCGATCAGCATAAAGAAGGATTCCAGAGCGGATTCAAGTTCAATGAAGACGATGAGCACGAAGTTGAATTAAGCGGCGAAAACGCAAAGGAAGCTCTGGAAGTCGATCCGGGCTATGCAGTTGGTGACTCTTACTTCGTCTATGATGAGGAAAGTAAGCTTTACAAACGCTTCCAGTTTGGCGGAGAGACCATGGACGGCACGACAGAAGAACAGGTTGCAGTTAAGAACCTCATTCTCCAGATCTGTGACTGCCACGTTATCGAAGGTGACGAAAAAGGCCGCCTTGACCTGGACAACCTCGGCACAGGATCAGGATACTACATCACAAACGGTATGTACGTTCCGATCACATGGGAAAAGACCGATGAGTACGCACCGGTTCATTACTACTATGAAGACGGCACCGAAGTGGCTCTGAACCAGGGCCAGACCTGGATCTGCACGATCGAAGCCGATGACGCGGAAGAAGGCGTGATTGACATCTCAGGCGGTGAAGAAGAGACAGAAAACGCTGATGAAGGTGAAAGCACGGAAGAAGCAGAATAATCAAAAAGGAGAATTACCATGAATAACAAAGCAGATGGAAAAGCCATTGCCTCTCTGGTCATTGGCATTATCGGATTATTTATAGGCGGTATCATCCTTGGTATTATCGCTTTGGTTCTGGCTAATAGCTCTATCAAAACCAACGGACCTTCCGGTCCTGCTAAAGCAGGCAGGATTCTTGGTATTATTGCGATTGTTGTCTTCTTTATCATGCTGATCGTAGGTATTGTTGGCGGAGTCGGCATGTACGCTTTCAATTAATGCACATCCATATGATATCCGTGTAATCAAAACAAAGCCACCGTATGGTATGATACTTCATACGGTGGCTTTTTCATGCGCATTTCCCATCACGGATGACCGGTGATGCATTGACTTTTCCAAATCCTCTTAATATACTAATAAGCATCACGAGAAGGGAGACAAATTCGATGACTTGTTATGAAGAACTGGTTGCCCGCGGACTAATCGCACAGGTAACCGACGAAGAAGAGATCAAAGAACTGGTGGACAATGGTAAAGCCACTTTTTATATTGGATTTGATCCGACTGCAGACAGTCTGCATGTCGGACATTTTATGGCGCTCTGCCTGATGAAGCGGCTGCAGATGGCCGGTAATAAGCCCATCGCTCTGATCGGCGGCGGCACCGGTATGATCGGTGATCCGTCCGGGCGGACCGATATGCGTCAGATGATGACCGTTGAGACCATCGAGCACAACGTTGAGTGCTTTAAAAAGCAGATGTCCCGTTTCATCGACTTTTCCGACGGAAAAGCACTGATGGTAAACAATGCCGACTGGCTTCTGGATCTGAACTACGTACAGATGCTCCGCGAAGTCGGACCACACTTTTCCGTTAACAACATGCTGCGTGCAGAATGCTACAAGCAGCGGATGGAAAAAGGCTTAAGCTTCTTAGAGTTTAACTACATGATCATGCAGAGCTATGACTTCTACCGCCTGTTCCAGGACTATGGCTGCAACATGCAGTTCGGCGGGGATGACCAGTGGTCAAACATGCTCGGCGGAACCGAGCTGATCCGTAGAAAGCTTGGGAAAGACGCTTATGCGATGACCATTACGCTGCTGCTGAATTCCGAAGGCAAGAAGATGGGCAAGACGCAGTCCGGTGCCGTCTGGCTTGATCCAAACAAGACTTCACCATATGAGTTCTATCAGTACTGGAGAAACGTTGCAGACGCCGATGTCTTAAAATGCATCCGCATGCTGACCTTCCTGCCGTTAGAGCAGATCAATGAGATGGATGCCTGGGAAGGCAGCCAGTTAAATAAAGCAAAAGAGATCCTTGCATATGAGCTGACCAGTCTGGTTCACGGTAAGGAAGAAGCCGAAAAGGCACAGGAAGCTGCGCGCGCGATCTTCTCATCCGGCAATGCCGCGAACATGCCTTCCACCACGATCACGGAAGCTGACCTGACAGATGGAAAGATCGACATCTTAGGTATCCTGGTCGCAACAGGCCTCTGCACAAGCCGCGGTGATGCCCGCCGGAATGTCCAGCAGGGCGGCGTCAGCGTTAACGGTGAAAAGATCACTGATATTGACACCTCTTATGCACCGGAAGACATCCAGAAAGAAGACTTTATCCTCAAAAAGGGGAAGAAAAATTTCAGAAAGATCATCTTTGAATAATCATGAGAGAGCTGCTTTTGAGCAGTTCTCTTTTTTTTGCACGGTTTTCTTTAATAAGAGATTTCCTGATGATATAATATGATTATCATATCAACAATGTCTCTGCATAAGGATCAAAGACATCCGGGAGGAAGTATGAATCAAAACATGCCAGTAAAACCTTTGGACCGGTATTTATCACCGATCGATATTTGGGGAATGGCCTTTGGCTGTATGGTAGGCTGGGGTGTCTTTGCGATGCCGGGAAACACTTTTCTGCCAGTTGCCGGACCCGCGGGGACGATCATCGCCATGCTGATCGGAATGATCATCATGCTGATCATTGCCAGAAACTTTTCCTATCTGATGGGACGAAGCTCTCTGACCGGCGGTGTATACACATATACCAAAGAAGCCTTTGGCCGGGATCATGCCTTTTTAAGCTCCTGGTTTCTTTGTCTTTCCTATCTGACCATCGTTTTTCTGAATGGAACTGCTCTGTTTTTTGTCATACGTATCCTGTTCTATGACGCTGTGAAAAACGGCCCGCACTATTCCATTGCCGGAAACACGATCTATATCGGTGAGACCGTCGCTTCCGTTCTTGTTCTCGCAGGAATCGGTGTGCTCTATATCCTCGCCAAGCCTGCTCTGCAAAGAATACTCACGATCCTTGCCATCGTTCTCTTTGCCGGCATTATCCTAACGGCCATTTTCTGTGCACCGTCAGCCATCGCAAGCGGCGCTCTGAAATCCTTCGGCACAGGATCCGTATCTCCCAGTTATGCCATTTTCAGTCTGATCATTCTGGCCCCTTGGGCATTTGTCGGTTTTGAGGTCACTTCATTCGAAACAGCGCATTTTCGTTTTCCAATCAAAAAATCCGGCAAAGTGATCTTTTTTGCCATCATTGTGGCCACCTTTGCCTATATTTCCATGGCAATCGTCAGCGTCGCTTCCGTACCGGATGGCTTTTCTTCCTGGCAGGATTACATCGGCGGGCTGAATGGCTTAAGCGGAGTGGATTCCGTACCTACTTTTTATGCTGCGAGATCCCTTATGGGAAGCGCCGGTCTGATCATCATGACCATCACTGCCGTCGCAGCAATCCTGACTGGTATCATAGGCGGCTATCGTGCCACCACACGTGTCCTCTCTACAATGGCAGAAGATCGTATTCTTTCTGAAAAGTTTTCCAAAACGACCTTCAGCATCGTGTTCATCATGATCCTGTCGATCATTCTCTCCCTTTTAGGAAGAAACACGCTCAACTGGTTTGTTGATCTGACCTCTTTTGGTGCCATTGTCGCCTTTGGCTATACCTCTGCCGCTACACATAAGATTGCTAAATCTGAAGGAAACAAGCGAATCCAGATGACCGGACTGGTCGGCACCGCGATCTCTGTTCTGCTCGTAGTCGTACAACTGGTCCCACGGCTTTCCGCTATGGAAGCTATGGGCAGCGAGGCCTTCCTTTTGCTGTCTCTCTGGTGTCTGCTCGGTTTCGTATTCTATTTACATACCGTCTCCCGCAGTACACTCACAGAATTCAGTGGCATGTCTGCTTCCGGCATCGTTTTATTTGCACTGCTGCTCTATGCCGTACTGATGTGGATGGCCAAACTTCTTATAGCCCGCGAAACAACCGCACAGGTGAAGTCCTCTCTGATCGGCGGCGGGATCGTACTTCTCTGCATTATTTTTGTCGGTCTTTCCGTCATGTTGTATGTGCAAAATGTAGTACGACAAAAGCATGAGGCTGCGGAACGGGAGAAAATCCGCGCAATGGAGAGCAGTCTGGCAAAAAGCCAGTTCCTTTTCAATATGTCCCACGACATCCGCACACCCATGAACGCAATCATCGGTTATACAAATGTCGCACGAAAAGAGACAGATCTATCTGTCATTCATGACTATCTGGACAAGATTGACGCCTCAAGTGAACATCTGCTGGCTCTGATCAATGATATATTGGAAATGAGCCGCATTGAAAGCGGCAAGATCGAGCTGGAATACGTACCGACGGATCTTTGTGCCGTATTTGACGGAATGCGGGACTTGTTCTTCGAACAGATGAATCAGAAAAACATGGATTACACCATTCATACCAGCCAGATTTCGCATCGCTATGTCTGGTGTGACAGGAAGAACCTGAACAGGGTCCTGCTCAACATCATCAGCAATGCCTATAAGTTTACCCCGGAAGGCGGCAAGATCACGGCATCTATATTAGAAGTCGGAAGCACGGATCCTAATTATGGTGCCTACGAAATCCGGGTACGGGACAATGGTATCGGTATGTCAGCGGAGTTCGCTGCACGAATGTTTGATGCCTTTGAGCGTGAACGCACATCTACGATCAGCGGGATCGAAGGTACCGGACTCGGCATGTCCATTACCAAGAGCATCGTCGATCTTATGGGCGGAACGATAGAAGTTCTGACAGCTCCCGGCAGCGGCACACAGATCGTCATCCGCCTGAAATTTCAGCTTGCAGAAGAAAAAGATATTCCGACAGCAGAAAACATGTCCGGAGGAACTTCTCCGGAAGCAGCTGTCAATGATACAGAAGTTGACCTTTCTACGAAACGTGTGCTTCTGGTAGAGGATAATATGGTTAACATGGAAATCGCCAATATGATCCTCACCCAGGCCGGTCTGACCGTAGAGACCGCAGAAAACGGAAAGATCGCCCTGGATCTTGTGTCATCTTCGGCACCGGGTTATTATGATGCGATACTCATGGATATACAGATGCCTGTCATGGATGGATACGAAGCAACAAAGGCAATCCGGGCACTGGATGATCCCGCCCTTTCAAATATTCCCATTCTGGCCATGACGGCAAATGCTTTTAAGGAAGACATAGAAGCATCCAAGGCGGCCGGCATGCAGGCGCATATCGCCAAACCCATTGATGTAAATACACTGTTGAATACCATTCGGTCCGTTTTGAGATAAGGGAGGCCTCCATATATGTTTAGAATACAAAAAGAATGTCGGAACCGGTTTTTCTGCCGGCTTCTGGTTGTCGTCTTTATCCTGCTCACAACCGTGTCATTTTTACCTGCTGATACGTTTGCAGCTGAAGCGGATGCTGTCACGGTCAGGGTTGGATACTATGAAAACGAAGTCTTCGAGGAAGGTGCTGAAGATGGCGCGATCAAAACCGGATATGCCTATGAATACTATCGGAAGATCTCAGAATATACCGGATGGAAATATGAGTATGTCTATGGCGATTTCAATGATCTGTACCAAATGCTCTTAGACGGTGAGATCGACCTGCTGGCCGGTCTTGCCTGGAAAGAAGATCGTTCCGATCTGATCGGTTATCCCAATCTCCCTATGGGAAATGAAACGTATAACCTGGTGAAACATATCTATGCAGAAGATATTACTTCAGACCCCTCGACCATGTCTGGAAAAAAGATCGGCGTCTTAGACAGTGCCATGGTTGATGTGTTGAACCAGTATCTGGAAAGCAATGAAATCACCGCATCCATCAGTACATACACAGACTATACCGTCCTGTTCGAAGATTTTGACGCAGGCAAACTGGATATCATCGCTGCAGAAGGCGACGGGGCATATGGCAGAGACGATGCCGAGGTCCTGCTTCCCTTCGGCACTTCAGACTATTTCCTCTGCGTAAATAAAGATCGTCAGGATCTGTTGGCACAGCTGAACCACGCTCAGTCTACCCTTTCCACAGAAGAACCCAATTATCTCTATACGCTGAACACAAAATACTACTCCGGCAGTATTTCCGCGCGCGCATTCTCTTCTGTTGAAAAAGAATGGCTTGCTTCCCATAAAACACTCCACGTCGGTTATCTGGAAAACTATCTGCCTTACAGCGGAACCGATGAACAGGGAGAAGTAACAGGTATTGTCAAAGATATCATCCCGGAGATCCTGAAAGGCTTAGGCATTTCGGATATTACTGTATCCTATACGGGCTATGAAAGCTACGATGCCATGATCGCTGATATGACTGCCGCGAAGATCGATGTTGCGTTTCCGGTTGGCGGCGGACTGTACTTTTCCGAGGAAAACGGCCTTTATCAATCACTTCCCGTCGCTTCTGCTCCTACGGAGCTTGTTCATAAAGGCGCTTATTCCGAAGAAACGACCGCTCACTTTGCCGTAAATGAAAACAACCGCATGCAGTATTATTTTGTGCGGTCCAACTTCCCAGATGCCGAGATCACCATGTATCCTTCCATTGATGCCTGCCTGGAAGCAGTGGTTAATGGAGAAGTCAGCTGCTCGACATTGAATGGTCTTCGTGCAAATGACATGCTGAAAAACTCCAAGTACAGGGACCTTGCACTATACCAGCTGGCCCGCAATGATGACCGCTGCTTTGGTGTAGAGATCGGAAATGAAGGTCTTTTAAAGCTCCTCAACCGTGGCATCAATGTCATCGGCAATGACTATGCGCAAAACATTTCTTATCGCTATACCGGTGGTCTGTATTCCTATAATCTCAAAGATGCATTTATAGATCATATCGCGGTATTCGGTACGCTTTTCCTTGCAATCGGTGCTTTCATTATCTATCTGCTTGCCCGCAGCGGCCGGCGCACAAAGAAACAGATGATAGAAAAAGAAGCATTCAATGCACGTCTCGAAGAGAAAAACCTGGAGCTCGAGGCCAGCCAGAAAGAACTGGCAGATGCACTCGTCGCAGCGGAAAGTGCCAATCGTGCAAAAACAACGTTCCTCAACAATATGTCGCATGATATCCGCACACCAATGAATGCAATTGTCGGATTCACATCTCTCGCAGAGTCACATATTGATGACAAGGAACAGGTGCAGGACTACCTTGGAAGAATCTCGGTATCCAGCCAGCATCTGCTTTCACTGATCAATGATGTTCTGGATATGAGCCGCATCGAAAGCGGAAAGATGACATTAGAGGAAAGTGATGTTCACCTTCCGGAATTGGTCCACAATCTGCAGACGATCATCCAGGAAAATGCCAACGCCAAGCAGTTAGCGCTCTCGTTTGATTCACAGGATGTGGTACACGAAGATATCGTGACGGATAAGCTGCGTTTGAACCAGGTACTGCTTAACATCCTGTCAAATGCTGTTAAGTTTACACCAAACGGTGGCACGATCAGCTTCTGTGTGAGAGAAAAGGAATCGACATCAAAAGATGTTGCAAACTTTGAGTTCCGCATCAAAGATACCGGCATCGGTATGAGCAAAGAGTTCCAGAAAAGTATATTTGAGGCTTTTACCCGCGAAAAGACCAGTACCGTCAGCGGCATCCAGGGAACCGGCCTAGGTATGGCAATCACAAAGAGTATCATCGATATGATGGGCGGTACGATCTCGGTACAGTCCGAGGAAGGTGCCGGCAGCGAATTTATCGTAAATCTGCCTTGCAGGATCAGCAGCCACGCTGCTTTTGCCGAATCAGAAGCAAAAATCCAAAAAGATACACTTGCCGGAAAACGTGTTTTGCTTGCGGAAGATAACGAGATGAATCAGATGATCGCGGAAACGATCCTGACAGAATCGGGACTTCTGGTTGAAATCGCAGACAACGGAGAAATAGCCGTAGAAAAGATGAACACACAGCCTGCCGGTTATTATGACATTGTACTTATGGATATTCAAATGCCAAAGATGGACGGATATGAAGCAGCAAGGCAGATCCGTAACATGACGGATCCGGCAAAAGCGAATATTCCAATCGTTGCCGTGACTGCCAATGCATTTGAGGAAGACAAAAACACCGCTCTCGAATCAGGAATGAACGGTCACCTGGCAAAACCATATGATATTCCAAAGATAATGGAAACACTGGAATCATTGATTAAATAGAAAAAAGCTGCCTCGTTGCTTGAGGCAGCTTTTTCGTTATCCTTCCGCCGCGACCTCGTCGCGCGTAAGCTTCTTGATCCACGTATATTTTCGGAACCGGACAAACACCGGAATACATTTAAACAGCTGGTCGGACTGAATAATCAGTACCAGTAAAACGATCGGCACATGCCACCAGTAAGCGCCCATAAATGTCAATGGGATGACGATACACCAGGTACAGATCGAATTCATCTTCACAACAAATCCGGCATCGCCGCCACCCTGAATAACACCAAAGGATACCGGCATCTGATATGCCATGCCAAGCATGATCACCGCCTGCAGGATGATCAGGCTGTCTGCAAGGGCCAGCGCTCCCGGCGTAAGCGTGTAAAGCGACAAAAGCGGTTTTCTTAAGAAGAACAACAGTGCCGCCAGCGCGATCCCCAGGAACACATCGATCACACTTAAGGTTCTGCCTTCCTGTTTTACCAGTTCTCTATCTCCCTTTCCGATCGCATTTGCGATCATAACACCGGAACACGACGACATCGCAAAGGTCACAACCTTCGCATATTGGTAAAACGTCGACGCGATATTGTTCGCTGCCAGCGCATCCGAAGAAATGTGTCCCAGTATCGCTGTCTGGATCGGGATCGATACCGCCCACACAACTGTCGAGAAAAAGATCGGCACATACATCTTCGTAAAATCCCGCTTAAGGCCTTTATCCTTCATAAACAGCTCTTTTTGGATCAGCGCGATCTTCTTATCCTTTAAACAAAAGATAAATACAATGATAAATTCCAGGATTCGGGTAATCAGTGTTCCGATCGCCGCACCGCGAATCCCCAATTCCGGCAGACCGAACTTTCCAAAGATCAGGCAATAGTTGATGCTGCAGTTGACAATAACGGACACGATCGATACGTAGAATGCGATTTTAACAATACCGACAGACCTAAGTGCCGCATACAGGGTACTCGTGATGCAGAAAATGCCAAACGACCAGCACACGATCACCATATACTGCCGTCCCTGTTCAATAATTGCCGGATCTGCCGAAAAAACAGAACAGATCTGTGACGGGAACAGCATGCCGCCCACGATGATCCCGATTCCAATATACGCACTGAGCCGCAACGCGTAGCCACTTAAGATGCGAATCGGCTTTTTCCGGCCTTCTCCCCAGTACTGACCTGAGAGTGCAACCAGCGCATTTGCGACCGATACGCCAAACTGCTGAATCAGAAAGAAGATCTGATTCACTGTCGCCGCGCCTGACAGCGCCTCCTGGCTGTAGCGTCCAAGCATCATATTATCCGCCATATTGACCGTATAACCAATGACATTCTGCAATGCGACAAATGCCACGAGACTGATCAGCGTCCGGTAAAAATTTCTGTCATGTGAAAGAAATGTATATTTTCCTGCCTGCTCCATGAATTGTTGATTTCTCCGTTAAAATTACTCAAATCTTTCCAAAAAAGAATACTTTACCTATTCTATACCTTTCCGTTGAAAAAACAAGTCAAACTGTTATTCTAAATGTTCTAATAAAATACCCGGGGAGATTCGAATATCCCCCCGGGTATTTAATATTATATCCGTTCGTTTTACTGATTGTTTAAACAGCTTTTTGTTATTTTCTTCCTGCCAGTGCGTCATCAAGCGGCTTGCCAGCTGCTTCTCTGTACTTGTCGTCTTTTGCCTTTACATGCTTAGACTGGAACAGAGCGCACAGGATGATGGAAACGATACCTGCAAACAGGATTACAACGAAGATTGCGTTGTAGCCTTTTGCGATCATAACGATTGCGATGATCATCGGGCCAAGAGAGGACAGGATGTTTGCGATCGGGTTAACTGCCGCAAATACTGTACTGAAGTCCTCACGTCTCCAATACTGCGCTGCCAGAGATACCGTAAAGTTTGAAGATGCTCCCATGAACAGTGCCAGGAAGATTAGCGCTGCTACCAGAAGACCCGGCTTCTCCGGACTGGATGCCGCACCGAAGATACCTGCGATCAGCATAACTGCACATGCAATGATCATTGCGCGCTGTGTACCCATCTTCTGATCCAGAAGACCAAGCAGATAACTGCCGATCAGACCGAAGATCATGATCATCAACATAACGCCTGAGAATCCGCCGAACTTATCAAGACCTGCGCCCATCTGTCCGAGGATCGCATTGGTCTGTGTCATCGTACCTACAGAGAACATAAGCAGGAAGCCTGCCGGAATGGTCAGGAACCAGAAGTCTCTTGTAGTAAGTGTATGATTCAGCTTCCAAACTGTGGTCTTCTTGTTCTCGATCTCCTGCTCCATCATGGCTTTTGCCATCTCCGGTGTCATGTTCGGATCGTTATCACGATAGCCGCCCTTCTCTTCCGGATAATCCGGAATGAATGCAACACCGATCAGCCAGCCGACGATCAGAACGATCAGGAACGGAAGGAAAGCAGATGCGATGTGCGGTGTGCCGCCTTTAAATGCTGCAGCAGCGAACGGGCCGATCACACCATTACCGATCGGGAATGCAAGTGTAGCAACACCCATAACGGAACCCTTCTTGGTCGGGAACCACTGTCCAACCAGGATGGACAGAGAGAATGTGCCGTACATAACAGAGAGAACAGTACCTACACCGTATACAACTCTCCAGATCATCTGCGGTGTACCCGGAATATAACCCGGAATGAGCATGATACCGATCAGTGCCAGGATACTTAACAGACCCATGATCGAACCAAACTTCTTGATACTCTTCATGCGGCCGATAAAGTTACCAAGTACCAGCTGAACGATGATACCGATAACGGATGCCGTCGTATAGATCGTTGACAGAACTGCCTGTCCGCCATAAAGATCTGCAAGAATATTCAACGGATAGTTACCGATTACCATATAAGCGATAAATGCGGTAGCGATCCATGCGATTAAGAGCCAACCTCTTGGGCCGTAACCTTTTCTAGCCTTTTGTTCCATAAACAACCTCCTTTTCGCTTCGTACTACATTTTACGAACGGTTTCCCCTCCGGGAAGTTACCACAATTATACAAAAAACGATTTGAAAACTCAACCTGTTTCGTAAAATTGCCTAAAAAATATAAACAAAATATAAACCGCCCATTTGCAGAAATTTTATCACAAGCCCAAAAGAAAAAGAAGACCTATTTTGCATGATATACAATCAAGTATCTTATGAGGTCATGCCTTTTGGTAATGGAACTATTAAAATTTAGTTATCTCTGGGAGGGTGAGGTGTTAGATTTTAACGGGTTTGTATCTTCGACTGTTAGACTTTGGCGGCTTTGCGCCTTTTTTGAGCGCAAAGTCGGCCTTTTTTAACATCTCAGTGCGCAAACCCGACAATCTTTAACAATCACGATCACAAACCCGTCATTCCTTCACACTTGCGACTTTTTGACAGGAGTGCACACCCTACTTGCCCGACTTTCTCACGCAAAAAAAGAACTGCAGCTACGCTACAGTTCTTTTTAAGAGGCGCCAACCGGAATCGAACCGGTGATAGAGGTGTTGCAGACCTTTGCCTTACCGCTTGGCCATGGCGCCATATTTAATTCTTGAACACTTTGGTGCTCTAGCTCCCCGAGTAGGACTCGAACCTACGACAACTCGGTTAACAGCCGAGCGCTCTACCAACTGAGCTATCGAGGATTATATAGGCTGTCAGCATTGCTGACAGCCTACAAAGAATAGCATATCTAAATATGATTTGTCAACCATATTCTACATAATCTACGGATGACTCCGTACGATATGAGCTAATGCAATTATTTATTTTGCCGGCGGAAGAAGAACTACCAGCATCTGAGCGGATTCTGTACCTGTATTTGTAACGCACTTCGGTGAACCACCTGCGATATGAACGCTGTCGCCTTTTTTCAGAACTGTCTCAACGCCATCTTCGCCTTTGAATGTCATCTCGCCTTCAAGAATGAAGTAAATGGACTCAGCCGGGTTAGCTGCGAATTCTGTGCCGCCGCCTGCCGGAAGGAAATGTGTAATACCATTGATCAGCTGACCGCCATCAACGTCCTGCGGATCATGCAGTCTGGTGCATTTGCACTCAAGATGTCCCGGTGCTGTGTAAACGTATGTGCCGTCTTTTTTTGTGATTTTGTATCTTGCCATAATCGCTACCCTCCTGAAGAAGTACGTATCATTTTAAGTACCTCTTTAATCAAAATGTTAACAACATATCCAATATACACCTTTTTTTTGGTAAAATCAACGGTTCCGGACAAGATTAAGACCTGCTTCCGACATGGAAATAACAGACCTTATCCCAATGCCACGTCCAGAGCCATCATCAGACTGAAACCGACAGCAAAAAACAAAACGCCGATATTGGAATGTTCACCCGCGGACATTTCCGGAATCAACTCTTCCACTACCACATATAACATGGCTCCGGCCGCAAACGTCAAAAAATATGGCATCGCCGGAACTACCAGACTTGCGACCAAAATGGCCACCCCACCAAAGACCGGCTCAACCGCCCCGGAAAGAACACCAAGCCCAAACGACTTCGGTTTACTTTTCCCCTCTGCAAAAAGAGGCATGGAAATGATCGCGCCTTCCGGGAAGTTCTGTATTGCAATACCAAGCGCCAGCGCCAGCGCTGCACCCGCGGTAATACCGCCGGATCCGGAAATCAGGCCGGCATAAACGACCCCTACTGCCATGCCTTCCGGGATGTTATGCAATGTCACAGCCAACACCATCATCATGGTCCGATCCAGCCTGCTTTTCGGGCCTTCCAACTGATCCGTCTGCCCGATCCTCCTGTGAAGATGCGGTATCAAATGGTCCAGCAGAAACAAAAACAAAACACCCAGCCAAAAACCGATCACTGCCGGAAGAAATGCCCATCGGCCCCGTTCCGCCGACTGTTCAATGGCCGGTATGATCAGGCTCCAGATCGAAGCTGCTACCATTACCCCAGCTGCAAAGCCGGTCAGAGCCCGCTGAACGCTGACCTTTAAATCGTTTTTAAGAAGAAAAACACAGGCAGCTCCTGCTGATGTACCTATAAAGGGAATCAAAAGCCCGATGATACTCATGTTCATCTTTTTGTCCTTACTTTTTCGCAAGCACCGTGATCCACGGCATTTTCGGATGATGCCAGGAACGAACCTGGGAGAATCCGGCTGTTTGCAATACTTCCGTGAGCTGTTCAGCGGTATAACACGTCATACCGTTGATTATTTTCTCATATTTAAGTCCGGTTTCATCCATACCATCGGATTCATTGCAGATCAAAAAATACCCGCCCGGTTTCAGGACACGGTTTACTTCCGAAAAGCAACGCTCCAGTCCCGGCCAGAAATAAACGGTTTCAAAAGCCGTAGCCAGATCAAAGGTTCCCTCTTTAAATGGCAGCGAAGCCACACTGGCCTGCTTTACAAGACATCGGCCTGCCACTATCATTTCACGGTTGATCTTTTTTGCTTTTTCGACAGAAATATCCGAATAATCAACCGCGATCAGTTTTGCTTCCGGATAATGTTTCAACAGTTCTGCTGCATTTCTGCCGCCTCCGCATCCAAGTTCGACAATACGCCTCGCCTCTACCTCATCCAGATATGACATTCCCCAGTCGGCCTGCTTCACATGACCGCTGTTCATACCTCTGACCATCATTTTACCGAGGACCCCCTCCGGTTTTCGTGTTTGATTCACAAAGTTTTTAAACAATCCCATATTTTGTCACTTCCTTCCGGTAAGCAGTGCAGATCCGGAAAGTGCCATCCACGCAGCTTCCCGCTTCATCATAAATCTGCCATTAGTAGTATCAATCAGTTGAACCTCGTCGTACCCCATCGTTTTCAGTTTTTGGACAAACGCCTGCATATCACCATATTTTGATTTCGAAAAAATATCATGCAGGGCAAACGTACCGCCCTTTTTCAGAACACGAAGCGTTTCCAAAAGTACCGCCTGGCGGTCATCCGTCGGAATATTATGATAAACATAATTACTTACGACCGCATCAAAGCTCTCATCCGGAAAGTCGAGATGTGTCGCATCTCCTTTCTGAAAAGAGACATTGCTTACACCCTCAGATTTTGCATTCATCTCACACAACGGTTTGTTAAAAGAAGCATATTCCCTGCCCCAGCGATCAATACCGACAAAGTCCGTCCCCGGGTTTCGTTTTGCACAGGCAATCGTAAGCGCGCCGCTTCCACAGCCAACATCCAGTCCCTTTGCGCCATCCGGAAGTATCACACAATCCGCGATCCCCTCAATGATCTGTTTCGACATCTGCCGCCTGCCGTTGTAGGAAAAAGCACGGTACATGAGAGTCATCCATATGGAAACACAAGCCCCTAATACCGTCAGAATAAGAAAAATAACAGACAGCACGGTTTTCTGTACTCCGGCAGTAATACCGCTCAGACCAAAGATCATAAACAGCACCAGACATACGACCGTCACCAGAACAGTGGTCAGCACCATGCCCTTCGGCATCCAGTTTTTATAATCCGGTTTCATCATCAACAATTCCTTTCTTTTTTGTATAGATGATAGTTTTTATGCTTATCACTAGTTTAGACTAACCCATATTCAAAAAAAATATCCTTGCAAGCGATCGATAGTATTATTTAGGTTAGCCACATCTAACCAGTGTTATTATACATCCTTTGCAAACATCCTTCAAGAGTCTTCCTATGTAACACAAAAAAAGACATCGGAATGCTTTTGCATATCCGATGTCTTTCTTTACGGAGAAGGAGGGATTTGAACCCTCGCGCCGGTCTCCCGACCTACACCCTTAGCAGGGGCGCCTCTTCAGCCAACTTGAGTACTTCTCCTCATTTGCCTGAGCCTTTTGCTCTTATGAAATTCACAGCCGTTATTCGATGACTGCACATGTCAGTATACTAAAGTCCGCTTTTCTTGTCAACCGATGAAATGTCAGGAAATGAATGGAAGCGGTCTTTTTATGACCGCTCCCGCTTTGCATTTAACTATTTTGACTTGGCTCTTTTGGTTTCATCACCAGGTTGATGATCAGAGCAATCCAGGAAAAGAATATACTCAAAACCACCCAGGCTGCGATCGAACGATTTTTCTGTTTCGCCACATAGATGTTAAGGACCAGACACACAATCCATATGATAATACCTACAATTGAAACACCAGGATTTGCCATAACCCTATCCTCCTTTAAAAAACATGTTTACAGTTCAATCTCCTGTTTCAGTTTACTACTTTTGTTCTATTATGTCTATAATTAATTGATCCCCACTGTTATTTGATCGGCTCCGGCAGTTCCATCGCTCTGTCATAAGCAGCGTACTTCGGTGATTTTTCTTTGATCGTCGCCATGTTGTCAGCCGCTTTTTTGTGACCTTTTCTGATGTTGTTGTCATGCAGGCGCTTGCCCCAGATCGACCAGCGGTTCTTTGCGATCTCTTCCTCTGTGAAATCAACGATCAGATCGTCATCCACCATAGAAAGTGTTGCCTTGGTCAGGCACTGCGGGCAGTACCAGCCGTCCGCTCTCTTCTCTAACAGATTGCCGTGGCAGTCCGGGCAGATACCGGTCGTGCCGACATATGCCGGTGCTTTGCCTTCCTGTTTTGCAAGATATGCATCCGCCAGGTTGTCACCCATCTTGCGCATACGCTCTAACACATCATCCTCTAACAAAACCGCGCCCTTTGACGGCATGAAGTCAAAATGGACCGCATCGACCAGTGCCTCGTAAGATCCTGCCATCTCCATCGCGATCATCTTGCAGACATTCAATGTAAAGTTTGTCCAGTCCGTTCCGCCGATCGAGAATGCCGCGCCGATCTTGTTTTCTTTTTCCACCATGTCTCTGTAATTGCCGGAAGCATGCATCTTATTCAGCAGCTTGATCAGCTGGCCGGTCGGCAGAAGATTATATGCCGGGCTTGAAACGATGATGATATCCGCCTCACGCATCTTCTGCTCGATCGCGTAAAAATGATCGGAACCGTTTTTATGGATGCAGCGGAACTCCCAGTTCCCTTTCAGATGATTGATCATGCAGCTCTCACATCCGATGCAGGTATTGATATCTGTCTCCTGTACGCGTACGAACTCGCATTCCGCATCCGGTAAACGTTTTTCAATCTGCATGAAGACTTCCTTCATCATGATCTCAGTGTTGCCGTTCTTTCTGCCGGAACAAAATCCAAAAACCTTCATTTTCAACCTCCTTTACAAGCTACAACCTCACTATTTGAATTTCTGACGATATTCCTCCACTGCGGTCTCATACAGATTGTTTCCTTCACAATCCGCAACCACGATGACCGGAAAATCTTCTACCCAAAGCTTTCTGACTGCCTCAGCGCCCAGATCATCATAAGCGATCACTTCTGATTCTTTGATCCGTTGTGACAAAAGCGCTCCCGCGCCGCCGACTGCAGCAAAGTAAACTGCCTGATTTCTGCAAACAGCATCCAACACTTCCGGAGAACGCTTGCCCTTTCCGATCATCCCGGAAAGGCCCATGTCCAGAAGCGTCGGTGCATAGCGATCCATCCGTGTCGCTGTCGTCGGACCTGCAGAGCCGATCGGACGACCTTCTCTTGCCGGAGACGGCCCCATGTAATAAATCACCGCGTCCTTTACCTCAAACGGAAGCTCTTTTCCTTCGTCCAGGCCTTCGATCATGCGCTTATGTGCCGCATCACGTGCCACATAGATCGTACCGGTCAGATAAACATAATCACCTGCGCGGAGTGAGGAGGAAATCTCTTTGGTGAGTGGTAAGTTCAGTTTCATTTCTTTGGACATAGCTTTTTCCTCCTACACCGTCACCGAAATATGCCGGTTCACATGGCAGCAGATATTGACTGCCACCGGAAGTCCCGCAATGTGCGTCGGATAGGTGTTGATATTCACTGCGAGTGCTGTAGTCGTTCCGCCAAGTCCTCCGGGCCCGATTCCGAGACCGTTGATCTTATCAAGCAGCTCTTCTTCCATCTCGCGGACATACGGAATCTCTGAATGTGTTCCGACCGGTCTTGTAAGCGCCTGCTTTGCCATCAGCGCACACTTTTCAAATGTACCGCCGACACCAACGCCCAGCACCATCGGCGGACATGCATTTGGACCCGCATCGGCTGCTGCAGTCAGGATCGCGTTCTTCACGCCTTCGATGCCGTCTGCCGGCTTCAGCATGAAAACACGGCTCATGTTTTCACTGCCGAATCCTTTTGGCGCAAGTGTGATCTTTACCTGCTCACCGGGTACGATCGACGTATGGATCACAGCCGGTGTATTGTCCTTCGTATTTTCACGGATCAGCGGATCTGAAACGACAGACTTTCTTAAATACCCTTCCGTATAGCCCTGTCTCACACCTTCGTTCACAGCATCCGTAAAATCACCGCCGACAAAGTGTACATCCTGTCCGATCTCAAAAAACAGAACCGCCATTCCCGTATCCTGACAGATCGGGATCATCTCCGACTCGGCAATCTTAAGATTTTCCTGCAGCTGTCCGAGAATCTTTTTTCCAAGCGGAGACTTTTCCGAAGCCTCTGCTCCGTTCAGCGCCTGCTTCATATCATCCGACAACTCATGGTTGATCCGGATACACATATCACGGACATTCTCTGTGATTTCGTTGACATTTATTTCTCTCATGCTTCTACTACTCCTGGACTTCTGCCACATCAGATGCTTCTACTGCATCTTCACCACCATCGGCTTCCTCTTCCGGCGGGAGTGGGTTTTCTTCCTGCACCTTAGCGATACTTGCTACCGTGACGCCGTCCTGCATATTGATCAGCTTGACACCGGATGTGGATCTTCCGATCACGGAAATGTCTGCCACGCGCATCCGGATGAGGATACCCTCTGTCGTGATCATCATGATCTCATCATCTCTGCTGACTGCTTTGACGCCTGCAAGTTCACCGGTCTTATCCACAATCTTATAGCAGCGGACACCCTTTCCTCCACGGTTCTGTGGGGAGAATTCATCCGTCTTTGTGCATTTCCCAAGACCTTTTTCTGAAACGAAGAGGATATATTCTCCTTCTTTCTCTGTCTGAACGCCGATCACTTCATCCGCATCCACGAGTCGGATTCCTGTAACGCCCATTGCGGAACGACCGCTGCAACGGACATCGGTTTCATGGAAACGGATGCACTGTCCCTTTCTTGTCGTCAGGAAAATATCCTGCTCGCCATCGGTGTATTTTACTTCGATCAGATCATCCTCATCCCGCAGGGAGATCGCGATGATACCGGTCTTTCTGATATTTGCAAAATCAGAAATAGAGGTGCGTTTTACAATACCCTTCTTTGTCGTAAAGAAGAGATAACCTTCCTTTTCAAACGAATCGATCGGAATGACAGCCGTGATCTTTTCTTCCGGCATCAGCTGAAGCAGGTTGATCACTGCCGTACCGCGGGAGGTTCTGCTCGCCTCCGGGATCTCATACGCCTTCAGACGATACACCCGACCTCTGTTTGTGAAAAACAGAATGTATTTATGTGTCGTCGTCATAAAGAGGTTTTCGATATAATCATCCTCAATTGTCTCCATTCCCTTGATGCCGCGTCCGCCGCGATGCTGTGCACGGAAGTTATCCGGAGACATGCGTTTCACATAGCCGACATTCGTCATCGTGATCACGGTATCCTTGTCCGGGATTAGATCTTCCATGGAAATGTCATATTCATCATATCCGATGGATGTACGGCGGTCATCGCCATACTTATCAGAGATCTGCTGGATCTCTTCACGGATCACGCCAAGAAGTTTTTTCTCATCCGCAAGGATCGCCTTCAACTCCGCGATCTTTTCCATCAGCTCTTTATATTCATTTTCAATCTTCTCGCGTTCCAGACCGGTCAGCGCACGAAGACGCATATCGACGATCGCCTGTGCCTGTGCATCTGTCAGACCAAAGCGCGCGATCAGGTTTTCCTTCGCTTCCTGTGTATTCCGGCTGCCGCGAATGATGGAAATGACCTCATCGATATTATCAAGCGCGATCAGCAAGCCCTCTAAAATGTGAGCCCGCTCTTCCGCTTTGTTCAGTTCATACTTTGTCCGGCGTGTTACAACATCCTTCTGATGATCCAGATAATGTGTCAGAAGCTGATGGAGGTTTAACACCTTCGGCTCGTTGTTGACGAGCGCCAGCATGATCACACCAAACGTATCCTGCAGCTGCGTATGCTTATACAGCTGATTTAAGATCACATTCGGGTTTGCGTCACGTCGAAGCTCGATGCAGACACGCATACCCTGTCTGTCAGACTCGTCTCTGAGATCCGTGATTCCGTCGATCCGCTTGTCACGGACCAGCTCAGCGATCTTTTCGATCAGACGTGCCTTGTTTACCAGAAACGGGAGTTCCGTAACAACGATACGGTTCTTTCCGTTTGCCATCGGTTCAATATCTGTCACGGCGCGCACACGGATCTTGCCGCGTCCTGTCCGGTAAGCCTGCTCGATCCCGGAAGTACCGAGGATCTCGCCGCCGGTCGGGAAATCAGGACCCTTAACGATCTTCAGCAATTCTTCGATCGTCGTGTCTCTGTCTTCTTCAATAATGTTATCGATGATCTTCACAACGGCAGCGATCGATTCCCGCAGGTTGTGCGGCGGGATATTCGTTGCCATACCGACAGCAATACCGGTCGTACCGTTTACAAGAAGATTCGGATAGCGGGACGGCAGAACCGTCGGCTCTTTTTCCGTCTCATCAAAGTTCGGCATGAAATCAACGGTATTCTTATTAATGTCTGCCAGCATCTCCATCGAGATCCTTGAAAGACGTGCTTCTGTATAACGCATCGCCGCAGCACCGTCGCCATCGACGGAACCAAAGTTTCCGTGTCCGTCAACAAGCGGATAACGCGTCGACCATTCCTGTGCCATATTGACCAGAGCGCCATAGATCGAGCTGTCACCATGCGGATGATATTTACCCATGGTATCACCGACGATACGCGCACTCTTTCTGTGTGGTTTGTCGGGACCGTTGTTCAGTTCGATCATCGAATACAGAACACGCCTCTGCACAGGCTTCAGACCATCTCTGACATCCGGAAGCGCACGCGAAGCGATAACGCTCATCGCATAATCGATATAGGATGTCTCCATTGTTTTTTTCAGGTCCACCTCGTGGATCTGATCAAATACTTTATCGTCCATGTTGTCCCTCTTTCTTATACGTCAAGGTTTTGTACGTACTTCGCATTTTCTTCTATGAAGTCTCTTCGCGGCTCTACCTGGTCGCCCATGAGAATGGTAAAGGTCAGATCCAGTTCTGACTTTGTCTCATCATCCATGGTGACGCGCTTTAAGATCCTGCGCTCCGGATCCATGGTGGTCTCCCAGAGCTGCTCGGCATCCATCTCGCCCAGACCTTTGTATCGCTGGATCTTATTGTTGGAATCACGACCGATCTCTGTCAGGATCTGGTTGAGCTGCTCATCACTGTACGCATACCAGACCTTTCGGTTTTTCTCAATCTTATAAAGCGGCGGTGTTGCCAGATAAACATGTCCTTCACGGATCAGATCCGGCATGAACCGGTACAGGAATGTCAAAAGCAGCGTACTGATGTGCGCACCGTCGACATCGGCATCGGTCATGATGATGATCTTGTTATAACGAAGCTTTGAAATATCAAAGTCTTCATGAATACCTGTTCCGAATGCCGTGATCATCGCCTTGATCTCAGCGTTCGCATAGATCTTATCCTCACGCGCCTTCTCTACATTCAGGATCTTTCCACGCAGCGGAAGGATCGCCTGTGTCGCACGGCTTCTCGCTGTCTTTGCGGAACCGCCCGCAGAATCACCCTCAACGATATAGATCTCGCAGTTTGCCGGATCCTTATCCGAACAATCCGCAAGCTTACCCGGAAGGGCAGCGCTTTCTAAGGCAGTCTTTCTTCTGGTCAGATCTCTTGCCTTTCTGGCTGCCTCTCTGGCACGCTGTGCCAGAAGTGATTTTTCACAAATGCTTTTTGCAACAGAAGGATTCTGCTCTAAATAAATCTTTAACTGCTCGGAAACGATTCCGTCGACAGCGCCTCTTGCCTCACTGTTGCCAAGCTTCTGTTTTGTCTGTCCTTCAAACTGCGGCTCACTAATCTTAATGCTGATGATCGCTGTCATGCCTTCTCTGATATCCTCACCGGAGAGCGGCGGATCCGAGTCCTTCAAGATCTTATTTGCCTTTGCATATGCATTAAATGTCTTTGTCAGCGCATTTCTGAATCCGGACAGATGCATACCGCCTTCCGGCGTGATGATGTTGTTTACAAAACTGAATGTTGATTCATTAAAGGAATCATTGTGCTGCATCGCAACTTCGACATAAATATCATCGCGCATGCCTTCACAGTAAATGACATCATCATACAGCGGCTGTTTGCCCTTATTCAGATAAGTAACAAACTCCTTGATTCCGCCTTCATAACAAAATGAATGCTCTCTGACTTCCTCACCTCTGTGATCACGAAGTGTGATGCGAAGACCTTTTGTCAAAAATGCCATTTCGCGAAGACGCTGTTTTAAAGTATCGTAATCAAAGGTAACATCATCAAAAATGGAATCATCCGGCTGGAAGGTGACCTGGGAACCGGTCTGGGATTCTCCGCAATTGCCGACTACCTTCAGATCATACATGACCTTACCGCGCTCATAACGCTGCTGGTAAACATGACCGTTTCTGCGAACCTTCACTTCCAGCCAGTTCGAAAGCGCGTTTACAACCGATGCACCTACACCATGCAGACCACCGGATACCTTATATCCGCCGCCGCCGAATTTTCCGCCGGCATGCAGCACTGTAAATACAACTTCCACTGCCGGGCGGCCTGACTTATGGTTGATATCAACCGGGATACCACGTCCGTTGTCCGTGATCGTTGCGGTGCCGTCCTTATTAATCTCTACAGTGATCTGTGTACAGTATCCGGCCAAAGCCTCATCCACTGCATTGTCTACGATTTCATATACCAAATGATGAAGACCGCGGGATGACGTGCTTCCGATATACATTCCCGGACGCTTTCTGACCGCTTCCAGACCCTCTAAAATCTGAATCTGATCTCCACCGTAATCTTCCGGATTTCCTTCTACCTGGAATCCCTCTTCATAAGTGGTACTCATATTGTCTCCTCCGTTTCCGTCTTACCTGTTTCTTCCCTGATCGTTCCCTGTCTGACATAAAAAACCCTGTCGACCGGAAACCGCATCTTTACAAATTCCTCCAGACCGGTACAAGTGATCACCGTCTGGACATCATGAATATGGTTTAATAAATCTGTCTGCCTGTTACTGTCAAGCTCGGACAACACATCATCCAAAAGAAGGATCGGCGTATCCTGCACGGTCTTTCTGACAAGCTCGATCTCCGCAAGCTTTAAAGAAAGCGCTGCTGTCCTTTGCTGCCCCTGTGATCCAAACTTTCTGATATCGATTCCATTGATCTGAAATTTGATATCATCCCTGTGCGGACCAACCGTTGTTGTTTTCTGGAATCTGTCCTTATCTTCCTGTAAAAACAGCTTCTCCTCAAAATAGTCTTCCGTTACATCCGGTTCATAGGAAAGCTTTAATTCTTCTTTCCCACCGGTCAGTTCACTGTGAATCTCAGACGTGATCTCATCCAGCGTTCGCAAAAAAACACGCCGCTGTCTGATCACCCGTTTTCCTGCAGATACCAGCTGACTGTTCCATACCTGCAGCGTCTCCATCCATTCCGGATGATCCTCGAGTTCCTTCAAAAGCTTATTTCTCTGTTTTAAAACTTTATGATAATCGGAAAGATCCGCCAGATAGATCCGGTCTAACTGACTCAGTTCCATATCCAGAAACCGTCTTCTCTCCGAAGGTCCCATTTTAATAATGTTTAGATCCTCAGGCGAAAAAAAGACCGTATTCATGATTCCGAAAAGATCACTGGCTTTTCGGATTGGAATCCGGTCAATTGCGATTCCCCTGGTATTATTTTTTTTCAGATGCATATCGATCTGATAATCCCGTCCGTTCTTACAAAGAACCGTTCGGATATGCGCTTCTTCGGCACCGAACCGGATCATTTCCCGGTCCCTGCTTCCCTTATGGGATCTCGATGTACTGCTCAGATACAACGCTTCCAAAACATTCGTTTTTCCCTGCGCATTATCACCATAGAGAATATTGGTATCTTTTGAAAAATCAATTTTTAAATTTTGATAATTTCTGAAATCCTTTAGTTCCAGAGATTTTATGATCATGCTTCAATCTGAAAGCTTTCATCCTGAAATGTCACCACATCACCCGGATACAGCTTTTTTCCTCTCTGAAGTTCGACTTCTCCGTTCACGAAAACCAGACCATCCTGGATCACCATCTTTGCGTCTACACCTGATCCGACCAGGCCGGCAAGCTTTAGCGCCTGGCCAAGCTTGATGAAGTCGTCCTTTATTCTTACATACTCCATTTAGTAGTCTCCCTCATTAAAGTTTACCGGCAGAATCAGATAGGTATACATTTCTTCCTCATCTCTGATAAAGCACGGTGCTTTCGGATTGATCAGATAAAGTGTGATCTCTTCTTCATCGAGAACACGCAGCGCATCGATAAAGAACTTCGGATTAAAGCCGATCATCAGATCTGCGCCTTCCTTCTGGATCGGAATAATCTCATTCATCGATCCGACAAATGAACGGATCTTTAATTCCATCTGATTTTCCTTGATATCAAAGATTACCGGCTTCTTTTCACTTTCGCTTGTCAAAAGGGATCCGCGCTCAATACAATCAAGCAACATTCTCCGGTTGATCACAAGCTTCGTCTCATAATCAGATGAAAGCATCTGTTCGATCTGGAAATAATTTCCTTCGATCAGACGGGATACGACCAGAGTCTCATCAAATGCAAACAAAATGTGGTTATCTGTATAATAGATATTCACATTTTTATCCGCATCTCCCGGTAATATCTTGCTGATCTCCTGCAGAGACTTTCCGGGTACGATCAGTCTGCGGTCTTCATACTGGTTGTTCAAGACTTCTTTACGGATCGAGATCCGATGTCCGTCCAAAGATGCCACTTCGAATTTATCACCTTTGATCTCAAACAATTCACCGGTCATGATCTTATTGCTGTCATTGTCCGCAATGGAGAAGATCGTCTGGCGGATCATTTCCTTTAATGTAAACTGTGATAATGTCACAGCATCAGACATCGCTACAAATGGAAGCGGTGAAAACTCATCCGCATCCTGTCCGATCAGTTTGAACTCTGCATTTTCACAGGTGATCTTTGTCTGGAAAGATTCGCCTGTTTCGATCGTCACTTCGTTATCCGGCAGTTTTCTTACAATATCGAAAAACAGCTTTGCATCCAGCGCGATCTTTCCTCTTTCAAGAATCGCACCTTCGATCACTGTCTCAATGCCAAGTTCCATATCATTTGCAGTCAGCTTAATCTGATCTGCTTCCGCATTGATCAGAACACAATAAAGGATCGGCATTGTCGTTCTGCTCGGCACTGCTTTATTTACAGTAGAAACACCTTTGATCAGATTTTGTCTTGAACATGTAATTTTCATAATGTGAACAACTCCTTCCGGGATGAACTCTATTTATTTATAAAATGGTTTCGTATTCTTAATCGTAGTGGCTGTGAATATGTGGAAAACGGAAAAATGACTGAAAAACAGGCAATTTTCACTGTTCATAGTTCCGGATTATTTTGTTGGTATTTTGCGAAAAGAATTCGGATAATCCGTGGATGAAACAAATGCTGTTTCAAACACAGATTTTTATAAATCAATGAAAAAAATCATTTTACACACAGAAAAATGAGTTATTCACGTTGATTCCACGAACTATACACAATAAATACCGGGTTTTCCACAGTTCTTTGTTAATAATTCGGATTGATTTTTTTCTGAATGGTTTCTACGGTCTGTCTGAAATCCTTATCCTTGTCAAACTCATCCTTTACCTTATTGACGCCATGCAGGATCGTGGAGTGATCCCGTCCGCCGATCAGGCGGCCGATGGATTCCAAAGGAAGGCTGGTCATATTTTTACAAAGATACATGACGATCTGTCTTGGAAGCGCGATGTCCTTTGTACGGGATTTTGACATCAGCTGGTCTACCGTGATACTGAAGTGCTCTGCAACAACCTCCATGATCAGCTGCGGTGTCACTTCTTTTTTGGTATCCGGATTGATCAGATTCTCAAGCTCCTTTTGGGCGATCTCCATCGTGATCTCTTTCTGTTCCAGATTCGAGTAGGCAAGAAGCTTATTCAATGCACCTTCCAGCTCGCGGATATTGGATTTCAGATTAACGGCGATGTAGTTTAAGATCTCATCATCCATATAGAAGTTATCCTGCTCGATCTTTTTTCGAAGGATCGCCATTCGTGTCTCATAATCCGGTGAACCGATGTCTGCCGTCAGTCCCCATTCGAAACGGGAACGGATCCGCTCTTCAAGTGTAACCATCTCTTTTGGCGGACGGTCACTGGAGATGATGATCTGTTTTTTAGCAACATGCAACTCATTAAATGTGTGGAAAAACTCTTCCTGTGTACTTTCTTTTCCGATGATAAACTGGACATCATCTACCAAAAGGACATCTGTATTCCGGTATTTTTCCCTAAGCTTCTGCATCGTGCCGTTACGGATACCGTCGATCACTTCATTGGTAAACGTTTCTGAAGTGACATAAAGTACCTTCAAATCCGGCATCGTTTCCTGAATGTAATGCGCGATGGAATGCATCAGATGTGTTTTTCCAAGACCGACGCCTCCATATAAAAACAGAGGATTGTAAATTTCGCCGGGCTGCTCCGCAACAGCCAGTGAAGCGGAATGCGCAAAGCGGTTGTTATTACCTACAACAAACGAATCGAATGTGTAATTCGGATTCAGATTCGAATAATTCTCATCCTTCCGGCTTTCGTTTTTTCTGTTGTTCATAGGCAAAGGTGCGGCCTTTTTTTGGGGCACCTGTCCCTGCATGACAAAATCAATCTCATAAGGAACGCCTGTCATCTCTTCGATCACAACCTGAAGGGGAAGTGCGTATTTCTTCCTTATTAAAGTAACAGCGATGGATTCATTTGTAACCAGCAGTGTGATTTTGTTATCTTCAACAGAATAAATCTTAAGAGGTTTCAGCCAGGTATTAAACGCAACATTCGTGATATCGTAGTCTTCTTTTACTTTTTCCAGGATCTGATCCCAGTTTTTTTCTATAAATGTCATATAGTTCTCCAGAATGAAAAATTAGAAATATCTCTTTTGTCTGGCGGTATAAAAATACTCTGTTACCTATTGTAACTCATTATCTTAGGATTATCAATCATGAACTGGATTTAATGTATAACAGATAATAGAAACAAAAAAACGCAAAATTAGGCAAAATAACGGTTTATTTGCAGAAAACATTCATTCTTGACAGAGAAAAGGTTTCTGATATAATAAAAAAGCTACGGTTTGAAAGCATGCGCGATCAGACCATAATAAGGAAGAAAGGGAGGTGAATCAACATGAAGATGACATATCAGCCGAAGAAAAGACAGCGAAAGAAAGTACATGGATTCCGTCAGAGAATGCGTACTGCAGGTGGCCGTAAAGTAATCGCTGCCAGAAGAGCAAAGGGAAGAAAGAAACTGACTGCTTAGGCCACACTCCTATGTGGTCTTTTTCTTTTTTCAAGGAAAGATTCCCTTTCGGGTTTTTGTAGGTTTTAGGCCCGGGAGGATTCCGCTGACAAGAAGGAGATCAGATGCGATTTTCAGAATCATTGAAAAAAAATGAAGATTTTCGCAAGGTTTACCGGAAGGGGAGATCCTTTGGCAACCGGCAGCTTGTCTTATATGTGTTAGAGAACAGTGCCGGGAAGAACCGCCTTGGTATTTCGGTCAGTAGGAAAGTCGGAAACAGTGTTGTCAGGCATCGTCTGACAAGACTGATCAGAGAAAGCTATCGACTCCATGAAGAAGAGTTCATTTGTGGACTTGATCTGGTGGTGATAGCAAGGACTGCAGCGAAAGATGCGACCTATCATGAGATCGAGTCAGCATTGCTGCATGTTAGCAGAAAACAATATATCCTGAAAGAAAACAGGATGGATACCGGAAAAGAAGAATCATGAAGAAAGTACTTTTAGGAATCATCAGGGTTTATCAAAAGTATATCTCTCCCATGAAAACCACAAAGTGTCCTTATTTTCCTACCTGCTCGTGTTACGGGAAGGAGGCGATCGAGGTGCACGGTGCTTTGAAGGGAGGTCTTCTTGCTGCCTGGAGAATCCTTCGGTGTAATCCGATTTCAAAGGGAGGCTATGATCCGGTTCCTTTACTGAAAACAAAAGATAGTGAATGGGCGGATGCGAAACCGCAGAATACCAAATAATCCACCGGTTCACTACAGGAGGAAATTCTTTTGAGTGCAATTGTATTGTCAATGAACGCAGGTATCTTAAAGCCGATCGCGATCGCTTTGGGACACCTGATGGATGGGATTTACATGCTCTTGAGCAGAGTAGGCATTACCAATGTCGCTTTGACCATCATCATTTTCACGATTGTTATCTACATGATCCTTTTGCCGCTGACCTATCAGCAGCAGAAGTTTTCCCGGATGACGATCATCATGAATCCCGAAATCCAGAAAATTCAGAAAAAATACCAGGGCAAGCGTGACCAGGCATCGGTAAATGCCATGAATATGGAAACGCAGGAAGTCTACAAAAAGTACGGCGTCCGCCCGACAGGAAGCTGCGTCTTCATGGGTATCCAGCTTCTGATCCTGTTCCCTCTGTATCGTGTAATCTATAACGTTCCGGGTTATGTAAACAGCGTAAAAAATACAATGTCAAACCTGGCAAATGCGATTATGGGAACTTCCGGTTATGAAAATACCATAACCGACTTCTTTAACACCGTTAAAGAAGGTAACTATGTATACCGTGGAACAAGTCTTGATTTTTCCACGACGGAGACGGCACACGATTCCATCATTGATGTAATCTATAAATGTACAGATTCGAACTGGAGTCTTTTGGCAGATAAGTTCCCGGATCTGTCCACACTGATCGCAACAACGCATGAAAGTGTCAACCATTTTAACAATTTCCTGGGTGTCAGTATCGTGTACTCTCCGAAGATCCTGATCCAGAATGCGATGCACGGAAACGGATCCGCGATCATTGTTCTTGTAGCAATCCTGATCCCGATCATTTCCGCAGCGACACAGTTTTTAAATATTCGTCTTTCTCAGAGCCTGAATCCGAATGCGACACAGGGAAACCAGATGGCGGCACAGATGAAGATCATGAACTACATGATGCCGATCTATTCTCTGATCCTCGTATTCTTCCTGCCGGTTGGTATCGGTATCTACTGGATCGCCGGTGCTCTGATCCGAAGCATTCAGCAGTTTATCATCAACAAACGCTTCGATAAGATGGATATGGAAGCACTTGTTAAGAAAAATCAGGCAAAAGCAGCTGCAAAGGAAAAGGAAAGAATCGAGAAAAAGGGCGTTTCCGGTCAGACGATCGCAAGAAATGCTTCGATCAATACCAGAAACATTGCTGCTGATCCGAATGCCGCACGTCGTAAGACAATGGCAGAAAAAGCTGCATCTGCAGCAAACATCAGTGTCGATACGACAAAGCAGACTGTGAAAAAAGGAAGTCTGGCAGAAAAAGCCGGAATGGTAAAAGATTTCAACAGCAAGTCTCCGGAAGAATGGAAACAGGCAAAGGCTGCTGCTGAAAAAGAAGCAGAAAAAGCTTCCGGCCAGTCAAAGAACAAGAATCAGTCTAAGAAGAAAAGCAAGAACAAAAAGAAAAAGTAGGAGTAACTGATCATGGAATATATGGAATTTTCCGGAAAGACGGTAGATGATGCCATTACAGAGGCTCTCGTGTCACTGGGAATAACCAGTGATCAGGTCGAGTACGAAGTCATCGAAAAAGGCGGCAGCGGTTTTCTCGGATTTAATGCAAAACCGGCAAAGATCCGTGCACGCAAAAAAGTCGAAACACCGGTTGAGGAAGCAGTCGAAGAGGTTTCTGACACAGTATCAGAAGCAGCTGAGCCGATTGTTGAAGAAGTAAAAGCCGGCGAAGTTTTAAAATCAGCTGCAGCAGCAACAGGAATTGCTGTGAGCGAAGCGGTACAGGAAGTGGCTTCTGAAGTAAAAGCTGTCGAAAAAGAGCCGCTGGATGTTAAGGATGCAGAAGCCAAAATCAAGGAATTCCTTTCACAGGTATTTGAAGCGATGAACATGAATGTTGAGATCATCGTATCAGAATCCAGTGAGAAGGATATGCTCGATGTCGAACTGAAAGGTGATGACATGGGCGTACTGATTGGCAAGCGCGGACAGACCCTCGATGCACTGCAGTATCTGACCAATCTGACACTGAACAAGCATTCTGACCGGTATATCCGTGTGAAGATGGACACGGAAAACTATCGTGAAAGAAGAAAAGCGACGCTTGAGAATCTTGCAAAGAACCTCGCAAGCAAAGCAAAACGCACCGGCAAAGACGTTGAGCTTGAGCCGATGAACCCATACGAGCGCAGGATCATTCACTACGCGCTCCAGGGAGACAAAGCGGTAGAGACACACAGCGTAGGGGAAGAACCTTACAGACATGTGGTCATCACACTGAAAGAAAAATAAGAATCAGAAAATGAGCTGTCGATTTGGGCAGCTCATTTTTTTACTTGAGTGAAATACCGGTAAATGCTACAATGCCAAAGAAGTATTTTTGGAAATGGATAAGAAGGAGCGATACATTTGCGGGAATTCAGGCAGACAGAGACAATTGCGGCGATCGCGACAGCAATGGCGCCTTCCGGAATCGGGATCATCAGGATCAGCGGCGAGGACGCGATATCTATTGCTGAGCAGATCTTCGATCCGAAGCAGCCGGGAAAAAGATTATCGGAGCAGAACAGTCACACCATTCATTACGGCTATATCAAAGACGGAGAAACGGTCGTAGACGAAGTGCTTCTTCTTTTGATGCGCGCGCCGAATACCTATACCAGAGAAGACACCATCGAGATCGATACGCATGGTGGCGTTCTTGTGATGCAGCGCATTTTGGAAACGGTACTGAAATACGGTGCCCGCCCTGCGGAGCCGGGAGAATATACAAAGCGCGCATTTTTAAATGGCCGGATCGATCTGACACAGGCAGAATCCGTCATCGATGTGATCCAGGCAAAAAATGACAATGCCCTCAAAAGCTCTGTCAGTCAGTTAAGAGGTGTTCTTTCAGAAAAGATCAGGAAGATCCGTGAAACACTGTTATATGAACTGGCGTTTATCGAATCCGCGATCGATGATCCGGAGCACTACTCTCTTGATGACTATCCGCCGGTACTGAAAAGTAAGATGGATCAGATCCGGAATACGCTGCAGGAAATGATTCGAAAAGCGGATGACGGACGCATTTTAAAAGAAGGTATCCAGACCGTGATCGCAGGCAAACCAAATGCCGGAAAGTCTTCTTTACTGAATGCACTTCTCGGTGAAGACCGCGCGATCGTGACAGAGATCGCCGGAACAACGCGGGATGTGCTCTCAGAACAGATTCAGCTAGATGGGATCGGTTTGCACATCATGGACACGGCAGGCATCCATGATACGGAAGATGTGGTTGAGCAGATCGGTGTTCAGAGGTCAAAAGATGCCATGGAGGAAGCCGACCTTGTTTTGTTTGTGGCGGACGCTGCTTCCGGACTGGATGAAAACGACCGGCTGATCCTCTCTGAGATCAAAGAGAAAAAAGCGATCGTTTTGTTAAACAAGACAGATCTGGAAATGAAGATTCAAAAAGCAGATCTTGAGAAACTCACAGATCACCCGGTTTTATCGGTTTCGATGAAAGAAAAAACAGGACTTTCCGAACTGACAGAAACCATTCGAAGCATGTTTTTCGCAGGGCAGCTGCAGTTCAATGATGAAGTGTACATTTCCAATCTTCGTCAGAAGAATGCATTGCTCAACGCAGAAAAGAGCATCGGTCAGGTACTGGAAAGTCTGAAGAATCAGATGCCGGAAGACTTTTTGACGATCGATATGATGGATGCTTACGAAGAACTCGGATATATCATCGGAGAATCCGTTGAGGATGATCTGGTGGATAAAATATTCTCAGAATTTTGCATGGGGAAATAAGAATGCTACAGATAGAAGAACATTATGATGTATGTGTTGTGGGTGCCGGCCACGCCGGATGCGAGGCAGCCCTGGCCTGTGCCCGCATGGGACTTGAGACGATCATTTTTACCGTCAGTATCGAGAGCATCGCAATGATGCCGTGTAATCCGAACATCGGCGGCAGTTCAAAGGGACATATCGTCAGGGAAGTGGATGCGCTTGGCGGCGAGATGGGGATCAACATTGATCACACCTTTTTGCAGTCCAAAATGCTGAACCGCTCAAAGGGACCTGCAGTTCACTCTCTTCGCGCACAGGCAGACAAAGCCGCATACAGCGCGCGGATGCGGGAAATCCTGCAGACACAGGAGCATCTTGCTGTCAGACAGGCGGAAGTCGCGGGCCTTTTGTGGGAAGATGTGGCGGATCATCGCAGGATTATGGGTGTCACCACGGTTTCCGGCGCGAAGTATTTCAGCAAAGCCGTGATCCTTTGTACCGGAACTTACTTAAATGCCAGATGTCTGTGCGGCGAAGTCATTGACTATACCGGGCCGAACGGTTTGCAGGCAGCGACCCATCTGACCGATTCCTTAAAAGAATGCGGTGTGGAAATGCAGCGTTTCAAAACCGGAACGCCCGCCAGAATGGATGGACGCACCATCGACTTTTCCAAAATGCAGGAACAGTTCGGAGATACACCCATCGTACCGTTTTCCTTTACGACGGATCCGAAAGATGTGCAGATCGATCAGGTAAGCTGCTGGCTGACCTACACCAACGAAGATACGCATCGTGTGATCAGGGAAAATCTGGACCGCTCTCCCATGTACTCCGGCGTGATCGAAGGAACCGGACCGCGCTACTGCCCTTCTATTGAGGACAAGGTCGTGCGGTTTGCGGATAAAAACAGACATCAGGTATTCTTAGAGCCTGAAGGACTGCACACGACGGAAATGTATGTAGACGGGATGTCGAGTTCGCTTCCGGAGGATGTGCAGGTAGCAATGTACCGTACCGTTCCCGGTCTTGAAAATGCGAAGATCGTCCGAAATGCCTATGCGATCGAATATGACTGTATCGATCCGCGCCAGCTCAAATCCTCTCTTGAATTCAAAAACATCGAGGGACTGTTTGCGGCTGGTCAGTTTAACGGAAGCTCCGGATATGAAGAGGCGGCCGGTCAGGGTATCGTAGCCGGGATCAATGCAGCATTGAAGGTACAGGGAAAAGAGCCGATGATCCTCGACCGCTCCGAATCTTACATTGGCGTACTGATCGATGACCTGGTGACCAAAGAAAACACGGAGCCGTACCGGATGATGACATCGCGTGCAGAATATCGTCTGCTTTTGCGCCAGGATAATGCAGACCTGCGGCTGACACCGAGAGGTTACGAAGCAGGCCTGATCTCTGAGGAACGCTATCAGCATATCCTGGAGAAAGAACAAGCCATTGAGGAAGAGGTCAAGCGGATCCGTACCGTGCACTTAGGCGGGTCCGAACCGGTGCAAAAGCTTTTGGAAAGCTTAAACAGCCAGCCGTTGAACACGGGAACAGGGCTTGAAGAGCTGATCCGCAGGCCTGAGCTTGATTATGATAAGCTTGCACCACTCGATCCGGAGCGCCCGGCGCTTTCTGACGAAGTGCGGGAGCAGGTCAATATCAGGATCAAGTACGAAGGCTATATTGAGCGGCAGATGAAGCAGGTCAGACAGTTTAAGCGTCTGGAAAAGAAAACCCTGCCGGAAGATCTGGATTATATGCAGATCTCAGGGCTTCGGAGGGAAGCACAGCAAAAACTTGCCCACTACCGCCCTGCTTCGATCGGCCAGGCATCACGGATCGCGGGTGTTTCTCCGGCAGACATCTCGGTGCTTTTGGTATATCTGGAGCAGATGAAAGGATGAGGGAATATATGAATCTGGAAGATTTAAACGCATTAGAATCAGGACTTTCTGAATATGGTCTCTCACTTTCGGACAAACAAAAGAATCAGTTTGTTACTTACGGATCCATGCTGCAGGAATGGAATCAGAAAATGAACCTGACCGCGATCACAGATTCAGAAGAAATCGCTGTGAAACATTTTCTGGACAGCCTTACCGGAATCAGACTTGTTGACTTTTCTAAAGTAGAAACGCTGATCGACCTGGGTACAGGCGCCGGATTCCCGGGCATTCCGTTAAAGATCATGTTTCCGGAAATGAAGGTGACGCTGGCAGATTCTTTGAATAAAAGGATCAATTTTCTTAATAGTGTTATAGAACAACTAGAATTAAATATAGTTACTGCTGTTCACGGACGTGCCGAGGACCTTGCCAGAAAGCCGGAGTACCGGGAGCAATTCGACGTATGTGCATCGCGGGCTGTTGCAAACCTGGCAACATTGTCTGAATATTGCATTCCATTTGTCAAAAACAAAGGGTGTTTCTTATCTTATAAAGGGCCGGATGCAGATTGGGAGATCCGGGAGGCGAAAAACGCGATCGAACGAATGGGAGGAAGGTTTGAAAACAGTGATCACTTCACTCTTCCACCCTATCAGGATGAACGGGTACTGGTTTTGATCAGAAAGGAAAAACCGACACCAAAGAAATATCCAAGACAGGCAGGGACGCCGGCGAAGAAGCCGATTCAGTAAATAATAAAAGGAGATGTTTCACGTGAAACATCTCCTTCTCTTTATATTACAGTAATCTTTCAATGACATTACAAAAACCATTCCGGTCTTCTAAATGAGGAAACTTTGCAGTGTTTCCAAGTACATACATGCCAGCGCTGGACACCTGCGAACGATATGATTCAAAAACCTGCCGATAATTTGGATAAGCACTGCCAAATATAAAGTAAAGCTTCTTATGATACAAATGAAGAGAGTCCGTAATATCAAGATTCAAATATCTGCTGGCGATTGCTGCATATAAGAATTTGGCCTGCTGATAATCATAATGCGCTGATTGATAGATCAGTCTTGCAAACTTAGGGTCCAGCTTTTCAATGTCATAAAAACCATAATTAACCAATCTGTCGGTAGTTGCTATATTGCTAAACATCATATTATAAAGATAAGTTCCAACAATAGGCGATCTTAAAATTGCCCTGGTGATTGTCTGCAAATAGGTCGGATAATTACCGAAACTATGTAATGCCGGCGGATTTACAGCAATAATGTGATCAAACGCATCAGGATTCATCCGATCTGCAAGAATCACTGTCGCAAAGGACCCGCCTGAAGAAATCACGTCAATTCCGTTTCCGGTCACGTCTTCTACGAAATGATTGACCAGCTGTACATATAAATATCTTGTATAGGAAAGCCTTGGCTTGTCTGATCTTCCGCATCCGGGCAGATCGAGCGCATAAACAGTCCTTGTTTTGGACAGACGTAAAGCTGCTGCCCGCCATTCCTCGGCGGAAAACCCGGGATATAGCTCATGCAAAAGTAAAATCGGTCTATTTTCTGATTCAGGACACTCGAATTTCAAATAACAGACATTTCCGTTTTGAGTATTGTAATAATGAACGTTGTCAAAAGGCATGTTGATATTATGGTTTGAAACCCGGTTTACAAATGCATTGGATATGGCCATATAGGCCAGGACTCCTGGTGCAGATAAGGAAAACAGTCTTTTTTTCATTTTTTGGTCCTTAGATAATATAAATAAATATGTTATGTAACGCTATTTTAAGTACGGCCTGGCATTGCAGGCACATGGTAAGTATATCATATATTGAATAATATCTTCAACTATCCGATGTTTCACGTGAAACATTGAAAAGATAACAGAACATTATGTTTCACGTGAAACATTTCTGGAACAATACACTTTCATATGTTATACTTGATTTACAAATAATTCCGAAGCGTTACGGGGTTAAGAATCAATCCCATGGAGTATAAATGGAGGCTTTATGAATAGAATTATTGCTATTACAAACCAGAAAGGTGGCGTTGGAAAGACAACGACAGCGATCAATTTGGCTGCGTGCATCGCAAATGAAGGCCATAAGACGCTGCTGATCGACCTGGATCCGCAGGGAAATGCCACAAGCGGGCTCGGATTCGACAAGAATGATCAGGAAAAGACAAGTTATGATGTGGTGCTGGGACATTGCAAAGCCGAAGAAGCCATTCTGCATACAAACAGTAAGAAACTGGATCTGATTCCTTCTAATGTCGATCTGTCCGGAGCTGAGGTGGAGCTTGCAGAGATGGAGATCAAGCAATATCTTTTAAAAGCACAGATCCTGGTACTGAAAGATGAATATGAATATATCATTATAGACTGTCCGCCGTCACTGGGACTTCTGACTGTGAATGCACTTACCGCAGCTGATACAGCGCTTGTCCCGATTCAGTGCGAATATTTTGCGCTTGAGGGTCTTTCCCAGCTCATTCAGACGGTAGATATGATCCGTGAGGCGTTAAATCCGGAGTTAAAGATCGAAGGTATTGTCTTTACGATGTTTGATATCAGGACCAGACTGGCAAATGATGTCGTAAACAACGTTCGTGAGAATTTGCAGCTGCATGTTTATAAGACAGCCATTCCAAGAAATGTACGTCTTGCAGAGGCACCAAGTTATGGTATGCCGATCATCGATTATGATTACCGGTGTTCAGGATCAAGAGCTTACAGAAAACTCGCAAAAGAAGTAATAAAGAGAGAGGATATTTAAATGGCAAAAAAAGGCGGATTGGGAAAAGGTATGGAAGCTCTGATCGGCAACCAGCCAAAAGAAGAAACTAAAAATATAGTAAGTGAAGATGTATTAAAACTTGCTGCCGAAGAAGCTAAGAAAACCTCCGGGAAAAAGACATCGACGACAAAGAAGACGGCATCAGGGAAGAGTACATCAAAAGACAAAACGAAAAAAGTAGTAGAGAAAACTGCGAAGAGCACATCGAAAAAAGCGGAACCGAAGAAATCGACCGCAAAAGCTTCGACGGAAAAAACAACAGCGAAGAAATCAGCTGCCAAGACAACGACGAAGAAGACGGCTGCAAAACCAGCGGTATCGGAGCCGCAGACAGCGGAGCAGTTTCTCCCGATCAATAAGGTGGAGCCAAACCGTGATCAGCCGCGTAAGGTATTCGATGAAGATGCATTGAATGAGTTGGCGGAATCGATCAGGATCTATGGCGTGCTTCAGCCACTGCTTGTGCAAAAAGAGAAGGATTATTACCGGATCATCGCCGGGGAACGCCGTTGGCGTGCAGCAAAGATCGCCGGGTTAAAAAAGGTTCCTGTCATCATAAAAGAACTGTCAGAAAAAGAGATCCTGGAGATTTCCCTGATCGAAAACCTGCAGCGCGAGGATCTGAATCCGATCGAAGAGGCCGAAGGATACCAGCGGCTTTTGCAGGAATTTGATATGACACAGGAAGATCTGGCGCAGCGAGTATCAAAGAGCCGCTCCGCGATCACCAATACGATCCGTCTGCTGAAGCTTGATGAAGGGGTTCAGAAGATGCTTTCAGACGGTGCGCTTTCTCCCGGGCATGCGCGCGCATTGCTTTCACTGGAAGATAATGAAATGCAAAAAGAAGCGGCGGAGCGTATCATCCGTGAGGGGTTAAGTGTCCGCGATACAGAGCGCCTCGTGAAACGGCTGACAACCAAAAAGCCGGAGAAACAGCCGCCACTCCCGGCACAGGATGATTTCATTTACAGAGATCTCGAGGAAAAGATGCGTCAGATCCTGGAGACAAAAGTACAGATTAAAAACAAGGGCAAACGCGGACGGATCGAGATCGAATATTATTCTCCGGACGAGCTTGACCGCATCATGGCGATGCTGCAGACGATCCGATGACAACAGACGGAATATCATATGGTACATGTACTTGACAGTTTCGGAAGGACATCACTATGATTCATTCATTTTTAAGATCAATCGGGTTTCGTGAGAAGCGAAACAGCAAAGAGATTTTTGAAATATTGGAAGATATCGTCAGGCATCCGGATGCGCACACGCGGACGCAGGATGCAAACGGCAACCCGATCGGTACCTTTTTGAAGTATTACGGAAAAGGGTTCGGGATCAAGGTTTGCGGTGATTTTTTCAATGGATCGGAATTCCATATTTCCGACTATTTTCCGTATTTTAACGGATCCTATGTATCGACATATGAGCAGATCGAGCTGGAGCGCTATGCGGCAAAAGATGCTTTTGCCGGCATTTGTGATGAGATGCGTCTCGGTGTGACATTGATCTTTTATGTCAACAACATGGAAGATGTAATGGAAAACCGACTGCTCTACGGAAGTCAGCTCATGGCTTCAAATGCGGTCTTGTCTGGATTGGCAAGTGGTGGTAAAATCTTATTGCCGATCATGAAGACCGATGCGCAGCAGCGTGAGATGGCAGAAAAGTCCAAGCAGCGGATCCGCCTGATGCAAAAGGCCAGAGAGGGCAGCCAGCAGGCGATGGAGACGCTGACGATGAGTGACATGGATACCTATTCCATGCTGACACGCCGGATCACGCAGAACCGCGAAGACATCCTGAGTGTGGTGGAGGGAAGCTTTATCCCTTATGGTATGGAAAGTGACCAGTACATGATCATTGGTGAGATCTTAAGCTGTTATACACAGGTAAACAGCCTGACCGGTGAGATCGTTTGGAATATTTCCCTAAGCTGCAATGATGTGAAATTCGACATCCTGATCAATGAGAGGGATCTGATCGGAGAGCCTCAGATCGGACGGCGGTTTCGCGGCCGCATTCAGATGCAGGGCAGCATCAACTTCATGTAAGTCTCCGTAGTTTAACGGATAAAACAAACGCCTCCTAAGCGTTAGCTCTGGGTTCGATTCCCGGCGGGGACGTAACATTGTGCCGCACATGCGGCAATAAACGCTGAGGTCAGCATATCACTTGCAAGGCCTCAGCGTTTTTTAACCAATCAGAAGCTGATGGTCAGAGGATTGGCGAATGGCATTGACAGTTTTTTCAATAATCGATTGACAAAAAATCACAATCATCCCCTGGCCTGACGGTCAGGGGATCTCTATATTTGTACGAAAAAAGGTTGAGAAAGAAGAAAAATATTGATAAAATCCTATTGAATATTATTTGGGTTTACAACAAAAATGTTCAATAGGGAGACGCCATGATAAAACGGGATAAATACCTGGGACAATTGATAGAAAAGCAGAAGAATGGTTTGATCAAAGTAATCACCGGACTTCGGCGCGTGGGGAAAAGCTACCTTCTTTTCAATATTTATTATGATTACCTGATTGCCGATAACGTTTCAAAAGATCAGATTATAACATTGTCTTTGGATGATGATGAAAACGAAAACTATCGTGATCCGAAAGCTTTATCAAAGTATGTCAGAGAAAGAATAACGGATGCGTCGAAGACATATTATGTACTGCTGGATGAAATACAGATGGCGATCAGCGAGGAAGAAGCTGCAGGGAAAACAAACACCATAGAGATCTATAGTGTATTAAACGGTCTTTCAAAATTACGAAATATCGATTTATATGTGACAGGAAGTAATTCCCGCTTTCTTTCAAAAGATGTTCTAACAGAATTCCGGGGCCGGGGAGATGAAATTCATGTTTATCCTCTGACTTTTTCGGAATATATGGGGGCATATGACGGAGATCAGTTTTCAGGCTGGTCAGAGTATTATACATATGGCGGTTTGCCGCTCATTCTCTCACAAAAGAGCGATGAGCAGAAAGCAGCATATCTGAGGAATCTGTTTCTGGAAACATATCTTGTAGATATTATTGAACGGAATAAGATACGAAATGATTATGAGCTCGAAAGTATTATCAACATTCTTGCTTCAAACATAGGAACACTGACCAATCCGAAACGCATAGCGGACACTTTCGCTTCAGAAGAGCAGAACCGCATTTCACAGAATACGGTGAACTCGTATATTTCTTATTTGGAGGAATCGTTTCTGATCAACAAAGCATTTCGATATAATGTTAAGGGCAGAAAATACATAGGCACACCGTTGAAATACTATTTTGAAGATGTGGGACTTCGTAATGCGCGGCTGAATTTCCGTCAGCAGGAAGAGAATCACATCATGGAAAACATTGTTTATAATGAATTGCGTTTTCGAGGATTCAATGTTGATGTCGGCGTTGTGGAAGTATATGAAAAAGCCTCGAATCAATCGAAGTCGGTAAAAGTACAGCGCGAAGTAGATTTTGTGGCAAATCAGGGCAGCCGCAGGTATTATGTACAGGTTGCATTCGATATGCCTGACAAAACCAAAGAAGAGCAGGAAAAGGCATCTCTTCGCGGAATAAATGATTCTTTCAAAAAGATTATCGTTGTAGGAAATCCGATTAAACTCAAAAGGGATGAAGATGGTTTTACAACAATGAACATTTGGGATTTTCTCTTAAAAGAGAACAGTCTGGAATTGTAATAGCAAAAGAAAGTAAAAAGGAGTAGTCCAATGCTGAAAAATAAAAAGGGAATCATGCCGATCGAGAAGCCGCGCGAAGTCTGGGTCGTGGGACACAGAAGCCCGGATACGGACTCGATCTGTGCGGCGATCGCGTATGCCGATCTGAAGCGCCAGACAGAGGAGGGGATCTTCCTGCCCAAGCGCGCCGGCGAGATCAATCTGGAGACAAAGTATGTGCTGGATACGTTTGGCGTGGAGGAGCCCGCGCTGATCACGGATGTCAGCACGCAGGTCATGGACATCGAGATCCGTCCGACCAGGCCGGTCAGCAAAAAGGAGTCGCTGAAACGCGCCTGGGAGCTGATGAAAGAGCAGAATGTCGTCACGATACCGGTCACAGACTCGAAAAACAACTTAAAGGGTCTGATCACGACAGGTGATATCGCGACATCCTATATGGATATTTACGACAGCGAGATGCTTTCGAAAACAGATACCCGTTACAAAGCCATTTGTGAGACTCTTGAGGGAGAGTTCCTCTGCGGGGATGAGGATGGCTGTTTTAAAACAGGAAAAGTCATGGTCGGATCGGCGAGCCCTGAGATCATGGAAGAGTTCCTGAACGAGAATGACCTTGCGATCATGGGCGCCCGTTATGAAGCGCAGCTATGCGCGATCGAAAGCAACGCCAGCGCGATCGTGATCACGGGCGGATCAAAGGTCAGCAAGACGATCATCAAGCTCGCGCAGGAACACGGGTGTGTTCTGATCACGACACCATATGACACCTTCACGGCAACCCGGCTGATCAACCAGAGTATGGCCGTCAAATATTTCATGCGGAAAAAGAATCTGATTTCCTTCGGAATCGAGGAGCATATCGACGCGGTCCGTGATGTGATGTCAAAAGAGCGGCACAGAGACTTCCCGGTGCTTGATGATGACGGAAAATACATCGGCATGATCTCTCGTCGGAACCTGCTGAACATGCGCCGTAAGCAGATGATCCTGGTCGATCACAATGAAAAAGCACAGGCGGTCGAAGGAATCGATAGTGCAGAGATCTTAGAGATCATCGACCACCACAGGCTTGGCAGCCTCGAAACCCTGGCGCCGGTATTTTTCCGGAATCAGCCGGTCGGCTGCACAGCGACGATCATCTATCAGATGTATCAGGAACAGGGTGTGGAGATCACACCGCAGATCGCAGGACTTCTTTGCTCCGCGATCCTCTCAGACACGCTGATGTTCCGCTCGCCGACCTGCACGCCGATGGACAAAGACGCGGCAGAGCGTCTGGCAGAGATCGCTGGGATCGAGGTGGAAGCACATGCAAAGGCAATGTTCCGCGCAGGCAGTGATTTCAATCACAAGACGGCTGACGAGATCTTTCATCAGGACTTCAAGATCTTCGACATGGAAGATGAGAAGTTTGGCGTTTCCCAGATCAGCGCGATGACCAGAGTCGAGCTCGAAGAAGTGCTAAAGAAACTTCAGCCGGAGCTTGATACGATCCGCAACGCGCACCAGATCGGAAAGGTCTTCGTCATGCTGACCAATATTATGGAAGAAACGACTTACCTGCTCTGCCAGGGACCCGGGGCAGAAGAGCTCGCCGAGCGCGCCTTCGATGTGGAAAAGGACGGCAAGGTCTATCCGCTCAAGGGCATCGTCTCCCGCAAGAAGCAGCTGATCCCCAAGATACTGGTCACACTGCAGCAGGAGTAAGAGTCCCTGGTTGACGAAAGTATAAGCGATAGGGTGCCAGGCACTTTCGCACGACACAGTGCGAAGGTGCCTGGCACCTTTCCGTATTAAAGCGCGAAAGTTTCCCGGTATTAAGTACGAGGATGCCAAAAACATGATTTTAATGTCATTTTGTAAAAAAAATGTAGACAAAAGATTGCAAAAACACGCCGATTCGTGTATGTTATAACAGAATAACAATACTATGCGAAATTATGAGAAATTGTCTCTTTTTACCACATGTAACATCACTTTTGACGGTTCTTTTGATGTTCATGCGGTAAAATAAAAGTGAAGAATCTATATTGTGACATAATAGACTCTTGTAAAAAGGCTACATAAAGGAATGGTTTTAGTCGTATAGCAACTTATCTTGTCACATAGATAGAGACATAAAAATGACTGCATATTTATTATAGAAGGCCGGTGCCGATCCGGTGCCGGGCCGACAAACATCCGTTTATCTTCCGAATGGAAGTGTAAGATAAAGAGATCTTTGGATCTCACCGCTGTTTCTTACAGCAAACATGTAGGAACAAAGAAATGATGATCACACTCTGAAACAGTGGGATTGAAGAAGAAAGGGTAAAGCGATGAAGAAGAGAAGATTTGGAAAGGTAATCGCCATATTGATTGCAGTGGCAATGCTTTTTGGCAGCTTCCAGATTTTTGGAGGCACAGAAGCGTATGCTGCGGCCGGCGACGTACCGACACATACCAAAAGCCTGACAGACGTAAATCATGATGGCACTTATCAGCTTGAACTGACTGTGAAAGGTGATGCGGACACAGAAGTTGAAACAGCCGCGAATGTGAATGTCCTCATAGTATACGATGTTTCAAACAGTATGACGAGCAATGCGGGCAACACGAGATATTCCCGGGCTGATCAGGCGGAAGATGTCATGCATGATTTCATAGAAAACCTGAGAGGCTATCAGTCAACATCAGATCCGAGAAATATCCAGATGGCACTGGTAACCTTCGCGAGAACAGGTAGCCAGACACAGGGATGGACCTCTGATCTGACAGGCGGAGCCAATGGAATCAACCGCTTCTTTGATGATGGCGGAACAGATGGCAGTACAAACCTGACCTATACGGGAAATGCATCGTATGGAACGAACTGGGAGAGTGCGCTTTCGAATGCCAGGACCGTACTGAATGGTGCTGACACAGATCCGACCTTTGTTATCTTTGTAACGGACGGTGCACCGACAGCCAGCGGAAACGGCAATAACGCCATCAGTCCGAACAGTGGCCTGAACCAGCTGCGCCCATTCTATGAGGCGGGTCTTTCAAATGCACGTGCAATCCAGACCAGAACAGATACGAAATTATTCGGTATCTATGCATATGGTACCGAGGCCGATCTGCTCGATGATCTGATGTACTATGCAAATAACGGTCGTGAGCGGACCATCAGAACACAGACGGATCCGACAGACAACTACTATAATGCAGGACAAACCGAACAGCTGAATGAAGCAATTGAGGCAATCTTTCAAGAGATCGTAGAAACCCTGGGTGTTACTGCGGTATCCATCACAGACGGTACTACCAGCGATGTTCAAACGACATCCGGGCCGATCGATCTGCTTGAGGTCGATGATACATCTTTTGCATACTGGATGTCGATCCCTGTAACAAACGGACAGTTTACCAGGATCAACCCGACAACCGGTGAAGAAACCACTTATCGTGTGACCGCAAACGCTGACGGTACCTGCAGAGTAACCGGCGGAGCTAGCCCGATCACTGTGACCGGTACGGTTTCCGGTGGAAACTTTAAGTTCAAATGGGAAGGTGCAACGGAGCTTTCTGATGGCAAAACACCGCCTGCGGCTACTTTTGACGGAAAAGAAGTAAAGTGGAATCTGAACAGCGTTGGCACATTGCTTGATGGTGTTACCTATTCTGTTACGTTTGACGTTTGGCCGAGTCAGTATACCTATGACACACTTGCCAAAATGGAAAACGGGGATCAGGAATGGTCTGCACTTGATACAAATGTAAAAAAATATCTGACGGAGGACGGCGCTCTTCTTACCAATACGTATGCAAACCTTACTTACAGTGATTCACGTACGAATATTAAAGATAAGACGGTTGCCTATAATGAGCTGGAGCCGGTTGCGCTGGTAACAGAAAAAATGTCTGTTCATAAGACATGGGAGAATGAGCTGGACGCGCGAAAAGTCGGTTCGATTGACATGACCGTTCTCATGGATGGTGAAGAATTCCATGATGTAACATTGAGTGATCCTGCATGGTCAGCGGAGAACATTAAGATCTCCACCGGTATTATGCGGACAAAAAATGGTTCAATGCAGATCCTCGATACCGGTCATGACTTTACATTTGCAGAGCTTGGTCCGGAGCAGTTCAACTGGGAGCTGGTTACGCCGATTATGCATCCGATGATCATTGACGGCAAACTTACCATGCTGATCATGGTTGATAAAGATCATCCGGCTCCGAGCGACGCAAAGACCTATCAGCTGGATGGCAAAACATATTATGTAGCCGGCGAAGGCGAAGCGAATCTGGAAGCATACAACTATCGTCGTTCCAACTTGAACCTGTCGAAGGTTGTTACCGGCGAAGATGCTCCGGCTGACGCAACGTTCCCGTTTACATTAACGGTGAAAAATTCCAAGGCGGATGACCCGTCTTCTACCGATACAAATACAGATAACTTTGTATGGTTCTCAATCTTCGATACCGTTGCAGGCAGCACAGTCATGGATGCAACGGTCAGTGCCACAGGACTGGTTGGCCCGAACGCAGACGGTTATTACTATGTAAAGAGCGGCACGGCAATTACAGTTAACATGAAGGCCGGATGGAACCTGCGTTTCACCAACCTGCCGACTGAGACAACCTATACATTTGCAGAGGGAAATCTGGCAGATGGATTTGCGTTCAATAAAGCAGAGCTGACCAGCGGGGATGATTCAACATTCTCCGGTGGAAAGACAACCACTGGAACCATCGAGAATACCAATACAAGCTATCAGGTTGAGTACACGAATGATTATGAGCTTACAAACCTTGAGATCACAAAGGTTTGGGTAGATAACAGTGATCAGGATGGCCTGCGGCCTGTAGCGGCAGATTTTGCAAACCTGCTGACACTTTCTCCTGCAGTGCAGGGAGCAGAGCCGACAGTTGTCGACAATGGTGATGATACCTATACCATTACCTATACCGGCCTTCCGCGTTTCGCAAATGGCCAGGAAGTCGAGTATGAAGTAGCAGAATCTGCTATTGACGGATATGACACTACAGGCAGCCCGGCAAAGGATCATGGCACGATCACAAATACACATGAACCGGAAAAAACACAGTTAACGGTAACGAAAAACTGGCAGGATCAGAATGACCAGGATGGCAAACGTGCAAGTGTTGGCGCGACCGTACAGCTGTATAAGATCGTGAATGGTGTAAAAACCGCAATCGGAAACGTGATTGAAGTTGGTACAGGAGATGACTGGAGTCATGTCTGGACAGAACTGGCAGTATATGAGGCCGGCAATAAGATCAAATACGCCGTAGAAGAGATACTTCCTACCGGAAGCGAATATCAGAAGAGCGGCGATGGCGAAGAAGTAGAAGCACAGGCCGGTGATTCAGGTACAGTAGAGATTACCAACAGCTACACACCGGAGACCACCAAGGTAACAGCTACCAAGAAGTGGAATGATAATAATAATAAGGAAGGCAAGCGCCCGAGTGATGCAACCGTTCAGCTGTACAAGACAGTAGATGGAAGCAAAACAGCAGTCGGAGATCCGGTTACGGTTCCGGCAACAGATGGCACCATCAAGGAGTGGACGGGGCTGCCGGTATATGAAAATGGCAAGCAGATCACATACTCTGTAGAAGAGACACTGCCGACAGCTGCTGATCCAAAAGATCAGTACACCAAGAGCGGCGATGATAAGACACTTCCGGCAGTTAAGGGTGATAGCGGCACGATCGCAATTACAAACAGTCTGCAGACAGGACCGGTAAAAGAGGTTTACAGCGGATCAACAATGATCGACGGACAGGAAGTAGAAGCCGGCGATGTTCTGACCTATAAGGTAACCTATACAAACACATCCGGCAGCCAGGCCGATGTAACGATCACAGATAAGATTCCGACCTATACAACGTTTAAAGAAGCGTATGACGGCGGAACATTTAATGAAACAACCGGAACCATTACATGGGTTAAGACACTTGCTGACGGCGCGTCTGTCACCGTATCCTTCGATGTTACGGTAAATGAAGACGTAGACGGAGACGTACTGGATAATACCGCAAAAGCATCTGCGAATGAAGTAGAGTATGATTCCAATCCGGTATCGAACCCGACACCGACATTTATCAAACTGAATGGTAAAAAGATCCTGACCGGACGCGACATGCTGCCAAACGAGACCTTTACATTCACTCTGGCAGCAGCTGAAGAATATGAAGACGTTAAGATGCCGGCAAGCACAACCGTTACGGTTAAAGATGCAAAAGATGCGATGCCTGCAACGGTTGAATTTGACAAGATCTACTTCAGCAAAGCGGGAGAATATCAGTTTACCGTAACAGAGACAGCAGGATCAGCAGGCGGCATGACCTATGATACGGCAGCAAAGAACATCACCGTTACCGTATCTCAGGATCAGACAACCGGAAAGCTGACTGCAGCGATTACGGCAGGTGCAGACTTTACATTTAATAATACCTATGAGGCGACAGGTTCCTGGACGCCGGTAGGAACAAAGACATTGATCGGCACATCGGAAGATGAAGAAATTGCTGATGATGCAGATGCAGCAGACGATACAGATACAGACGACGCAAACGCATCGAATGATACTCCAACAGTCAATGCAGCACCTGCAGGCGGCGCAGACAATGCAAATGCTGTTACCACAGCAGATGACGAGGCAGGAGCAAATGATGCTGCTGTTGAAAGCACAGACGAAGGACAGGCTGTAACAGGAACAGACGATCAGACAGAAGCAGACCAGACAGAAGGCACAGTAGAAGAGAACAATGATACCGAGTCTGATGTCACAGAAGTCGGCACGACAGGCAGACTGTTTGGCGGCGCGTTTGCGACACATGTCATGAGCAGATTCTTAGTACAGGCTGTAGCAGCAGAAGACGATGCATCGACAGTACTGCCGCTGGAAGAGAAAGACTTCACATTTACGGTTGCTTATGCAAATGACACATCCAAGACCGTAACAACCGGTTACAACGAAGCATCTGACGGCAAGGCAGACATTGTATTTGGCACAGTTCAGTACACAACACAGGGTGAGAATTCCCTGCAGAACCTGGTGGCAGACGGACTGGCTACCAAAACCAAGAGCGGAAGCAATACCGTTTACACCATTCCGTATATCATTACAGAGGACAGCGGAGACAAAGCCGGTGTAACCTATGACAAAACTACATTCGGTGTAACGGTTACCGTAACGGATTCCGGAACAGGCACACTGGCTGTCAGCGCAGTATATGATGATCCAGCAGACTTCATCAACACCTATAAGACCAATAAGGTAAAAGTACCGATCACAGGTCTTAAGGTATTAGAAGGCAGCAGAGCACTCGCGGCGGATGAATTCACATTCAACCTGACCGGACAGGCACCGTTGCCGACAAAGACGACTGCGAAGAATGATGCAGCCGGAACAGTAGACTTCGGTGAAGTAACCTTTGAAAAGAGTGATCTGGGAAGCGCAACAGAGAAAACGTTTACCTATACGATCACAGAAGAAGAAGGAAGCCTTCCGGGCGTAACCTATGACACATCAGCCAAGACCGTTACCATTACCGTAACAGATGATGGCGAAGGTCATCTGTCAGCTGTAACGTCTCCGGAAGAAGCACCGCTGTTTACCGTAACCAATACCTATGAGCCGGTACCGGGCAAAGCAGATCTTACGGTTTACAAAGAGCTGACCGGACGCGATCTGGAAGCAGACGAATTCACATTCGAGCTGCTGGATGCGGATGGAGAAGTAGTTAAGACCGCATCAAACGATGCAGAAGGCGTGGCAGTCTTTAAAGACATCGAGTTCAAAGAGGCAGGAAGCTTTAAATTCACTGTAGTTGAAGTAATCGGAACACTGGACAACATTGAATACGATCCAAACGTATACAATGTCACAGCTACTGTAACCGATAACTTTGACGGACAGCCGATGACGGTTGAATGGACCATCGGATCCATTGATGAGATCGTTTTCGACAACACCTATCCGACCGTTGTAGTCAAGGGTGTCAAGATCTGGAACGATGATAAGTACTTTAAACCCGCAGATGAAGACGGAGACATTCCGGCAGAGAACGGATATCAGAGACCGGAGAGCGTAACGATCAACCTGTACGCAGACGGCGATAAGATTGATGAAACAACCGCTTCTGAAGATACGAATTGGGCGTGGGAGTTCACAGAGCTGCCGATGTATTCCGGACCGATCGTAATAGATGGTGAAAACACACCAATCCTTTACACGGTAACAGAGACGGATGAGGCCGGATTTGAAAGCGAGATCGATCCGGAATCCTATGATGTATCCGGAGAGGATATCACAGAGTTTGATTATGACGTGATCAATACACCTCTGGAAGAGGAAGTTCTCGAGCCGACAGATCTGATCATCAAAAAGACAGATGAAGTTACAGGAAATGTCATCGGAACAGGAGCAACATTCGAACTGACAGGTGGAGATCTGGAAGAACCGGTTAAATACGTAACAGGTGAAGACGGAACCGTTACTGTTAAATTCGAGAAGGATGGAAAATACCAGTTGGCAGAGACAATCGCTCCGGAAGGATATGTAGAAGACGATCTTCCAAGCTATGACATCACCGTCAAGAAAGACTTCATTAAGGTTGAACTGAATGAAGACAAGAATCTGTGGCAGTGGTTCTATGATCTGTTCTTCGATGATGACACGAAAGCACTCTTTGATGAAGATGAACAGACACTGGTTGTACCGAATCCGCCGAAGACAACGGATATTGAAGTAACCAAGATCTGGGATGATGAAAACAACAAAGTTAAGATCAGACCGGAGAGCGTAACATTTAACCTTTACAGAACAACAGAAATCGAAGAGGAGAGTGATACAGGCCTGAGCGCTGATCTGACAGCTGAAATGGCAACAGAAGACGATGCAAATACCTGGAAATACGTATTTGAACAGGTACCGGCTTACAGAGATGGTTACCCAGTGACCTATACTGTAAAAGAGCTGGATGAGAACGGCAACGTGATCGAGCCGGCAGATGAAGACGCGGCATACAGCATCGTTTATAAGACCTCCTATTCAGAGGATCAGCTGACGGTAACAAATGCTATGGAATTCGGTGATCTGGAGATCACCAAGACGGTGGAACCGTATGAAGACAATACGGATGCAACATTCGTATTCAGCGTAGTTGCTACAGTAGCGGGTATCGAGGATCCGGTTTATGAGAACATCGTTGCACTGACCTTTGACGGACCTGGCAGCAAGACAGCATCTCTCATCGGTGAGATCCCTGTAGGCGCAGACGTTACGGTAACTGAAGTATATGGTGGAGCAGACTACGAGATCGTCGGAGATCTGACAGCCAATACGACCATCGTTTCCAATGAAGACGAAGCCGCACCGGCATCCGTCGAATTTACAAATACATATGATGACACACTGAATCACGGTTATGGTGTTCTGAATAAGTTCGCTGCCAACGATGAAGGCACATGGACAGTCGACAATTCAGGAGACAGCTCAGATAGCGGTAATACCGTACAGTAAGGGGGTGTGGATAATGATGAAGAAAAGAACGTTACTAATTTCAGCCCTTGCCGTCGCACTGGCGGCAGGCATGACGATCGCCCCTGCGATGGCCTACTTTACAGACCATACGGAAGCATCCGGGCGCGTGCAGGTGGCATTGGGAGACCAGACGCATATTGATGAGCCGGACGTAGATATTGAATCTGACAGCTGGACGAAGCATTTGGTCATCTCCAACAAGAGCGAGAGCAACGAAGCAGTATATGTTCGTGCACAGGCTTTTGCACCATCGAACCTGACAGTCGATTACTCCGGAACAGGATGGAGTGATGGCGGTGACGGATACTGGTACTATGAAGAGATCCTTCAGCCGGGACAGGATGCAGAAGAGCTGCTGGTTGAGATCACAAATATCCCGAAGGATATGGCAGCAGGATCCGGCTTAAACGTCGCAGTCATTTACGAGACCTCAAAGGTACTTTATAACGCAGATGGCACTCCGCAGGCACCTGACTGGAGCATGGCAGCGGATGTCGTCGAAACAGAAGGCAATGATTAGGAGGTGAGGACAGATGAAAGCAAGAAAATCAGGCAGATATAAATCAGTTACAGCTGTCCTGTCGATCGCGGCAGTCGGACTCCTCGCCTTGGGATCCGTCGGCGGCGCAAGAGCAGCATTGACGTACTCCGATACATATCAGTCACAGGTTGAAACGCAGAATATTGCAGTCAGCCTTACAGAAAACGGAACGGCGGTTGAAGGAGACGAAGCACTTCTTCAGGACCTTCAGTCGGAACCGCTGCATGCGGGAGAAATGTATGAGGAAAACCTGTCAGCAAGCAATGACGGAGAGATCGACGCATTTGTAAGGTTAACCGTACACAAGTACTGGGAAGATGACAGCGGAAAACGTCTGGATCTTTCGCCGGAGCTGATCCTGATGACAGTCAATGAAGACGACTGGCTCATGGTTGATGATGATCCGGATGATGAGATCGTACAGCTCTACAGCATCAATCCGGTTGCAGCAGGTGATGCGTTGACAGCAGTAGAAGAAATGGGTGTCGACAGTCAGATTGCAAAGATGGTCAAGCAGACCTATACGAAAGAAGGAAAGACCACAACGATCACGACCACATATAAATATGATGGATTTTATATCGGTCTTGATGTAGATGTCGATGCAGTCCAGACACATAACGCAGAAGACGCGATCCTGTCAGCATGGGGCGTAAACGCAGCCGGTGCAGACAGCGGAACGATCACAGGAATTAACTAGAAGGGAGGAATAGAAGATGAAAAAAATTATTACAATGCTTCTGGTAGCTTCCCTTCTGGTACTCCCGACAGTATCGGCATTTGCGCAGGACTACGAGGTCCCGGGCGGAAGTGTTGAATGGGATGGCACAGATCTTAACAGTAACTTAAACAGCCTGCAGGATGTCATTGGCGATATGCAGCCGGGCGATCAGGTAACCTATACCGTTACGGTAAAAAACAATGGTTCCAAAGACGCTGATTTCTGGATGAGCAATACGATCCTGCAGAGCTTCGAAGACAACGGCAAGGCCAGTGATGGTGCATACACCTATTATCTGGCGTTTGAAGGCCCGAACGGAACGGAAGTGTTCTACAATAGCGCAGCAGTCGGCGGCGATGATTCGGCCGGTTTATACGAAGTGCCGGAAAGTCTGGAAGATGCATTCCTTCTGGGAACGCTTTCAAGCGGTGACAGTGGAACCGTAACCTTACTCGTTGCTTTAGACGGTGAGACACAGGGCAATTCCTATCAGGATGCGATTGCGGAGCTGCAGCTGATCTTTGGTGTTGAGGATCGTACAACAACCACAACGACCAAAACGATCAAGAAAACCAAGACCGTAACCGTGCCGGGCGAGACGACTGTTGTAAGAACAGGAGACGAGTTCAATATGCTGCCGATCTATATCGCAGCGCTGGCGGCAGGCGTTTTACTGGTCGTAGTTGCAACCGGGCGTCGCAAAAAAGCGGCAGGACAATAAGGGAGGCGTAATTATGAAGAAGAATAGAATCACAGCGATCGTTCTGGCCTCCTGCCTGACAGTTTGTCTGGCATCACCGGCATTTGCCTATGAGCATACCGTAGAGGTATCCGGCGGAGCACAGGGAACCTATACAGGAACCGTACCGACGAATCCGACCGGAGACACATGGGGCCCGGATACAGCAGATATCACATTAAACAATGATAAGTACTATGTAAAAGGTTTCCACCTGAGTGGTCAGGAAGAACTTGTAGGAGCGATTGAGATCAACGAAGATACGACCTTCGTAGCATCCTATGGTATCAAAGGAAGCGAGACCGTTTCGTACACGGTCCATTATGTTGACGAAGCCGGCAACACACTGGCAGAGGATGTAACCTATTATGGAAACGTTGGCGACAAACCGGTCGTCGGATACCGCGATATCGACGGCTATCTGCCGAGAGATACCTACAATGTGACCTGGACCCTGACAGGGGACGGCGATGAGTATTCCTTTGTTTACATTCCGTCTAATACGGAGGAAACCGTTACAACGGAAACCACGACGACAGTAACCGGACCGGGTACGACAACAGTCGTTGCCGGAGCCGGAACAGCTGCAGGTGCAGCAGGTGGCGCAGCGGCCGGTGGAGCAGCAGCTGGTGGAGCCGGAGCAGCAGGAGCTGCAGGTGGTGCAGCAGCAGGCCCGGCAGACATCGTAGATCTGGATGACAATGCAGTACCGTTGGCCGGTGTAGACGATGCAAACGGCGACAACGGCGATGGCACAGGCGTTGCAGGTGACGAAGAAGTCATCAATGACGATCAGGTTCCGACAGCAGGCATTTCCACAGCAGCGAAAGCAGGCATCGGCGTGATCATCGCAGCAGCGATCGCAGCGATCATCGCAGCAATAGCAGTACGCGCACGCAGAAAGAATAACGAAGAAGTATAAAAAGAAAACAATTTCACGAGAGTAAGGGGTCAGGCAAAGTGGTGTGCTACCCGTCAAGAGGACAGTGAAAAATAATAAGTAACCGAATACCGTCAGTTGAGAAATGTGGTGACCCCCAAAAGTTAGACTTTTGCTCCAGCGAGAAATCGCTGGAGTTTTCTATGCAGCTGTCATGTAGTCT
>SVDH01000047.1 GCA_015057865.1 Lachnospiraceae bacterium
TACGATGATTACAGTAGACAAAAGGAAACTTAAGGTGATGTATATCGGTTTGGAAAGGAGCCCTGCAATGAAAGAAAATAAGTGCTTACAGTATAAAGTCGCTGCAGTCCATGCAGCACCCGTGTATCTTGATCTTGAAAAGACGACGGAAAAGGCATGTCGGTTAATCGCGGAAGCGGGAGAGAAGGGAGCAAAGCTTGTGGCATTCCCGGAGAGCTTTATCCCCGGATATCCGTACTGGATCTGGACCCATACCACACGTGAAGGCGGCGCCTTCTATTTTGATTTTTCAAAAAACGCAGTGGAGATACCGAGTGACACCACGGAAAAGCTGTGTGACGCAGCCAGAAAAGCCGGTATTTTCGTTGTGATGGGAATGACAGAAAAAGATGGCTATACATTGTACAATACTTTGCTGTATATTAATGATAACGGACAGATCATCGGGAAGCACCGTAAGCTGCAGCCGACCATGTCAGAAAGAGTTGTTTGGGGAAGAGGCGACGGTGCGGACCTCGATGTGTTTGATACGGAAATCGGAAAGCTGAGCGGACTGATCTGCTGGGAGCATACGATGGATCTGGCGCGCTATGCGCTGGAAACAGAGGGAGAGCAGATCCACATCTCCGCATGGCCGGGAATCTCTGCCGTAACCAATGATCCGAACTGTGAGATCTTCAATGCGGTCGCGGAAGTAGCCTGCAGACATCATGCGCTGGTCGCACAGGCATTTGTGATCAGTACCTTTACGCCGGTCGATGAATACACAGTAGAGCGCCTCGGACTGGTCGGCAGAGAAGAGATGATCACAACAGGCGGAGGGGCAACCTCCATCTTCGGACCGAACGGACAGTTCATCGCCGGCCCGGTCACAGGAGCAGATGATCAGATCCTGTATGCGGATATAGACCTGGATCAGATCATCTACTGTAAAATGGCCTGTGATTCTATAGGTCACTATGCCAGACCGGATGTGTTACAATTAAAGATAAACAGAAAGAAACAAGTGATCGCAGAAAACATTTATGACGATGCACCAGTAGAGGAGGGAAATGGTGATGTACTTTAATCATGTCAAGTTCACGGTATTGGATCTTGAAAAATCTATTAAGTTTTATGAGGATGCTCTCGGTTTAAAAGAGACGAGTCGATTTGAAACCCCGGATGGATCTTTCATCAATCTGTACCTCGGCGACCGGAAAACAGGATTCCGCCTGGAATTAACCTGGAACAACGGCCGCGAGGAGCCTTATGATCTTGGAGAGGAAAGTTTCCATCTTGCGCTGACCGCAGAAGATATGGATGCAGCGCATGCATTACATGAAGAGATGGGATGCATCGTGTTTGAAAACCCGATGATGGGAATCTACTTTATCAAGGATCCGGATGGATACTGGATCGAGATCGTACCGGAAAAGTAGGGCTTATTACAGAATCACGAAATACTTACAGCAAATGCAAAAGGACGAAACCATGGCAAAACTGATAAACGAATTACCTACGCCGCAGGAACTTGCTTCGGATCTTACGATCGACAGAGAATATATCATCAGGGAAGATATCAGAATACCACAGGAAAAGAGGTTCCTGGGATATAAAGATCTTTACCCCGGTCAAAGGAATCATGCTTTAAATACTCTTTTTGAAAAGGAAATACAGGCACTGGAAGAATGCGGTATCAAGTATCGGATCAACAGCTCCTCATCCAGGAAAACAGAAGGAAAAGGGAAAACCACTGCTTACGTGGATGTTGTCACCAGAGGGATCGCATTTTTCCTGCCGGCCGCAAATGCGGAAAGCTTCTTACACGCGCTTTGCCGGATCCATAATGAGGAAGAGATCGAGAAAATGATCTCAAACGGTCTGACGCAGCAGATGTTCGAAGCACTGAAAGGGACCGATTCCGTGAAAGAAATCACGGAACGGATCTTTCAGTATTTTGAAACTGCCATTCAGAAGGATAAGGACAACGATGACGTTGTTATAAGCGGCCCTTATAAATTCAGCTGTTCCAAATCAGGTGTCAATCTAGAAAAAAATACGTTTGTTTCGTATAAGGAGATGGGATGTGACAACCTGGAGGATAATCAGCTTTGGGCTTACAATGCAATCACGTTGGAAAATCTGATTGATCGAATCAGGAAAGAACCGTATATCGTCGATGTCCTTATTAACGTCACTCTGAATGGCAGGCCCAAACATGAGTTTCAAGTCCTATATGCAGGACGGGAATAAAAAGAAATAGAAAAGCTGTATGCTGTACTTATATCAAGTGGGAGAGTCAAGTGGGCTCTCCCACTTGATTTAAAGAATATGACTCACCAGACGGCTACTGCTGGGGGACAATGTTTCTCAGATAATAAGAATACATTCTGCTGTAAGCGTCTAATAAATCTTCGAATAACTGCTCCTTCTCTTTTGATAAAGAGAGGCCATCAAGGAACGCATCCTTGGTGTCGCAATATGACAGTTGTAATTCTTGGTATTCTTTTTTTGTAGTCTCATTCATTGTTGTAAAACTCCTTTTCTTTTATCCTGAATTACGTGTTTCTGTCGCGACGATTGGATATTAACACACCTTTTTTTGCTTTGCAATAGGGTTTAAAAAAATGACTGAAAACTCGTAATTTTTGCAGGTGAAAATTTCGGATTTTTGAAAAAACGGGCCGGATCAGGGGCTTTGTATGGTACAATAAGACTGCGGAACAAAAGCTTTTTAGAAAGGATTTGCTTATGAAGTTTGGCGTGTTAAAGGATATCAAAATTGGGGAGTATCGTGTGATTGCGACTCCGACTGAGGTGGATGCGCTGGTGCGTGACGGCCATGAGGTATATGTATGTACCGGGGCAGGCGAAAAGGCCGGTTTTGATGATGCGGAATATGAAGCGGCGGGAGCGAAGATCGCGCCGGACAATGAGACGATCTGGATGACTTGCGATTTTGTCGCAAAGGTGAAAGAGATCGAACCAAGCGAATATGATCTGCTCCGGGAAGGCCAGATCATATATACATGCATCCATCCGGCGGCGCACCGGGAGGAGGTCGATGCGCTTCTGGCGCATAAAGTGATTGCGTTTACGGCAGAGGACTCCCATCGTTACGGTTCGCCGAACTGTGAGGCGGCCGGGAAAGCAGGCGCATTTATGGGCCTGTGGTCGATGATGAGCTTTAATGGCGGCAGCGGGAAATTTGCTTCAGGTCTGGCAGGGGCGCCAGTGGTCCGCGCGATTGTATGCGGTGCCGGGGTTGTCGGTCGGGCAGCGGTTGAAGTACTGGTAAACATGGGCTGCGCTGTAACGGTCCTGGATGTCAGTGTCGGGATCCTGCGGGAGATCAGCAGCAAATACCAGGGAAAGATCAGCACGATGTTTTCAAATCGCTATAACCTTCAGAAAATCCTGCCGGAAACGGATCTGGTGATCAATTCGGTCCGCTGGCCGAAGAATGCGTCTGACTATATGATCACCCGTGAAATGGTTGCGTCCATGCGGCGGGGTTCAGTGATCGTAGATATCAGCAATGATTATGGCTGTATTGAAACCTTCCGCGAGACAACGCATGATGATCCAATCTATATCGAAGAAGGCGTCGTACATTACTGCGTCAGCAATATCCCGGGTGCGATCGCCGGTTCTACATCAGTGTCATACGCGGCTGCGGTGCTGCCGCATTTTCAGAATATCATGAATAACGGTGTGGCGGGCGCCTGCGTGAAGGATGGATTCCTGCGGCGAAGCCTTACCGCATACAAGGGATATCTGACACACGAAGAGACAAGCGGCATCCAGGGACGGCCGTGGATCCCGCCGGAAAAGATTCTGGGGATTGAAAACGAGGCTCTCGATCCGGCACCGAAGACAACGGTAACGGTGTCTGATAATTATTATGAGTGTATGGCGTCTATCCTTCCAACTTCGGTATAGATCATACCGTTTTTACCACGGTCAGAGCGCATCAGGGAGATGCTTCTGACCGTCATTTTTTGTTCGGGAATGACGATCTCGGGAGGTGTATGCTGCCACACCGGTTTTCTTACCAGCGTGATGTGAGGCGAAAAGCGCTTTTTGTCAAACGGAATGGCGTTTTCCGCCAGGGCATGGCGCAGGCGTCTTACATACGTCTTTAATGCGGTGTTCTCATGAATGCCGGCCCAGAATATTCCACGAAAAGTGCCAAATCCAGAGAGCCTGATAGAAAAAGGTTCAAAGGATACCGTCTCCATGATATCCAAAACCTGGTCCGGATCGGGATAATCACCGATGAAGGCCAGTGTCAGATGGAGATTTTCCTTTTTCGTATAGTTTCCTCTGACACCACAGTTTCGCAGATCGTTCTGTGCAGTCTGCAGTGTGTTCAGAAGGTTATCCGAAAACTGAATTGCGATAAAAAGTCTCATGGCAGTAATCCTGTTTCGCTCTGTTTGTGGCTTCTTCATCAGTTTACAGAATCTGATGCGAAATGCCAATACA
>SVDH01000011.1 GCA_015057865.1 Lachnospiraceae bacterium
CCGACGATATTACCGGTACCGATCGTTGCTGAAAGCGCCGTACACAAAGCACCAAAGCTCGAGATCTCACCTTTTCCACCTTCCTCATTCTTGACCATCCACTTCAAAGCCAGCGGCAAACGTCTGACCTGCAAAACGCCGACTCGTATCGTAAGCAAAATGCCTCCGGCCAGGATCAGAACAATCAGCGGGACACCCCATACATATCCGTCAATCTTGTCCAGAAACTGTCCAACCATTTCCATAATAAATCAAACCTCCATATCTACTACAATGTATTTATGGTTGAGATACCCATCAACCAGATGGGTTCTTCACCGTCTTGTTGCTTAAGCTGTTAGAATGATGGAGTATCGGTATGGCGGCTCCCTTTCCTGGACTTCGCGTCCGTAATTTAGACTGCCAGCCAGCTCCTCATTCGCAGCATTCGTTTTATGCAGGTTGAATTGCCCTTGCGGTACATTCGTGTCACACCCCAGTAGATAGAACAGGCAATGAGTAAAGCTGACATTTACCGTGTCATATCATTTCAGGAGGTGGACAATGAATGCAGTAGGTATTGATGCATCAAAAGGCAAAAGCATGGTGACAATTCTCCGTCCTTTCGGAGAGATCGTTTCAAGCCCTCACGAGGTCAGGCATACATCTGACCAGATCGATGATCTGATCCGGGAGATCCGCTCCCTTGAAGGCGAAAGCAGAATCGTTATGGAGTACACTGGCCGCTACCATGAACCAATGGCCCGCTGGCTTTCGGATGCCGGGCTCTTCGTCAGTCTTGTAAATCCGAAGCTGATCAAAGACTTTGACAACGACTCCCTTCGTAAAGTCAAAACGGACAAGGCTGACTCCGTGAAAATCGCCCGATATACGCTTGACAAGTGGCACAAACTCAAGCAGTATGGAGCTATGGATGAACTAAGAAACCAACTCAAAACCATGAATCGGCAGTTCGGGTACTATACCAAACTCAAGACCGCAATGAAGAACAACCTCATCAGCCTTCTTGACCAGACATTCCCCGGCGCCAATACCTTCTTCGACAGTCCTGCTCGAAGCGACGGATCTCAAAAATGGGTGGATTTTGTCGATACATACTGGCATGTGGATCGCATCCGCAGCATGTCCCTTTCTGCCTTTACTGACCATTACCAAAAATGGTGCAGCCGTAAAGGCTACAACTTCCAGCCCAATAAACCAGCCGAGATCTATGAAGCAATCCGTAACATCATTCCGGTGCTTCCAAAAGACACTATGACGAAGTTCATCATACGTCAGGCTGTGAACCAGATAAACACCGCTTCGTCCGCAGTTGAAGAACTGCGTACACGCATGAACGATATCGCATCTCAACTTCCGGAGTATCCGGTCGTCCTTGCCATGAAAGGTGTCGGCACATCTCTTGGGCCTCAGCTGATAGCCGAGATCGGAGATGTGACTCGTTTTACCCACAAGGGTGCATTGACCGCTTTTGCCGGTGTTGATCCCGGAAAGAATGAATCCGGTTCTTATGCTCAGAAAAGTGTCTGCACCTCAAAGCGAGGCTCTGCACCACTCCGTAAGACATTGTTTCAGGTTATGGACTGTCTGATAAAAACAATGCCGCAAGGTGACCCTGTTTACGAATTCATGAATAAGAAACGTTCTCAGGGGAAACCTTACTACGTCTACATGACTGCAGGTGCGAATAAGTTCCTTCGCATCTACTATGGCCGTGTCAAGGAATATCTATCCGAGCATCCAGAGACCGCCGAAAACTAATCATGATCCTTTGTAAAATCGCTTGGCCGGCATTCTGGCGGCCTTCTTTTTGTACCTTCATTTCAACCTGTATAAAATTTTCAAAGTACATCATTCAGCCTTGACTTTTTATTTGCAGGCTAAATATTTTAGATAAAAATAAAACCGACCGGCAAGACACCCGTCGGAATTAAAACAAAACATACTATCTGCTCTGTCCTTTTGCCTGAGAGATTCCAATGATGCAAACATATCCGCGATCAAAAGTTGCCCCTTCGGCACCCGTTTTACGGGATTCTCCAGAGTGCGATCCGCCTGCAGTCTGGATCACCATCGGCAATGCATTCTGCGTGCTTCTCTTCGCCTGTTATAAAATAATTATAAAGTATAATATATGATTCTGTTTCGTTCGTCAATATGAGATATCAGATTATCATGAATATCACGACAAATTTACACTTACTGTGACACATCCCCGAATACGATTCCAATCATTGTCAGCCCTCTTGCGGGTGCTGTCGGCCCTGCTTCCTCTCTGTCTTTCGCTTCGAGGATCCGCAGGATATCCTCCGGTTCTCTTGCACCGGTTCCGACCTCGATCAGGGTTCCTGCGATGATGCGCACCATATTATAAAGAAAGCCGCTGCCGCAGACTCTGATGGTTATGATATCGTCCTTTTTTTCAACCGTACATGAATAAATCGTCCTCACCGCTGTCGGAACCGTCATATGTACCGAAGCAAACGATGTGAAATCATGCTCTCCTTCTAAATATGAAGCTGCCTGCCGCATTTTCTCAACATCCAGAGGCCGGTAATAAAAATGTGTGTCAAGACGTCTGGTCGGGTCCGGCATATGCCGGTTTAAGATCCGGTATTCATACGTTTTCCTGCTTTTCTGCTTCCTTGGATGCCAGTTTGGCGGCACTTCATCCGATTCCTGTATGATGATATCATCTGGGAGCCACTGATTCAGCGCATAACAAAACTTGTCTGCCGGGATCCGGCTGTCTGTGTCAAAAATCGCAATATTTCCAAGCGAATGCACGCCGGCATCGGTCCTGCTTGCACCTGTAAGCGCCACATCTGCTCCAAGCACCTGTGTTAATGCCTTGTGCAATTCCCCCTCGACCGTCGGGCCATTGTTTTGCATCTGCCAGCCGCAATACCGTGTTCCATCATATGCAACGCGCAAGCGAATCCGCCTCATACACTATTCTCCTCTGTCATCAAAACGGTAACGGCAAGTCTCTGACACGCAGCAGGATAAATGCAGCGATCATAACTGCGATGAGAAAATAACCGATCCAATCTCTTTTTTCATAAACAAGCGGATGCAGCTTGGTACGCCCCTCTCCGCCGTGATAACATCTGGCGTCCATCGCCTGCGACAAATCCTGTGCTCTGCTGAATGCCGATACGAAAAGCGGAACCAGGATCGGGATCAGCGCAAGCGCCCGCCTGATCACATTTCCCTCATCAAAATCCGCGCCGCGGGCGAGCTGTGCCTTCTTGATTTTTTCCGCTTCCTCTCCGAGGATCGGGATAAACCGCAGTGCGATCGACATCATCAGCGCGATCTCATGTACAGGAACGCCAATACGCGACATCCACGAAAGCCCCTTTTCCAACCCGTCCGTCAACTTGTTTGGCGATGTTGTCAACGTCATAAGGGAAGACCCCATGATCAGATAGATCAGACGCAGTGCATAAAAGATCGCCTGATGAAGACCGGCATCCGTGATGTGGATCACGCCCAGTCTCCAAAGATCCTCTCCCTGCGTAAAAAACAGATTGAAAAACGCCGTGATCACAAGCAGAGGCCAGAGTGCCCGCACGCCTTTTGCCATCATCCGGAACGGAACGCCCGAAAGCTTCGTCAGGACTACAAGGATCGCTGTCAAAAGGATCCATCCGATCAATCCCTGAAACAAAAAGACGCATACGATATAGGCCAGTGTCGCAAGCAGTTTTACACGCGGATCCATCCTGTGAATGATCGAATCACCGGGATAATATTGTCCAAGTGTGATGTTTTTTAACATAAATATCTGCCCAGGGCTTTTTCCAGCCCCTCATATGTATATACATCTCTGCCGATCGGTATTCCGCAATCGCTCAGCTCCTGCGCGATCGCCGCCGCCTCCGGCAAAGCAAGATCCATTTTTTCAAGCAACTCCTTCTCACGGAACACAAGCTCGGGTGAACCGGTCAGACGCACTTCCCCCTTTCGCAAAACCGTGATCCGGTCCGCGCATTCCGCGACATCATCCATACTGTGTGAGACCAGAAGAATCGTGATTCCCTGCTCTTTATTCAAAGAGGTCAGTAATTGAAACAGATTCTTTTTTCCTGCAGGATCAAGCCCCGCTGTCGGTTCATCCATGATCAGGATCTCCGGATCCATCGCAAGCACACCGGCGATCGCCACCCGGCGCTTTTCGCCACCGGATAGTTCAAACGGTGACTGTGACCAGAATCGCTCGTCGACACCGGCCAGTCGAAGGCCATAAACAGCCTTTTCCTTTGCCTCATCCTCAGAATACCCCAGATTTCCGGGTCCGAATGCAACATCCCGTAAAACAGTTGTTTCAAACAATTGGTATTCCGGATATTGGAACAAAAGGCCCAGCCGGCTCCGCAGTTTTTTCTTTGAAAAGCCCTGGCCATAGATGTCTTCCCCTTCCAGAAATACATGACCTCTTTCCGGCTTTTGCAGACCACCCAGCGTCTGTACAAGTGTTGATTTTCCCGAACCAGTCGGTCCGATCAGCGCATGGAAAGAACCTTTATTTAACTGCAGGTCAACTGCATGCAGCGCCTGTGTCAGATATGGTGTATTGCTCCCATAGGTAAACGATACCTTTTTGGCATCCAGAAGAATGCGGTTCTGTTTCTGTTCTTTTAAAGATGCGCTCTCCAAAAGATCCAGATCATCGGCTCCGGATACCGGCAGCGCGGCACCGTGGACAAAACTGCCGAATATTTCTTTTGTCTTAAGGATCTCTGCTGTCAGCTGTTCCCTTTTTAAAATGGTTTCCGACAACGGCAGTCCGCTGGCTTTCAATTCTTCTGCAAGGCGTGTGACAGCCGGCGTCTCTAAGCCAATAGCCGAGAGCATATCCTCTCTGGCAAACACTTCTCCGGGCGTCCCTGTCAGGACAATATGCCCCTTATCCATCACATAGATCCGGTCTGCCCCTGCCGCTTCCTCCATAAAATGCGTGATCCAGATGATCGTAACGTTGTCCTTACGGTTGCGCTCGTGTGCCGCTTCCAATACTTCTCTGCGGCCCGCAGGATCGAGCATCGCTGTTGATTCGTCAAAGATAATGCATTTGGGATGCATCGCAAGAACACCGGCAATCGCAATACGCTGCTTCTGTCCGCCGGAAAGATGATTTGGTGAATGATACCGGTAGGAAGACATGCCGACCGCCTGCAGAGACTCCTCTACCCGTTTTTCGATCTCCTCCGTCGGTACCCCGATGTTTTCCGGGCCGAACGCAACATCCTCTTCCACAACGCCGGCAACCAGCTGGTTGTCAGGGTTTTGGAAGACCATGCCGGCGGCTTTGCGGATCGAAAGCTCGTTCTCTGCAAGAGAGGCATCTTTTCCGTCTATATACAGCATCCCGCCAGCCGGATGCAGCAGTGCATTCAGATGGCGGGCCAGTGTAGATTTCCCGGAGCCGTTCGCTCCAAGGACTGCAATAAACTCACCGGGGGCGATCGCCAAATCGAGCCCTGCAAGTGCTTCTATCGTCCTAAGAACTTCTCCATTCTCATCTTTGATCTGATATTGATATTGTAATTCTCTCGCTTCAACAAAATTTGTCATTTCAATATGACCCTATGCATTGCGAAGGCGTGAAATGAACCGCTCGATGCGGTCAAACGCCTCTTTGAGATCCTCCAGGGAATATGCGTATGAGATCCGCAGGAATCCCTCTCCGCAATCACCGAATGCCGTACCCGGCACGACAGCGACCTTTTCCTCTTCGAGAAGACGTACTGCAAATTCCTCTGACGTCATGCCGAATTCCTTGATGCACGGAAATGCATAGAATGCGCCATACGGTTCAAAACACGGCAATCCCATTTCCGCAAACCGATGCATCAGATAACGGCGCCGTCCGTTATACTCTTCCCGCATCATATCCACATCACTGTCACCATCGTTCAGCGCTGCCACGCCGGCATACTGACTGGTGGTCGGCGCACACATGATGGCAAACTGATGGATCTTTAACATCTGCTCAATGATCATCTTCGGACCGCATGCATATCCGATCCTCCATCCTGTCATGGCATGAGACTTGGAAAGACCGTTAATATAGATGGTCCGTTCCTTCATGCCCGGCATGCCTGCGATGGAAACATGACCGTTCTCTGAATAGGTCAGCTCAGAGTAGATCTCATCGGTCACGACAAACAGATCGTTGTCAATGATGACATCTGCGATCGCATCTAAATCTTTCTGCTCCATAACCGCTCCGGTCGGATTATTCGGGAACGGCAGCACCAGGATCTTTGTCTTTGGTGTGATCGCTGCCAGAAGTTCCTCTCTGGTCAGGCGGAATTCATTTTCCACCTTCAGCTCGATCGGTACCGGTGTGCCGCCCGCCAGATATGCGCACGGCAGATAGGAAACATAACTTGGCTGCGGGATCAGAACCTCATCGCCCGGATCCAGCATTGCGCGGAACGCAAGGTCGATTGCCTCACTTCCGCCTACCGTGATAAAGATCTCACTGCTATAATCATAATACAATCCGTACTTACGCTTAAGAAAATCGCATGCAGCGATCTTAAGCTCCTTTAATCCGGAATTGGACGTATAGAATGTGCGTCCCTTTTCCAGGGAATAAATACCCTCATCTCTTACAAACCAGGGCGTATCAAAATCCGGCTCGCCGACACCAAGAGAAATAGCCTCCGGCATTTCGCTGACAACATCGAAGAATTTCCGGATACCGGACGGCTTGATATCTGTCACTTTTTGTCCTAACGGGTTTCTCATGGCATTACCTGTATCCTTTCATCTTTTTTCTTTTCCGTCATAATCGTACCGTGATCTTTGTATTTCTTTAATACAAAGTTGGTCTTCGTACCGGTAACATACTCTAATGCAGACAGCTTATCGGACACAAAGCTGGATACTTCGCGCAGGCTGCGTCCCTCGATCGTCACAAGCAGATCAAATCCGCCGGAGATCAGGTAAACCGCATTGACTTCCGGATAGTTGTAAATGCGCTCTGCAATGGTATCAAATCCACGGCCGCGCTGCGGTGTTACATTGACTTCGATCAGGCCGATGACCTGCTCGACATCTGTCTTTTCCCAGTTGATCATTGTGTGATAACCGCAGATCACATGCTCATCTTCCATGGCTTTGATCTCAGCGGTAACACGGTCAACATCCTCGCCGAGTACGATCGCCAGTTCCTGCAGATCGATCCGACTGTTTTTCTCCAGATAGGTTAAAATTTTTTCTCTCATTGTACTACCCTCTTCCTGTTTCTATTTAAAACTCCCCAAAGAATGAAATTGTCTCTTTACAATATGGCCTGCGCGTTACACCACTTTATAGATCTCATCGGTTTTCGGCGGTTCCAGATACCGTCTGTCTTCGCCGTTACGAATGATCCGGTCATTCCCGTCTTCCATCTTACCGATGATCACTGCCGGAATACCGGCTTCTTCCAATGCCCTGATCAGGCCTGTTCCGTCCGGTGTTGTAACAAGCAGGCTGCCGCTTGAGATCAGCTCATATGGATTGATTCCAAACACTTCGCAGACTTCTATGGTCTCCTGCCGCACAGGGATCTTCATCAGATCAATGTCGAGCCCCAGTCCTGCTGCCGCCGCGACCTCCCACAATGCGCCGAATACACCGCCTTCCGTGATGTCATGCATCGCATGCGCTCCGGATTCAGCGGCGATCTGCGCTTCCGGCAAAATGGAAAGATACTGATCAAACTCCTGCCCTGTTTTGATCAGGTCTTTCGGCAGTCGTTCAGATAGTTTTTCTTCCTTTTCCTTTGCGATGATCGATGTACCTTCCAGACCGATCCACTTCGTGATGATAATATCATCCCCGGGCTTGCTGCCGCCGGTCAGAAGATATCTGTCTTTTTTGACTTTCCCGATTCCGGTGATCGACAGAAGCGGCTGTCTGACGACATCCGTCACTTCAGTATGACCGCCGACGATCTGTACGTTGTTTTTGGCACATTCCTCTTCCATCTGACCAATCAGTTCGCGGATCTCGGCTTCAGTCGTCTCCGGTGTCAGCAATGCTGTCACCAGTACTGCAACAGGTTCTGCACCGGTCGTCGCCAGATCATTTAAGGTGACACGGATCGCAAGCCGACCCGCATCCTTTGCGGCGGCCGTGATCGGATCTGTCGAAACGACGAACATCTCATCATCCGCCAATTGGAGCAGCGCGCAGTCTTCCCCGATGCCCGCCCCCTGTAACACCTCGGGACGCGTTGTATGCAATTGTTTGAATACGGACCGTTTTAAAACGGATTCCGGTAATTTCCCAATTTCCATACCGTTCTCACCTTTTGTCTTCCGATTTACACAGATCACTCAAAAAGCATTCTCCACATTTTGGCGAACGTGCCGTACAGATCGTGCGACCCAATGTGATGATCTGCATGTTGTAGCGGATCCAGTTTTCCTTCGGAAGGCGTTTCATCAGATCATATTCCACCTTCTCCGGATCTGTCTCCTTTGTCAGCCCCAGCCTCTTTGAAATCCGCTTGACATGGGTATCGACCACAACGCTCGGTTCGCGATAGATATTCCCGCGGATCACATTCGCTGTCTTCCGTCCAACGCCCGGAAGCGTCAGAAGGTCATCCATATCGGATGGAACCTTGCCGTCGTATTCGGTGAGCAGACGTCGCATACAGAGAATGATGTTTTTCGCTTTGTTGTGATAGAATCCGACAGAATGAATGTCCTGCTCGAGTTCCTCCAGGTCTGCTCCCGCCATCTTCTCGATGGTGTCATATTTTTTGAACAGATCTTTTGTGACCATGTTCACACGCGCATCCGTACACTGGGCACTCATGATGACCGCAATCAGGAACTGCCAGTCATTCTCATGCTCAAGGTAACAGATATCATCTGTCCCGTAGACATCATCCAGACGCTTTAAGATTTCCGTAGTCCGTTTACTGACTCTCATGATCTCATCATTCCCATTCAAATCATCGGTTTCTGTTTGCAGTTTAGTGTATTAAAGTATATACATTTTTCGATTGTAGCACAATTCATTTCTGATTACAAATAAATACCGCAAATAAATACGCAGACCGGATTATTTTTTTCACAGTCTGCGTATCGATTTGTTTTCATCTGTTGTCTATTCAGATACAGGAACTGCTATTTTCTGCTCCCCATCTGTTTTCAAATATGAGCCAAATACTTTTGCAAAGATCACCACAGCCATGACAGCCGATATGATATCCGCAATCGCCTGCGCACGAATGACACCACCATAACCAAACAGGTTTGAAGTGATCAGCAATACGATCACGAATACAAATCCCTGCCTGCTGATCGATAAGATAAAGGACGGTATGATCTTTCCGGTTGACTGACAAATGATCGTAATCAGTGTATTAATGGCGACGAAGATCATCGTCAGTACCTGCCAGCGAAGCATCAGCGTTCCATGCATGATAATGCTTTCCTGATCCATCATACCGCGGATCAATACCGGCGCGGCAATGCATACAAGGACTGTCAGGATCGCCGCGATCACGATCAGGAAACGAAAACTGAACCGAAAGCAGGCCTGCAGCCGTTCTCTGTTATTCGCACCATAATAATAACCAAACAGCGGCGATCCGCCGAAGCAAAAGCCGACGATGACAAGCAACGCGATCATGCTGACCTTCATTGCAATCCCCATTGCCGCGATCGTTTCATTTCCGTATGGAAGCAGGAACTGGTTTGTCAGGATAACGCTGATACTCTGCAGCACATTGACCAGTGCCGCCGGAATTCCGATTCCAAGGATCTGTCCGACAAAGCTTCCTCTGATTCTGATTTCTTTTGGCTGCATCGAAAGATTCGGGCTCTTCTTATACACAATAACAGCAAGAAACACATCTGTGCACAGATAGCCGATCACTGTTGCGATCGCTGCCCCCGCTGCCCCCATGCCGAGCACTGAGATCAGGATCGGATCAAGCACGATATTGACCACGGTTCCCAGCACAGAACCACTCATGGATTCTTTTGACAGGCCCTCTGCACGAAGCAGATTCGAATGTACAAATGACAGCACGATCACCGGCGCACCAATTGCAAGCCATGTGTAATAAGCCGATGCATGTGCGATCGTCTGGCCTGTTGCCCCCAGCATATATAAAGCCGGTGTACGTAAAAGCAGCAGCAAGATACCAATAACTGCACCTGTGATAATCGCTGTATAAAAAGAAAACGAAGATACTCTGCGGACATTGTCCTTGTCCTGCTGCCCCAGCAGCCTGGAAATCAGAGAGCTTCCGCCCTGTGCAAAGATATTTCCAAATGCCATCAGCAGTGTAAAGATCGGTGCTCCCAGGGAAACGCCGGCCACCAGATCTGTATTATTTGTCTGTGCCACAAAAAAGGTGTCAGCCAGATTATAGACCAGTGAAACCACCATACTCATCACCAGTGGTAATGACAATACGATATATGCCTTTGAAATTTTCTTTTCCTGAAAAATCGTTTTTTCCATATTTACTACCTCACTTTTCTATAATGTAACAGAAAAGATTGACTATTAATGTGCCATATGTCACAATAAATAAAACTTTTTTGAAATATGTTTCCGATTGAATTTAGCAAGCGACACACAAATGAAAATAATAACAGATCCAGCACAAGTAGAAAAATGGATAAAAGAATCAAAGATCGATCAGTACTTCGACACAGAAGGACTGGAGTTTTACATTTGTGAGTATTCTGCCGGGGAACTTCTCTGTACTCCCAACGAAAGTTTGGAGGATATCCTCTTTATTGTTCATGGCAAGGTTAGAATCTATAATATCCATGAGGATGGCTCTCTTTCTTCCATCAGTCTGGAATCAGGGCCTGTGATTCTGGGGGATATCGAATATGTGATTGAAAACTTTGCTACATTGTTTGTGGAAGCACATACAGAAGTGGTCAGTCTTGTCCTCCCTGTCAGCCGGTATCGGGATGAACTGCATAAAGATCTGCGCTTTCTGCATATGCTGCTGTCGTCCATCGCCCATAAATTTGCGATGTTCGCACCTATGCACAATCAAAATACAAGTGTGGAAGAACGGCTTCTTATGTATATGGAAACGTTTTGTGCAGGCGGCACCCTTACGAGTGTAGAGGAAGCAACCATGCAGCTTCGGTGCAGCCGGCGGCAGCTTCAGCGTGTTTTAAAAAACCTTTGTGAAACCGGCAGAATAGAAAAAACCAAAAAAGGGACCTATCGTATAATTAACAATCAGGAGTATTAATACAATGCAAAAAATCGAAGCAAAAGATTTATTCAATATCAATTTTTATAAAATGCAGCCGTTTTTCGGCAGCTTTCAGGGTATGAATTACCGGATCATAAAATATGCGCCGGAGCAAAGCTCCGACGCACAATCTGATTCGAATGATTCTGTTGTAAAAGAATGCCTTCGTGTCACAACCTGGAAAGGTCCGTATATCTATGATGTGACACCGGATGAAGAAAAAACTTCTGCTGATTTTCCGTTCAGCAATGAAGGTCTGGAACAGATCACGGATTATCTGAACCGGTTCTGGGAAGAACACTTTCGTCCGGATTCCGATTATTCTGCCTGATCCTCCGCACCGTCTGAAGCATCTCCGTCTTCTACGGCCTACTCACCATCTGCAGTCTCTGCCTGCGCATCTTCTGACACTGCTTCAGCATCCTGCGTGTCTGCCTGAAGCGTCAGCCCCTGCGTTACGGAGGCATCTGTCTTTTCAACATCTGCCAGGCGGATCCAACAGGTCTGTCCGTCAATGGAGACCTTACCCCATCCGTCGTTTTCTGCGGTCACTTCCAAAACAGTTCCTGCTTCAAATGTGGTCAGTACCTCTGCGCCATCATATGCATCTGCATAAATGCGGATTTCTTTCTGTGCCGCATAATTGCCTGCAGCAAAAGCATCTACGGATTCTTCTTCAGCATCAGCAGTTTCTTCTGCTTCTTCGACATCAGCCTCTTCCTCTGCTTCGGCACTTTCTTCTTCCGCTTCCACTTCAGTCTCTTCCGCGTCTTCAGCTTCCGCTTCCGTCTTGGTTTCTTCAACATCTGCTTCGGCTTCGGCTTCTTCTACTTCGACTTCGGCTTCGGCTTCTTCTGCTTCGGTTTCTGCTTCTTCAGATTCTTCTTCAGCATCAGCAGTTTCTTCTGCTTCTGTCACTTCTGCAACAGCCTCTGCATTGTCTTCCGCAGCAACGTCGTTTAAAGCAGTCTCCTCTGCTGCCTCTGCAACCGGCTCAGCTTCCTGAACAGCAGGCTCTGCCGCTTCTTCGGTCTTCGTTTCTTCAACCACTTCCTCTGTCTCAGCAGTCTTCGCTTCATCCTCTATCGCATTGACGACAGAAAGCGGCATGCTGAAGGATACCGGTTTTGTCTCTTCAGCCTTGACAGTATCCTGATCTGCCTTGGCCTCTGATACAGGTGCAGCTGTTGATGCCAGAGAAACAGACGCAGCCGGTTTTGCTGCTGCTGTTGCAGCAGGGGCGGCGGACGTTGTCATCTTCACTGCTGACGCGGATGCTGCCACCGATGCCGTCTTCGCAGCGGATGTCGTTGTCGGAACCGATGCGGTCTTTAATGTCGGCGTGGAAGATGTCTGACCGATAATGTTCTTAATGGTCGTCTGTGATCCTGTGCAGATCGCATACTGTAAGGACATCCATCCAACATTGCCCTTATAATTAACTTTGCCCCAGTTATTCTTGATCTCTGTAACCGTAAGGGAAGTTCCATTCGGCATCGTCAGGATCTTTGCTGAAGCCGTGCTGTAGCTCTTTCTTAAGTTCAGATTTGCCGTCGTCGTATAGGAGTAGGTGACCGTCTTTGAGCTGGATGACGCAGCGTTCTTTACGACGGTATTGATCGTCGTTACAACGTTTGTCCCCTTCTTACTTGCATAATCCAGAGAGATCCAGCCGGTCTTGCCTCCATAGCTGATCTTACCCCAGTTGTTTTTGACTTCTGTTACCGTAACGGCTGTCCCTCTCGGAACCACACTCAGCTTCGAATATGATGTGCTGTTCCCGGAACGCAGATTCAGATTAGATGTCGTCTGATAGATAAAGGACGTGGTCTTTGATGTTGTCCCGGCCGTAGTTGCCGAAGCGGTTGTCGCAGTTTTGGCAGTCGTCGCTTTCGCTGTTGTAGCTGCAGGCGCTGCAACTGTTCCTGTCTTTGTCGAATATTTCAGTGACATCCAGCCGGTCTTGCCGCCGTAGGTGATCTTGCCCCAGTTATTGCTGATCTGTGTCGCGGTAACACTGGTCCCTGCAGGAACGACACCAAGAACTGCACTGGTTTTATTATTACTTGCGCGCAGATACATGCTGCCATTGGTTTTGTATACAGTCCCGGCAACTGTTGATGCAGTGGTCGCCTTTGTTGTCGTCGCTTTTGCAGTTGTTGTCGTACCGCCGGTTTTGGCGGCATAATCCAACGAGATCCAGCCGGTCTTGCCGCCATAGCTGGTCTTGCCCCAGTTGTTTTTTACCTCTGTGACCGTAACACTGGTCCCTTTCGGGATCGATGTCAGGATCGATGTGCTCGTGCTGTTGCCGGAGCGTATATTCAGATTTGCCGTTGTCTTATATGTGGCGCCGGCAGTTGCAGCCGCTGCCGTCGTTGACGCTGCCGGTGCAGATACCGTCGTTGCTGCATTCCCGGTGCGTGTCGCATAGCTTAAATAGATCCAGCCGGTCTTACCACTGTAAGTCGTCTTTCCCCAGCCATTTGAAACCTGGGAAACCGTCACACTGGTCCCCTTCGGGATCGTTGTCAGAATGGATGTGCCCGTACTGTTTCCGGAACGCAGGTTTAGGTTCGCATTGATCTTGTAAACACCTGTCTGTGCGGAAGAGGTCGTAGTTGCTGCCGTTGTCACAGCCGTCGCCGTACTTCCGGAACCGGTGTAGCGCAAAATGCCATACCAGGATCCTCTGGAGTAATTCAAAACACTGATCTCATTTCCGCCGGAATCCCCGGTCTTGCCGTCATAGTTTCTGTGTGCACCGACCCGTTTACCGTTCCCGATATAGATCTCGGTATGCCCGGATGCCATCAGAATATCTCCCGCCTGCAAAGAGGAAGAAGAACTCAGATCAATCTTCGAAGAAGGAATATAAGAAAACCCATGCTGCGTCAGATTTGATACCATATTACCGGAATATGTCGCTCCACCGGTCTCAAAACCTGCCTGTTTCAAACAGGTAATAACAAAAGATGAGCAGTCATAATCAGGTCCCCAGCGATTGACCATGCTGTATCCATGTGAATTGTCATTTGCGATCGCTAATGCATTACTTACAAACGAGCTGATCGATGCTGCTTCCGCATTCTGCGCCGGAACGATGCCGATGCCGGCGATCGTCGAGGCAACCAGTGCTGTTGTCAGTATTTTTTTCTGATGCATGACTTCCTCCTAATTTAATCTCTAATAAATTACCTTATATTAAGCATCTTATCACCAGTTTTTTTGTGGTGCAATACGTAGTTTTATGTTGGTTTCCTCTATTCTGCGTCCCAACGCATCATGATCGAGGCCCGCTTTGGCAGCGCGATATCCAACACACCGTTTTCCACCGGATAGCTCATTTCTTTATCAGAAAAACCGGTCTCGTTCGTATACATCACCAATGTGAGCTCAGCCTGAAGCGGTACGCCGGCCTTCCAGACATCGATCGCACATTCTCTGGAATAATCATCGTTATTGACGACAATGATCACAGCTTGTCCCTTGCAAAAACGCGCGAACCCGATCACATTCTTCGCCCTGTACAGCTCGATCAGCGATCCTCTGCGCAACGCCTTCAGTTCTTTATGCAGTCCGATGATGCTGCGATGAAACTCAATCAGGCTTTTGTCTTCGCGTCCCCAGGGATAAGCCCTTCTGTTGTCCGGATCCGTAAATCCGCACAGACCTGCTTCATCTCCGTAATACAGTGTCGGTGCTCCCGGCCAGCTCATCTGGATCACAACCGCTGCGCGGAATACTCCTTTGTTGATCCCTTCTGATGCGGCAGCCGCTCCAAGATTCACTGCACGCCCGACTTTTTGGTTCGTTCTGGTCAAAAAGCGGGAATGATCATGGTTGGAAAGCTGATTCATGGCACAATACAGTGATGACGTTGAAAAATTTGCCATATGATAGCGCATCGCCTCAAAAAACGCATCCGGATTCCCCAGAAGATCCGGTCGGAATCCTTCACTGTGCTTTTCCATACCGGTCAAAAACCAGGAAACCGGTTCCATAAATGCATCATAATTCATGACGGTATCCCACTGATCGCCATGAAGCCAGTCAGAGGGGTCTCCGTAATGTTCCGCGATAATGACTGCCTCCGGATTTGCTTCTTTTACAGCTCTCCGGAACTTTTTCCAGAACCTGTGGTTATACTCTTTGCTGTGTCCTAAATCAGCCGCAACATCCAGACGCCATCCATCTGCATTATACGGAGGCGAAACCCACTTTTTACCAATCTCCAGAATATAGTTCTCCAGCTTTTTGGAATTCTCATAATTCAGTTTTGGAAGCGTGTCATGCCCCCACCAACCATCATAGGATGTGTTATTCGGATAGGCATTTTCATCATAAAAACGGAAGTATTCATGGTAGGGGCTTTCTTTTTCAAAGTAAGCCCCTGTTTCATAACCTTCTTCGTTGGAATAGATGCCTTCTCTGTCAAGCCACTTATGAAATGATCCACAATGATTGAACACACCGTCAATGATGATACGGATGCCTTCTGCATGTGCTTTTTCCACCAGCTCCGCAAACAATGCGTTTCCGGCTTCTAAGTTCCTTTTGTCTGTTACGCGTTTGATATAACCGGCTGCCTGTGTATTGTCATCGCATCCCTTTGGAAGCGTCGTCTCATCATCTTCCAGGATCACACCAAAATGCGGGTCGATATAATCATAATCCTGTGTATCGTACTTGTGACTCGATGGAGATACAAAAAGCGGATTAAAATAGATCGCCTCAATGCCGAGTTTTTTCAGATACGGCAGTTTCTTAATGACACCTGCAAGATCTCCGCCGTAAAAATCCGTCACATCAAAATCTCCCGGCGGACGGCTCCAGTTGTCAATCTCCCGAACCTGTCTTTTGATATAAAAATACTCACCTTCCCTGACATCGTTGGAAGGGTCTCCATTACAAAACCGATCCGTATAGATCTGATACATCACGGCACCCTTTGCCCAGTCAGGCGTCGAGAAGCCCGGAACAAGCGAAAAGTCATAGATCGGCTGATGCACTTCACAACAGCCGATCCGATTATATATCACGCTATGCTCCCCCATCCGGATCCGGAAATGATACCTGATCGGCGCATGACCCATCCGGATCTGCATTTCGTAATACGTAAATACACCGACTGTCTCTGCACGCTTCATCGCCAGCGCAATACCACCGTAACACAGAAAGACGGTAAGTGTTTTTTCTGTTGCTGCGCGAAAACGGATATGAATCAGGTCATTTTCCTTTGGTTCCGTTGGATTGCAATAATCTATTGTCTGATCACTAAAAAATGTTTGTGTAATTTCATTCATATACTATTCTTCTGCAAATTCACTCTCATTTACCACCACATTGTCCCCAAACAGTGCTTCAAATTCATTGCGGTGAATCTTTTCTTTTTCAATCAGAAGTGCCGCACAGGCATGCAGTACCTTCTCATGCTCCAGAATGATCGCTTTTGCTTTTGCATAGCATTCATCAATAATGCGTTTCACTTCTGTATCGATCACGGTCGCCGTATGTTCGCCGTATGCTCTCGAATGCGCGAGGTCACGTCCGATGAATACCTCATTGTCTTCATCAGAGTAATTGATCATACCGACATTTTCCGACATACCGTACTTTGTGACCATGGCTTTCGCGATCTGGGTCGCCTGCTTGATATCCTGCGATGCGCCGGTCGTTACATCATCAAAGATCAGCTCTTCTGCGATGCGTCCGCCAAATGCAACCATGATATCCTGCAGCATTTTACCCTTTGTATTAAACATATCGTCCCGCTCCGGAAGCGGCATGGTATATCCTGCAGCGCCAAGTCCTGTCGGAATGATCGAAACACTGTAGACCGGTCCGACATCCGGAAGCACATGGAACAGGATCGCATGACCTGACTCATGATAAGCCGTGATCCGTTTTTCCTTATCAGAAACCACACGGCTCTTCTTTTCCGTACCGATCCCGACTTTTACAAATGAACGGCGGATATCATCCTGACGGATAAATGCCCGTTTTTCTCTGGCCGCCAGGATTGCAGCCTCATTCATCAGGTTTTCCAGATCCGCGCCGGTAAATCCTGCTGTTGTCTGTGCCACCTGCTTTAAGTCGACATCATCCCCGATCGGTTTGTTTCTGGAATGTACTTTCAGGATCTCTTCCCTTCCCTTGACATCTGGTCTTCCGACAACGACCTTACGGTCAAACCGTCCCGGACGCAGGATCGCCGGATCGAGAATATCGACACGGTTTGTCGCAGCCATGACGATGATGCCTTCATTGACACCAAAACCATCCATCTCAACCAGCAGCTGGTTCAATGTCTGCTCTCTCTCATCGTGTCCGCCGCCAAGGCCCGTGCCTCTCCGGCGTGCAACTGCATCGATCTCATCGATAAATACAATACATGGTGCGTTTTTCTTCGCATTGTCAAACAGGTCACGGACTCTGGATGCGCCGACACCGACAAACATCTCAACAAAGTCTGAACCGGAAATGGAAAAGAATGGCACACCTGCTTCTCCGGAAACTGCTTTTGCCAAAAGTGTCTTACCGGTTCCGGGAGGGCCCTCTAAGAGAACACCTTTCGGGATCCGCGCGCCAAGTTTTGTATAGCGGCTCGGGTCTCTTAGGAAATCGACGATCTCGGCCAGTTCTTCCTTTTCTTCCTGCAGGCCGGCAACATCACTGAAATTAACCTTGATGTTTTCTCCGGTGGTCATCGTCGCACCGCTCTTGCCGAAGTTCATCATCTTCCCGTTCGCACCGCCACCGCCGGCGCCTCTTGTCATCATCACAAAGAATACGATCAGGATGACGATCATGATGATATTCGGCAAAACAGCACTGATAAAGCTTTCTCCAGGAACATTCCGGAGCGAATATAGATCCGTCTCGCCCTCTTTGTCCAGGTACTCCTGTACTTCGTTTACATCCGAAACGTAAACCTGCTTTCTTTCTCCGTCTGTGGTCGTAACACGAAGAATACCGGTCGGCACCTCTTCATTCTGGGAGATTACGACCTCTTCGATCTTTTCCGCTTTAACATCGTTTTTAAACTGCTGATAGGTATATGTGTCTGCACTCTGCGAATTCCTGTTCATCGCAGAAAAAACTGCCATGAACAGAATGATGATAAAAATATATACCCATAATCCTCTGCTGGCTCTTCTCAATGTACTATTCCTCGTCTTCTAAAAATTCTATAATTCCTATATACGGAAGATTGCGATATCTCTGTGCGTAATCCAGTCCGTATCCTACTACAAACTTATCCGGGATCCGATACCCGCAATAGTCGATCGGCACTTCTGCCACACGTCTGTCCGGCTTATCGAGCAATGCGCAGAGCGATACGCTTTTGGCCCCGCGGCGTTTCAGTTCTTCCAAAAGATAGGACATCGTCCTTCCGGTATCAATGATATCCTCTACTACGAGGACATCCTGTCCGATCACATGGTCATCGAGATCTTTTTGAACGTTCAGAACACCTGAAGACTCTGTACTGTTCCCGTAGCTGGAAACTGCCATGAAATCCAATTCAACCGGAACCGTCAGACGTTTTGCCAGTTCACACCCGAAAAAGCAGCCGCCTTTTAAGATAATGACAAACTTAATGGTCTTTCCGGCATAATCACGGCTGATCTGTGCCCCCATTTCCCGTATTCTCTTATCAATCTCTTCCTCAGAAATCAACTCTCTGACAGCCTCTGTCATTTCGCCTCTCCTTTGGAGTCCGCACATGTTACCGTAAGAACCAGAACACGCTTTGTCTCCTTTGTCACCTTATATGCTTCACTGATCCGCCGGCCGATCACCCATACAATATGGCTTCCATCCGCAAGCAAAAGTATCCTGTCACGATCCTTTGCCGGGATTTTTTCATTCACCATATAGTCCTGGATGCTCTTATGCCCGCCTTTGCTGTCGATCTGCAGATAATCACCGCGGTTTCGCCCCCGAATTTGCAAACCATTTTTTATTTTATCATAATCAAACCATTTCGTATATGGATTTCGCGGGATTTTTTCTTCTTCCCCGTCATATAAAATGATTTCTGCATCGAATTGATACGCTTTACCGACCAGTGTTCTCCCCGGTATCTTCAGTGATTCATTTTGTGCTACAGGCTTTTCTCCGCTGCAGTCCTCATCCTTTTCAAATCCTAAGGCGGCACCAGACTGTTTCACGACCCGGATCGCATCATAAGTCCGTTCTGCCACCATACCGTACGGAAGCGAAACCTGTTTCCCGACAGGCTTTTTTGCCAGATCACAGACACTCCTGACATGCATACGCGTAATGTCTTTTGTCCTGCCGGCCACACGCTGCAATGTTCTGTACACCAGATGCTCAGCTGCCGCCGGATCCAGTCCGGTCAGTTTTATGACACTCGTCCTGTCGCCGTCTTTTGCATTTTCAAGAGCAGCGGCCGTTTCTCGATCCAGATATTCTCCTGTTTTTCTTAACAGCTCTGCCGTTTCTGCCATATGCAAAACTGCAGACGGATTGATCTCTTTTAACTTGGGCAGAACCTCCGCGCGGATCAGATTTCTGCTCAATGAAACATCTGCATTCGTCTCATCCATACACCATGGCTGTCCGTTTTCTGTTAACCATGCTTCAATCTCTTCTCTGGAAACGCACAGAAGCGGCCGGATGATCCTTCCCCTGACAGGCGGGATCCCTGCAAGCCCCAAAAGCCCGGTCCCTCTTGCCAGATGAAACAGCATCGTCTCTGCATTGTCTTCCATATGATGTGCAACTGCGATCCTGTCAGCCTGCTCTTCTTTTGCAATCCGTTCAAACACCTGATACCGAAGTGTTCTGGCCGCTTCTTCTATCCCGGTTCCGGATTGCTTTGCGTATAATGGCGCATTCACATGTTCGACCAGGCATGTGATCCCTTCTTTTTGACACAGTTTTTCTACAAATGCAGCATCCCGCAGACTGTCCTCTCCCCGGATGCCGTGTTCTACATGAACCACCCGAACTGTACAGGGCAGTTCCTGGGACAATTCCTTTAAAACGCGCATCAAAAAAACAGAGTCCGCTCCGCCGGATACTGCGGCCAACACATTGTCGCCCGGTTGGATCATCTGATACGTACCGATGTAATCTTTAATTCTCAAAAAAAGGGGATTCTGCATCATTTCTTTCTCTGAAACTCTTTTCGTTTTAATTTCACCAGATAAACAAACACCCCCGCTCATCTCCCGGAATCCGGCAGAAAAGTGAGGGTCTTAAACTGTGCTTGGATACTGTGCCGCACATGATTACTCTTCTTTAAAAATGATCTCGTCATCATAAGCCATTCCAAGCTTTGACTTTGCCGTATCTTCAACATACTCGTCTGTGTTGACATACTCCTGCTTTGCTTCAAGCTGCTTTGTCCTCTGCTCCTCGGCTTTCAGTTCATTTTTCAACTGCTTTTCTTTGGCAATATATGCATCATTCTGCGCATCGAGACGAACGATCTGCACAGAAAGAATAGCGATCAGAACGATCACCATACATGTGATACCAATCCGTGCCTTCCGATTCCTGGGATTGCGGACCTTTTTGGTAGCTGTTTTTTTTCTTTCATTTAAATCCAGTGTTGATTTCTTATTTTTTCTCACACCTGACTCCTTCGGCAGATCCATTACATCCTGTGATCCATTGCCAGACTCTCTCTATTATTATCATATCTAAAGAGACCCCTGATTGCAACCTAGAGATATCGAAACATCTCTGCTGCTTCTTCCTTTTTTGTGGTCTCTGCAATCTTTAAGATCTCTGCTTTTACAGAGCGGTTTCCAAATGTGATCTCAAGCACATCTCCCGCTTTCACCTGCTGTGATGCTTTCGCAACCTTTCCATTCACACTGATCCGTCCCGCATCACATGCTTCGTTTGCCACTGTTCGCCGCTTGATCAGTCGCGAGACCTTCAGATATTTATCAAGCCTCATGTTCCCTCCTGAATCAGCTTTATCACAGATATGAAACAGCATCCCTGTGAATTCACAGGGATGCCGGTTTGTTTCATCTGTCAGAACAAATTTACTGATTTACGATATCCTTCAGAGCCTTACCAGCTTTGAACTTCGGTGCTTTCGAAGCCGGGATCTTGATCTCTTTCTTAGTCTGCGGATTTCTACCTGTTCTTGCTGCTCTCTCAGTAACTTCAAATGTTCCAAATCCTACCAGCTGAACTTTATCACCCTTCTTAAGTGTATCTGCTACGATGTCAGTAAATGCAGCCAGTGCTTTCTCTGCATCTTTTTTCTGCAGGCCAGCCTGCTCAGCAATCTGTGCAACTAATTCTGATTTGTTCATTCTTCTTTCCTCCTACCCCGTCCAATTCACGGGTTCTTATGATACTATACATCTTTAATTTATACTGGATTTTTCCAGTAATGTCAAGGATTTCAGTATGTGTTTCACATAAAACACATCATTACATCATCGCTTCAACGATTCCCTTTACAGCCGCGCCAAGATTCTCTGCCTTTGCAGCTGCATCCGCAGCGGATGTTCCAACGATACCAAAATAGAATTTCAGTTTCGGTTCTGTGCCGGACGGTCTGAAGCATACCCATGCCGCATCCGGCAGATCACAATAGAGCACGTTTGCGGACGGCAGACCGGTCGGCTTTGTTTCTCCCGTTCTGTTATCTACAATGGTTCCCTTTTTGTAGTCCCGTAATGACAGTACCTCAAGACCACCGATCTCTTTTGGCGGATCTTTCCGCAGTTCTTCCATGATCGACTGGATCTTTTCGATTCCTTCTTTTCCTTTCAGGGTAATGGATGTTACCTCGTCATGATACCAGCCATACTTATCATACAGCTCTACCATCGCATCCCAGAGGGTCTTGCCCTGTGCTTTGTACCAGGCAGCCGCTTCGCAAAGCACCATCGATGCCGCAACCGCATCCTTATCTCTGGCATAGGTTCCCGGAAGGCATCCGTAGCTTTCCTCCATACCGAAAAGATAGGTGCCGGTTCCTTCTGTTTCAAATTCAAGCATCTTGCGGCCAATGAATTTAAAGCCTGTCAGAACCTCACAAAGTGCTACGCCGTAATCTGCTGCGATCGCATCTGCCAGGTTCGTGCTTACGATCGATTTAATAAACGCGCCGTCTTCCGGCAGTCCGTAAAGTGCTTTTCTCTGTGCGATCTCATATGCACCGATCAGGCATCCTGACATATTTCCTGTCAGTGCATGATAGCTGCCATCGGACCCGTCTTTTACATAAACGCCGAGACGGTCCGCGTCCGGATCAGTAGCAAGAACCAGATCTGCATCTTTTTCCTTTGCAAGTGCAAGCGCCAGTTCAAATGCATCTGCCGCTTCCGGGTTTGGATAGCTGACGGTCGGGAAGTCCCCGTTGGGTTCTTCCTGCTCCGGCACAATAAAGACCTGTTTGAATCCCAGCTCGTTTAAAATCCGGCGTACCGGCTTATTTCCCGTTCCATGCAGCGGTGTATAAACGATACGGAGATGGTCTGCCTGTGATGCGATCGTCTCCGGATGAAGCACAACCTTCTTCAGTTCTGCCATATACAGATCATCAATGTCTTCCCCGATGATCTTCAAAAGACCTGCTGCGATCGCTTCATCATAATCCATGGTCTTAACAGTCGTGAAATCTGTTACCGCACGAACCTGATCCATGATCCCGCTATCATGCGGCGGCGTGATCTGTGCGCCGTCTTCCCAGTAAACCTTGTATCCGTTGTATTCCGCCGGATTGTGGCTTGCTGTGATCACGACACCTGCCGTACAGCCAAGTGTCCGGACCGTAAAGGAAAGCTCCGGTACCGGGCGAAGTGAATCAAACATGTACGCTTTCACGCCGTTTGCAGCCAGACAGAGGGCTGTTTCTCTTGCAAATTCCGGTGACATGTTTCTGGAATCATATGCAATGGCAACGCCCTTGTCCTGAACGCCGAGAGAGCAAATGTAATTTGCCAGTCCCTGCGTCGCTTTTCTAACGGTATAGATATTCATGCGGTTCATACCGGCGCCGATCACACCACGCAGACCTGCTGTACCGAATTCCAGTTCCATGTAAAACCGGTCTTCGATCTCTTTTTCATCCCCCGCGATCGCACGAAGCTCTTCTTTTGTTGCTTCGTCAAAATACGGATTCTCAAGCCATTCATTGTAAGATTCTTTGTAGTTCATAACTATCCCTCCAGTTACAAAGCCTTGTACATTATGTTCCGTTCTTTTTGATCTGTGTCATACCGGACACAGTTATTTACAAATCATCTTTTTGATACTTTTCCAGATGTCCAAGCAGATATTCCCTGTTGTTTCGCTCCGGCTCATCGAGCACATCTTCCAGCATTGCATGCAGAATCTGTCCGATCTCAGGTCCGGACGGGATCCCCTGCGCGATCAGATCAGAACCATCGACCGCAAGATCTTTGATGGAAAGACACTGCTTCTTTAATAGCACTTCTTTCCAGAGCCGCTCATATCCGTCGACCCGGGCAAGCTTTTCACTGCGCATATAAGCACTTTGCGCCAGGATATCAGCCCGCATCACTGCAAACAGATCCGGATACACATCTTCCCCGTTTCGACTGATTGCCCTTCTGACCGTCCGCAGCTGCTTTTGATCGGATCCGTTCTCTTCCAAACGGAAAACCCGTTCGTCATGCAGGCGAACCAGATTGACAACGCGTCTGGTCGTGTCATTATCAAATTTCAGACGGCGCAGGATCTTTTTCGTCATCTCTGCACCGATCTGCGGATGTCCGTGAAAATGATCCTCACCGTTTTCATCCGTTGTCCTGCAGAGCGGTTTCGCGATGTCGTGAAACAGCATCGCCAGGCGAAGCACCTTATCGGAACGTACGTGGCGTAATGATTCGATCGTATGCTCGCCCACGTTTTCTCCGTGATGTCTGGAATTCTGCGGCGTTTTCATCAGTGCCGAAAACTCCGGCAAAAATACATCTGTCAGGCCACATTGATAAAGTGTTTCCATCTTTTCAGGATGATCCGAGACCAGCAGCTTGACAAGCTCCGTCTGGATCCGTTCCGCACTGATCATCGACAGGCGCGGTGCAAGCGCTTTGATCTGGGCCAGCGTATCAGGAACGACAGAGAATCCCAGCTGTGCGGCAAATCTGACTGCACGCATCATTCGGAGCGCATCTTCCGTAAACCGTTCTTTTGCCTCACCCACACAACGGATCTGTCTGTTTTTCAGATCTGACAGTCCGTCAAAGCAATCGACCAGGCCAACCGTCTCATTATATGCCATGGCGTTGATTGCAAAATCCCTGCGCTTGAGATCTTCCCGGAGGCTTGGCGTAAAGGTAACGTCTTTGGGATGTCTTGCGTCTTCATAGACTCCGTCGATCCGAAATGTCGTTACTTCATAGGTATCCCAGCTGTCTTTTCCCGCACGGAACAAAACAGTTACTGTCCCATGCTGAAGTCCCGTATCGATCGTTCTCGCGAAAAGGCCTTTCACCTGTTCGGGCAAAGCCGAGGTCGTGATATCCCAGTCGTCCGGCTCCCGCCCCAAAAGCGCGTCCCGCACACAGCCCCCCACTGCATATGCTTCAAATCCGGCATCCTGCAGTGTATGAATGATCTTTTTGACATTTTCAGGCAGCTTTAAAACCATATTTAATATGCACGTCCCCAATATACCAGCTTCTTCGCCGGCTTGCCGCAGCAGACACAAACATCTGAGATCTGTTCCTGATCATGGAACGGCATGCAGCGGGAGGTAGCGCCTGTTTCTTCCTTAATCTGATCTTCACAGGCCTGATCGCCGCACCACATTCCACGGATGAATCCCGGTTTGCTTTCTACTGTCTCTTTAAATGTCTCGTAATCTGTCGCATCCCAGATGTGCGCATCACGATGTGCTTTTGCACGTTCAAACATATCCTTCTGGATGGTCTCAAGCAGTTTTGGAACAACTGTCTCGATCTCATCGAGTGATACAAATGTCTTTTCTCTGGTATCACGGCGAACCAGTACGCACTGGTTCTTCTCAATATCTTTCGGTCCAAGCTCGAGGCGGATCGGGATACCGCGCATCTCCTGCTCGGAGAATTTCCAGCCCGGGCTCTTGTCACTGTCATCGATCCGTACGGAGCAGACCTTGCTCAGACGATCCTTTACTTCAACGGCTTTGTCAAGCACGCCTTCCGCATCCTGACGGATCGGGATCACCATCAGCTGAACCGGTGCGATTTTCGGCGGCAGGACCAGTCCGGAATCATCACCATGTACCATGATCAGTGCACCGATCAGGCGTGTCGTGGAACCCCAGGATGTCTGGTGAACATATTTCAGGGTGTTATCTTTATCAGTAAATGTAACATCATAAGCTTTAGCAAATCCGTCACCGAAGTTGTGACTCGTACCCGACTGTAATGCTTTGCCGTCATGCATCAATGCTTCGATCGTATAGGTCGACTTAGCGCCGGCAAACTTTTCTTTTTCTGTCTTCTGCCCACGGATGACAGGCATCGCCAGTACTTCTTCACAGAAGTCAGCATATACGTTCAGCATCTGGACCGTTCTCTCTTCTGCTTCCTCTGCTGTCGCATGTGCCGTATGACCCTCCTGCCACAGGAATTCACGGGAACGCAGGAACGGTCTGGTCTCCTTCTCCCAACGGACCACGTTACACCACTGATTGTACACACGTGGCAGATCACGATAGGACTGAATATCATCTTTGTAAAAATCGCAGAACAGAGTCTCTGATGTCGGACGGACGCACAGACGCTCCTGCAGCGGGCTCATTCCGCCATGTGTCACCCATGCCACCTCAGGCGCAAATCCTTCGACATGATCCTTTTCTTTCTGCAGCAGACTCTCCGGGATAAAAAGCGGCAGATATACATTCTCTACTCCAGTCTCCTTAAACCGGCGGTCCATCTCACGCTGGATATTCTCCCAGATCGCAAAGCCGGCCGGCTTGATGATCATACATCCTTTGATACTGGAATAGGCAATGAGCTCTGCCTTCTTCACAACATCCGTATACCATTGTGCAAAATCTTCTTCCATTGAAGTGATCGCTTCTACAAGTTTCTTTTCTTTCGCCATAATATTATACATCTCCTGTTATTAGTATATACAGAGATATTATCGCACATTCCGGAGGTTTTTTCCATGGTTTTCTTGGGATTTGCATTTCCCGTCCCGGTATATTACATTATAGGCAACTTACTTTTAACATATGCGAGGAGAAATCACATGTTCCGAAAAATGAGACGTTTCAAACAACAGCTTCCCGAAGAAGAGTGCCTCGATATCTTAGAAAAAGCACCGCGCGGTGTCCTCGCAGTGCTTGGTGATGAAGGATATCCTTACACGGTGCCCTTGAACTTTGTTTATCACGAAGGCAGGCTTTACTTTCACACTGCCTTTGAAGGACATAAGATCGACGCGATCAAAAACTATGACAAGGCATCCTTTTGTGTATTATATGAAGGGTATCAGAATCCCGGTGAATGGTGGTATTACTTCAAGAGCGTGATCGCCTTTGGGAAGGTTCGCATCATGGAAGACCGTGATGAGATCAATGAAAAGTTACGACTTCTTGCTATGAAATATATGCCTGCAGAAGAGATCGAGTCCGATATGGCAAAAAACGCGCACCGCGCCGGCATGATCGAGCTGTCCATCGAGCATGTCACCGGCAAGCGTGTCGAGGAGAAATGAGTCGCGGGGACGGTTCTTTTGACTCATTCTCATATGAAATGAGTCAAAAGAACCGTCCCCGTGGCTCATCCAATCGTCTTCAACTTTGCCGTCGGCAACGCATCTTCTGTAATGGAGAGGATCGCATAAGTCCCTTTCCGGGGGATCTGACGCGGTCTGGCAACGCTGCCCGGATTTAATAACAGCATCCCTTCTTCTGTCAGATTCTGCGGCACGTGGGAATGTCCGAAACAGACCACGTCCGCATATTTTTCTTTTCCGGCATAAAAGATCAGATCATCCCTGTAGTCCACGTGATACCGGTGCCCATGGTTGATGAAAATATTGTAATACCCGATCTTTACCGTCAGGCTTTCCGGATAACTCCCGGAATAATCACAGTTTCCCGCAACTGCATAGACCGGAATGTCTGCATCCAGAACACCTTCCAGCACACCGCAGACATCGCCGCAATGGATCAGCGCGTCCACATCCGGTTCCTTTTTTAAAATCTGATTGATCAGGCGGTTGTCTCCGTGTGTATCAGAAACGACCAGGATCTTATATTCACTTTTTTTCGGTAATTGTTTCACTGTTCGTCTTCCTCCCCGAGCCGCATCCGCTCGAGCATCTTTGCTTCTTCTTTTGGCAGATGGTCAAACAATCTTGTTTTCATGCTGTTACGCTGCTCCAGAAATGCCCGCACTTCTATCTTTGCCTGCTCCACTTCTGCCTTTAGTTCCGACGCAGACATCCGGCGCGCTCCATGCCCCCATATGATGATCTGTTCCAGTCCGTCGGAAGTCGCTACTGTCACGTCATTATTCTTTCCGATCTTTCTGGTGACGCGCTCGATATAGGCATCGGCTGTTTCCGCCTCCTTTGTGTAGACTACATCGATGTTGTGATAGCGGTAAACACGTTCCTGTCCGCCCTTGACTTTGTAGGCATCAAACACAACGATCAGATGCCCCTGTCTGCTCCCGTGAAATTCCGAAAGGATATCCATCAGCGCATCCCGTGAACTGTCAAGGTTCTCCTTTGCAAGCGCTTTTAATTCTTCCCATGCATGGATGATGTTATATCCGTCTACCAGCAAAAAAACCTCGCCCGGCGTTTTTTCTCTCTTTTGATATTTACTGTCAGACTGCGGCTGTACGAGGCTTCCCGAAGCCAATCCTTTCGGATTCGAAGCGTGCCTGCCTTGTTTGCCTGCCTCCTCCCTGCCACCGTAAGTCCGTTCAAAGATCTCCTGCAGTTCTTTGTCCTCCGCAGAAAATGCAGACACTGCGCTGACAGTTTTTTCTGCACCTGGTACACTGACAACACCTGTTGCACTGACGACATTATCGGCATCACCATTGTCAGTATCTTCTTCGTCGTCTTTCAGTTCTACGCCACTTTCCACGCGGCATTTTTCAGGCACCTCGTCCCATGGCACATAAAGCGCCGCTCCCTTTTCACAAAACAGCGAAGAGGACGGATTATCAAGATCCGCATCCGGATCGTAAGCGATCTTTTCAATCACCTTGTCCGCGTTTTGGCATGGCTGATATCCGGCAAAGCGAAGACTCAGCTTCCCCAGTCCGCCTGTATAGGCCTGCACTTCTCTGCCGTAATCCTGCATCAATGCGACCGGTGCCTGTCCGGTAAGAACCGCTTTGTCCGCATCCATCACCGGGTCTTCTAACGAGCCTCCCATATTCCGAACATCAGTCATCGCGCGTCCAACCTGTCCGGAAGGCAATTCCAGCCAGAAAGCAAACATCGGCTCAAGCAAGATATTATCCGCCTGCATCAGTCCCTGACGGACCGCTCTCCACGCCGCTTCCCTGAAATCTGCTCCTTCCGAATGCTTTTTGTGCGCCCGTCCGGCGATCAGACTGATCTTTACATCCGTTAATACAGCCCCTGTCAGCACGCCGATGTGTTCTTTTTCCATCAGATGTTTCAGTGCTGTTTTCTGCCAGCTCCGATCCAGTAATTCATCCGGGCACCTGTTTTCATAAACGATTCCGCTCCCGGGCTCCCCCGGCTCGATCAGTACATGCACTTCCGCATAATGACGAAGCGGCTCAAAATGACCGATCCCGATCACCGGGGCTTTGATCGTCTCCTGAAAGATCACACTGCCCTGCGCAAATGTCACCGATACACCAAACCGGTCCAGGATCTGCTGCTTTAAAATCTCAATCTGCACTTCTCCCATCAGGCGTGCATTGATCTCCTGTGCCCGTTCATTCCAGGACACCGCTAGTTCCGGTTCCTCCTGCGAAAGCTCTGCCAGCTTTTGATAGAAAAGCTTCGGATCCTCTCCCTCCGGCGGAACGATCGTATAGGATAATACCGGCCTGAGGAGCGGTTGATAAGCGCTGCCCGTTTGCCGCCTGTCGGAAAATGCATCATCACTCTTTCGGTTCTGTTTGTCCGAAGCACCTGTCAGAACATCACCTGCCAGAGCAGAATCCAGTCCGGTCAGTGAAACGATCATTCCTGCCTTGGCCTCTTTGATCGTTTCAAACCGCTCTCCGTCATAAAGACGGATCTGGCTGACCTTTGCCGTCTCTTTGGAGGAAAGAAAAACCTCCTGTCTGGCCGATAATGTGCCGCCGGTAACCTTTGCCTCTACGAGGCGCGCGCCCTTCTCATCCCGCACGATCTTAAACACCTTCGCAGCAAAGTCTTCCGGATACTCCGGCGCTCTCGTCAAACCCTGTAATGCTTCATAGAATTCCGCCACACCGTCCATGTGAAGGGCCGAACCGAAAAAACATGGCATAACCTTTTTATTTTGTATCAGATTAGAAAGGATTTCATTCGTCAGCGGTTCTCCCGAAAGATAAGCCTCCATCCACGCTTCATCCAACATCGCCAGTTCTTCCGCAAAAGCTCCGTCCTTTGCCTGATACGCTGTAAAATCAACACAGATATCGCCAAACGCATCCTTTAGCTGACGCATCAGCGCATCCCGATCCGTCTCCGGCCGGTCCATCTTATTGACAAAGATAAAAACAGGCACTTCATAGCGGTCAAGCAATTCAAACAGTGTCCTGGTATGACTCTGCACGCCATCCGTTCCGCTGATGATCAGAATCGCATAATCCATCACTGAAAGCGAGCGTTCCATTTCCGCCGAAAAATCCACATGTCCCGGGGTGTCCAGCAGTGTAACGGTATGATCTCCCAAAGGCAGCAAGGCCGTTTTGGAAAAAATCGTGATTCCGCGTGAGCGCTCCATCCCGTAATAATCAAAAAAAGCATCTTTATGATCTACGCGCCCCAGCTTCCTGGTCTTTTTGGCCAGATAAAAAAGCCCTTCCGCCAATGTGGTTTTTCCTGCATCCACGTGTGCAAGGATGCCGATTGCAAAATGACCGGTCTGCATTCGTTAAATAATCCTTTCTGAAATCAAGATTCCAATCAGATCTGCATCTGATGTATTTCGCATTATAACACAATTTATGCTTTTGTCCTATTTCTCGCTGTCCGTTGCACTGTTTAACGAGCAGTGCAACTCATAGATGCTTCGCATCTATTTCGTGTCGTGCTGTCGCACTATAATACGCCAGAAAAAAACCAGCAGTTCATGCAAGCATGACTGCTGGTTTTTCTTCCGTATTGCACTGCTCGTAGCTGTCGTCATATCTTAAATCTGTAGCCCACACCCCAGATGGTTTCAATGTACTGTGGCTTGGAAGTATTGATCTCGATCTTTTCGCGGATCTTCTTGATGTGTACGGTAACGGTCGCAACATCACCGATGGATTCCATATCCCAGATCTCACGGAAGAGCTCATCCTTGGTAAACACATGGTTCGGATGCTGTGCAAGGAAGGTCAGAAGATCGAATTCCTTGGTCGTAAACTGTTTTTCTTCGTCATTGACCCAGACTCTTCTGGCTGTCTTGTCGATCTTTAAGCCCCGGATCTCAACGATGTCGTTCTGTTCCGCAGCGCTGCCGATCAGTCTTTCATATCTGGACAGATGTGCTTTCACACGCGCCACAAGCTCACTCGGCGAGAACGGCTTGGTAATATAGTCATCCGCTCCGAGTCCAAGTCCGCGGATCTTGTCAATGTCATCCTTTTTGGCAGACACCATCAGGACCGGTGTGTTCTTAACCTCACGGATCTGCTTACAGATCTCAAATCCGTCTGTGCCCGGCAGCATCAAATCCAGAATGTACATATCAAAATCTTCCGCCAATGCGCGCTCTAACCCTTTCGTTCCGTCCTGTTCTGTCTCAACTTCAAACCCTGAAAGCTCAAGATAATCCCGCTCCAGGTCAGCAATCGCTTCTTCATCTTCAATGATTAAAATTCGGCTCATAAATTTCCTCCTGTTCGTATATCGAATTGTTCCTTTATTACAAAACGGTATCAACGTATTTTCTCAATACGAAATACATGGTCGTTCCGACGCCTTCTTTGCTGGTAGCCCAGATCCTTCCGCCATGGTCTTCCACGATTTTCTTTACAATGGAAAGGCCAATGCCGCTTCCGCCGGTTTTGGAATTCCTTGATGCATCTGTCCGGTAGAACCGGTCAAAGATGTACGGAAGATCTTTCAGGGCAATGCCCCGTCCGTTATCATCGATCTCGACCTGCACAAAATCACCGACATCCTTTAAACGGATTCCGATCAGTTTATATGGCTTGTCCATATATTTCACGCCGTTCGAAATGATGTTATTGATCACGCGCATGATCTGCTCCGGATCCGCGATGATCTGCACATCGTCGTCAACATTGTTCTCATATGTAAGCTTAATGCCCTGTGTTTCAAGGTCGATCCCGATATCCTCGATGCAGTCGTCAAAATATGCCTTGGCGTTGATCTTGTCAAAGTTATACGGAATTCTGTTCGCATCGATATTCGAATACAGCGTCAGCTCATTGATCAGGCGATCCATCTCATTGGCTTTGTTGTAGATCGTCTGCACATATCGGTTCAACTTCTCAGGCGTATCCGCAACGCCGTCAACCAGTCCTTCCGCATAGCCTTTGACTGCCGTGATCGGCGTCTTCAGATCGTGTGCGATATTGCTGATCAAAACGCGGTTTTCCTGCTCGCTGCGCACTCTTTCTTCTGTGGACTCTTTCAGTCTCTGGCGCATCTCCTCGAAGTTTCTGGTCAGCTCACCGATCTCGTCTTCACTGTCGGACTCGATCGTAAAATCGAGATTTCCTTCTTTGATATTCTGCGTCGCTTTCTGGAGCTTACTGATCGGCCTGGTCATGCTCTGGTAGATCCAGACCGTCATGCAGACTGCCGTAATACCAAGGACCAGCACAACCAGCACAACGATCTCAATGATCAGCTGTTTGACTTCCGGCAGAACACTGCTTGAAGATGTCACGATAAAGGCGCTTGCTTCCTGACCGTCAGGTGTTACAAAATCAAGCTGCTTTAAAAGCGACTGTGTCTCTCCACTCAGATAATATCCGCCGTCTGCACCGGTCTCCCCGCCGCCATAACCATAGGCCGGCAGTACACTGTTCCATTCTTCATCTGTCATCGGGAAGCCTGCGCCAGTATCCTGATTGGCGTCTTTCGGCTCTTTCGCATCCGGCTTAGAATCATTTCCCTGGGCTTCCTGTACAAATGTGTCCCCATTGAAGATGATCTGGTCCCCTTTGCGCACGATCAGAAAGGACCGCTTATCCCTAAGCTCCTGATTTTTTTGATTCAGATACGCTTCACTGGTCAACGTCCCCGGTTCCGTTTTCGCCAGTTCTTCCATCTCATCATAATCACTGCGTGTGTACTGGTTCATGACCAATACGGAATTATTAAAAATAGTCTGTGACTCTTCGATCCCATAAGTCTTCTGTGCCGAGCGCACATGCAGGTGGTAAAAACCAAACAGAATACCACACATCAACGCGATCGGCAAAAAGATGATAATACAAAACGAGATCACAAGACGGGTTTTTAATCTCACTGTTAATCTACTCCATCATTTCTATTGTTATATCATATATGATAAATGTGACCATTTCATGTAGGTGATTATATCATAGATAAGAAATGGATAATAATTAAATTTTTATTGCTTGCAACACACAAAGACAGCCGCCTCTTTCAAAGAGACGGCTGTCAATCAAATCATATGATCCATCTTACAGATATTTTTTCAGGTCTTCTACCTTATCAAGTGCTTCCCACGGAAGATCTACGTCGGTACGTCCGAAGTGTCCGTAAGCTGCTGTCGCGCGATAGATCGGGCGGCGAAGGTCAAGCATCTTGATGATGCCTGCCGGACGAAGATCAAAGTTCTCACGAACGATCTCGCCAAGCTTTTCATTAGAAACTTTGCCGGTTCCAAAGGAATCTACCATGATGGATGTCGGCTGTGCAACACCGATCGCATAGGAAAGCTGAATCTCACAACGATCCGCCAGGCCTGCTGCTACCAGGTTCTTTGCAACATAACGTGCTGCATATGCAGCGGAACGGTCAACCTTTGTGCAGTCCTTTCCGGAGAAAGCACCGCCGCCATGACGGGCAAATCCGCCATAGGTGTCAACGATGATCTTACGACCTGTCAGGCCGGCATCACCATGCGGTCCGCCGATTACGAAACGGCCGGTCGGATTGATGAAGAACTTGGTCTGATCATCGATCATCTCTGCCGGAAGAACCTCATCAAATACATACTTTTTGATATCCTCATGGATCTGTTCCTGTGTCACATCAGAATCATGCTGTGTGGAAAGAACAACTGCCTCAAGACGTTTCGGCACACCATTCTCATCATACTCTACGGAAACCTGTGTTTTTCCGTCCGGACGAAGGTAATCAAGTGTTCCGTCCTTACGAACTTCTGTCAGGCGCAGTGCCAGACGATGTGCCAGGCTGATCGGATACGGCATAAATTCAGGTGTCTCATTTGTCGCATAACCGAACATCATACCCTGATCGCCAGCGCCGATTGCTTCGAGCTGTTCATCTGTCATCTGGTTTTCTCTTGCTTCCAGTGCTTTGTCAACACCCATAGCAATATCCGGAGACTGCTTGTCAAGCGCTACCATAACCGCGCATGTGTTGCCGTCAAATCCGGTTGCAGCATCGTCATAACCGATGCCATTGACTGTCTCGCGAACGATTGACGGGATGTCAAGCTGAGCCTTCGTGGTGATCTCGCCTGTGACCATAACAAAACCTGTGCAAGTAGTGGACTCGCAAGCCACACGGCTCATCGGGTCCTGTGCGATGCAGGCATCCAGGATCGCGTCAGAGATCGCATCGCAGACCTTATCCGGATGTCCTTCAGTAACTGATTCAGAAGTAAATAATAATTTTTCCATGTTCTCCTTACCCTATACGGGCCCTTTCTAACTCTTGTCTTCTTGGAACCGCTGAAAGCATTTCAGCATATCTTTATGAAATCATCAGTTTGAATTTCTGGATTTCTTTTTCAGAACTTACCTTTTTGATCTGCCCGCCAAGGGAGGCAAGCTTCTCTTCAAAACGCTCATATCCGCGTTCAATATAATAAATATCATCGACGATCGTGATGCCCTCTGCTGCCAGACCGGCAATTACAAGTGCCGCGCCTGCACGAAGATCCGGCGCACTGACCCTGGCGCCCGAATACTTCTCTACGCCATTGATGATCGCGATATTGCTTTCTACCTTAATATTAGCTCCCATTTTATTAAGCTCATCCACATATTTGAACCGGTTTTCAAATATGCTTTCCGTAATGGTGCTCGTTCCATGCGCAATGCCTAAAACCACACCCATCTGCGGCTGCATATCTGTCGGGAATCCCGGATAAGCCAATGTCGTCACCTGTGTATGACGAAGCGGGTTCTTTGCGATAACACGAACTGCGTCATCATACTCTTTCAATTCACAGCCAACCTCAATCAGCTTTGCAGAAGTTGCCTCCAGATGCTTCGGAATAACATTTTTTACCAGAACATCGCCATGTGTCGCAGCTGCTGCGTACATATAGGTACCGGCTTCGATCTGGTCAGAAATGATCGTATAATCTGTCTTATAAAGCTTGGAAACGCCTTGGATACGGATCACGTCCGTACCGGCACCGCGGATGCTTGCGCCCATGCGGTTCAACAGGTTCGCCACGTCTACGACGTGCGGCTCTTTTGCGGCATTCTCAATGATCGTCCGGCCCTCTGCCAGGGCAGCTGCCATCATGATATTGATCGTCGCTCCAACGGAAACCTTATCCAGATAAATATGTGTGCCCTTCAGTTCATCCGCTTTTGCAATCACCTGCCCATGGGCAATATCCACCTGTACGCCAAGTGCACGGAACCCTTTCAGATGCAGATCGATCGGTCTTGCGCCAATCGCACATCCGCCCGGCAAAGCCACCTGCGCTTCTCTATATTTTCCGATCAAAGCACCCAGCAGATAATAGGACGCTCTGATCTTTCTGATGTATTCGTCATCCACATTAACAGTGTTGATATACTTACCGTTAATGCGAACCGTATGTCTGTCCGGACGTTCTACGATCGCACCGATGTGCTCGATCGCTTTTAACATAACATTGATGTCACGAACGTCTGGCAGGTTTTCTATTGTAACAGTTTCGTCCGCCATGACAGCCGCAGCAATGATCGCAAGCGCAGCATTCTTTGCTCCGCCGATCTCAACTTCACCTGTCAAAGGCGTACCACCTTTGATTACATATTGATCCATAAATATTCACCCCATATTATGGTTCGAAGAACATAACGTCATATTATAAAAATGAATTCCCGTTTTTGTCAAGTATCCTGCAGTCGAAAACCCCGTTTTGTTAAGATAGCACAATGGTATCCCTGCAATCCGTTAAAAATAAGCGAATTACGTCAAAAATATCTCCATCCTGTTTCTGCCTCTGATACAGAAATGCCGGATGCTCTTTATCTGCCTGAAAACGGATCCTGTGATTCCACTTAGAAAGCAGTTCCGGGATTCTGGTCGGATCCACATCGGCCTGACCATACATCACAAATCGGATCTCATTATTCTGCTCCCTGATCTCCGTAAACCACGCATCATGCGCAAGTGCTTTGAGCATAGCTGCCGAAAGCAGGCGCTGCACCGGTTTCGGCGGTTCTCCGAACCGGTCGATCAGTTCGTCAAGCATTTCATCCCGGTCTTCTTCATTTGTGATCGCCGCAATCCGCTTATAGATATCAAGTTTCTGATATTCATCCGGGATATATACTGCGGGAATATAAGCATCCTGATTGAGATCAAGCGCCGTTTCAAAATCAGGCGGCTTTTCCTCTCCCTTTGCCTCACTGACCGCTTCATGCAACAGCTTACAGTACAGATCATATCCAACCGCTTCCATATGACCGCTTTGCGCTTCCCCGAGAATGTTTCCTGCACCGCGGATCTCCAGATCCTTCATTGCGATCCGGAATCCGCTGCCAAGCTCTGAAAAATCACGGATCGCAGCCAGCCGTTTTTCCGCTACTTCGCGCAGGATCTTCCCGCGACGATACATCAGGAACGCATAGGCAGTACGGTTCGAACGGCCGATTCTGCCACGCAGCTGATAGAGCTGTGAAAGTCCCATATTGTCCGCATCATGGATGATCATCGTATTGGCATTGGCAATGTCAAGACCTGTTTCAATAATGGTCGTGCTGACCAGCACATCGATCTCTCCATTGATAAAATCGATCATGATCTGTTCAAGCTGGCGCTCCGGCATCTGACCGTGTGCATAAGCCACCTCGGCATCCGGCAGAAGCTTTGCGATCCTGCCTGCCATATCCGCGATCTGGTTCACCCTGTTGAAAACATAAAAGACCTGACCGCCGCGGTTTAATTCTCTCCTTACTACCTCCCTGACCATTTCCTCATTGTATTCCATGATATAGGTCTGAACAGGGAACCGGTCCTCCGGCGGTTCTTCAAGGACACTCATATCCCGGATCCCCACAAGGCTCATATGCAGGGTGCGAGGGATCGGCGTTGCGGTCAGTGTCAGCACGTCCACGCTCTTTTTCATCTGCTTGATCCGCTCTTTGTGCGTGACCCCGAAACGCTGCTCCTCATCTACGATCAAAAGGCCCAGATCTTTAAACGCCACATCCTTCGACAATACTCTGTGTGTGCCGATCACGATGTCAGCCGTACCTCTCTTTAAGCGCTCAATGGATGCCTTTTGCTGCGCAGGCGTACGGAAGCGGCATAAAAGCTCGACCGTCACCGGATAATCCTTCATTCGCTGTACAAATGTATTGTAATGCTGCTGCGCAAGGATCGTCGTCGGCACCAGAAAAACGACCTGCTTGTTTTCCTGCACAGCCTTAAACGCCGCCCGGATGGCTACCTCGGTTTTTCCGTACCCGACATCGCCGCAGATCAGGCGGTCCATGATCTTTTTGCTTTCCATATCCGCTTTTGTATCAGCGATCGCTGTCAGCTGATCTGACGTTTCTTCATATGGAAACTGTTCTTCAAACTCTTTTTGCCAGACGGTATCCGGCTCATACTGATACCCTTCCGTCTGCTGCCTGATCGCATAGAGTTCAACAAGTTCCTGCGCAATCTCCCCGACTGCTTTCTCTACACGGGAACGCGTCCGCTTCCATTCTTTTCCGTTCAGCTTGTTTAAGCGCGGTTTTTTTGCATCCTGTCCGGCATATTTCTGAATCACGTCAAGCTGTGTGGCAAGGACATACAGATTGTCGCCCTGCGCATACTCGATCTTCATAAAATCCTTGATGATATGATCGATCTCGATTTTCTCTATGCCGCGATAAATGCCGAGTCCGTAGTTTTCATGAACAACATAATCGCCCGGATGGAGCTCTGCAAAATCCCGGATCCCTGCTCCGTCGTAACGTTTTTTTCTTTTCTTTTTTCGTTTTGCGCCAAACAGATCCGTCTCTGTCAGAACAACGAAGCCGGCATCCGGCCAGGAAAACCCGTTTTTCAGATTTCCTCCGGTCACCATGATCTCTCCGGGCAAAAGCGCACGATCCAGATCATCCGAATAAAAAGCCGTCACGCCTTCATCCGTCAGCTCCTGCGCCATACGCTTCGCCCTCGTTCCCGAGCTGCATAGCAGCAGTGTCCGGAAGCGCTCTTTCCGATAGCTCTTTAAATCTTTCAGAAGCTGTGGGAAGTTTTTCTGATAAGAGCTGACCGAACGCACCTGCAGATAATAACTTTCCGCAAACGCAATCCCTTCTGCTTTTGCATTGATCGTCGCAATGCCTGCGCCCTTCATTGCTGAGAGCTTTGCCGTGATCTGCTCCGGCAAAAACAGAAGATCCATCTGTCCCGGAATGGCATATCCCTTCTCAAGACGCTGTGCCATGCCCTCTGAAAATTCCTGATACGCGTTTTTTAACAGCTGCATGCATCGCTGCGGTTCATCAATGAAGATCCTGTCGTTCAAATCAAAATACTGCAGGATACTGACGGACGCACTGTCCGTTCCATCAATATAAAAATAGGGAAGATATCCTTCTGCCGCATCCATGCTTTTCAGTTCGATCAGCCGGTCTTCCAAAAACGAAACCGCTTCCCTGATCTGCCACGCTTCTTCTGTCTTCATGTCTTTCCGGAATGAATCGTAACGCAGATCAGCATCTTTTTTCAGACGTATAAACCCTTCCGAAATCTCATCCGGGCTCAGGATCACTTCTCCGGCCGGAAAAACCGTGAATTCCGTAAGTGTCTCGATCGACCGCTGCGTCTCCGGCGAAAAGGAGCGGATCGAATCCACCTCATCCCCCCATAGCTCGATGCGGACCGGCACCGGATCCGTCATCGGAAATACATCCAGTATGCCGCCTCTGACTGCAAACTGTCCCGGCTGCTCTGTCTGATACTCTCTGCTATATCCCATTTTGACCAGGTCTTCCAGCAGCTGTTCAAAATCAAGTGTATCCCCTTCCCGGATCGTCAGACAGACACTCCGCACTCTGTCTGGAGAAGGCAGACGGGACAGCAGTGCATCAAACGTTGTTACGACCACAGGGTTGGATCCTGTAAGCAATGCTTCGATCGTCTTCATTCGCTCTTTTGTGAGCGCGTTCCCTCTGATGTCCGACTGATAGAAAAGAATATCCTTTGCCGGAAAAAAGAGTACCTCATCGTCCTGATCTTTCCGAAAAAAACGATAAGCGTCCACGATCTCTCGTGCACGCTGCTCCTCATAAGTTATAATCAGGTTTTTTCCGTAATCCTGCCCCAATGCATTCATCAGATGCGGTTTCGCCGCATCGGTCACGCCGGACACAAAAAGAAGACCGGAGTCTTTCTGTAGATGGTCCTGTATCTCTTCGTACGGCTTAAGCTGTTCTAAGGGCTCCAGAAATATTTTCATTCCGCTCTTCGCTTCTTTCAGTCTGTATGGTTTTTCCGGTTAAACCGGTTCATTGCCTCATCTGTTCTGCCTGCAGCCAGAAGTTCTACTGCCTGCACTGCATTTTCGATCCCTTCATCGATCTCTTTTCGTTCTTCTCTCGAGAACCGTGAAAGCACATGGCTTACCTGGTCCCTTCCCAAAGGAACCTCTCCGACACCGATCCGGATCCTGTTAAACTTTTCTGTTCCCAGATGCTGGATGATGTTTTTTATGCCGTTATGGCCCCCGGCACTGCCTTTTGTTCGAATACGAAGCTGACCCGGAGGCAGATGGATGTCATCATACAGGATGATCACCTCTGTCTCCGGATCTAACTTATAGAACTGCACCAGATTCCCAATGCTTTCTCCCGACAGATTCATATACGTCTGCGGCTTAACCAGTAGTACTTTCTGTCCTGCTATCATACCGCTTCCTGTTAATGCTTTGGCTTCTTTGCGGCAGATACGGATTCCATAGGTATCGGCAACACGATCAATCGTATCAAATCCGATGTTGTGTCTTGTTTTTTTGTAACGTATGGTCGGATTTCCAAGTCCGGCGATCAGAATCATATTTATTCGTTGTCTTCCTCTGCAAGCATTTCACTATATTTCATCATGATCAGGTCCTGAATATACTGTCTCGTTTCTGAGTTGATCGGATGCGCAACATCCCGGTACTCCCCTTCCGCGTTTCTACGGCTGGGCATCGCGATGAAAAGCCCCTTCTCTCCTTCGATGATTTTGATGTCATGAACTGCAAATGCGTCCTCGATCGTAATGGAGACGACGGCTTTCATTTTCCCCTCTTTTTCGATCTTACGAATTCTAACATCAGTAATATTCATTTTTTTAACCTCTCTTTGCAGAGACGGAAACGTGCGATGTCCCCCCTTTTCACTTCACCTAAATCACGTACCGCTCATTGTGTTCCGAAACAACTTTTACCTTATCTTCCCCACAAAGAAAAGTATTCGCCCGTATAGTATCTCTGCTTTCAACGATACAGTTCTCAATGTGAGTATTGTCCCCAATATAAACATCATTTAAGATGATGGAATTCTTGATCACACAGTTTTTCCCCACAAAAACCTGTTTGAACAATACCGAGTTCTCTACTTTTCCATTGATGATACAGCCGCTTGACACGAGCGAATTCGTCACATCGGAACCACTGTTGTATTTCGCAGGTGCCAGATCATCAACTTTCGAGTAAATATTCGGTTCCTCCCTGAAGAAATAGTTCCTTACTTCCGACTGGAGGAAATCCATATTGGTCTGATAATAGGAGTCTACCGTCGCGATGTTTCTCCAATAGCTGTCTAACTTGTAACCATAGATCCTTTTCAGATTTTTATAACGGATCAGTATGTCATTTACAAAGTCGTAACGGTGCTCCTGAATGCTCTTTTCGATCATCTCTATGAGCTGACGACGTCTGATGACATATATCCCTGTTGAAATCGTGTTTGACTGCGGTACCATCGGTTTCTCTTCAAACTCGATGATCCGTGAATCTTCATTCATCTTTACCACACCGAAACGACTGACATCTTCACTCGCCGGCATGTCTTTACACACAACAGTGATGTCCGCATTCTTCTCGATATGATAATCAAGAACTTTGTTATAGTCAAGCTTATATACACAATCTCCTGCAGCAATTATTACATATGGCTCATGACTTCTCTTCAAAAAGTCCAAATTCTGCGCGATCGCATCTGCTGTTCCCTGATACCACATGGTATTATCCTGCGTAACTGTAGGATTGAAAACATACAAACCGCCCTGCTTTCTTCCGAAGTTCCACCACTTTGAAGAACTCAGGTGCTCATTCAATGATCTTGCGTTGTACTGTGTCAGCACTGCAACACGCTGTACACGTGAATTGGTCATGTTACTCAACGCAAAATCGATACAACGGTAACTTCCTGCTACGGGCATTGCCGGTATCGCGCGCTTTGCAGAAAGCTCTTTCATCCGATAATTATTGCCGCCGGCAAGTATAATTCCTAATGCTTTCATACGTTGTCACCTGCCTTTACGATATATTCTCCGGACGCAAGCAATTCATCCGGATAATCACTGAGGTCTGTAGCTCCTGCGATCGTCGTATTCTTGCCGATCTTAACATCTGACGGGATAACGGAGTTCTCTCCTATGGTCACCAGTCCGAATGTATAAATGCTGTCATTCAGCTTGCTCGGTACTTCCTCACCGACGCCCATCTGAACATGATCGCCGATCACAGTTCCCTCTGCAATAATACCTTTTTCAATTGTAACGCCTTCTCCGATGGTAACGCCTTCCATGATAATGGAATCCCGGATCACGCTGCCTTTGCCGATACGTACATTGGATCCGATAACGGAACTGTATATTTTTCCGTCAATCTCGCACCCTTCGCCGATGATCGCTTTATCGATATGTGAATCCGGCGAAATATACTGCGGCGCGATCACATCACTCTTCGTATAGATCTTCCAGTAATCTTCATACAGATTGAATACCGGGATCAGATCAATCAACTCCATATTGGCTTCCCAATAGGACTTCAGCGTTCCGACATCCTTCCAGTATCCGGTATACTCATATGCAAAGATCCGCTCTCCTTTTTCATGGCAGTACGGGATCACATGCATACCGAAATCGCAGTTTTCCACATCCTCATTTGCCAGGAGTGCTTCTTTTAACTTGTCCCAACTGAAGATGTAAATACCCATGGAAGCCAGATTGCTCTTTGGCTCTTTCGGCTTTTCCTGGAATTCATTGATCTTACCATTGTCATCTGTTACAACGATTCCAAACCGGCTTGCTTCTTCCATCGGAACCGGCATAACAGCGATCGTAAGATCTGCATTGTTCTTTTTATGGTAATCCAGCATCAGTTCATAATCCATCTTGTAGATATGATCTCCTGAGAGGATCAGAACATATTCCGGATTATAATTATCAATATAATTGATATTCTGATAAATCGCATTGGCAGTACCGGAAAACCAGGCGCTTCCGCTCTTCTTTTCGTAAGGAGAAAGTACCGTCACGCCACCGTGGTTTCTGTCCAGGTCCCACGGAATTCCGATACCGATATGTGTGTTCAGCTGAAGCGGCTGATACTGTGTCAGAACACCTACCGTATCCACTCCGGAATTAATACAGTTACTGAGCGGGAAATCGATGATCCGGTACTTTCCACCGAATGCCACCGCGGGTTTGGCAACCTTTGTTGTCAAAACTCCGAGTCTGCTTCCCTGTCCTCCGGCCAGCAACATCGCGACCATTTCTTTTCGCATAATGACTCACCCCGATTCTTAAGTATAAATAATTGCGAAACACGACCTCTTAAATTTTACCAATTATACCATATCCGCAACTGACAGCACAACACTTTTATAACAACTTTCGTTTTTATATTTTTTGCCGTCCTTTACAAATCCTCACGATTTGATATACTTATTTCTGCCTGGAATCATTTCAGGCAGAAACTGATTATTTTTTGAACGAATTATTTCATTTATATAAGGGGATTCATATGTACAAAATAGACTTTTCCAAACCCTGTCATGCACATTTGATCGGCATTGGCGGCAGCAGTATGAGCGGTCTTGCAGAATATCTGCTCCAGAAGGGATTCACCGTTTCCGGTTCTGACCGTGACCTGAATGCTTCTACGAAAAAGCTCGAAGCACACGGTGCAAAGATCTTGCTTGGTCAGAGCGCTGACAATATCACAGATGACATCGATTTCGTGATCTATACTGCCGCGATCCATCCTGACAACCCGGAGTATCACGCCGCGGAAACCGCCGGCATCCCGATGCTCTCCCGCGCGCAGTTCCTCGGTCAGATGATGGCGCAGCATCATGATTCCTTTGCCGTCAGCGGCACACACGGGAAGACAACTACGACATCCATGATCGCGCACATCCTGCTTGAAGCAGACACCGATCCGACGATCTCCATCGGTGGGAAGCTCGATGCGATCGGCGGGAATATCCGGTCCGGTGAATCTGATGTATTTCTGGTAGAAGCATGCGAATATACGAACAGCTTCCTTGAACTGCATCCGATGTACTCCATCATTCTGGATATCGAAGAGGATCATCCGGATTTCTTTAAGGATCTGGCGGACATCCGCAATTCTTTCCGTCTGTTTTTGGAGAACACCCATCCGGACGGAGCTGTGATCTTAAACAGCGAGATCCCGGATCCGGAGGAGCTGACCCAAAATGTAGATGCGAAGACGATCTTCTACGGGCTTTCCGGAAATGAAGCCTATACAGCCCGCAATATTACATATAATGAAAACGGATTTGCTGCCTTTACGATCGTGATCGACGGCAAGGATGCAGGTGACGTACAGCTCAACATTCCGGGAGAACATAATGTTGCCAATGCATTGGCTGCCATCGCTGCAACACATCAGTTTGGCATTGCCGTGGAAGATATGATCCGGGGACTTGAAAGTTTTGGAGGCGCGATCCGCCGGTTCCAGCACAGAGGTGTATGGAACGGTGTAACGATCATGGACGACTATGCGCATCATCCGACAGAGATCCGCGTTACACTTGAAGCTGCTCGGAATGTCCCGCACAACAGACTGATCGCTGTCTTCCAGCCGTTTACTTATTCCAGAACAAAGGCATACTGGCAGGATTTCATCGACGCATTAAGTCTCGCCGATCTGGTCATCCTGCCGGATGTCATGGCTGCCAGAGAGACCGATACCTTAGGTGTCCGCTCCGAAGATCTGGCTGCCGATATCATGAAAGCCGGCACAGAATGCTATCATGTGGCGACTTTCCCGGAAATTGAAAAATTTCTTGAAAAAAAATCTATGAACAATGACCTGTTGATAACTATGGGTTGCGGAGATGTCTATCGTTTGGCGGATCTTCTGGTAGGCGAATGATCTTATCCACACTATCCACAGTCCGGATGTCTCAAATTTCTCATTCAGGCTGTGGATATTTTATACCCGAGTTCTGGGCATTTGCGGCAGTTTTCCACATTATCCACAATTTGAAAACGTGTTAAAAATGCCGGTTTTTCCGATGTTTTTGCCCTTTTCACTTTTGATCTGATGTGGTACACTCTTCATGCTATCAAGAGGAAAGGAAGGAAGTCCCATGGGTAAAATCCAGCTCTATAAAGATCAGGCATCCTATGTGACAGATGTCCCAAACATTTTCATAGATCGTTATATGACCCGTGCAAACGGTGAATACGTAAAAGTCTTTCTGTACCTGCTTCGCTGTATGAACAAGCCGCAGGCTGATTTTTCGATCACCGGATTTGCGGATCATTTTGACTATACGGAATCTGATGTTCTTCGTGCCCTGCGCTACTGGGAGAAGGGAAAACTCCTCCGTCTGGAATATGATTCGGAAAATGCGCTGTCCGGTATCTGTATCCTTGAGGAAGCTTTTTTACCGGACCGCGTCGCAGAGACTGAGGCTGCTCTGGATCGTTCTGCCTATGCCGGCACGAGCACTCCCGTTCGCACGGATGCATTGCCGGAAACAAAAAGCCGGGAATACTCTCCTGCCGAGATCAGCCGCTTCTGCGAAGAATCCGACATTGCCGAGATGATCTTTGTGTCAGAACAGTATCTGGGGCGGAACTTGAGTCCGACGGATCTGAATCATATCTTCTATTGGTATGATCAACTGCATTTTTCCGTTGACCTGATCGAATACCTGATCGAACACTGTGTATCAAGAGAGCATACCAGTTTTTATTATATGAACCGTATTGCCGAAGACCTGGCATCCAGAAACATCCAGGATGTTGATGTCGCGAAAGAAGCGCTCAGACAAAGCTCTGAGATCTATCAGACGGTCTTCCGTGCCTTTGGCATCCGCGGCCGCAGCATCACACCTGTTGAGCAGGAATACATCACGCGCTGGTCAGATGTGATGGGCTTTTCTCTGGAAATGATCGAGGAAGCCTGCAAACGCACGATCCAATCCGCGCACGAACCGAGTTTCCCGTATGCGGATTCCATTTTAAAGAACTGGAAGAAAAAGGGCATCACCACGTTGGTTGCCGTACGCAAATCAGACGAGCTCTTCCGGAAGGAAAAGCAGAGCAAGGAACAGGCTGCGGTAAAGCCCACGAACTTTTCCAATTTCAGGCAGAGAAATACAGACTACGACGCGCTTGAACAGGAACTGATCAAGCGTTCGATGCAGTAACGGAGGATCGCATGGCTTTGACCAATGTACAGTACGATGAGATCATGCGTACTTATGACGAAAACCAGATCCGCCGTGCGCATTTGATCCGCACACGCAAGGAAGCGCTTTACAGGAAAGTTCCCCGCTTCGCTGAGATCGACCGCGAGATCGCGCATATAAGCGTATCGCAGGCGAAGCGTATGCTTGACGGAGACAGCGAGGCGCTCTCTGTTCTTTCCGGGCGCATCGATGCCTTGACCAGCGAGAAGAAGAAGCTTCTTTTATCTCACGGCATTCCTGCCGATTATCTGGATCCGCCCTATCAGTGTCCCGACTGTAAGGACACAGGGTTCATCGGAAACGAGCAATGCCACTGCTTCCGGCAGAAAGCAATCGAACTGGTCTATACGCAGTCTGATCTTTCTGAGATTCTGGAAAAGGAAAATTTTGAAACATTTTCTCTGGAGTACTATTCCGATCAGGATATCGATCCACAGTCAGGGCTTAGTGCTTTGGAATATGCAAAACGCGCAGAAAGCCGCTGCTTTCAATTTGCGAGAACATTTGACCATCATCATGAGAACCTGCTTTTGCAGGGCGAGACCGGTACCGGAAAGACCTTTCTGACGCACTGTGTCGCCAGAGAACTTCTCGATTCCGGTCATTCCGTCGTCTATCTGACGGCCCATAAACTGTTTGATCTTCTGGCAAAGAATGCATTCCGAAAGGATATCCAGAACCTGCCGGAGTATCAGAATATATTTGCCTGTGATCTGCTGATCATAGACGACCTGGGAACCGAATCAGCAAATTCATTAACGGTTTCCCAGTTTTTTGTGTGTTTAAACGAAAGAATCCGGAGCAGAAAATCCATGCTGATCTCTACGAACCTTCGCCTGAGTGATCTGGCTGCGATTTATTCTGAACGTATTTCTTCCCGGATCGTGAATGGATTTACCATTCTGAAACTGTATGGCGAAGATATCCGTATCAAAAAGAAGCTGACAAATCAAACGGAGGATTGAAAAATGGCAAAGAAGCACATTGATGAGAGAAATCTGGAAACGATCCCTACCGGGGCGCTCGGCATCATTCCATTAAAGAGCTGTTCAAAGATCGGAAAGGAAGTAGACAAGTATATCATTGACTGGCGCGAGGAACGCCAGCATAAGCACGAGGATGACATTACATTCAAAGGCTATTCCCGTGAAACGTTTATCATCGATGCAGAGTGCCCGCGTTTCGGAACCGGTGAGGCAAAGGGTGTGATCAACCAGTCCATCCGCGGTTATGACCTTTTTATCATGGTCGACATCACCAACTACAGTCTGACCTACAAGCTCTGCGGTATGGTCAATCATATGTCGCCGGATGATCATTATCAGGATCTGAAGCGTATTATTGCTGCCGCTGCCGGAAAGGCGCGCCGGATCAACGTGATCATGCCGTTCCTGTATGAAGGCCGTCAGCATCGCCGTACCGCGCGCGAATCTCTTGATTCCGCACTGGCACTGCAGGAACTCATCGATATGGGTGTTGACAATATCATCACATTCGACGCACATGACCCACGCATCCAGAACGCGATCCCGCTTCATGGCTTCGAAACCGTGCGTCCGGCATATCAGTTTGTCAAAGGCATCCTGACTTCAGAAAAAGATATCAAGATCGATGCCGATCATCTGATGATCATAAGCCCTGACGAAGGCGGAACAGACCGTGCTGTCTTCCTTGCAAACGTACTTGGCGTCGACATGGGTATGTTCTATAAGCGCCGCGATTACAGTACCATCGTTGATGGTATGAATCCGATCGTTGCGCACGAATTCCTCGGTTCTTCTCTGGATGGTAAAGACGTCTGGATCGTAGATGATATGATCTCTTCCGGCGGAAGTATGATCGATGTTGCAAAAGAACTGAAAAAACGAAATGCAGGCAGAATCTTCGTGATCGCAACCTTCGGCCTGTTCACAAACGGCCTGGAGAAATTTGACAAAGCATATGAGGAAGGTCTGATCTACAGACTTGTGACCACTGACCTTACTTATCAGCCGCCGGAACTCTTCGACCGTGAATACTACATCCCATGTCCGATGGCAAAATACATTGCGTATATCATCGATACTGTAAATCACGACACATCGATCAGCGATCTTCTGAATCCGTACAACCGGATCAAGGACTTTATCAGCCGCTATGAAAGCGGCGCACTGACAGACGAAGACCGCGACTGATCCCTAGTATAGGAAAGACCGGGTAGAAAGATTCTGCCCGGTCTTTTTGTATACTTTTTGACATGCATTGTTTTTGGCAATTCTCATTACATGTCACAAAAAAACAAAACTTGATTTTCTCGATTTTTCTCTGCCACCTATTCACTCGGTCTCCGCGGGATGACAGGTTTGCACCCGTCTCCGACCTCGTTGTTATGCTCGAAAAATCTTCGAAAATACTGCGAAAATTGTTTTTTTGTGACATGCAATTGAGAATTTGCCACTTGTTGAATGCATTTGTCACAACAGATTGCTGTATCATCGTTTCTTCCGTAGAGAGAGCATTAGTGTTTCAACAAGGTTACTAGATTTCTGAGGGGGCAATATTTATAATCCGCTATAAATATTGAGCGAATAGGAGTGACGTTTTTATCAAAAAACGGCAACGACTATGAGACGTACCCCTCAGAAACCGAAGTAAACTTGTATGAAAACACTTTGCGAACGGCAAGGAAAAACGATGTACAGCAACTGTGTGACAGGTCGTTTCGCAAGTGTCAAAAAGTATATTATTATAACGAAAAACCGGGCAGGATCTTTCCTGTCCGGTTTTATCATTTCAGTTCTTCTATTGAATTATTCCGTACAAAGCAGATAGTGTTCCATTGCGGATAACGCTATTTCTTCATCTGTGCCATCTGCCGTGATCATGACTTTCTTTCCCTGTGCCGGGCGAAATGCCATGATGCCCATAATACTCTTCGCATTGATACAGTGGTCGCCTTCAACCAGATTCACCGTGCTCTCAAACCGGCACGCCACCTGTACAAGCTCCGCGATCGGATTCTTGTACTTCTTTGCAATGTCTGCAATGACAACTTCTTTCGTACTCATCGTCTCTCTCCTTGCAACGAAAAAATGCTCTCAACAAACAACAGTTTAATCCCAAACGTTGTGTTTGGCAAGACGTCTGATTCGAAATCCATGTTTTGTACGAACTTCTTTAAGAAATTGAACTTTTATTATGCATTTTGGTCAATTCTATATTTTTTTAGTTGATTCCCTGTGCGATCATTGCTTCGCAGACTTTCTCAAAGCCGGCAATGTTTGCACCTGCTACATAATCGCCTTCTTTGCCATAGCGTTTTGCAGCATCATCAATGTTATGATAGATGTTAACCATGATACCTTTGAGCCTGCTGTCTACTTCTTCGAATGTCCAGCTTAAGCGCTCGCTGTTCTGGGACATCTCAAGTGCGGAAGTTGCAACACCACCTGCGTTGGAAGCTTTGCCCGGTACGAACAGAACGCCTGCATCCTGCAGATATTTTGTCGCATCCAGAGAGGTCGGCATATTTGCGCCTTCAACGACAGCCTGAACACCGTTTGCAACCAGTGCTTTCGCATCGTCGATCAGAAGCTCGTTCTGGGTAGCGCACGGAAGTGCGATATCAACCTTAACAGACCATACGCCTTTGCCCTCATGATATTCAGCGCTCGGGCGTTTTGCTGCATACTCTGTCAGACGTGCACGGTTCACTTCTTTTACTTCCTTAAGCAGTGCAACATCGATGCCTTCCGGATCATAGATCCAGCCTGTGGAATCAGAGCAGGTAACCGGTTTTGCACCAAGCTGCTGTGCTTTCTGGATCGCATAGATCGCTACGTTTCCGGAACCGGATACGGCGATCGTCTTGCCTGCGATGTCTTTTCCGTTGCACTTTAACAGCTCTTCTGTCAGGTACAGAACGCCGTAGCCTGTTGCTTCTGTACGTGCCAGAGATCCGCCATAGGTTAAGCCTTTACCTGTCAGAACACCTTCATACAGGTTCTTGATGCGCTTATACTGACCGAACAGGTAACCGATCTCTCTTGCGCCTGTTCCGATGTCTCCGGCCGGTACGTCGATGTCTGCACCGATGTATTTGGAAAGCTCTGTCATGAATGCCTGGCAGAATGCCATTACTTCACGGTCAGATTTGCCCTTCGGGTCAAAGTCAGAACCACCCTTGCCGCCGCCGATCGGCAGGCCTGTCAGAGAGTTTTTAAAGATCTGCTCAAATCCGAGGAACTTGATGATACCGATATATACGGACGGATGAAGACGAAGTCCTCCTTTGTACGGGCCGATCGCATTGTTGAACTGTACACGGTAGCCTGTGTTCACCTGTGCCTGTCCGTTATCATCTACCCATGCCACGCGGAATTTGATCTGGCGGTCCGGCTCTGTGATACGCTCTAAGATCGCTTCTTTACGATACAGATCTTCATTTGCGTCAATGACCGGACGAACAGACTCCATAAATTCCTCAACTGCCTGAAGAAATTCCGGCTCTGCTGCGTTCTTTGTTCTTACCCGTTCGAGTACCTCATCTACATATCCCATAATAATTCTCCTTTTTTGTTTCGATAATAAAACGTTTCTTTCGTTTCATCCCGATTTTTACATTCACAAAAGACATCATAGTACAATTCAATTGAATATACAAGACATTTTTTTCCTTCTTTTTATTTTTTTGAATTTGCACTTTTCCAAAATTGCAGATTTTACTGTTTTTCACCTCTTTTCTTTCCAAAAATGGCGTTTTCTGCATTCCATAATTCAATTTCGCTTTTGCGCTTTAACACATTGCTTTAATTGCGCAACACCGGTTTTTGGGCATAGAAAAACCGTCGAAACGCCTTTGTTTCAACGGTTTTATTCATTCACATTTTCGTACTGTACAACGTACTCCGGGTTCTCGAGCGAGTAGGTGACGATCTGCTCCTTGCTCGGCGTCGACATCCCAAGATTTCCGGCTTCTTCTTTTACTGCATTCAGATCACCCGAGGTCGCAAGCCGGCTTTCCAGGCTGTCATTGTCCGAGATCATCTGCTCTAACTGCGTCTGCATCGAAGACACCGTCTTCATCCGCTCCGTCAACTGACTCTGTAATGTCAGATAGAATGCACACACCAGGATCAGCGCGATCATCGCTACCGTAAGGAATGCGATAAACCGCGGCGATAACGCTGCATTTCGCTCCCGGTTGCTCTGCACCGCAGCGGCCTCTTCCTTTAAGCGTTTCTGCTTTTCACGCGCCTTCAATACATGGGAAGGGACCTTAACAGGCTCAACAAAGACTCTGCCGTTTACCTGTGCAACCTTATAATATTTTCCAATCGGGCTCTGGTTTTCGTCATATGCCACTTGCTGGTTCAAGCGCTTCAACCCCCGTAAAAATACAATAGATTGTGGTAACTTCATACCTTAATACCAGATTTAGTATACACCAGATGACACTGAATGTATACCCCTTTCCCTTAAATAGTTCATAAATGTGTCAAAGTTGTTACATTATAACGTAATGATGATGGAATGTCAAAAAAGTTTGTATAAATTTTCTATAATGTTATCGCTCCAGGTTTACAAACTTCGTGTAGTTCGCCAGCCATACCAGCTCTACCGTTCCGATCGGGCCGTTTCTCTGCTTCGCGATAATGACTTCCGCAATTCCCTTTTTGGTTGAGTCCTCATGATAATACTCATCCCTGTAAAGGAACATAACGACATCGGCGTCCTGCTCGATCGCTCCGGATTCGCGCAGATCGGACAGAATCGGCTTTTTATTCTCTCTCTGCTCAACTGCACGCGACAACTGAGAAAGCGCGATAACGGGCACATTAAGCTCTCTGGCGATCAGCTTTAATCCACGGGAGATCTCTGAGATCTCCTGCTGTCTGGAATCATTTCGTCTGCTTCCGCCCGACATCAGCTGCAGGTAGTCAATGATGACCAGCTGAATGTCATGCTCCAGCTTAAACTTCCGGCATTTACTCCGCAGTTCCGAAAGGGAGATACCCGGCGTATCATCGATGATCAGATTTGAATTGCCGATGATCCCGGCGCTTTCGATCAGGTTCTCCCAGTCATTGTCTGAGAGATTGCCGCTTCTGATATTCTGTGCATCGACTCTTGATTCCATGGCAAACAAACGGTTTACGAGCTGTTCCTTAGACATTTCCAGGCTGAACAGCGCAACCGCTTTTTTGTCGCGGAACGCAATATGCTCCGCTATGTTTAATACAAATGCTGTTTTTCCCATAGACGGGCGTGCTGCTACAAGCACCAGATCGGATGGCTGGAGTCCTGATAATTTATAATCGAGGTCAGCAAATCCGGTCGCAATACCTGTGACATTTCCTGTTGACTGGGAAGCCTTTTCGATCCGTTCCAGCGCGGACACAACGATCTGGCGGATCGGCACAACATCCGACCCGGTCCTGCTCTGCAGGAGGGAAAAGATCGTTTTCTCCGTATCCTCGAGGATATCCTCCACGCTGTCACTATCCTGATAACAGCGCTCCGTGATCCCGTCATTTGCCCTGATCAGACGTCTGAGCAGAGCCTTCTGCGCCACGATCCTGGCATAATCCCTGACATGCGCGGAAGTCGGCAGCCCTGCAAGGAGGTCTCCGATATACTCCATACTGCTGATCTCAGGCGGTACAGACATCTCAAGCAGGCGGTTGTGAAGAGTTACCATATCAACCGCCTGTCCCGCATTGTACAGCCCCGTGATTGCTTCAAACAGGATCCCGTACTGGGAATAATAAAAATCTTCTTTTGTCAAAAGCTCGGCCGCGGTCAGGATCGCGTTCTTATCCATGATCATAGATCCGATCACAGACTGTTCCGCTTCCAGACTGCTTGGCATAACCCGCTTGATCGGCGTTTCGTCCATATCTTACTCTCTACTTTGCATTTACCTGCACACGTAAAACAGCTGTTACTTTCGGATGCAGCTTGATCGGCACTTCATGTACTCCAAGCGTTTTGATCGGCTCGGAAAGAACCATTTTTTTCTTGTCCAGTTCCAGAGAAAACTGCTCCTTCGCTGCTTCTGCGATCTCCTTTGTAGAAACAGATCCGAAGGTCCGTCCGCCCTCTCCGGCTTTCACTTCAACCGTAACCTTCTTCCCTTCCAGATCCTTTGCCAGCTGCTGTGCCGCTTCGAGCTGCTCCTGCGCCACTTTGTCGGCATGTTTTTTCTGCAGCTTCAGATCGTTCATGTTTTTTCCGGTTGCTTCCACAGCGAGTTTCTTGGGAAACAGCATGTTTTTCGCATAACCGTCGCTGACCTCTATGATGTCTCCCTTTTTCCCCTGTGCTTTTACATCCTTCAGTAAAATGACTTTCATATCTTAATGTCTCCTTCTTCTATCATTTCATCGATCGTATTCCGGATGATCGTCTTTGCTTCTTCTACAGAGCAGTTCGCCAGCTGTGCACCGGCTGTACTCATATGCCCGCCGCCGCCAAGGCGTTCCATGATCCTCTGTACGTTGATCTCGTCAATCGAACGCGAGCTGATGTAGATTTTTTCGTGATACTCTACCAGCACAAAGGATGCCCGGATCCCGACGATGTTCAGAAGCTCATTTGCCGCCTGTGCGCTCGCGATCGTAGGACTCTTGACCTGATCTGCCGGGCAGACGCTGATCGCAAAGTGATCTCTGTATACTTCTGCTCTCCGGATCGCTTCCGCACGCGCCTTATAGGCATCCAGATCGTTTCGCATCATCTTACGGACGTTTGTCACATTGACGCCCAGTCTGCGCAGATATGCAGCCGCCTCAAAAGTACGGACACCGGTTTTTGACATAAAGTTATTGGTATCGATCAGAATGCCTGCATAGATCACATCTGCCTCATCTACGGAAAGATGGATGCTGTCATCAAAATACTGCAGGATCTCCGCGATCATCTCACATGCCGAGGATGCATTCGGCTCGATATAGGAAAGCGTCGCCTGACGGATCGTCTGCTCGCCGATCCTGTGATGATCGAACACAACTACCGTGCGGGCCTGCGCCAAAAGTGCCGGGCTTTCCGTATAGCTCGGACGGTTGGTATCAACAACCACCAGAACTGAGTTGGGTCCGATCGACTCATATGCCTGTCCCGGAGAAATGATCATATCGGAAGGATATCCCTTCTCCGGTGTAAAGCAATCGCGGAACGGTTTCAGTGAGGTCGTCACCTCTCCCAGTACGATATGTGCCTTCTTTCCGATCTGGCGCGCAGCACAGTAAATACCGACCGCTGCACCAAAAGAGTCAATATCCGCCATCGTATGGCCCATGATGTAGCAGCTGTCACGCGCCATCATCAGTTCACGCAGTGCCTGCGCCTTTACCCTTGCCTTTACCCTGGTGGATTTTTCGGTATGCTCTCTGTTTCCGCCGTAATAGCTGATCTTATCGCGTGTCTTTACAACCGCCTGGTCACCGCCTCTGCCGAGCGCAAGGTCCATAGCCGTACGGGCGTATTCATAATTCTTGATATAGTCATTGCCGACATATCCGAATCCCATACTTAAGGAAACCGACTGGTCGCCGCCCACCTTAATGCTTTTTACTTCTTCAAGCAGATTGAATTTCTTCTCCTGAAGGCCGGGTAAATATTTCCGTTTAAACACAACGAAATATTTGTCTTTTTCCGTCTTTTTGACAAGGCCGTCGATCGCGGAAAAATAGCGTGTGACCTTGCGGTCGACCATCGCCATCAGAAGCGACTGCTTCATATCATCAACCAGCTCTGTGACTTCATCATAATTATCGATGTAGATCAGGCCTGCAACAAGCTGAATGTCCTCATTCATTTTCTTGTATTCCACAAGCTCTGTTTCATCAAACAGGTATAAAACGATCAGGTTCTCTTCCGTACGACGGCTCTTTTTCCCCTTGGTCTGTTCCTGTTCATTGGAAGCATTATCCTTTTGGGTATCATCCGCAAAGCTCACATGCTTGACATATGCCCGGAAGATCCGTTCATCGTAGCTGACCTCAAACGCTTCCCCGTTCCCTTTTAATAGCCGCTCTTTCGTCAGTTCCGGAAAAATCGCAGATACGGACTTGCGGAAGCCTTTTTCCCGTCCGGAGAGTTCCCGGAAGCTTTCGTTCATCCACAAAAGCTTGCCGTCCGGATCCAGTACGGCATAGGGCAGTTCAAGCTCATTGATCATTTTCTTTTGCAGCAGACTATACTGGGATGCATAATCCACCATTTCTTCCCGCGAACGGGTCTGGTTGGCCTGATACAATACCAGAACGACAATAAAGTAAACCAGCACAAATGCCGAAGTCGCCAATCCTGCTCTCAGATCTGCAAAATACAGACCAGCCGCAACTGCCGCAAACAGAATGGTTAAAAGCAACGGTATCTTCATGAAATTGGACACCTGCGCTGTCATCTTGTTGTTTTCCGACATCTCGTCCTCCTATACGCAATTCTATGCGCACGAATATCCCTGTACGAAATACAGGTTATGAGTGGAAAAATTATAGCATATTCCGACGCTTCTCACAACTGTTTTACATTCAGCGCCATTGTGTCCGGCTTTATCGCGCAAAAAAAGAACTGCTGTCCGAAAACAGCAGTTCCTCATCATTCGTATTAGTCCTGTACGTACGGCATCAGTGCTACGTGACGGGCTCTCTTGATCGCAACTGTGATCGCTCTCTGGTGCTTTGCACAGTTTCCTGTCACACGACGCGGCAGGATCTTTCCACGCTCGGAAATGTACTTGCGAAGCTTTGCAGTATCTTTGTAATCGATCACATTGTCTTTTCCGCAGAATACACAGACTTTTCTTCTTCTGCGGCCACCCTTTTTGTAGCCACCTTTGTTCTCTCTATATGCCATGATGATTTTCCTCCTTAATTAAACGGTAATTCTTCATCGATCCCATCCGGGATATTCATAAACCCATCACCAACATCTTCTGTCGGCATCGTTGCCTGTGTCGGAGCCGGCATCGGAGACGGTGCCTGCTGGCTGAATGCGCCGGCATTCTGCTCGCTCGCCTGTTTGCTCTCTGCAAACTCCTGCTCCTCGACGATCACATCTGTGGTATAAACCTTCTGACCGTCTCTGTTGGTGTAGCTGCCTGTCTGGATCCGACCTGTCAGGGCGATCTTGGTGCCCTTATGCAGATATTTCTCTGCAAACTCAGCCTGCCGTCCAAATGCTACGCAGCCGATAAAATCCGCATTCTGTCCGTCATTGTTTCTTTTAAATCTGCGGTCAACCGCAATCGTGTAACGTGCGATCGCTGTCGCCTGCTCACCCTGTGAATAACGGATCTCCGGATCTCTGGTCAAACGACCCATCAAAATAACCTTGTTCATGAAAATACCTTTCCTTTCTTATGCTTCGTCTTTTCTGACGACAAGGAAACGGAGAACATGGTCCATGATTCTGACATTCTGCTCAAGCTCAGCCGGTACTTCCGGAGCTGCGTCGAACTGGATGAAGTAGTAGAAGCCTTCGCTCATCTTCTGAATCTCATAAGCGAGCTTTTTCTTACCCCACTCTTCTACTTCTGTCACAACACCGCCGAAGCGCTCGATGTAGCCTTTTGCTTTTTCTACAACAGCCGCTCTGGCTTCGTCCTCGATTTTGGCACTTACGATCAATGCCAATTCATACTTGTTCATTCTTTATCCTCCTTTTGGTCATTTGGCCCCTGCGTTACAGGAGCAAGGACTGCTGCTAATCGCAGCACAAAATATATCACGAGTGGTTATTGTACCACAACACCACCCGTGCTTCAAGAGCGTTTTTTGAAAAAACGCCGGTTTTTAACTTTTTGCCTGCGCAATATTCATCATCTGCTTCAAATAACCCAGACATTCCTTTGCATAGGACTCCAGATCATATCCGCCTGTCAGGAATACCTTCCGGAACGGGATCCAGGTTGCCGCGATCACACTCTCCATCAGACCGACAGCGATCAGCTCCTCGCATCTGCCAAAGCCCAGCCTTCCGAGCGTCTGCCCCTGAAAGATGATGTGCGGAAGCTCATCCACAAGCATCTGCCGGCAGATCTGCTTTAATGCCGGTGATTCCACACAGGATGCCAGTGCCCTGTAATAGGACAATGCCACGATCTCCGCAGCTGCCAGCACCATGATCTCTCCCTTCAGGCCGCCGAACCGGCGCAGCTCACGGAAGCACTGATCCAGAACGGAAATCTCCATATCCGGCACCTGATAACAATCCAGGTACTTTTTCAGATAAACGGAATGCCAGTTTTCTTCCCGGATGAACCACTTCATACATTCCAGATATGTCCGGTCACCGGAGCGGTCCGCATAGCGTCTGACTTCCTTCATCAGATGCACGCCGTCCGAGCGTTCACCCATCTGAAATGCCTGAATGGACGGAAAGATCATCAGGGCCTGTTCCTCTGTCAGATCCGGCTCTTTTGAAAAATCCGGCTGCAGCCGGTTTTCGTCATGCTCTTCAAAATAACGCAGCCAGTCCTCCTGCGTGTATCCAATCTCTTCTCTGTCGTACAAACAATACATTTTTTGTGTTCTCCCATCTTTTGTGTGATCAAGTCTTTTCCTAGCAGCCCAGATGCTCCATGCCTTGCCCGATGATCGTTCTGACATGTTCATCCGCAAGGGAATAAAACACCTGTTTTCCGTCCCGCCTGCTCTTTACCAGCTTGTTCTGCTTTAAGATCCGAAGCTGATGAGAGATCGCAGACTGTGTCATGCCAAGTGCTTCTGCCAGATCACAGACACATACCTCTGCCTCAAATAGAACAAACAGAATGCGGATCCTGGTAGAGTCTCCAAATACCTTAAACAACTCCGCCAGGTCGTACAGACTGTCTTCCTCCGGCATATGTTCCTGCACAAACTGCAGTGCGTCTTCATGTAATTCTCTTACTTCACAGGTTTCGAGTTCATTCGTTTTCATCATCTGTTTCCCCACTGAAATCTTATTATTATTTGACGCGCAGTGCCCGTATCGCATTTAACACCGCGATCACCATCACACCGACATCCGCAAAGATCGCTGCCCACATATTGGCAATACCCAGTGCCCCGAGCACCAGGCAGACCAGCTTCACGCCGATCGCGAACCAGATGTTCTGGTGCACGATCCGCAGGCATTTTGCTGAGATCCGAATTGCTTTTACGATCTTGGCAGGATCATCATCCATCAAAACGATATCTGCAGATTCGATCGCTGCATCCGATCCAAGCGCGCCCATTGCAATCCCGATGTCTGCACGAGAAAGAACCGGCGCGTCGTTGATCCCGTCTCCTACAAATGCCAGGACTTCCTTTCCCTTCTGATTCTGCAGCAGCCGTTCCACCATGTCAACCTTGTCTGCCGGAAGCAGCTCACTGTGGACCTCATCCACGCCAAGCTCTTTTGCGACCGCTTCTGCTGTATTTTTATTATCACCGGTCAGCATCACGGTATGTGCCACGCCACTATTCTTGAGACCTGTGATCGCCTCTTTTGCCGTTTTCTTGATCCGGTCAGAGATCAGGATATAACCGGCATAGTCCCTGTCAACTGCCAGATGCACAACCGTACCTGCCTTTTCGACCTGCTCAGGCTGTAGACCTTCTTCTTTCATCAGACGTTCATTTCCTGCAGCGACTCTGACGCCGTCCACAAGCGCTACAACGCCGGCTCCGCCATGCTCCTGTACGTCTGATACGCGGGATGGTGTAATATCTTTTTCAAATGCTTTTCTCAGGCTCAGGCTGATCGGATGCGAAGAATACTGCTCAGCATGCGCAGCATATTCCAGAAGCTTTTCTGCCGAAAAACCCTCCTGTGGCACCACATCCGTCACTTCAAAAACACCTTCTGTCATCGTACCGGTCTTGTCAAACACAACTGTTTTCGTATTGGACAGAAGTTCCAGATAATTCGACCCCTTTACCAGGATACCGTTGCTGCTCGCACAGCCGATTCCTGCAAAAAACGAAAGCGGAATGCTGATGACAAGCGCACATGGGCAACTGATAACAAGGAAAGTCAGCGCACGGTAGATCCATTCTGTCCATTCAGGCGCCAGATGCAGAATTCCCATCTGCACAAGCGGCGGCGCGATTGCCAGCGCCAATGCACCATAACAGACGATCGGGGTATAATATCTGGCAAACCGCGTGATAAAATTCTCCGGTTTGGATTTCCGCATACCGGATTCTTCAACCAATTCGAGTATTTTGGATACGGTAGAATCAGAGAATTCCTTTGTCGTCCGGATCTTCAACATACCGTCCATACTGATACAGCCGCTGATCACTTCATCGCCCGTCTGTCCATGCCGTGGCAAGCTCTCTCCTGTCAGTGCACGTGTATCAAGCGATGCCTCTCCTTCGATGATCACACCATCGATCGGTATTTTCTCTCCTGGCTTTACAACAATAATGCTCCCGGGTTCCACATCCTCAGGATCCGTTTCTTCGATCTCACCGTCTTCGGTCAGCAGATATGCGTAATCCGGACAGATGTCCATCAGATCCGCGATGTTTCTGCGGCTCTTGCCGACCGCCATGCTCTGAAACAGTTCACCGATCTGATAGAACAGCATAACGGCCACGCCTTCCGTGTATTCACCCAGAATGATCGCGCCGATCGTCGCCACTGCCATCAGAAAGTTCTCATCAAATACCTGGCGGTTGATGATACCCTTTCCTGCTTTTTTTAAAATGTCATATCCAATCAGGATGTATGGGATCAGAAAAAGCAAAAGCCTTGCCGTGCCCTTGACCGGCAGCAAAGCGAATACGACCATTAGTATTGCCGTAATGATGATCCTGATCAATACTGTTTTATGTTTCTTATTCATGATGTACTCATCTGCTTTCTTTTCAAGGAAACCTGAACAGTTGCATTTTAAATCAAAGATGCTGCGCCATATGACGCAGCATCCTTGCTTCTTCTATAAATAGATCTCGCAGTCTGACTCTACCTTGCGACAGGCCTTCAGTGCCGACTGCATCACGGAATCTACATCTGCTCCGTCTTCAAACTCCACTTTCATCTTCAGCGCCATGAAATTTACCGTACAGTCTTTGACACCTTCTGTCTTCTTGACCGCTTCTTCCATCTTTGCGGCACAGTTTGCGCAGTCCACTTCGATCTTGTATGTTTTCTTCATAATCTATATCTCCCTTTGGCTGATCGCCAATCTATATGCTGTTAATACTTTTTTGTGACATTTTTGATTTTAACATATGAGCACTTGTTCATATGTTTGTTCTCATTATAGCACGATTAAATTTGTTGTCAACATAGCTTTCACTTTATGAAAAAATATACAATTCGGGATTGTCGAGGCGATCTTCCGCCAGAACAGCGGCCACATGCCATTTCTTCGACATTTGTCAGTCCTTCAGCCATTATTAAGGTTTCCGGCTGACCTGACATGGAAAAACAGCTGTTATAAATTTACTGTATTTTTAGTACGAAGAACCCTATATCATATCAATTTAGCCACTTCCAGGCATTTGAGTGGACGGTTATTTCTCAATTTCATACCAGCCCGCAATATCGGCCACATATGGTATGCATAAATCTATTGATCAGTTATACCTTGTCGCTTCAATATATCTGACTGGTAGGAAAATGTTAAGCATTGAATTTATACCAAATTCTGAGCGGCTGCTCGTTTGGTATAATCAATGCTGCTTTTCTGTTATACCAGAATCCAAGTATCTTCTTTCTTGGTATGATTATTACCTTTTTATGTGATACCAGACAATTGATAGGATCCATTCTGGTATGAAATCATCTATGTCTTTCCGGTGATACCGTACACAGAGCAGTCGGATCGGAATGCTCGTACGCCATAGAAGCAATCACCTCGCCAGGAACTTATCTACGCCTCAAAAACTGTCACTTCCCCAAGCAATTCATACAGATCGCCACGCCGGTTTTTAAGCGACGGAATCTGTGCACGCACCTTCTCAATCTCCGAAAGATCGATCTCTGCCATCAGGACGCCCGGTTTGTTTTCTGCCTGCGCGATGATCCTGCCCCACGGATCGATCACCATCGAATGTCCGTAGGCCGTCATGTCGTGTTTCTTCCCGATCTGGTTGCACGCCACGATATAGACACCGTTTTCGATCGCGCGCGCCCGCAAAAGGACTTCCCAGTGCGCCCGCCCGGTCTGCAGGGCAAAGCATGCAGGTACGAAAATCACCTTTGCACCTGCCAGGGACAGCAGCCGATACAGTTCTCCGAACCGCAGGTCGTAACAGATCGTAAAGCCAAGCCGTCCCAGTTTGGTATCACAAACTACGATATCTTCTCCTTGTGTAGCAGTATCCGACTCCCGGAAGGAACTGCCGTCTTCCAGATCCACGTCAAACAAATGAAGCTTGCTGTATTTGCAGCAGATATTACCTGTCGGATCAATCAGCACCAGAGAGTTCTTCGGCTTTGGCACTTCCATGCTGCCTTCTGTCTCCGGGATGCTTCCGCTCAAAATCCAGATGCCATGTTCCTTTGCAAGCGCTGCCAGAAAATCTGTTGTCGGCCCCGGAATTGGTTCTTCCTGATACCGATAGCCTTTTCCCATGAAATTCATGTTCTCCGGAAACACCACAAGATCTGCCCCTTTTTCAGAGGCTTCGCAAATCATATTCTTTGCATCCTTCAGGTTCTGATGCTTGTCATTCTGCGAATCCATTTGGCAGACAGCAACTTTTATCTTTGTTTTTCTATCCTGATTCATTTTCACTTACTTCTTTCCCGAATCTGTCTTTTTCCCATCTTTTTACTGATACAGCTCTACCGGATCCCAGCCTTCATCCTGGAACTGCGTAACGGAAAGACCATTAAAATGCACATAGTCTGTCACGGTAATCTTTCGAAGTTCATCACGTGCGTCACTGTCACTGTAGACATTCATGAAGTCATCATAATAGTCACCGAACAGTTCCTTTGCGCTCTGATCAAAGTCTCCTCCGTCTGCCACAAGATCCATTTGACTGACCACATAGCCATCACCGTCTTTTTTCATGTGCATCACACCGGGATAATGACCTCCGGAAACACTCTTGAGTGTATCTCCTTCAATGTTGTAATTATCAATCCAGAAATCTCCGTAAACAACGACATCATTTTCATTCGTCAAATCTTCCGCCACGATCGTCACGGTCGGGATGCTGACATCTGCTGCATCATAGTTTTTGCTCATCTCCTCGGCCATGTACTGATAAGCTGCTGCTTCAACAGGATCCGATCCGCCATAGCCATATTTAGTAGCATCAACGACTGCCTCGTTCGAAACCTCATCCGCTGCTTCTGACACCTGTTCTGTGGCGGCCTGTGATCCTTCTTCCTCTGCCGGCGCTGTCCCGCTGCCGCCGCATGCGCTTAAGCCCAGAACCATAACAGCGCTTATCGTCAATACCGCAAATAGTTTCTTTTTCATAATGACTACCTCCATCCCTGCTGTTGTCAACAAACAAACTATGACAGGGTTTTCAAGTTTTCAATACAATTGTATTAAAACAAATACTTACAAAAAAGAAAAGGTCAATTCCATGAAAAATGTTTTGCACGCGTTTATAGCTTTTCATTCATCCTGTTGTCGATTATGATAATTACAACACCGTTGATTCAATCAGGAGATAGTAGTATGCGAATTCAAAATCTTTTTCAGGATCAGCAGGACCTGATTCAACCAAATCCATATCCGCAATATGAGATACCGGATAGCGGAACAACAACACGGGATCTGACAGCGCAGCCTCATGTAGAGCATCTGCTGTCGGAGCATATCCTTGATATCTATATTCAGGACAAACTGACCATTCGACTGACCTGTACAGCAGTCAATCTCCCGGAGTTGGTACTTGGAAGGCTTCTTTCTGAAGGAATTATCCGCTCAGCGGAAGACGTGGATCTTCTGTACATCTGCCAGACCGGCCACCGGGCCCGTGTCTTTCTGAATCATATGAAACATCCTGAAAGCGCATCATCAGGCGCTTTCAACGAGTCAGAAGAATCCTTTGTGGAACTTACTCCGACCTGCTGCACCGGTACACGTGTGCTCAACCAGGACTTTGTACAGGATTTACCCTTTGCCAAAGTACGACTTACGGACTGGGATCTGAAGTTTATTCAGGACTGTGATCATTTTTTGAAAACAGATTTCCCTCTTCATAATATTTCTGGTTCTACACATGCAGCCGGACTGTTTCATAAAAGAAAATGGTACTGTATGTACGAAGACATCGGACGTCACAATGCCATTGATAAAGCAATCGGCCGTGCGCTGATAGACGGTCTGGATCTGTCAAGATGCGCTCTTTATACAACTGGCCGCATGCCGGTCGATGTGATCCAGAAGGTCATCCGGTCCGGCATCCCGCTGATTGCCGGAAAAGAGACCCCCACTGCAGAAAGCCTGCAGCTTGCCGTCTCCTGTGATCTGACCGTTATCGGAAAAATCAGAAATGGGCACTATACTTTATACAGCGGGCGTCCTCCTGTAACTGAAGTACTGCCGGATCATCTGCGGACGGATTTCTAGTGCATGTCCCATGCAGTATGATCTTATCCCGAACACGATCTCTTTTCTGTCACATTATTTCATCTGTCTGCCTACATCCACTTACCTATTGACATCTGCCGCAAAAAAATATAAAAGTAAACAGTATGAAGCGGAAAGGAGTTTTTTGTATATGGAGTATACCATCCGCACGATGACATTGGCGGACTATGAAAACGTCAAGAAATTATGGATGACGATCAAAGGATTCGGCATCCGGTCAATCGATGATTCCAAAGAAGGCGTTGAACGATTTATTAAGCGCAACCCCACAACGAGCATTGTCGCGGAACAGGACGGCGAGATCATCGGCACGATCCTCTGCGGACACGACGGTAGAAACGCCTGCTTTTATCACGTCTGTGTCAGAGAAGACTGCAGACGGCAGGGCATCGGGAAAACCATGGCTGTCACTGCCATGCGCGAACTGCAAAAAGAAAAGATCAATAAGGTTTCTCTGGTCGCATACAAGAAAAACGAAATCGGAAACCAGTTCTGGCACAAAGCCGGCTGGGTCTTAAGAGACGACCTGAATACTTATGATTTTATTCTGAACGACAACAATATTACGAATTTCAACGAAGACTAAACTGACCTGATCAGCAGCTTTGTATAGTCTTCCTTCGGATGCCGGATCACATCATCCGGTTTCCCTTCTTCTACGATCTTCCCCTGATACATCACGAGAACACGATCGCACATATGCTGCACCAGTGCAAGGTCATGACAGATCAGAAGGATCGAGACGCCCATCTCCTCCTTCAGCTTATTCAGCAGCGCAACAATCTGTGCCTGTACGGTCACATCAAGCGCGCTGGTTGCTTCATCGCAGACCAAAAGCTTGGGATCAACCGCCAATGCCCTCGCGATCGCGGCGCGCTGACATTGCCCGCCGCTCACTTCATGCGGATACCGCTTTGCCAGTTTCGGGGAAAGCTCCACTTTTTCCAGCAGCATCTCCATCCTTACTTTTGCCTCTGTGCGTGACACACCTGCATTGATCATGCTTTCCATAATCCCGTCTCCGAGTGTATGTCTCGGGTCGAAGGAGTCCTGCGGCGACTGAAATACCATCTGGATATCCCGATAGTATTGCTTCAATTCTCGTCCACGCAGCTTCAGAATATCTTTTCCTGCACTTCCCTCATACAGACGAATCTCTCCTGCATCGGCCTCTGTCAGACGCAGGATCATATTTGCAGTTGTACTCTTTCCGCATCCGCTCTCACCGACCAGACCGAGGCATTCGCCGCGATCAATAAAGAAGCTGATATCATCAACTGCGACGAGCTGCTGCCCCTTATTGGAAAAGGTCTTGATTAAGTTTTTCACTTCCAGTAAGTGAGACATTGGTTTCTCCTGTCATCTTTGCAAACGCAATACTGCTCCCAAAAGCTGCTTGGTATAGTCCTCTTTCGGATGCCGGATCACTTCCTGCACCGGTCCGTATTCGACCAGTTTTCCATGATGCATGACGGCAATCGTATCGGCCATTTTTTCAATCACTGCGATATTATGTGAAACGATTATTATCGCAGTCCCAAATGCCTCCCGTAGCGCTAGCAGTTCTTCTACCACTTGTGCCTGTACGGTCACATCAAGCGCGCTGGTCGGCTCATCCGCAAACAACAGATCCGGTTTTAACAGCATTGCCATCACGATGCCGACACGCTGATTCATGCCGCCGGACAATTCAAACGGATAGCTTTCAAGAACCCGTTCTCCATCTTCGAGACGGATTCGCGCAAACAGATCGACCGCACGCGCATCTGCTTCCTCGCGGCTGATTCTTTCATGTGCACGAACACTTTCAAACATCTGGTCTCCGATGGTTCGGATCGGACTTAATGATGCTCCTGCATTCTGAAAGATCATGCCCATTTCAGCGCCCCGCAGAGAACGCAGCATTTTCGGATCTGCATCCGGGATGTTGATTCCTTTGTAATAAATATCGCCTTTTGTCACCATACCGCTTCCGCCCAGAAGCCCCATAGCAGCACGGATCACAGTACTTTTTCCGCTGCCCGACTCTCCGACAATGCCAAGGATCTCGCCCGGTCGGACAGTCAGCGAGACATCTTCGACGGCCGGTATGCCATTGTAGCAGACATCGATGTGGCGGATGTCCAGAAGGGGGTGTGTATTTGTATAATAATCCATTCTCATCTACCTCCGCCTTGGATCCATCACATCACGGACCGTATCACCAAGCAGGTTGAACAGCACCACCGTGATAAAGATCGCTGCACCGGGTGCCAAAACAACCCACGGACAGGTCTGCAGCATGCTTCTGCCATTGCTCATCATCGAACCCCACTCCGCAAGCGGCGGTGTCGCGCCAAGTCCAAGGAATGACAGACCGGCCAGCTCCATGATCATCGTTCCAATCTCCAGAACCGCAGTTACGATGATCGGTCCTGTGATATTCGGCAGGATGTGTTTCCATATGATCTTTCCTGTTCCCGAGCCGGCAAGCTTTGCTGCCTGGATATAGGGCAGTCCGCGAATCGCAAGCACCTGGCTACGTGCAAGCCTTGCAAACTTCGGCCAGGAAATCGCAGCGAGTGCGACAACCGCATTCATCAGACCGCCTGCCAGCACGCCTGCAACTGCGATCGCGAAAACCATTCCCGGAAATGCCAGGAACACATCAGAGATCCGCATCAGCACCGTATCAAGCTTGCCGCCTTTCCATCCACAGATCACGCCAACGATCATACCAACAATGACAATGATCAGCACCAGTAAAAGAGACGCATAAACCGTTGTCTGCGATCCCATGATCACACGGGACAGCATATCTCTTCCATACCGGTCTGTTCCAAGGAAATGCCCGTCTCCCGGTGCCAGAAGCGCCTGAGAGAGATCCTGCGCATAAGGATCATAGGGTGTGATATGAGCCGCAAATGCTGCGATCAGAAGAAGGATGCCGACCAATATAAGAAACACGATCAAACGGATCTTTGTATAATCCTTTCGGATCTTCTGTGCTCGGACCGTAATATGATCCGAATCGGACGCCGGTGCATTCCAGGTCGTGCTTCTCACAGGCTTGACCGAAACCTCGCGCTGTCCGCCCCATACAACTCTTTTTCTTCTTTTTTGTCTCCCATGCGTATCCTGCAGCCGGATCCGTGGATCCAGATAATGGTACACGATATCCGTCACCAGATTGACCGCAACGTAAATGATCGCCATCCAGATCACATACGCCTGGATGATCGGGTAATCTCTGGTCATGATCGCATCAACGGCAAGCTTGCCGACCCCGTCCCACAAGAAGATGGATTCTACGATTGCCGTTCCGCCAAGAAGGGAACCGATTGAGAGTGCCAGAAGTGTGACGATCGTCAGCATCGATGATTTTAAGACATTAAAATACAGGATCCTTCTTTCTGAGATTCCTCTTGCCCTCGCGCCGGTCACATAATCCTGATTCAGCTCTTCCAATACCGTTGCCCGCACCTGTCTGGTATACTTTGCCGCCATCGCGATCGCCAGTGTCAGCGTCGGAAGAATCACGCTTTTAAAGCCCGCGGCATTTCCCATAACAGGCAAGAGCCCAAGTTTCAATGCAAAAATATAGATCAGTAAAAGCGCCACAAAAAAGTTGGGCAGAGAGTTGCCGATGAAGCTTAAGAACCGGATGATATAATCCGTCACCTTGTTTTGCCGGACCGCAGAGATGATCCCCAGCGGGATTGAGATCACGATCGTCAGAACGATCGATGTTATGGTCAGATAAATGGTCGCCGGCAGCTTTTCCATAAACGCAGAAAAGACAGGCCGTCCCGAAATATACGAAACGCCCATGTCTCCACGCAGCAGATTAAAAAGCCAGCGCAGATACTGTAACGGCAAGGGGAGATTTAACCCCAGCTCCTGCCGCATCAATTCCTTCTGTGCTTCGCTCCAGCTGCCACCCGTATTCTGTTCCATAATATCGACTGCATCGATTGATGAAACATTCATCAATAGAAACGTAAGCAGCGTGATCCCGATTAAGATCGGGATCAGCTGCAGCAATCGTCTTATTATATAACGTTGCATAATCAGTTAATATCCAGATCTACCGTAAACTCATAATAATCGCAAGGATGTGCGACCAGTCCGGTCACATTTGCTTTTGATACGATCGACATCTTCAGATGGGAAGCGAATACAAATGCCTGATCATCCAGCATCGTCTGCGTCATCTGTGTTGCCAGTTCTGCTCTCTTATCAATATCAAATGTCGATGCCATCTCTTCTTCTAAAGCTTCCATCTGATCGCTGTGATATCCGCCTCTGTTCTTAGAGGAAGTATCCAGACAATGTGTTGTGAAGAAGTATTCCGGATCACCTGTCGGCGCGCTGACGAATGCGCCTGCAAAGATGTCCCATTCACCCTTATCAACATAGTCCTGATGGCTCGCTGTATTATTGACCTGAACATCGATACCGATATCCTTTAAAGTTGCCTGTGCAGATTCTGCCAGAAGCGGAAGCTCCTGTCTGCTCGGATAGGTCAGCCAGCGGATCGTCAGCTTCTGTCCATCCTTGTCGACATAGCCATCGCCATCTGTATCTTCCCAACCAGCTTCTTTCAGATATCCTTTTGCCGCCGCGAGATCAAACGGCTCATCCGTTACAGTCGTATCTCCAAACGCAAAGTTCTTCGGGAACGGCCCGACAGCCACTGCACCATTACCATCTAATAGTACGTTAACGAAGTTCTCTCTGTCAATCGCGCTCGCGATCGCCTTACGTACATTGATATCCTGCAATGCCTCTGTTTCGTAATTCATCTGTGCAAAGAAGGATCGTGATGTTTCACAGGATGAAATCGTATAGTCATCCGACGCGAAAAGCGGCAGGCTGGCATATGGCAGACCATATGCTGCATCAAGATCGCCGTTCTGAAGCGCCATCGTCATCGTATCGCCGTCTGTGATCGTCTGTACATTGATCTTGTCGATTTTCGGTGTTCCGTTCCAGTAGTTCTCATTTTTAACCAGTGTCAGACCTTTGTCTGTCTCGATCTTTGTCGCGATATACGGACCGGTTCCGGAAACATTTCCATCTTCCGTGATGCCGGCTTCCATGTCAATGATGCATCCATACGGATCAGAAAGATAATTCATCAGTGCCGGCACCGGTTCTGTCGTATGGATTGTCAGTGTCTGTCCGTCCGCTTCAATCGAATCGATCTTCAGATCACCGGCTGCCCGCTCATGAACCGCAACCAGATCCTCAAGACATTCTTTTACAGCCTGTGCATCCAGTGCCCGGCCGCTTGTAAATGTGATTCCATCATTGAGTGTGATTTCCCATGTTGTATCATTCACATTGGTGTACTCACTGGCAAGCCAGGGTTCTAACTCCATCGCGTCGGAATAATGGAATAACGTCTCACCGATTCCATAACGAATGCATGCCCATCCCGCATAACCATTGTGTGGATTGACATCGGATTCATCGTTTTCTGCATTAAATGTCGTATCGCCATAAGTAAATACTTTTTCACCTGCAGCCTGTGCCTCTGCTCCGGCAGATCCTGCGCCCTGATCAGCTCCGTCGCTGCCACAGCCTGCCAGTAATCCAATCGCGATCACTGCCACAGCTGCTGTGGCAAGAACTTTTTTTATCATCTTCTTTTTCATCATAGAATCCCCTTATTGTTTATGTGATTAATCATACTATCAAATCAATTTTAATGTGATATTCCATGCATCTACAAGCCCCCCGGGGGGTTGTGAAGACATCTTCTGAAATGCTATGCTTTTTAAGATTACAGTTGAAAGGAAATCCAACCAATGGTGTATTCCAATCCGATCATTCATAAAAATCTTATGTATTGGACGAACCGGGCAGCCGGGTATTCTGATGTTAACAAGACTGAGCTTTCCTCTGACCGGCGTTATGTGTGGAAGGATTTTTTGCATACGCATATCCAGACACACTTTCCGAATCAGTCCCCCTTTCAGATCAAAGTTCTTGACATTGGAACCGGCCCCGGTTTTTTCTCGTTTCTTTTAGCGGAAGCCGGTTTTTCCGTTACCGCGATCGATCTGACACCGGCAATGCTAAATGAAGCACGCAGCAATGCCGGTCCTCTTGCAGACAGAATCCTCTTTCTGGAAATGAATGCCCAGGAACTGGATTTCCCGGATCAAAGCTTTGATGTTGTGATCTCCAGAAACCTGACCTGGAATCTGCCGGATCCCGAACGTGCTTATCAGGAATGGACACGCGTCTTAAAAAAAGGCGGCATACTGTTAAACTTTGATGCCAATTGGTATCATTACCTATTTGATGAATCCGCTCGTAATGCATACGAAGCGGATCGGATCAATACGAAGGCTGCCGGTATAAAAGACGGAAACATCGGTGATAACTTTGATGTCATGGAAGAGATTGCTGCAAATGTCCCGTTATCCAGAATTCAAAGACCTCAATGGGATGTTACATGTCTGTCTAAATTCGGGATGAACGTAAAATCAGACCGCTTTGTATGGAAGCAGCTGTGGTCACCGGAAGAAAAAATGAACTTTTCTTCTACACCGCTCTTTATGGTTCTCGGCTGCAAATAGTATAACTTACTCTGACATGCGATAAGGGAGGGGAAACATTAAAGAATTCCCCTCCCTTATCTGATTCATTTATGAAGCTGCTTAGATACCTACTTACTCATATTGCGCAGAGAAAGACGTACCGTCCCCTTCGGATCGCGGATCAAAAGTACGATCAGCCAGATCACGAGCGCAAGTGCTACGACGGCCAGACCAAGAAATGCATCATTGAGCATATCTGCTGCTGCCGGCGCAAAATAATCTGCCTTTAACTCAGCATATTCAAATATCGCGTCTACAAACCACATGATCGATGCGCCCCAGAAAAGAAAGCAGAGCACACCAATACTCATCTTATTTCCAATGTTATACCATACTACAGTAGCAATCACTGCTGCAAATACTGTGATCAATAATGTCATCTTTCAACCTTCTTTCTATGCTTCGGGAGACTGCTCCGGCAGTTCTCTTTTTTCAAGCACGTTGGAAACCGCAACCATGATCAGCCATACGACAGTGATCAGCACTGCCATCGTCACCCCGACAGTTGCCATTTCATGGAACATTTCCATGGCATCCGCAGGGTCCGCCATCGCGGTCAGGAACGGGAACCACGGCACAACCTCTCCATGCCATAAATGCTCAAATGCCAGCAGGATCGCGCCACCCCAAAGCATATAGGAAAGCCATTTTAACTTCTTTACAAAAGGAACATGTCCCTGTCCTTCTGCAGGAAGCACAGCTGTTTTTCCTTCAGAAAGATCAATGTTTCCTGCTTCTGCTTCTTTCTTTTCTTTTTTTGACTGTGCTGCCGCTACAGCTGTAACCACAACAGCCTCAGCTGCTGATACTAAAAAACAAGCCATTTTCTACTCCTCCTTGTCTTATTTCTCCTGATCGGAGTCTTTTCAGTCATATTCGTACTAACGACGAATACAAACTCATTCATTACCATTATCTCTATTCAAAAAGATAATAAAAGCCCCCCTAGGGGTTCTTTTTTCCCGGATTCCATGAAATCATCGCCAGACGATACCTGCTTTTCTCATGTAAAACCCCATTCACAGCATGTTTTCTCAGATAATCTGACAGATATCGTTTTGCATCATCTGTTGACACACCAAAAATGCTGAAATAAACAGGATACCGTTCCATGATCTCTTCCTCGGTTTCATCCCGTTCCTGATGAATCTCATGTGTGAAAACAGATGGCTGTCTTCCCATCAGATAAAGCGTATTATAGTAGTGAATCGCCTCTGTTAATGTGCCATCTGGTCTAATCTCTAATTCTTCCAGCATTCGCATTCGATGCGTATCATAAGATCCTTCTGCGATCGTAATCAGACAGCATAACCGTTTGGTCACCTTCTCCATACGCAGGATGTCTTCCATCGAACAGATTGCCGGACACATCGAACAAAATGACACATCATACATTTGTTCCGACTGATATGTTTCCCAAAAGCTCTTATGGTATGCAATATTCGTCAATCCCATTCTTTGTGCACGAAGGCGGATGAGGTCCAGATTGTCCGCACAGGAATCCAGCGCGGTTACCTGCTCACATGTTTTTGCAAATTGCAAGGTGTATCTGCCGCCTCCTGATCCGATATCGATCACATGATCTGTATCTTTTAATGCCTTTCTCAAAAGCAGCTGCTCAAAAAAAACATCCTGCTCTAACTGCTCTTCTAAGCCGGCTTGTTTTGCCTTGGCTACAAGATATGCATAATAACTGTTCCATTTTGAAGCCCGCTGTATCCGTGTTTTGGTATCTCCACAGTTAACTGCGGTTTCCCAGATCTGTAATACGGCATCCAACGAATATTTACCGTGATCGTTCATACCTTTCCCTCTTTCGTCGTTCTATTGAAAAACCGGCCTTCCAATATCCTTTGAAAGACCGGTGTTACTCATTATTAACATATCCTATTTTACAGCCCGTATACTGAACATCGGATCCGGGATATAGAACCGGTTTTCTACCGGAAAGATTCTGTCACTGACAGAGGTGTCTGTCACAATATCCGTAAACCCGATCTGCGCAAGTACCTGCGCATCCCAATCCGGACGATCTACTGTGCTTACAGCAAGCATACGGTAAAGCATGCTGCACTCATCCAGCGTGGTCTGGGGAAGTGCTTCGTGCGCTTTGTTCAAGCTCTGGTCGCAGCGATATACATTCTTTGCATATTCCGCATCAAAGTTTAACAATACACCGCCCGTCTTCAGTACACGATGCCACTCTTTGTATGCCTTATCGGGACGCGGCAGATTCCAGGTTAAGTTCCTGGTGATCACCACATCAAAGGATTCATCCGGGAACTCCAGATTCTCTGCATCCATGGCCAGAAGCTCTGCGTCGATATGATGACGTTTTAAAAGGGCTTTTCCCTGTGCGATCATTTCCGGCGTCAGGTCTACACCTGTTATCCTGCAGCCAAACGGTGCCAGAATCGCTTCAAAATATCCTGCACCGCAGCCGACATCAAGAATCCGCATCCCTTTTTTTAATTGCAGATTCATCGCGATCTCAGTGCGCCAATAAGTTGCCTGCTCACTGTGCAGCTCTTCGTGACGCGTCTCGGAAAAACTGTCTGCACGCTTCGTCCAATATCCTCTTGTTTTGTCTTTGATCAGTTCTGTCTGCTGCTCATATGCGACAGCCGTTGTTGCTCCTGACATCGTTCCCTCTTTTGATGCTGATTGTTCAGCCTGCTATCCCTGGTCGGTCATCCTACACATCTACTTTAATCAGCAATCCTGAAACGAACAAGCCCCTTGGGGGGTTATAAATTTAATGTTTCATTCATACTTCCGGTTCGGTATCCTGTAAGGTCCATGCTGACATAGGAAAAGCCATAATCTTTCAGCTTGGCTGAGACCTCGCTTCGGACCTCTGATTGAATCAGCTTTGCAAACTCCTCCGGAAGCACCTCGATCCGGGCAATATCCTCCGCACCATTCTGGTGAATACGTACGCGGAACTGATGGAAGCCAAGATCGTAAAGCAGCTGCTCCGCACGGTCTATCATCAGAAGCTTTTCTTCTGTCAACGGTTCTCCATATACAAACCGGGATGCCAGACATGCAAAGGACGGCTTCGCTGCAGTCGGCAATCCAAGCGCCTTTGACAATTCTCTGATCTCTGCCTTGGTCAGACCTGCTTCCCGAAGCGGACTTTTGATATCCAGCTCTTTGATCGCTCTGTGTCCCGGGCGGTAATCCGCATCGTCATCCACATTGGATCCTTCTGCCACATATTCGATCCCTTGCTTTTTCGCCGTCTGTTTGATCTGTTCAAACAAACCTTTCTTGCAAAGATAACATCTGTCGGGCGGATTCTGCGCGACGCCTTCTACCGATAAGACATCTACATCACAGATCAGATGACGGATTCCGTTTTCTGCGCAAAAATCGTCTGCTTCATTCATCTCTCGCTTTGCATTAAAGCAGGAATGTACCGTGATCGCGATCATCCGATCTCCCAGCACATCATGTGCCACACGGGCAAGCAGTGTAGAATCCACACCACCCGAAAATGCCACAGCAACACTGCCGAGGTTCTGCAGGTATTGTTTTAAAGCGTTGTATTTTTGCTCAACAGATTTATTCATATACTTTCTCCATCAATTCGAGGTTGCGCTAAGCTTATTTAATAAACTGATCAATCGCCTTGTTCAGTTCCTCGATCTCAGAGAACTCTTTCTTCTCAATCGCTTCAATCAGACAGTGTGACATATGCTCTTTTAAAATCTCTTTTCCTGTATTGTTCAGTGCAGACTTGACCGCAGCAAGCTGGATCAGCACTTCTGCGCAGTCTCTGTCTTCTTCTACCATTAATTTCACGCGTTCGAGGTGCCCGATCGCCTTTGCAAGACGGTTACGAACCCTCGTTGTATGCTCCGCGGAATGCACATGGCCGTGACCATGTGCATGGCCGTTCATATGCTCGTGTCCATGACTGTGATCATGGGTGTGCTCGTGCGCATGGCTATGCTCGTGATGACCTTCATGCGTATGCGTATGTACCGTTCCATCTGCATGAACGTGAGTATGCACCTCTTCACATTCGTCATGATCATCGTAATGGATCTCCGGAAGCGCATCATCCTCTTCCATGATCGTGCCATAGACTGCGCGCAGCCCGTTCAAGCGGCCGACATCACGTTTACCAAATCCAAGTCCGACGCTCTCTACCATCATTTCCGGCATCGTTCCGCAAATCGCTTTGGTGCCTTTCAGGATACCAAAACCGGTCGGCGTCACCAGCTCGGTATGGACCTCATCTGTCTGTTTGACAATAATACCGCTGCCCGGCATCATGTTTGCAACTGCCGGCACCGGTACCGGTAACTGGCCATGCTGACACATGATAAATCCTGTTCCTTCTCTGACCACAGAACAGTATACCTTTTCTACGCCCAGCAAATGCAGACAGACCGCCGCACCGCAGATGTCTACAATCGAATCAATCGCACCGACTTCGTGGAATCCGACTTCTTCGATCGGTTTGCCGTGCACCTTCGCCTCTGCTTCCGCGATCACCATGAAAATGGACATTGCTGTTTCTTTGACAGCATCCTCCAGATCACTGCCCATGATCAGATTCCGAATTTCGTTTAACGTGCGATGCGCATGTTCATGGCTATGCCCATGCTCCCCATGCACATGATCGTGCAGATGATCAACGGGAAGTCCGTCTTCCTTTGAAAGTACCTCGACATCCGTCCCTGTGAAACCGTTTTTGAGCATCTTTTTCACAGACAGGTCAACGCCTTCAACATGCAGCTTACGAAGTTCGGTCTTGAGTGCTTCCTCATCTACACCAAGATCCAGGCATGCGCCCAAAACCATATCTCCGCTGATTCCCATATAACAGTCAAAATAGATTACCTTTTTCATGAAACTGTATCTCCGTCCTATTTATCTCTTCCTTAAAATCCTGCCTGCCAGACATGCCGCGCCATACCCGTTATCGATATTGACAACACCGATTCCGTTTGCGCAGCTGTTTAACATGGATAAAAGTGCTGCCAGACCGCCGAAGCTTGCGCCATACCCGATGCTGGTCGGAACTGCGATCACCGGAACGGAAACCAGGCCGCCGACAACACTTGCCAATGCGCCTTCCATACCTGCGATCACGATCAGTACATCTGCCTCCTGAATCCGGTCAAGCTTTCCAAACAGCCGATGGATCCCCGCAACGCCGACATCAAAGATCCGATCGACCCGGTTTCCGAAATACTCAGCCGTCAGTGCTGCTTCTTCCGCAATCGGAATGTCAGATGTTCCGGCTGTCACGATACCGATCACTCCACTGTCTTCTTTTGGCTCCGGTTTTTCACCGACCGTGATGATCTTCGCCAGCTGATGAAACACTGCATTCGGAGAGACCTCCAGTACTGCACGATAAGCATTCTCATCTGCGCGTGTTACAAGGATCGTCTTATTATCGCCCTGCATATGGGAAATGATCCCCGCGATCTGCTCCGGCGTCTTGCCCTGACCGAAGATCACTTCGGCCTGACCGGTGCGCAGATTCCGGTGCTGATCGATGTTTGCATAACCGATGTCTTCATAAGGCAGATGCTTTAGCTGCTGCATAGCCTCTTCCACATTCATGTGATTCTCTGCCACCTGATACAGGATCTCTTCAATATGATTGATATCCATAATAATCTACTCTTTCTTTTATTCAAGTGCGCATTGCATTTCTTTAGACTATATTACATTTCCCTGTCTTGTTGCAAGTTTGCAATATCATACTTTGCATTTTTTCAACACGAATCATATCCGAACGCTTTGTCACTCATCATAAAAGTGTCTTACTCTTGCATAAACTTTTTTAAAATCCACCGTACATTCCCCTTCTGAAATCCCAACCGGCACCTCATCCTCAAATGTGTAGGTGCGCGGCAATTCCGGTTCGGTCAGATGATATACAACAACGCTCTTATTCTTTGGATCAACGATCCAGTATTCCCGCACGCCATGTCTTCTATAGAGTTCCTGCTTTCTCCAAAGATCATGGCTGCGGCTTGACGGAGAAAGGATCTCTACGATAAAATCCGGCGATCCGTGATGCGGACGGTCCACTTCTTTTTCAGGATCACAGTGAATGTAGATATCCGGCTGTACAACGGTCTTCCTGTCTTCTCCAAGCTCCACATCCGAAGGAGCCAGATACAAATAACAATGGCCTTTATGTTTCTCAACGCATTCATCCAACTGTACAGATATGCCAAGCAGTATCCCCTGGTGGATCTTCGAGGGCGATGCCATATCATAAAAGACACCGTCGATCAGTTCCACACGCTTTTCATCCGGCAGGGCATAATAATCATCGAGTGTGTATTCTCCCTGCTCCACATCATCCAGATAGTAATCGAATGCTCTTTCTCTGACGTAATAGTCCTTTCCGGAGATCTCATATTTTACAGATCTGCCATGCGCTTTTTCTGACAGAGCGAGCACGATCGCGTCAATCGTCTCCTTGCGCGGTGCTTTGGTCGCACCACCGAAGATCTTTTGTATCGTCCCCAGAGGAACACCGGAAAGATCGGAAAGCATCTGATTCGTTAAGCCAAGTTCCCGTTTTATGTTTTTCATTTCTTCGATCGTCATGTCCCATCCCCCTGCTTTATATCTGAATCTTTATTAAACCTTTTCGTGATTACCTTATCACATTTTACACATTGCCAATCCATTTGTCAATCTAATTCAATCCGTTCAAACCGTTGTTAAACCGTTTTGGAGCCGTCTTGATCCAGGGATGGTAATACAATAAAAAATGGACCTTTTTGAAGAAAAACTCCAAAAAGGTCCATACTTCTTTTTTGCTTAAAAGTAGATCACCGTGACCTTTTTTCCGATCGACTTCAGATTCTCTACGATCTCTTTTACGATATTCATTTTGACATTGAAATTGATCGGAAGATCCGGATTCTGGTGCATCGGGTTCTTCGCCCGACCGACAAAGAAATGGACATCGGTTGCTTCTTCTAACATCATCCGGGTGATCCGCGATGCACCATCCTTCTTCCTGCTCCATTCATCATAAAGCTGATTGTCATGCACGTAGTCCTCGATATAGGAGGCGACTTTACTCATCGTAATAACGCCCTCTGTCACCAGATCCACGCCCTCTAA
>SVDH01000048.1 GCA_015057865.1 Lachnospiraceae bacterium
TGCCGACAGGAAAGAGATGCTTAGAATGGGAAAAAGAAAAGCCCAGGCTTTTACCTGGACTTTGTCTTCAGTCTGAGACTGTCGCGTACTGCGACAGTCTTTTTCATTTTAATCTACTATTTTACTCTTCGGAATCAAAGTCTCCGGCAAAGTCAAATCCCCGGAAGATATTTACTCCTGTGTAAGTCTTTGCTTCTTCTTCTCCTGACAATACTCGGATAGCACCTGCAGCCATTGCTTCCATCTCGAATTCGCCCGGATATGCCGTAACCGGAGCGATCCACTCGTTTGCTTCACGGATCTTAGCTACCAGGTCCTTGCTGTGGACCATGCCGCCGCCAAGCAGAATGCCGTCGATCTTGCCATGCAGAACAGATGCCATGGAGCCGATCGCCTTGTTGATCTGATAGATCATGGAGTTCCAGACCATATCCGCATACTTGTCACCGTTTGCGGCACGCTCAGTCAGCTCGATCGCATCTGAGATTCCCAGATGGCTTACAAAACCGCCGCTTCGTGTGCAAAGATGTCTTAAGTGCCTTAAATCCTTACCATCGGCATAATCGATCAACTGTGCAACCGAAATCGCGCCACAGCGGGTCGGTGCCATAGGGCCTTCGCCGCTAACGATATCAAATCCATCGACCATTCTGCCTTCACGATGCGCTGATACGGAAATACCGCCGCCGATATGGCAGACTACAAAGTTGCATTCCTCATATTTTTTGCCCATAGAAGCCGCATGACGAATCGCAGTCTCCTTTAAATTCAGGGAATGCAGGTGCATAATACGATAAACGCCTTTGATACCGGTCATTCTGGCTACATCCTGCATTTCATCCACATCAGGCGGGTTTACGACAAACGCCGGTTTCCCATACTCTTTCGAAAACTCATTTGCGATCTGCGGTCCCAGCTGTGCCGGATGCTGAATGCCGTTGGCACCTCTGGTCGCATGGTCTAAAACCAGTTCGTCGACCTTATATGTGCCGCCTTCCATGGCCATCAGGCCGCCGCCGCGTCCAACGAAAGCATCTACATCATCCAGTGTGATGTTGTTTTCGTTTAACAGATTCAGGATGGTTTCCTTCCGATAGGGAAGCTGGGCGGAGATCCCATTGAACTCCGCCAGCTTATCTGCATCGTGGGAAACATTTTTGGAAAAAAGAACATTCTCATCTTCTATGAGTGCAATCTTCGTGGATGTAGAGCCCGGATTGACTGCAAAAATCTTATAACTCATATCGTCTTTTCCTTTCTGATACAGGCCTATTTGATTCCTGCAGCACGCACCGCTGAGATAACGATATTGCCTTTGATCTCAGATACCGGCGCCCCTCTGGAGCAGTCACAAACCACTTTGTTAAAGCCCTGCAGCATCGGACCATATGCATCTGCGTGACCAAACTGCTGAATCAGCTTAACACCACAGTTTCCAACGTTCAGGTCAGGCCAGATTACAACGTTTGCCTTGCCTGCAACCTTGCTTTCTCTCTTTACTTTCTTCTCTGCAACTGCAGGAACGATTGCTGCGTCAAACTGGAATTCTCCATCGATTGCGAGATCCGGACGTTTTTCATTTGCAATCTTCACTGCTTCTACGACCTTATCGATCAGCTCGCCCTGACCGCTTCCGAGCGTTGAATAGGAAACCATCGCGCAGCGCGGCTCCCAACCGAGCAGGGAAGCTACTGTCTCACATGCGGAGATTGCAATACTTGCCAGCTGATCCGGATCCGGATTGGTGCACACTGCACTGTCACCGATCGCAAGCAGGGAGCCTTCACTGCCTTCAAATCCCGGAATATCACACAGACCGATACTTGAGATCGTGCTGATGCCTTCCTGCATACCAATGATCATCTGACCTGCCAGAAGGACATCACCTGTCGTATTGTTGATTCCGGCAAACGTAACATCTGCATCGCCGACAGCCTGCATCGTCATTGCAAAATACAGCGGATTCTCCATTCTGCGGCCAAGTGCCTTCTGTTTTAATCTGGTATCCGGCATTGCCACATACTTCTCGATCACTTCGTTTTTATATTCCTCATCCTGAATATCTACGAGTGTAAATACGGACTCCTCATATCCTCTCTCTGCGATCAGCTCTTTTAACTGAGCGGTATCCCCAACCAGAACCGGGATGATATATCCGTCTTTTCCGCATTCGTAAGCAGCCTGCATCATTTTTTCGTTGTCTGCTTCCGGAAAAGCGACCTTCTGCGGATTCAGTTTCGCTTTTTCATAAATTTGATCTAATACGTTCATAAGTTCTCCTTTTATACGCCGAACATCTCTTTGAGAACAGCTCTGAATTCTGCTACTTTGCTCAATTCGTTCCGGCAATATGCACGCATTCCCATCATGCCATGCGCCATAAATGCAGCGCGTGCTCTCGGATTGTCAACATAGAACAAACCGGATCTGCATCCGTCTTGAATGAATACGGTATACGCATCTGTCAGTTCTTCATATAATTCCGGGCTGCCAAACGCAGACTTTCTGGCATTCTCAATATTCCGGCTGCTGCCATACTGCAGACGATCGATCACTTCCGCTTCGATGCTTAAGAGTCCGATCAGATCTCTGATGCGAACCTCCGGTGCTTTCTCCTGATTCGTCAGGACTTTGCATGCCTCCCGTAACATATGGTTTTCCATTGTCTCGGTGCACTTCTCATTCAGTTCCCACTGTGACGGGAAGAACTGATAGGTATATCCGGATTCTTTTCCAAGCTCCTGGTCCACTCTGGACAGCGGAATATTGCTGGTACCCATCGCACGGGCCAGGCGGATCGCTGCATCAACAATTTCGTTGATTTCCTTTGTCTCTTCCGACATTTCTTCCACAAAGCTTTCCGCTGTAACGGTATTTTCGCCCGGCGGTGTGATGATCATCGGCTCTAAAACGACATCCTGTCCTTCCACTTCTTCCGCATACAGATACGGCAGCATATGTCCAAGGTTTGAATATTCCTTAATGCTGTGCAGTGCAAGTCCGCGGATCGCTTCCTCAGGAACCTTTACGCCTTCCGGCAGGATCTTGACCGGCTGACCGTCTTTCATGGTATAACCGATCCAGAAATGGGAAGTCAGGATAACGCCCTTTCCATCCGGATTTCCAAATACTGCATGACACATAACCGCTGTGGAACCATTTGCCCAGATAACACTCTGCACACCGGATTTTTTCATTTCTTCCTCAGAGAAGAAATCCTTCGGATCCTGGAACTGAATCACGATTTCCTCCGGTCCCATACCGGTATCTTCGAGCACGTGATGTGTTACACCAATGATCCGCTCTTTCATCGGGATCGATTCATCTGCCAGCTGATCCAGCTTATCACTTTTTACATAATAATGATCTTCTTTGTCCCAGATGCCGTAGCGGGATTCTTCCTGACCATGCCATACAAACCACCAGTCGATCATATCTGCTGTTGCATTCGGCATAAACGTGCAGGTTGAAATATATCCACAAGAGCCTTCCAGATAACCGTATCCGATATACTCCTGTTCAACATAGCACTTTAATACCTCATCTCTGTTCTCAAGCGGGATCATATGCTCTTCATCGAGCATACGGCTTTTGATGTCCTGTGCCATCTGATGTGGCGGCGGAAAAAGAGATAATGCATAATATTTGGCATACTGCTTTTCCTGATCTTCTTTCGTTAAAATTCTCATAGGTCTCTCCTTTTATGCTCATTTATCGTGACTACCCAAAAACGGTAACTGTTCAGGTCCCCGCCTCCCTTCATTCGCAAAATGGAGACCTGAACAGTTACCAGTTTATTACAAGTTTTCTTCTACCAGGTCGATCAGCTCTTTCATTGTATCGCATGCAGCTGCGGTCGGGATCTCAAGCGGATCGGTATCCAGTTCGTTCTCGATCTCGGAAAGAAGCGCTACCATGTTCATGGAAGTCTTGCCCATATCCTCTTTTACTTTTGTATCAATCGTGATCTCTCTTTTGAATGCCATTGTTGCCAGTTCCAGTACTTTCTTCTCAAGTTCAGCTCTATCCATTTTTTTCCTCCTTTTGCGTAATCGCATTGTTTATTTAATCTGTTCCCGGGATTACTCTTCCTCTACGAGTTCCCAGAATACTGTTTTGTAGCCGTCTCTCTGTACGATCTTTGCTCTGACCGGTGCCGGAAGCTCCTCTGCCAGCGCACGTTTTTTCTTTTTGTTAACACCAAGGATAACCGCGTTAACGCTCGGTCCTTCTTCCAGCTGTACTTCGCCAAAGCAGTACGGTTTGAACTCGCCCATATCCGGTCTGGATGATAACAGTCCCGGCAGGATCATGGTCTTCATCACGCCTTTTCCGCTGATCT